>NZ_LT629777.1:4800000-5400000 GCF_900105475.1 Pseudomonas asplenii | reverse complement strand
TGGTCGACAATGCAATTGTCATCGCCGAAGACATCGAGCGGCGGATGCACCTCGGGCAGGATCGACGTTCGGCGGCCGAAGAGGCCGGGCGTACCCTGATGATTCCGTTGCTGACCTCTTCCCTGGTGATCGTGCTGGCGTTCTCGCCGTTTTTTCTGGGCCAGACCAGCACCAATGAATACCTGCGCTCACTCGCCACGGTCCTGGCGATCACGCTGCTCGGGTCCTGGCTGCTCAGCGTGACAGTGACGCCGCTACTGTGCTGCTACTTCGCCAAGGCGCCCACCAGGGTGCAGTCCCACGGGCACTCGGACCATTACGATTCGAGGTTCTACCGGGGCTATCGTCGTCTGATCGGCGCGTTGCTGAATTACCCCAAGTGCTTTCTTGCCGGCATGCTGGGGCTGCTGGCGGCAGCGGTCGTCGTGCTGATGCACGTGCCCTATGACTTTTTGCCGAAGTCGGATCGCCTGCAGTTCCAGATTCCGCTCACGCTGGAGCCGGGCAGCAGTTCCAGCGCGACGTTGCAGGCGGTGCGGGAGATCAGTCGCTGGCTGAGCAGTGACCGTGATGTCCTGGACAGCATCGGTTATGTCGCCGGCGGTGGGCCGCGTATCGTTCTGGGGCTCAATCCGCCGCTGCCGGCCCCTGAGGTTGCCTACTTCACGGTCAGTGTTCGCGAAGGCGCCGACCTGGACGCGGTCATCGAGCGCACGCGCCGCTACCTGTTGAGCGAGCACCCGGAAGTCGAAGCACAGCCCAAGCGCTTTTCTATGGGCAGTACCGAGGCCGGCATGGTGATCTATCGGGTGATCGGTCCGGATGAAGCGGTGCTGCGCGAGGTCGCCGGCAAGCTCGAAGCGGCGTTGCTGGCTTTGCCCGGCACCGAGGACGTGCACAACGACTGGCGCACCCGTCTTTCGCGCTACACGGTGCAGGTCGACCCGTACAAGGCTCGGCTGGCCAACGTCGGCAGTACGGATATCGCCCAGGCCCTGCAATTGCGCAACGACGGGATCCAGGTGTCATCGTTGCAGGATGGCGAGACGGTGGTGCCGATCGTCGCCCGCGAGACCGGTTCGTCCGGACTGGATCTGGGCAGCACCCTGATCTTCCCGGCCAACGGTGCGGCGGCATTGCCCCTGTCCGCGATTGCGACGCTACGCAGCGAGTTCGAGCCCTCGACCCTTCAGCGCCGCAACCTGCAACGGGCGATCACCGTGGTGGGGCATAACCCGTCATTGACGGCCAGTTCGATTGTCGAGCGCCTGGCTCCCCAGGTGGCGGCCCTGAATCTGCCTGCCGGTTACCGGATCGAGCTGGGCGGGGAAATCGAAGATGCGGCGGCGGCCAACCAGGCCTTGCTGAAATACCTGCCGCACGCCCTGGTGGCGATCCTGCTGCTGTTCATCTGGCAGTTCAATTCGTTCCGCAAGTTGTTCATTGTCGTCGCCAGTGTGCCGTTCGTACTGATCGGCGTGGCCGTGGCGTTGCTGCTCACGGGGTACCCGTTCGGCTTCATGGCGACCTTCGGCCTGCTCTCGCTGGCCGGAATCATCGTCAACAACGCGGTGTTGCTGCTCGAACGCATCGAGGCACAGTCAACGGACGGTGTGTCACTGCATGACGCCGTGGTGATGGCCGCGGTGATGCGCCTGCGGCCCATCGTGATGACGAAGTTGACCTGCATCGTTGGCCTGGTGCCGCTGATGCTGTTCGCCGGCCCGCTCTGGAAAGGCATGGCGATCACCATCATGGGGGGGCTGGCGCTCGGTACCCTGGTGACGCTGGGGTTGGTGCCGGTGCTCTATACGTTGTTGTTTGGTCGTGTGAGGCCTGTGTCCAGCACCGACGCTTGAGGGCGCCTGGAAAGCCATGCGTGGTTGATAACGGAACGTGGTCAAGGCTTACGGCGCCCGGGCAAGCTTGAACAGTGAGTGGCCAGCCACTTGCTCGTCACCCGTCAGGGGATGACGAGCACACCGCCTCATGGCTTTGCTTTGAGCGTATAGGTCAAGGTGCCGTAGCCCAGTTGGTCATACCCGCCACTGTTGGGGCCGTAGTTGCCGCCACCGCCCTCTGGCCGAACCTTTTCGGCGGCAGCCGTGACGTAGGGGGCCTTGAGGCCTTTGAGCACCACATAGTGGTTGTAGAACAGCTCCCAGACCGGGCGGGTGTCGCCGCGGCCCTTGTCCGCAATCACGTTCTGGGTCACGTCGCTGTTGTGGTAGGGGGTATAAGGCACGTCCTGCCCCAGGTTGTATTTGGCTATGTACTCAATGCCTTTCAGGACGCGGTTGTCCTCGTAGCCGTACAGATCATCGCCCTGACTCCAGGCCATCTGACAGAACGCACCCAACTCGGCGGCATTGAGCGTGTTGTGGCCCTGATCGCGGCCACTTTCCTGAGTCTGTCCCAGGCCCTGCGGATAGAGCTTCCACACGACGTGATCAAGGGCGCCATTACCTTCGCCGTGCTTGAAGTACTCGATGGCCTCGTCATAGAGATCGCGACGGTCCGTCAGGATGCCGATGGCGATGAGCGAGTCCATGTTGGCCAGGTCCCAGTTGGCCCAGTAGTGATCGATCCTGGCGCCGTTGTGGTGGGTGAGGAAGTCGTGGTTCATCGGATAGAACACGGTGAGCATCATGCGCTTGAACCGGTCGAAATCCTGCGCGGGCCAGCCTGGATAGGTGCGCATGATTTCTGCTGCATTGGCCAGCTGATAGCCATAGATACCGGACGCCAGGAACTTGTCGGAGGTGCCGTCGATCCTGGTCAGGGTCTTGCCCCAGGCATCCAGAATGGCGATGGAATTCTCAGCGTAGGTGATGTCACCGCTTATTTTCCAGCGCAGGGCCAGGGCGTACGCCGCCGCCGCGTCGTTGAACAGCAGTGAGTAGTTCTCTTTGTCGGTCCCATTGTAGCCCCGGTAAATCACGCTCTGGGCTCGGGGTTTCCAGTTCAGGGACGCGTGCGGATTCCTGATCAGTACGCTCCAGCCATCGGCCCATGGCTGCGCCTGTCGGGTCACCTGGGTCTTCATGCGATCGAAGTCTGCCTGGGTATGCAGAGCGCCCGGATGAACGAAGGTGCTGGCCAGGGCGCAGGGTGCGATCAAGGCGAGTGCAAAAGCGTTCCCGAGGAGGGAACTGATGGTTTTGAACGAGGAGGTCAAGGTTTTCGGCTCTGGTTGGGGGAGGACAGAAAGAGCTTACGCTGCCAGGATGTGCGCAAGATGAAACATCCTGGTAGTGATCAATCTCGGACAAACTGCTGTCCGGGAAAGAGCAGGTAATTAAAGTTTCCACTGTTCAACCGGTGGCATTGCAAGACGCCCTCAAGTTTCGCCCGAAACAGCCGAAAAAATGGTAACGCCTATATAGTGTTAGTGCATCTTTGCAAAAAAACCAAAAGCCCGGACCAAGGATGCTCCACTATTCGAGTGCATACGTATGTATAGCAAACTCAGTATTTCCCAAAAGCTCTACCTCAGCTTCGCCATCATCGTGGTACTGCTAGGTATCCTGGTCCTCAGCGCCTATCGTGGTTTTGGGCAGGTCGACAACGCAATCAACAGCAATGTTCACAGTTACCAGGTGTTAACTCAGTCCCAGATTGCCCTTGAGCAGTTGATCAATATCGAAACCGGCATGCGCGGCTTCGCCATTACTGGCAAGGACAGCTTTCTTGAACCTCAGATCGCTGGCGAAGCCAAGTTTTCCAGCAGCTTGGCGGCGTTAAAAGCACTGACAATCGATAACGCCGAGCAACAGAAACGACTGGCTTCATTGGCACAGTTACAAACACGTTGGCTGGACGACGACATTCATTCGATCATTGCGCAACGGCGTCAACTGACACAGAGTGGCAACTCCGATGACGCCCTCACTCAGCGCATAAGCAGTGGCGCCGACAAAGCCAAAATGGATGGCATGCGCGGCATCCTGGCAGAACTGTCGCAGGCCGAAGAATCGCTGTTGGCAATCCGGACTCAAGAGATGAACGACGCCAAGGATCACGCGATTATGATTCTGGTGGTCGGTGGTTTGACCGCTGCCTTTTTGGCAATCATCCTGGCCTATGGTTTAGGCCGTACCACTCGCGCCCGCCTGCAATTGGCGATAGACGCGGCGACGGCAGTTGCCGAAGGTCGACTGGACACCGTGATTGATACCAGCAGCAGCGATGAACTGCCCAAGGCATTCGATCGTATGCAAACTCGCCTACGGGAAATGATCCAGCAGATCAATCAAGCCGCCACTCAATTGGTTGAGTCCGTGCAGCAGATCTCCGGGGCTTCGCAGCAGCTGTCCGGCGCGGTAAGTGAACAATCAAACTCAGCATCCGCGATGGCGGCCACGGTTGAAGAACTGACGGTCAGTATCAACCATGTATCCAATAACGCGGGCGAAGCCGGTGGACTCGCTCAGCGCTCTGGTCAGCAATCGCTGGATGGGTCCACCGTTATCCAGAACACACTGACCAGCATGAACGGTATTGCGAAGACCGTGCAGCATGCGTCCAGCAAAGTGTCCGAGTTGGGCCAGCATTCCGAGCAGATATCGACCATCATCAGCGTCATTCAGGGCATTGCCGATCAAACCAATCTCCTTGCCCTCAACGCTGCCATTGAGGCTGCTCGGGCCGGTGAGCAAGGCCGCGGCTTTGCCGTAGTGGCCGATGAGGTACGGTTGCTGGCGCAGAACACTGGCAAATCGACCAAGGAAATTGCCAGCATGATCGACAAGATCCAGACCGGTGTCCGCGAGACGGTGGAGAGTATGCGCAGCGGTGTGATGGAGGTCAGCCAGGGAGTGGAAATGGCGGAATCGGCTGGCAAGGCGATTACCGAAATCAGTGAAAGCTCTGGCCAGGTACTCGTGGTCGTCGAACAGATTTCGCTGGCCTTGCGTGAGCAGACAGTGGCCAGTCAGGACGTCGCACGTAATGTCGAACGATCGGCACAGATGGCCGAGCAGAACAATCTGTCCGTGCAAGACCTGATGCGTACCAGCAGTGATCTGAATCAGTTGGCGCTAGGACTCAAACAGGAAGTGGGCCGGTTCCATCTGTAATGGCCTGCGCGTAAATCAATGCCAGGCAGCGCTGTACGATCGGGCTCACATCGCCTTTGCGCCGACTGAGGATAATCGGGCTGACCGCATTGCGGTCGAGCAGGCTGACGTACTCTATATCGGTGCGGTGCTGCTGTTGAACCGACGCCGGTACCAGGGTCACTCCCACTCCGACCGCCACCAGCCCTATGGCGGTTTGCAGCTCGTTGGCCCACTGGCTGACGCGAATGCTCATGCCGTGGTGAGCGAAGAGGGCCATTACATGGTCGGCATAACTGGGCCGAGGATTAGCCGGGTAGAGAATGAACGCCTCGCCAGCCAGTTGCGCGAGGCTGAGCGGATTACCCGCCAGCGAATGCCCCTTGGGCAGTACGGCAACCAGCGGGTCTTCGCACAACACCTGCTGGTGAATGGCCGGGTCATCGATGCGAATGCGCCCGAAGCCGATATCAATGCGTCCGCATTTAAGCGCCTCCACCTGCTGCAGGGTGATCATCTCGCTCAAGCCCAGCTCCAGCTCGCTATCCTGACGCAGCTCGCGGATCAGATCCGGTAGCACGGTGTACAGGGTGGAGGGGGCAAAGCCGATGCCCAGCCATTGGCGCTGACCCTGACCGATGCGGCGAGTATTGTCGCTGATGCTCTCCAACTGCTGCAGCACGGTGCAGGTCTGCTCATAGAAGAACCGACCCGCCTCGGTCAGCCGCAGCGGACGTTCGCGTACCACCAGCAGGGTGCCGAGCTGCTCTTCGAGCTGGCTGATCTGCCGGCTCAGCGGCGGCTGAGCCATATGTAGCAGGTGCGCGGCGCGGGTAAAGTTGAGGGTTTCGGCCAGGACCTTGAAGTAACGCAGGTGGCGAAGCTCCATCAGACCTCCAGGGTATGGTGGAAGATTCATATGATATTGGACGAGTGCTAGCGTCTCGCGCAATGCTTGATTAATCAAGTAAATGCATAGTGGGGTCTGTGACTTGCAGCCCTGCCTGACGAGACGTGGCACCAATGACCAACGCACTGATTGAAGACATAAACGCAATTATCGTCGATCTGCCGACCATCCGTCCGCACAAATTGGCCATGCACACCATGCAGCAGCAAACCCTTGTGGTATTGCGCGTGCGCTGCAGCGATGGCGTGGTCGGCATCGGTGAGGCCACCACCATCGGCGGCCTGGCCTATGGCTACGAAAGCCCAGAGGGGATCAAGGCCAATATCGACAAGCACCTGGCGCCAGCGTTGATCGGCCTGCCGGCAGACAATATCAACGCCGCCATGCTCAAGCTGGACAAACTGGCCAAGGGCAACACCTTTGCCAAGTCGGGTATCGAGACGGCCTTGCTCGACGCCCAGGGCAAGCGCCTGGGGCTGCCGGTCAGTGAGCTGCTGGGTGGGCGGGTGCGTGACAGCCTCGAGGTCGCCTGGACCCTGGCCAGCGGTAATACCGCCCGTGACATCGCCGAAGCCCAGCATATGCTGGAAATCCGCCGTCACCGGGTATTCAAGCTGAAGATCGGTGCCAACCCGGTAGAGCAAGACCTCAAGCATGTGGTGGCGATCAAGCGCGAGCTGGGCGACAGCGCCAGCGTGCGGGTCGATGTGAACCAGTACTGGGACGAGTCCCAGGCTATCCGCGCCTGCCAGGTGCTTGGCGACAACGGTATCGACCTCATCGAGCAGCCTATCTCGCGCATCAACCGCAGCGGTCAGGTGCGCCTTACCCAACGCAGTCCCGCGCCGATCATGGCCGACGAATCGATCGAAAGCGTCGAAGACGCCTTCAGCCTGGCCGCCGATGGCGCTGCGAGCATTTTCGCCTTGAAAATAGCCAAGAACGGCGGACCGCGCGCTGTGCTGCGTACCGCGCACATCGCTGAAGCCGCCGGTATCGCCTTATATGGCGGCACGATGCTCGAAGGCTCCATCGGTACCCTGGCCTCGGCCCATGCCTTTCTCACCCTGCGCCAATTGACCTGGGGCACCGAGCTATTCGGCCCATTGCTGTTGACCGAAGAAATCGTCAACGAGCCGCCACGCTATCACGACTTCCATCTGCATATTCCACGTACCCCGGGCCTTGGCCTGACCCTGGACGAGCAGCGCCTGGAGCGCTTCGCCCGCCGCTGAAAACTGTATCGAAAGCAAGGAGTCCACCCATGCTGTTCCACGTGAAGATGACCGTAAAACTGCCGCTCGACATGGAGCCGGCCAAGGCCACTCGCCTCAAGGCCGATGAAAAGGAACTGGCCCAGCGCCTGCAGCGCGAGGGGACTTGGCGCCACCTGTGGCGCATTGCCGGGCATTACGCCAATTACAGTGTGTTCGATGTGCCCAGCGTCGAGGCGCTGCACGATACCTTGATGCAGTTGCCGCTGTTTCCTTACATGGACATCGAGGTGAACGGCCTGTGCCGACATCCTTCCTCGATTCACAGCGACGACCGCTGATTTGCACCCGTGTACTCGACAAAAACAAATATGAGGTAAGCATGATGACCGTGAAAATTTCCCAAACTGCCGAGATTCAATCGTTCTTCAAGGAAGTGGCGGGGCTGAACCATGCCGAAGGCAACCCGCGCTTCAAGCAGATCATCCTGCGCGTGTTGCAGGACACCGCGCGGCTGATCGAAGACCTGGAAATCACCGAGGATGAGTTCTGGCATGCAGTCGACTACCTCAATCGCCTGGGTGGCCGTAACGAGGCCGGCCTGCTGGCGGCGGGCCTGGGCATCGAGCATTTCCTCGATCTGCTGCAGGACGCCAAAGACACTGAAGCCGGCCTGACCGGCGGCACCCCGCGTACGATCGAAGGCCCGTTGTATGTGGCCGGTGCGCCGCTGACGCAAGGCGAAGCGCGCATGGACGATGGTGTCTCCCCGGGCGAGGTCATGTTCCTCCAGGGCCAGGTGTTCGATGCCGACGGCAAGCCGCTGGCCGGTGCCGTTGTCGATGTCTGGCACGCCAATACCCAGGGTACCTACTCGTACTTCGACTCGACCCAGTCCGAGTACAATCTGCGCCGACGTATCGTCACGGATGCCGAGGGCCGTTACCGTGCGCGCTCCATCGTGCCGTCGGGTTATGGCTGCGACCCTCGCGGGCCGACCCAGGAGTGCCTGAATCAGCTCGGCCGCCACGGTCAGCGCCCGGCGCACGTGCACTTCTTTATCTCGGCGCCGGGGCACCGTCACTTGACCACGCAGATCAACTTTGCCGGTGACCAGTACCTGTGGGATGACTTTGCCTATGCCACCCGTGACGGGCTGATCGGTGATCTGCGTTTTGTCGAGGATGCGGCGGCGGCGCGTGACCGTGGCGTGCAAGGCGAACGTTTTGCCGAGCTGGCGTTCGACTTCCACTTGCAGGCCGCCAAGGCGCCGGAGGCCGAAGCGCGTAGCCATCGTCCACGTGCGTTACAGGATGCCTGAGCAATCCGGGGGTCATGACAAGGCTTGCTCCTGTTCAGGGAGCAAGCCAGGCGGTCAGGTCAAAGCATGCGGCGAAGCACATCGTTGCGAGGGTCCTTGTCGAAAAAGCGGTGCTTGAGGGCACCCGTGATATGCACCAGGATCAGTACCAGCAGGGTGTAGGCACAGACTTTGTGCAGCCACTGGAAGACGACGAACCAATCGTCATTTTTCGCCAGAAGCTCCGGCAGGTTCACCCCGAAAAAGAACACCCCATCACTCAGGGTGTAGGTACTCGACATCGAGTAGCCCATCAACGGCACGATCACGATCAGCACATACATGGCACGCTGCACCAGTTGCGAAAAAAATCGCTCATGTGCGGCCAGCGTGAGTGGCGGCTTGGGCAGGATCGGGGTTCGCCAGCGCAGGGCGATCTGCGCCAGGACGAGCAGAAACGTCAACACGCCGAAGGATTTGTGCCAAGGGTAATAAAGCGTGTATTTGCTCGCCACTTCATCATTCAGTCCGGTCATATGCCAGCCCACCCAGAGCAGACCTGCAATCAGCACGGCACGTGCCCAATGCAAAAGCCGCAGGGACGTCGGATACCGATCAATGGTTTTTTGATTTGTGGAGCTCATCGGAGTCTCTCTTTTGATCATCAGGGCATCAGGGATGCCCCCCTCTATGGCACCAGGCGTTGAGGGGGGAGTGTCAGGGCTCGGGTGGTTCTCAGGTGGGCACCAATACCGTGACAACCTTCTCCTCGGTGTAGGCCAGTGCGCCGCCGAATCCGCCTTCACGGCCAATACCACTGGTCTTGACGCCGCCCCAGGGCAGGTTGGCGTCCAGCGGACTCCAGCAGTTGATACCGACGGCACCGACCTTCATCGCCGCCGCGACGCGGTGCGCTCGCACCAGGTCAGTGGTCCATACCGTGGCCGCCAGGCCATAGCTGGAGTCGTTGGCCAGAGCGATCGCTTCCTCTTCGCTGTCAAACGTGATCAGCGTGCCGACCGGTCCGAAGATTTCATCCCGGGCAATCGCCATATCGTTGCGTGCATTGGCGAAGATCGTCGGCCGGACAAACCAGCCCTGCTCAGGGGACGATACGCCACCGGCCAGTAGCGAGGCGCCTTGGTCGATACCCAGTTGAATATAACGATTGACTCGATCGAACTGCGCTTTCTTGGCCACCGGCCCCATCTGTACGCCGGGTTGGCGAGGGTCGCCGACCTTGACGGCGCGTGCCGCATCGGCAAGTGCTGCGGCGAAACGCTCTGCGATGTGGCGTTGTACGAGAATGCGTGAGCCGGCGGCACAAATCTGGCCCTGGTTGGCGAACAGACCGAGCGAGCAGCCGCGCAGTGCATCGTCGAAGGAGGCATCGTCGAAGACGATCTGTGGACTCTTGCCGCCCAGTTCCAGTGAGACGTGCTTGAACAGCACTCCGGCGGTACGCTGGATCTCACGCCCGGCTTCGGGGCTGCCGGTGAAGCTGATCTTGGCGATGTGCGGATGCTCGCACAAAGCCCGGCCGACCTCCGTGCCGTAGCCGGTGACCACGTTGATCACGCCGTCCGGGAAACCCGCTTCCTTAGCCAGTGCGGCCAGGTGCAAGGCCGACTGTGGTGTTTCTTCCGAGGGCTTGATGACCACGGTGCAACCAGCAGCCAGCAAAGCCGCAAGCTTCCAGACGGTAATCATCAGTGGTGAGTTCCAGGGAACGATGGCACCGACCACGCCCACGGGCTCGCGCACCGTGTAGGAGAGGGTCGGGGTGCCGAAGTAGCCGCCACTGGGAATGGTGCGTCCTTCAAGCTGGTTGGCCCAGCCGGCTGCAGCGCGCAGGTTGGCGAGCACGTTGGGCAGGTCCATTCGACGTGGTTCGAGCGGTGAGCGGCCGATGGTGTCGGCGTCCAGATCGGCCAGGTACTCGGCATCACGTTCGACCAGGTCAGCCAGTTTCAACAGCAGGCGACCGCGTTGGGCACCATCGAGCTGGCGCCAGGCGCCACGCTCCAGTTGAGCGAGCGCTGCGCTCACGGCTCGGTCCACGTCCGCAGCCGTGCCGCGCGCGGAGCTGCCGTACACCTGTTCTGTCACGGGGTTGACGAGCTCGATGCGATGACCGTCGGAGGATTCGCAGGATGCGCCTTCGATGAAGTGATTCAAGTGCTGAGTCATTTTAGGATCCATGGGTGATGGAGAGTGCTCGGATATACCCGGCTCAGGCCTCGAGGGAGGCCAGGGCATCACGGAAGATGTCCAGTGCCCGGAAGAACAGCGAGCGCGAGATCGTCAACGAGGGCATGACACGCATGACGTTGCTGTAGCGGCCGCACGGAATCATCAGCACCCCGTGGTTCAGCAGATAACCCATGAGCTGGCCGATCTTGTGCGGTTCCAGCGGTGCCTTGGTGTTTGGGTCCTCGACCAGTTCGATACCGATCATCAGGCCGCGGCCACGTACCTCACCCACAAACGGGCTGTTGAAACCCCGGATGTAGGTCTGCGCCTCCTGCCCCAGCGTGTGCGCGCGATTGAGCAGGTCGAGTTCCGGATCCTGGAGGATGCCGATGTTGGTCAGCGCCACCGCGGCGGACAGTGAGTTGGCGGCGAAGGTATTGGGCATCGATCCGTCAGGAATCCTGGCCGCGAGGTCCGAGCGCATGATCAGGCCCGCCATCGGCAGGTCGCTGCCGATACCCTTGCCGAAGGTCAGCATGTCGGGCTTCACACCGGAGTGCTCGACGGCCCACATCTTGCCGGTGCGGCCCGCGCCGGACTGCACTTCATCGACAATCAGCAACGTCCCGCTGCGATCACAGGCCTTGCGCAGAAGCTGGAGGAATTCCGGTGAGGGAGGGACGTAGCCACCTTCGCCCTGCACCGGCTCCACGATCACCGCAGCCACATCGTCGGCGGCGGTGTAGGGCGTGTTCAGGAGGTAGTCCACGTAGTCGCCGGCGATTTGTTCGGCGCTTTTATGGGTGGTATCGAAGGGGAAGCGGTAGGCATAAGGGTAGGGTGCATGAATCACTCCGCCCATCTGGGCGCCATAGCCTTTACGGTAGGCCGTGCCTGTGGTCAGAGCGCCCGAGGCATTCCAGACACCGTGGTAGCCACCATGGAAAGCGATGATCTGGTGCCGCCCGGTGATGCGCTTGGCGAATTTGATCGCGGCCTCCAGCGCATCGCTGCCGCTTTGGGTGAAGAAGGTGATGCAGTCGCCACGCAAGCCGTCGGGGGCGATTTCGGAGAGTTTGGCGGCCAGCTCGGTGCGTCGGGTGCTGTTGATTTCCAGGGCGTGCATCAGCACTTCGGATTGGTCGCGGATGGCCTGCACCACTTTCGGGTGACACCGGCCCACGCTGCTGACACCGACGCCGGCGGACAGGTCGATGTAGGTGTTGCCGTCCGGGTCTATGAAGGTTGCGCCGAACGCCCGGTCCATGGCCACCGGCATGCGTCCGCCGCCGCGTGCCATCGACTCGGTATTCGCCGACAGCGCCAGGGCTGCACTGGTCTTGGGGCCGGGAAGGGTGCTGGAGATAATCCGCGGAGCATCCGCGAAGTGCAGGGATTCAAGGGTGGATTCACTCATGACGGTCTCTCTGGAATGTTGATTCAGGTAGGCCGATCATCTGCGGGGCAGGTTCCGGGCCGGTAACCCGAATCGGCACATGAGCACGTACATTCCAGCGCCAGGTCGATTCCACAAACAGCTTGCAGGACTTGTGCTATGTGCGAATATCAAACGCGAGGGCGATCTGAACACAGGAATATTGGCCGAGGCTTGCGACCCCATGAGAAACCAGACGATCAGCCATTTTCATGACATCCATGTTCATGCGGCCACCGTCCAGCAGTGGAGTCAGGACTACAGCCAGTTAACCGCCGGCTCGGCCGAGAGTTCGCTCATGCAACTGACGACGGCCGATAGTCACTTGTTTCTCGAACGGATCAACCAGCGTGTCGTGCAGCACGGCGTATCACCTCAGGGCAAGATGTGCTTTGCCGTACCGATCAACGTTCCGGGTTCGATTCGAATGCAGGGGCGAGAGGTGGATGACAGCAGCCTGTTCTTTCTTCACGGTGGCGAGGAGTTCATGTTCCACATGCCGATGGGGATGGAGCTGCTGTCCATCACCTTCGAGCGTGAATTGTTCGAGCAGGCGCTGGAGCGAACGGCGTCGGCGAAGGAACTCAAGCTGTTGCTGCGCCAGCCGGTGATCCGGGTTTCTCCCCAGCGCTTCACGCAGGCTCGGAGCCGATTGCTCGCGTTGTTCTCCCAGGCCCTGACGCAGGAAGATCTCGACAGTACGCCAGATCGGGAGTTGGCGCTGGAGCAGGCCATGCTCGGCGAGCTGTTGCAACTGATGACCGATCCGGCCTGTGACAAGCAGCAGCGCATTCCCAGCTCCACGCGCAGTTTCATCGTCGAAAAATGCCACCGCATGGCGACTGCGCAAATGATCAACGTGCCCAGCGTGACCGAGTTGTGCCAGCGACTCCAGGTGAGTCGACGCACGATACAGAACAGCTTTCACTCGGTGGCCGAGATGACCCCGCTCAATTACTTGCGCTCCGTAAGGCTCAACGGCGTACGGCGGACCTTGATGTCCACCCGTGCAGCCGACCTCTCGATCGGTGATGCCGCTGCCCAGTGGGGCTTCTATCACCTGAGCCATTTTGCGGCGCAGTACCAGGCTCTGTTTGCGGAATTGCCGTCTCATACTGCCCGCGCGACCCTCGCCGGCTGCACTGCCGCGCTTGTCCCTTACACCCGGAAATGACCGACCAGTTGCTCTTGGTGATTGGCCATTTGATGCAGTGCGTCACTGGCCTTTGACGCATCGTTCATCCGGTGGGTGAGGGTTTCACTGATACCGCGAATGTCACTGACCCGATGGCTGATGTCTTCCACGACGCTGCTCTGCTCCAGGGCCGCGCTGGCGATCTGCTGATTCATCTGTTCGATCATGTCCACGGCCTTGGAAATACTCTCCAGTGCCACCCGGGTCTGTTGTACCTGAATCACGCTGCCGCCGGCTTGCTCGCGGCTCAGTTGGGTACCTTGTACCACCTCAAGGCTCAGCTGTTGCAGGGTCTCGATCACGCTGCGCACCTGTTCGACCGAATGCTGGGTGTTGCTGGCCAGGTGTCGGACTTCATCGGCCACTACCGCGAAACCGCGTCCTTGCTCGCCAGCCCTGGCCGCTTCGATGGCCGCATTCAAGGCCAGCAGGTTGGTTTGCTGTGCGATGCTGCTGATGACGTCCAGTACCTGACCGATCTGGGTACTGCTATCGGCGAGTGCGTTGACGTGTTTGAGGGTGCTTTCCAAACGTTCATCCAGGCTCACAATACTGCGCTCGACCGCGGAAAACACGGACTGGCCTGATCGGCTTGCGCTTTCTGCGGCGGTCGCGGCATCTGCGGCGCTGTGGGAGTGGCGGGCGACTTCCTGGGCACTGGCGCTCATTTCGTGCAGTGCGGTAGCCGCCAGTTCCACCTCATGATACTGGCGCTGCATGCCCGCGCTGATTTCCCGGGCAATCGCCGACGACGTATCGGCGCTGTGGCGGGTATCCAGGGACGCGGCTTGAATGTTGCGGATGATGGGCTGCAACTTGTCCAGGAAACGGTTGAACCCATCGGATAGCTGACCCAGTTCGTCGTGATGTCCGGCGGGCAGACGTTGGGTAAGGTCACCGTCGCCCTCGACGATGGCATCGAGCAGCCCGGCCATCCTGAGCAGGGGGCGTGTCACGCCATAAGCGGCCAGCCAGATCAGCAACATGCCCAGGCTGCTGGCAACGATGCCAAGGCCGAGGTTGAGCCAGTTGGACTCACGGCGCTTGTCGTCCAGTTCGCTTTGCATGTGTCGCGCCGGGGCTTGCACCAAGGCTTGCGGGACCTTGATCACCAGTTGCCAGGGGGGATCGCCCGTCACGGTTTGCACGGCCTGGCGTATATCGTAAGTGTCTCCCGTGACCTCACCACTGCGTCCTGCCACTTGGCCCGAGGCCGACAGAATGGTCACTTCACTGTTGCCCTGATACAGGTCCTGGCCGAGGTTGGCAGCCAGTTTTTGCAAGGTATTGAGGCTGACGTCCATGCCAACCACGCCGATTGCCTTGCCGTTGACGATCAGGGGTACAGAAATGCTGCTCATCAGGACGTTTTGACCTTCCACTTCGCTGGTGTAGGGCTCTACCACACAGGTCCGTTTTTGCGCTTGGGGGCAGGTGTACCAGAGGTTTGCCGCTGGGCTGCCGGGCGGTGCGGTGTTGGTGCTGATTTGTGCCTCGGTCAGTACCTCCTGTACCAACCGCCCGGGCTGGCTCTGTGACCAATACAGCGCAAATCGGCCCGTTTCATTCCCCGCCAGGGCGCGTTGGTCGTGCCACTCGGCGTCGGCACCGGCCAGTGCATCGGGCAGCATGATGACGTACAGCCCCAGGACTTTTTCACGGTTTTTCAGTGTTTCACGGGCCGCGCTGATCAGTGTTTCACGTAATTGCTCGACCGTGAGGCGCCCATTGAGCGTTTGACTGCGCAGTTGGAGCACCTGCTGCGCGAACCCTTCGCCATACAACGCGGTTTCGTTGAAAAAACGCTCCACCTGTTGGCCATGTGCGACGGCCTGAGCTTGCAAGCGCTCTAACGCCGCCTGCCCGAGCAACTGGCTGCTTTGCTCTTTGAGCAGCGTTGCACTGGTCTGATTCTGGTACACGCTGGCGCCTATGAGTGCGCCCACCACCGCCAACAGGCAGAGCCCGCTCAGCAGGGTGATTCGCCATTGAATGGTGAGGTGAGTGAGACGCATGGCTGGGGCTTCCTACTGAGGGATTTGGCGACGCTGGGGGGCGGACCGAGCCCTCGCTCTTATTGTGTTTGCCGGCATCCGGGGTAGAGCGCGGGCGACGTTAGCATGCGGGCAGGGGGCGGGCGGCGACTATCCCGAATCGGCAACAGCTTTCGGGTTGTCAGCGGCGGGTTGAACTGTTTTGGGGCGGCGCTTCGAATGTTACCGATTTGGGATAGCGAGGGGATTGGGGGCGGGCATAGCATCAAATTCAGCGCGCAACTAAAACAAAACGCTAACCGGCACCGATGGAGTTTTTCGGGCCACCCCTAAAGCGACTGCCTCATACAATAAGGTTAATAAAATGAGTGTATCTATTCCGGTCAACGGCTCCACGGAGCTCAAGCGTGGCGCCCTGGGTGTGGGCTTCATCATCTTCTTCGTGGTGTCGGCGGCGAGCCCGCTGAGTGTGATTGCCGGTGGTTTTCCGATCGGCATCATGCTGGGCAACGGTGCCGGGACTCCGGCCTTGCTGCTCCTGGCCCTGGCGGTGCTGTTGGCGTTTTCGGTGGGTTACACCACCATGTCCCGCCACCTGACCAACGCCGGCGGCTTTTATGCGTTCACTGCCAGTGGTCTGGGCGGCCTGGCCGGTGGTGCTGCCGGAGTGTTGGCGATGTTTGCCTATAACATTCTCCAGGTCGCGCTGTACGGTATGTTCGGCGGAGTCGTCAGTGGCACCATGGCAAGTGTGTTCGGGCTGGTGCTGCCCTGGTGGTCTTACTCGCTGATGGCAATGGCAAGCATTGCGATACTCGGTTATCGCAAGATCGATCTGTCCGCGCGGGTGCTCTCGGTGGTGGTGATTGCCGAGTACCTGGCGATTCTGATCCTGGATATTGCCATTCTCAAATCCGGCGGTGACAGTGGCATCAACCTTGACGCCTTTGATCGTAGCCACGTATTCAGTGGCACTCCGTCGATCGGCCTGCTGTTCTGCTTTGCGGCCTTCATCGGCTTCGAAGCCACGACCATTTATGGCGAGGAGGCCAAGGATCCGCAGCGCACTATCCCGATTGCCACTTACTGCTCGGTGCTGTTGATTGGTGGGTTCTATGCGCTGTCGGTGTGGTCGATGATCGTTGGCGTGGGCGCGGACAAGATCGTACCGATGCTCCAGGCCCTGCAAGACCCGACCACGTTTATCTATGGCATGTCTGACCACTTTGTCGGCCCGCATCTGACGCAGATTATCCGTGTGCTGTTCATGGTCAGTACCTATGCCGGGCTGCTGGCGTTTCACAACGCCGCCGCGCGTTATTTCTATGCCGTTGGCCGTGACGGTTTGTTGCACAGTCTGTTGGGCACCACTCACCGAGTGCATCAGAGCCCGCATATGGGGTCGGCGTTGCAGAGCCTGATTGCAGCGGTGGTGGTACTGTTTTTCGCGGCGATGGATGCCGACCCGATTCTGCAATTGTTCGCCTGGCTCTCCAACCTTGCCACACTCTGCGTCATCTTGCTGATGGCGCTGACCTCGGTTGCGGTGTGCGCCTACTTCTACCGTCATCCCGAGCTGGGCGTAGGGCTCTGGCGCGGGCGCATCCTGCCAGGGTTTTCGTGCCTGGCGTTGGTGCTCGTATTAGTGCTGGCCGTGGTGCATTTCGATGTGCTGACCGGTGCCAGCCAACTGTTGTCCTATAGTCTCTGCGCCATTATTCCCGTGGCCCTGATCATCGGCGTTGTGCTCGCTGCGCGCCTGCGAAAAATCTCGCCACAACGCTTTCTCGCCTTGGGCAGCCACAAGCTCTGAGGCAATCCTCGATACCCCCGATTCTCTGGACAATAGCGGTCAGCCGTTCCTCGGCCTGGCTCGTCAGCGTGTGAAAGGAAGGTTGCAAATGAATAATTACAAGATGCTCATCAACGGGGCTCAGGTCGCCGGTGAACAGGGGCAGTTTGACGTCATCAATCCGGCCACCGGTGCGGCATTTGCCCAATGCCCGGCGGGCTCCCTGGGACAACTCGACCAGGCGGTGGAGGCTGCGCAGGCCGCATTCAAAAGCTGGCGGCACAGCACTCACCCTGACCGCTGTGAGCGTTTGCTGGCAATCGCGGTAGATATCGAGCGTGAAGCTGACTCGCTGGCTCGGTTGATTGTACTGGAGCAGGGCAAACCGCTGGAGTTGGCGTTTTCCGAGGTCATGGGGGCCGCCGCCTGGACCCGTTATGCAGCCGCGCAAGAGATTCCCGTGGAACTGGTGGAAGAAACCCCGACCCAACGGGTCGAACTGCATCGCAAACCCTTGGGGGTCGTGGCGTCGATCACCCCGTGGAACTGGCCGTTCATGATTGCCGTCTGGCACATCATGCCGGCGCTGCGTGCCGGCAACTGCGTGATCAGCAAACCGTCGAGCCTGACGCCGTTGAGCACCTTGGGCCTGGTGGCAATCATTGCCCGCCATGTGCCTCACGGCGTGATCAACTGCGTGACGGGGGAGCAGGGTTTCGGCAGTGCGATCACCGCACACACCGGCATCCAGAAGATTGTCTTCACCGGCTCCACCGCCACCGGACAAAGTGTAATGCGTGGCGCCGCCGGCAATCTCAAGCGCCTGACCCTGGAGTTGGGTGGCAACGACGCGGCAATCGTATTGCCGGGCACACCCGTTGACTCGGTAGCTGAAGATATTTTCCAGGCCGCCTTCCTGAACATGGGCCAGACCTGCGCGGCTCTCAAGCGCCTGTACATCCATGAGTCGCAGTACCAGGCCTTTGCCGATGCGTTGACGCGCATTGCGGCGCGGCAGGTGGTGGGTGATGGTCTTGAGGCGGGTGTCACCTTCGGGCCGGTGCAGAACCTTGAACAACTGGAACTTGTGGAGGCATTGGTCGCCGACGCACGGGCCAACGGTGCGCGGGTGCTGTGCGGTGGTACGCGCTTGCAGCACCCCGGATTTTTCTATCCGCCCACGCTGGTCGCGGACGTGACCGACGGACATCGTCTGGTCGACGAGGAGCAGTTCGGGCCCGTCTTGCCCTTGATCGCTTACCAGGATGTCGAGGATGTACTGCAGCGTGCCAATGCCGGTGACATGGGCCTGGGCGGCTCCGTCTGGGGGCCGGATGTCGAGCAGGCGCAGGCCTTGGCCAGTCGCCTGGAGAGCGGCGTTGCCTGGGTCAACTGCCACGCGCAGATCCAGCCGAACACACCGTTTGGTGGCAGCAAGATGTCGGGGTTCGGCGTCGAGTTCGGTCTGGAGGGGCTACTGGAATTCACCGGCCAGCAACTGTTGTTCGTGTGTAAACGTGATGCTGAACAAGGAGCTTGAACCATGCGATATCCATCCGGTAACCCCGTATTCGGGTGCACGCTTGTGTGCACATTGGCGCTTGGCGCTACCCATCAGGCGCACGCCTATGAGCTGTACAGTGATGAAAGTCGTCATCTCAACGCGGACATGACGGCTGTGTACGGCCAGTTCAACAGTCGCAAGAACTACGATGGCACCTCAGGTGGTTCCAGCTGGCGTGAGGGTTATATCAAATATGGCTTGAGCGGCGACCAGGCCTTGGGCGGCAATGGCACCGCGTACGGGGCATTTGCCCTGGTCAGTTCTGCCACCTGGGGTGATGGCGATCCCGGTGGCAATTCCCTCGGCACCGAGCGCACAACAAAGATAGAAGACGCCTACCTGGGCTGGCGTTCCGGTGATCTGTTTCCCGCGCTGGGCAAGGACGGGGTCGATATTTCCGGCGGCCGCCAAGTCGTCAAGGTGGGTCGAGGGTTCCTGATCAACGATGATGGTCTTAACCTGGGCAAGGGCCCGGCCAATGGAACCATGAACCGTGGGGGCGCCTATTATCTGGCAGCCCGGCATGCGTTCGATCAAACTGCGGTATTGCGCCTGGGCGGTCAGGATGGCCTGCATGGCAGCCTGTTGTGGCTCAAGTCCGACAACCGTGTCCAGGCTGAAACCGAACTGGCAGCCGGTACCCTGGATTACACCACCCAGCCGGGTACGATCGGGTTGACCTGGATACATGGCATCGACGTGAACGATCAGTGGGCCAGCGACTTTCAGCGTCAGCGCAAGGGCATGAACGTCTACAGCGTGCGCGGTGAGGGCGATGCGGGGATCAAGAACGTCAGCCTGGCGTTCGAGTATGCCTGGCAGGACAAAGACACGGGCCCCGAGAAAGCCTGGTACGGTGAAGCGGGCTACACTTTCGCCGACACCCCCTGGGCGCCGAAGGTGACCTATCGCTATACCCGCTATTCGCAGAAGTGGGATGCGCTGTTCACCGGCTTGAGCATGGGCTACGGCACCTGGTTCCAGGGTGAGGTGGCCGGCAACTACGCCGGGCCGTTCAACACCAATACCAGCATCCAGCACGTCGGGCTGAAGGCAACTCCGTTGGAAAACCTGACCCTGGGTGCGCTGTACTTCGATTACGCCACGGTACGTAAAAGCAATGCGCTGAACCTCAACGGCAACGAGCTGGATGTGTACGCCGAGTGGGCGGTCAACCCGCACTTGATCATCACGCCCTTGGTGGGGCTCTACAAACCCAAGCAGGACTCGACCACAGGTGGCAATCAAGTCGGCGGCAATGGCACCAACCTGTACAGCCAGTTGACGGTGGCCGTGCCGTTCTGATCATCGGCTAGAGGGCAGCAGAGGGCGGCGGATTGCGCATGTTTTCGGCTATCCGTCGTGTCGTATCCATCACCATTTCGACAACGGTTTCCTGGCGCAGCAGCTTGAAACTTTGGGTGTTGCCGACGGCCGACAGGCTGCCGACCACTTCGTCGATGTCGGCCTGGATGATGGGGGCGGCGATGCCGGTCAGGCCCAGGTTGAGTTCGTCGTGGGTCAGGCAGTAGCCGTCCTTGCGGATCTTTTTTGCGGCCCTGGAGAAGCCTGCCCAGTCATACGGGCTGTCGGGGTCGTTGGCCATGTGCTCGTCGAACAGGCGTTGCAGGCGGCGGCCTTTCTGAAAGGCGATCAACACCTTCGATTGTGCCCCTCGAAAGAACGGTAACGGTTGCCCGCGCCCGAACGCGAAGTGATAGGTGTCGGTGGGTTCGGCAATGTAGGTGTTGATGATGCGCCCGTCATAAAACACGCTGGCAAACACCGCCAGGCCCGTCTGTGCGGACAGTTCGTGCATCAACTCGCGCCCGGCGAGGAGGATCGGATCGTACTGACGCATCATCCAGTCCAGCTCGATGACACGCGGCCCCAGGCCGTAACTGCCAGCGTCCACGCGAGTCAGCAGGCCGCTGTCACACAAGTCCTTGACGTAGCGGTACACGGTCGCCCGTGACAGGCCCATGCGTTCGGCAATGGTGTCGGGGTCGATCTTCAACGTCTGTGGACCGAACAGGTCCAGGACACTCAGCAATTTGCTCAGGCTGCTCATTGTGTTCCTAAAAGAAAGGGAAGGGTGTTTGTTGCGTAGCGGTGTTGATCAGGCAATCCGCGCGAGTGCCAAGCGCTGGCGCAACACTACCGCAGTGAGAGAAAAACGCAATATCGAGTCGATTTTATGAGCAATAAAAACCGTATTAATCTCAATATTTGAGACAAATATAAATAAAATGCTTGTTGATTGGTTTTTTGTGTGTGATAAATCTCATCACTGCAAATGCTCAAGCAAGAGGGCTGAAAATGAATGGTGCGCAACTGATAGTGAATGCGGCAGCGGCAAGCGGTATCGAGTACTGCTTCGCCAACCCCGGGACCACCGAGATTCCTCTGGTGGCGGCCATGGCCAGCGCACCGTCTCTCAAGCCGGTGTTGTCGCTGTTTGAAGGGGTATGCACCGGCGCTGCCGATGGCTATGGCCGGATCGCTGGCAAACCGGCGATGACCCTCACCCACCTGGGCCCAGGCTTTGCCAATGGCATCGCCAACCTGCACAACGCGCGTCGTGCCAATACCCCCATCGTCAATGTCATCGGCGATCACGCCTCATGGCATGTCAACTACGATCCGCCATTGGCCAGTGACATCCAGGCCCTGGCCGGTACTGTCTCCGGCTGGGTGCGCACCTCGCGCACGGCGTCGGGTATCGGTGAGGATTTGCAGGAAGCGGTGCGCGCGGCGTGGCAGGCCAAAGGGCAAATCGCCAGTTTGATCCTGCCCATGGACCTGCAAGCCCAGGCCGTGGCGCACAACGGCGTGTTCGCAGCGTTGCGCGCGCCGGTTCGCCGGTTTGCCGGTGATCGGGTCGAGGTCGTGGCACAGGCACTGCGTGACGGCCAGCGCCTGGTGTTCATCGTCGGCGATGAGGGTTTGTCGGTCGCGGGCCTGGAGGCAGCGGGTCGTTTGGCCCAACTGCCTGGCGTGCGTTTGTTTGCCGAGACCTTTCCACGGCTCAGCTACCGTGGCGGCGGTTTGCCGGACCTGGATCGCCTGCCGTATTTCCCGGAAGTGGCGATTGAAATTCTCGAACAGTACGACCTGGTCGTCTGCGCGGGCGTGCCGGAGCCCATCAGTTATTTCGGTTACGAAGGCATACCGTCGCGTCTCGCCGAGCGTGAGCGTCTGTTGGCGCTGGCCGATGTCGGTGACGATATTGCCGGTGCGTTGACCGCGCTGGCCGATGCCTTGGGTGCGCCTGCCCATGTGCCGACCCCGCAGGGTATCGAGCTGCCGCC
The DNA here is from genome assembly GCF_900105475.1 of Pseudomonas asplenii. Lineage (NCBI taxonomy): Bacteria > Pseudomonadati > Pseudomonadota > Gammaproteobacteria > Pseudomonadales > Pseudomonadaceae > Pseudomonas > Pseudomonas asplenii. The sequence goes on along the minus strand of NZ_LT629777.1, from coordinate 5,378,035 downwards.
CGGGCATGGCGAACTCACACCGCAGTCCATCGGGCAAGTGTTGGCTGCGTCACTGCCGCACGACAGCATTGTCTCGGTCGAAGGCGGCACTTGCGGTTATCCATTTTTCACCGCCTCCGCCCGCGCCGCGCGGCATCGGGTATTGACCAATACCGGTGGCGCGATTGGTCAGGGTATTCCGGTGGGGTTCGGCGCCGCCTTGGCGCAGCGGGGCAATCGCGTGTTCTGCCTGCAATCCGACGGCAGCGCCCAGTACACCATCCAAACCCTGTGGAGCATCGCCCGCGAGCAGTTGCCGGTGGTGATCCTGATTGCCGCCAACCATCGCTACGCCATTTTGCAGAACGAACTGCGGCGTTTCGGCATGACCGAAATGGATCCGCAGGCCCTGCGCCTGACGGTGCTCGATAGCCCGCGCATTGACTGGAAGGCTCTGGCCAAAGGCTATGGCGTGCCGGCCTGCACGGTCAATACCAATGCCGAACTGCACCGGGCGCTGGCCAACGCCAGTGCCGACGGTGGTCCTTGCCTGATCGAAATGGCGCTGTGAAGGAGTCGATGATGAAACAGTTTGACGTGCTGCCGGCTGTCCAGGCCTTTTTGTCTCGACCGGGCCGCCTGTTTATCGGCGGCAGTTGGCAGGATGCTGCCACAGGCCGGCGGTTTGCCGTGGAGAACCCGGCGACAGAAGAAACCCTGACCGAAGTCGCCCAGGGCGATGCGCGCGATGTGGATGCGGCTGTTGCCGCCGCGCGCTCGGCGTTCAACGGCGCCTGGGCGCTGCAGTCTCCCGCCCAGCGTGGCCTGTTGCTGTTCCGCTTGGCGGACCTGCTGGATCAGCACCGCGAGGAGCTGGCGCAGTTGATCACCCTGGAGAACGGCAAGCCTATCGCCGCCGCGCGTGGTGAGGCGGCCAGTGCGGCAACCATCCTGCGTTACTTCGCCGGCTGGCCGACCAAAATCGAAGGCAGCACGCTGCCCGTATCGCCGGCCAGCGGTGCCCCGATGCTCAACTACACGTTGCGTGAGCCGGTGGGTGTGTGTGCGCTGATCGTGCCGTGGAACTTCCCGTTGAACATGTGCGTGTGGAAGCTCGGCCCGGCGTTGGCGACCGGTTGTGTGGCGGTGCTCAAACCCGCCGAGCAGACGCCGCTGGTTGCGATTCGACTGGTGCAGTTGATCGAGACCGCCGGATTCCCGGCCGGGGTGGTCAACCTGGTGACCGGTCTGGGGGCCGAGACGGGCGCGCCGCTGGCTCAGCATCCCGATGTCGACAAGATTGCCTTTACCGGCTCGACCCAGGTCGGTCGGCTGATCGCGCAAGCGGCCACCAGCAACATGAAAAAGGTCTCGCTGGAGCTGGGCGGCAAGTCGCCGAACATCATCCTGCCGGACGCCGATATCGTGCGCGCGGCCAAGGGCGCCGCCGACGGCATTTTCTACAACCAGGGCCAGGTATGCACCGCAGCCTCGCGGTTATACGTCCACGCCAGTGTGCTGGATCAGGTGCTGGAGGAGCTGGAGCGTCATGCCGCCGCTCATGTCCTGGGTAACGGTCTGGATCCGGCCAGCAGCATGGGGCCGTTGGTCTCGGGTCGCCAATTGAACACCGTCAAGGGTTACCTGCAACGAGGCCAGGAAGAGGGCGCCGAGCTGATCTGCGGTGGCGGGCGTCCCGCCCACCTGGAGCGCGGCCACTTCATTGCGCCCAGCGTGTTTCTTGATCGCGCCGAGCGTGCCTGCGTCGCCCGCGAAGAGATTTTCGGCCCGGTGCTGACCGTCATGTGCTGGAGCGAAATCGATGACCTGGTGCTGCGTGCCAACGATTCGCCCTATGGCCTGGCGGCCGGCCTGTGGACCCGTGACCTGCGTTCGGCGCACCGCGTGGCGGCTCAGCTCAAGGCGGGCTCGGTGTGGATCAACTGCTGGAACGTGGTCGATGCAGCCTCACCGTTCGGTGGCTACAAGCAATCCGGCTGGGGCCGGGAAATGGGGAAAAACGTGATCGATGCCTACACCGAGACCAAAAGCGTGTTTGTCGATCTGGCCTGAACTGAATAATCACACGAGGTAATTGCTATGGATCTGGAATTGAAAGGCCGCGTGGCCATTGTCACCGGTGGCGGCATGGGCATCGGCAAGGAAGTGGCGCGTTTTCTGTCTGAAGAAGGCTGCAAGGTGGTGATCTGTGCACGTCGCATGTCGTTCCTGCAGTTGGCTGCCGAAGAGATCAGCGCACAGACCGGCAATGAAGTGCTGCCGCTGTTCTGCGACACCAATGACATGTCGGCGGTATCGGAGATGGTCGAGGCCGCCTACAAGCATTTTGGCCGTATCGACATTCTGGTCAATGGCGCGGCGGCGCCGTCTGGTGTCGTACGCAATGATATCGAGCACGCTGGCGACGATGAGTTGCTGTCGGACCTCAACACCAAGGTGATCGGCTACTTCCGCTGCGCCAAGGCCGTGACCCCGCACATGAAAGCCACCGGCTTTGGTCGGATCATCAATATCGGCGGGCTCACCGGGCGCAGCAGCAAAGTGCTCTCGGGGATGCGCAATCTGGCGATCGCCCACATGACCAAAACCCTCTCCGACCAGTTGGGGCCTTCGGGGATCACGGTCAACCTGATTCACCCAGGCGTCGTCGACACCCCGCATATCCAGGAACTGTACGAACGCGAAGCGCTCAAGCAGGGCAAGACCGCAGAACAGGTCGAGCATGCCTACATCGATTCCACACCGATTCGCCGGACCCTCGCACCGATTGAAATGGGCTGGCTGATTGGTTTCCTGGCGTCGCCCAAGGCGGGTGCGGTGACCGGTGAATCCATCGGCATCGATGGCGGTTTGACCCGTGGCATCTATATCTGAGGAGCATCAGTGATGAGTGACGGAACCTTTCTGGTGGCCACCGTCGGGCAAGCGGTGATCCGCAGTGCCGACGATGGCCGTAGCTGGCATCGCCTGGGCTTGGGACAGGACCTTGAGTTCGATGCAATCACCCGATCCCTGAGCTTTCATCCTGACGCGCCCGAGGTGATCTATGCCGGTACGGACGTAGGCTTGTGCGTCAGCCATGACACCGGTGGCCATTGGCAGCGGGTCGATTCGCCGTTCAATGGGCAGACGGTGTGGAAAGTCGCCGTCGACCCTCAGGACGCCCAACGGATATTCGTCGGCACCGGTGCGCCTTCGCGCGCCGTGTTATGGCGGACCCTGGATGGTGGCCTTGGCTGGGATCGCGCGCCGGTGGAAATCCCGGAGTTCTGCGAAGGCGTCAGTCGTCCGCGCCTGCTGGCTTTCGCCTATGATCCTGGCGACCGCAACCAGCTGTGGTTCGGCCTTGAGGAGGGCGGGTTGTTCCATTCCCGCGACGGCGGCGACCATTGGACTCGCGTCGACGACCGGTTGTTGTGGGACTACAACTCGGACATCCACAACATCGTGGTACTGCCCAATCACGGTGCGAAGGTCATCGTGGTGGTCTGCGTCAATGCGGTCTATCGCAGCCTGGATGAGGGGCTGACCTGGACCGGCATCATCGGCCGCGAAGCTTTCGGTCTGTACTACCTGCGTGCCATGAACGCGCCGTTGGGTACGCAGAACGAGCTGTACCTGAGTATTTCCGATGGCACGCCCGGCACCACCAGCAAGATCCTGGTGTCCCGGGATGCCGCGCTCAGTTGGACCGTGCTGCCCCTGCCGCAGCAGCCCAACTCCTGTGTCTGGGCGATTGCCTTCAACCCGGCTAACCCGCGACAGATCGTGGCGGGGACCAAGTATGGGCACCTGTTCACGTCCGACAATGGCGGTGATGGCTGGCACAAGCATTGGCGCGAGTTCAGTGAGATCGCCGATGTGCTCTGGACACCTGCCGTGGCGCAGATCAAGGCCGGGCATCAATCCATCGTCAAACAGCCCTGAGGTATATCGCCATGAAGGTCGAGATCCTGCGTACCCATTTATCGCTCTGGGTCACTGATCCTGACGTGTCGGCGCGCTGGTACGCCGACATCCTGGGCATGCACGAAAGTGCCCGAGGCGAGAGCTGGGTGATGATGGCGTTTGGCGGCAAGCACCACGACATCGCCTTGATTCGTGCAGACCCTGGCGCCCATCAGGGCGGACTTGGGCTGCAACACTATGGGCTGGAAATCGCCGGCGATATGACCACCCTGCGTCAGCTCTACGGCATGTTGCTGGGCAAGGGCGTCGAGGTGGTGAAGATCACCGATCACGAGATCGGCCATGGCGTGTACTTCAACGACCCTGACGGCAATCGCATGGAATTTTTCCTCGAAACCGAACACGACGATGCGCTCGGTAAGGCCCGGTTCAAGGCCGCTGGTGCGCCGAGCCGACATTTCAAACTGGACCCACTTTGAGGCAACCCTGATGAAAATCGCGAATTTTGCTACCTATCACATCCGCAAATGGTACAGCTTTGTCGAAGAAACCCTGGCCAACGAAAGCGGCCAGTTGGCCGATGGCGAGCCGCTGTTCAAATACGCGGTCGCTGCGGTGATCGCCAACCCCTATGCCGGTCGCTACAGCGAATCGCTGGCTGAACTGGTCGAGCCCTCGCCACTGTTGGGTGAAGAGTTCGGTCGTCGTATCCAGGCGCTGGCCGCCTCCCGTGACATTGTCAGCTATGGCAAGGCGTGCCTGGTGGGCAGCCAGGGCGAGTACGAACATGGCAACGCATTCCTGACCAACCCGGCCGCCGATCCGGTACGCCTGGCGCTCGGTGGCGGCAAGTCCTGGGTGCCTTCCACCGGCAAGCGCGGCGGCCCGGGTTCAACCATTGATGTACCGCTGGCCCACAAGGATGCCCTGTATGTGCGTTCCCACTACGACAGCCTGTCGCTGATGTTCGGTGATGGTCCTGCGCCGGATGAAGTGATCGTGATCTGGGCTTTCGCCACCCGTGGTCGCTTGCATGCAAGGCTGGGCGGTCTGCAGGCTGAAGATGTCAAAGGGCTGGACGGGCTGCACTGATTACAGGCGTGCGGCTTCGGCGATGCGTGATTGAAACCACAACAAGAAAGCGGTGAATAGCGATGAAGCAGGAGAAGACCCAGGTTGTCATTGTCGGCGGCGGGCCGAACGGAATCACAGCCGCGCACTATATGGGGATGTACGGTGTCGACTGCGTCGTCCTTGAACTTGCCGACTGCATACTGCCTTACCCGCGCGCGGTGGGCATGGATGATGAGGCGCTGCGTGTGCTGCAGGGTATCGGCATCGCCGAACTGGCCGCGCGTGACATGATCTGCGATGTGCCGCTGCGCTATTACAACGCGCGCGGTGTCTGTTTTGCCGAGGTCAAACCGAGCACCGCCCATTACGGTTGGCCAATGCGCAATATCTTCATGCAGCAGTTGCTTGAAGGCACGCTGCGCGAAACCCTGGTACAGCGCAGCAGTGTCACCTTGCGCCAAGGCCATGAAATGCTCGAACTGGAGCAGGATGGCGAGGGGGTGAGCTTGCAGGTGCGTGATGCCCGGGGCGAGGTCTATCAACTGCGCGCCGACTATGTCATCGGTGCCGATGGCGGGCGCTCCACGGTAAGGAAAGCCCTCGGTATCGAGCTGCTGGGTCTGACTCATCCGCGCAAATGGGTGGTGGTCGATACCGCCAATGACACCTTGGATGCCCCCTACACCGCACTGCATGCCGACCCTCAGCGGCCCTTCGTGTGCATCTACCTGCCGTACCAGCAGCGGCGCTGGGAGTTCATGCTGATGGAGGGCGAAGATGAGGCGAAGATGTGCGAGGAGGGCACCATCCGCGACCTGATCCGTGGGCATATCGGCGATGCGGTCGATCAGTTGAACATCATCCGTATACGGGCCTATACCCACCACTCACGCGTCGCTGCACGGTTTGTCCAAGGGCGTGTGGCACTGGTGGGCGATGCCGCGCATATATCGCCGCCCTGGGCCGGGCAGGGGCTCAACTCCGGGCTGCGCGACGTTGCCAATGTGGCCTGGAAGCTGGCGGCAATCATCCAGGGTCGCGCTTCCCACGCGATCCTTGCCAGCTACGACCAGGAGCGCCGCGGGCACGCCACCGAGCTGGTGGCCCTGGCCGACAACATGGGCGCCGTATTGGGGCTGACCAACCCATTGATGGCCGGCGTGCGTGACTGGTTGTTCCAGGCGGTGAACACCGTCGACAACCTGCGCTCGCACTTGCTGGAGTTCAAATTCAAACCCAAGGCCACCATCACCAGGGGCCTGGTTCATCACGAGCGTGCCGAACTGCGCGAGGACGACCTGGTCGGCCAGCTGTTTGTGCAACCGTATATCGAAGACGCTCAAGGGCAGCGTCGGCGCCTGGATGAGGTGCTCGGCAATTCCTATGCGGTACTTGGGTACCGGGTCAACCCACGTGAACAACTGAGCGAAGACACGGTGTCTTTTTGGGCACGTTGGGACATGCGCTTCATTCAGGTCAATCGCTCGCGCAGTGGCGTTGGCCGTCATCAACCCTTGACGGCCACGGACGCCCTCAGCGTGGAGGACGTGGATAATCGCCTGGGCGAGTGGTTCTCCAAAGTGCGCGATTGCATCGTCGTGGTGCGTCCAGACCGGTTCGTCGCCGCTATTACCACACCCGAGCGGCTTGAAGGTGTACTGCGCAAATTGGCGGAGCAACTGTCATGAGTGACACCAGGGAGGTATTGAATCGGTTGCAGCATGCCGCGCGCACGGCGCAAGCCATTGCGCCGCTGGTACCTGAGGCACTGGACGTGCTTGCCGGGTATGCGCTGCAACGCCAGGCGCTGGACAGGTACCTGGCCGCAGGCGAACAACGCAGTGGCTGGAAGATCGCTTTCGCCAGCCGTGCCGCGCAAAAGCGTCTGGGGCTCGACGAGCCGGTGTATGGCGGCCTCACTGAGCACATGAGTGTCCGGCCGAACACGGCGGTGGCGCTGTCTCGGTTGATCCAGCCCAAGCTTGAGATCGAAGTGGCGATCGTGCTGGGGCGCAGCCTGGCGCCGGGTGACTACCAGGATGCGGACATTCTGGCCGCCATCGGGGAAGTGGCGCCGGCTTTTGAAATTGCCGATTGCCGTTGGCAGGGCTGGACCTTCGGCGTGGGGGCCTTTCTGGCCGATAACGCGGCGGCGGGTCTTTATTGCCTCGGCCCGCGCACTGCTTTCGATCCCGTGGAGCACGCCAATGTGGCGTACCGCCTGGAGTGTGCAGGCGTGCTCTGCGGTGAGGGCAACACCCTGGGGCGTGAGGACAACCCGTTGGCCAATCTGTGCTGGTTGATTCGCCGTCTGCTGGCTGACGGTCAACCCGTGGAGGCCGGGCAGGTGGTGTTGTCCGGGGCGCTGTTGGCGCCGATCGATATCGAGCCTTCGACGTATCGTCTGCAGATGTTTGGCACGGAACTGGCTTTGGTTTTCACTGCGGACAGCGCCCCCGTGTGAACCTGGCTATCGTCATGGATGACTTGATTCCCTTTCCGGCCGATAACAACAACGGGGGCTACCGAGGAACGACGACCATGCTTGCTGAAGTTCGAACCTTCAATGACTCTCAACAACACGCCGGCTCCATCCAGGGTTGGCGGCAAGTGTATGACCAACTTGGCCGGGGTTGCCTGACCAGTGAACTGCGCCAGTTGTCTGCCGACCGTTTTCAAATCTTCCAGGAAGTATTGGACAAACGTGTAGTGCAGCGCGGTCACGCGCCCCAAGGGCGACTGTGCGCGGCCATGTCGTTGGGCAGTGCGCCCGTGGTACAGGGGCAGCAAGTGGGGACACACAGCATCGTGCTGTTGCGCGATGGCGAGGAGTTTGTGTTGCATGCTCCCGAGGGCACGCACTTTTTTGCCCTTAACGTCGACACGGTACGTTTCGCCAAACTGGCCGCTTTCGAATTGTCCGTCGATCAGCTCAAGCGCCTGACCACCCGTTCTCAACTGTGTGTGGATGACGCGTTACTGCTGCGCATACGCCAGCGTATCTACCCGCTGTTTCGTCACCTTTTGGAACATGCGGATGCTATCACTCGAACCGCTGAAAAAATGCTCGAGGACGAACTGCTCACGGCTTTCCTCGATTTGTTCAGCAACGCTACCGACGAGGTGCGTTGCCGTCGTGGCAACTTTGCCGTGAGTGCTTATCTGGTCAAGCGTTGCCAGGAGTTGATTGACGCCAGCGGCGATGCACCACTGAGCATTCTCGATCTGTGTGAACACCTGCGGGTGAGCCGGCGCACGCTGCAGAACAGTTTCCAGGCGGTGACCGACATGCGTCCGGTCGAGTACCTGCGAAACCTGCGCCTCAATGCCGTGCGTCGACGCTTGATCGCCACCCCCGCCAGCAGCCAAAACGTCGGAGAGGTGGCCGTGGCCATGGGCTTCTTCCATCTGAGCCACTTTGCTGCGCATTACCGGGAGTTGTTTGGCGAGTCACCGTCCGAAACCCGGCGGGCGCAGGTCTGACTACCGGGGGCACTTGTGGTTGTGCTCGATCAGTAGGGAAGGCCTGGCTTGCGTAACGTGTAGGGGGTTGAATTCAGTGTTCCGAGATAAAGATTGCGGGTAACGTCGAGCAAATAACGCGTCTCCTCGGTCATCACCAACAGGTCGATTTGCACTTCTTCGATAATGATCTCGATGATGATCAACAGGCAAATGAGCGGAGCCGTAAATAACCAGTGGTAATAGGACTGGGTGAACAGCGACGCGGTAACGCCAATGATCCATAGCGATAATACAAGATGAGGCGTCCGTTCTTGCAGGGGAATCCAGAACCGCTGCAACCGTCTGAGTTTGTCCTTATAGAGCGTTACCGACTCTTCCAGCAGCACTAAATCAACAAAGTTTTGATCGCGATAATTAATAGGCATACATGCAATCCATGGGTGAACTACAAGGGTTGAGTGATTGACTTGGCCAAGGCGCGTGCAGGCAGCGCTCGGTTCAGCCAGACCAGATTGATTTCGTTGACTTGCACCCATTTGCCGTTTTGTGGAATCCCTTCGCAGCTCTTGAAAGCGATACAGCGTCCGTGTGTGTCGAGCAAGGCAAAGTGGCGATAGTGTTGAAGGCGATTAACTCTGAACAGGGAGAGCCACATGTTTTCACCTGGGGGCGTTGGATTCAGATGGCTACCTGTTGTTCGGGCCAGCTCAGTTCGAATTCGGTGCCACCGTTTTCCAGATTCCGGCAGGTCACGGTACCCGCATGGGCCAGGGCAATGGCGCGCACGACGGCAAGCCCCAGGCCGCTGCCTCCCTGAGCACGGGAGCGAGAGCTTTCCCCGCGTTGGAACGGTTCAAAGATATGTGTTGCAAAGTCTTCATCGATCCCCGGTCCTTCGTCGGCGACGCTCAAGACATTCAGGCCATGTTGGCTGCTCAGGCGTACGCTGACATTTCCCGGGGTGGCATGCTGTCTAAGGTTTTCCAGCATGGCCAGCAAGGCTTGGCGGATTCTGGCCGGGTCACACTGCAGAGGGCGCTTGAGCAGGTCCAGATGGAGCGCGAACCCACTGGCAAGCAGTTCCGGTTCGAACAGGGCCGCGTCAGCCTCAATCTCCTCGGCCAGGTCGGCCTTTCGGATATCCACTTCGAGATAACCATTGTCTGCCAAGCCTACGACCCGCAGGTCTTCGATCAGGCGCGTCAGCCCTTCCACCTGGCTCAGCAGGCTGTAGAACTGGGCCTGGTCCGGTGTGAAGACACCTTCGGCCAACCCCTGCAGCCGGCCGCGCAAGATGGTCAGCGGGGTGCGCAGTTCATGGGCGATGGCGGCGTTCCAGAAAGACTGCTCTTCGGCCATGCGTTTCAAGCGTGTAGCCATGCTGTTGAAGTCATCCACTAACAAGGTCGCTTCTGCCAGGGAACGATCGGAAGCCATCGCACGAGCATCGAGGTCACCATCGGCCAGGCGACGAAGGCTGGCGGCGACAGAGTTCAAGGGCATGAGAATACGGCGAGACAATTTGATCGCCACGACGGCACCGACCGCCAGGCTGATGCAGGTGATCAGCCCCATCCAGGCCCATTCCATGCCGCTGGGCAGCCACTCGTCCATGTCAATGTCCGTCGGTGGCCAGAACATCCAGAGCAACGCGTAAAACACGTAGGACCCGACGAGCGCGAGTGCAATCACGCACATCACCACGGCTGACATCGACAGAATGATCTGCCGGCTCAGGCTATTGGCGACTTTCATGTGCCACTCCCGAATCGGTAGCCGACTCCCCTGATGCTGGCCGGGATCCCCTCCAGGCCCAGGTCTTCGATTTTTCTACGCAACTTGCTGATATGGCTGTCGACCGTGCGTTCAAGGCTGTCACTTTCAGGAGAGCAGAGGGCCAATAGCTCGGCGCGGCTGAATACGCGTTTGGGGGCTTTGGCCAACTGCGCCAGCAACCTGAATTCCGTCACCGTCAGGCTGAGGGGGTGCTTGCGTGCACCGATCTGCACGCTGACTTCATGGTTGTCGATGTCGATTTCAAAGGCATTGACACGCAGCACGCTCTGGCGGCTGCCGTAGCCCTGCGCGATCGAGCGACGCAGTACCGCCTGGGTTCTGGCGACGACTTCGGCCGGGTTGAACGGTTTGACAATGTAGTCGTCGGCGCCGATACGAAGTCCCATCAACTTGTCCATGTCCTGATCCTGCGCGGTCAGCATGATCACGGGGGTATTGCCCCGATGCCGGATCTCGGCCAACACCATCCAGCCATCCAGTTTCGGCATCAGGACATCGAGTAGCACCAGGTCGGGCTTGAGCGATTGATGCAGTTCAAGGGCACGCCGCCCATCCAGGGCATGGGCCGTCTGGAAGCCGCTGCGCTTGAGATAGGCGCTCAGGATGTCGGCAATTTCAGGTTCGTCCTCGGCAATCAGAACCAACGCCTGATGTTGCTCCGCGAGGTCCTGGGGTGCCGATGCAAGGTGCGATTCAGTCATGGTCTGCTCGATCAAGGGGGCCGTGTGCTATGCGGTCATCGCAGTATGGCGAATTTCCACGGGCCGACGAAGTGCACTGTGCACCACGAACATGCACTTTCATGGGAGGTTTTATGGAGAAATGATGGAGGCAGGATTTTATTTTCGAACGGTGATGTCAGGCGTAGCTGATCCGGTCGGTATAGGCGTTCTGCAATATCTTGCGTTGGTAGTCACAGGGCGTGGTGCTGACCAGTTTCTTGAAGTCGCGCAGGAAGTGCGACTGATCGGAAAAACCCAGGTCGAGGGCCAGTTGTGAAAACGACACATCATACTGGGTGTTGAGAGTTTCCAGGGCGGCCTGGCAGCGGATGATCCGGAAAAAAGTCTTGGGTGACATACCGGTGTCCTGGCTGAACTGGCGGTGCAAGGTGCGGCTTGTGTAGCCGCTCAGTTCTTCGAGTTGCTGGATGCGAATATCCCCGCGATGCTGCAAGGCCTGCTGAATCATCATGGTCGTGAGTCGGGAGGTTTTGCCCATCAGGCGCGGCGCCACATAGTCGTTGAACAGGCGTATTTGATCGCCCAACAGGGGTGCCTGAACGATGCTTTCGAAGAGGCGTTGGGCAAACCCCGAGACTTCCAGCAGGTCGAGTTCCCGCTCGGTCAATTCTTCGGCCAGGACGTTGATGAAGCCGGGAACGACCCCCGGTGAAAAACGCACACCGAAGTAGTGATGGTGCTGGTGCAATTCGACGGCCTGGGCGGTCAACGGCGTACCACAGATCCGGGCACTGGGGCGGGTGGCATCGCAGTCGAAAACAATGTCCACGCAGCCGTCCGGAACAGCCAGCAGATTGGCCGATTGAGCCACATCGAAGGCATAGAAATGCGAGATCGCCGGGTGCGTCGAGGGCATCACCGAATAACGTGACGAGTTCAACACGAACCAGGGCTGTTCGTTCGCCGTGTGCTGGCGGCGAGTCGGCATGTTCTGTTTGATCATGGTGGCACCAAGGGAAGGTCGCAATACGGGAATTTTCACGCATTAATCGCGCCAACTATCGTTGTGCCGAACCCCCTGATCTGTCCGAAATTTACAATACCGCCGAAAACCGCCGCCCGATACTCGACGTCGACAGCGTGGAGCTGCGCCTATCGCAGCGATATCACCTTCAGCCCGAGAATAACTATGTCTACAAATACAAAAATCGACTTCATCTACCTCTCCGAGCAGGACATGATCCGCGCGGGCGTGACCGATATGCTGGCGTGCGTGAACACCATGGAAGAGATGTTCGGCTTGCTGTATGCCGGTGACTACCGCATGGCCGGCCCGAACAATGACTCCCACGGCGCGATGGTTGTTTTTCCGCAGGATTCGCCGTTCCCGAACATGCCAAAACCCACGGCGGATCGACGCATGATGGCCATGCCAGCCTACCTGGGCGGCAGTTTTTGCACCGCCGGCGTCAAGTGGTACGGCTCCAATATCGCCAACCGAGAAAAGGGTCTGCCGCGTTCGATCCTGATGTTCACCCTCAACGATCCCGACACCGGCGCACCCCTGGCTCACATGTCGGCCAACCTGTTGTCGGCGTATCGCACCGGTGCAATTCCCGGGGTCGGCGCGCGTCATTTGGCACGCAAGGACTCGAAAGTCGTCGGCCTGCTCGGTCCGGGGGTGATGGGCAAGACCACGCTGGCGGCATTCATCGCGGTTTGCCCGCACATCGACACATTGAAGATCAAGGGCCGTGGGCAGAAGAGCCTCGACAACTTTATCGCATGGGTCCGGGAAACCTACCCACAGATCACCACGATAAAAGTGGTCGATACCCTTGAAGAGGTGGTCCGCGACTCTGACCTTGTTACTTATTGTAGCTCCGGAGAGGTGGGTGATCCCTCGAACTACCCAATCGTGCGGCACGAGTGGGTCAAGCCAGGGGCCTTTCTCGCGATGCCGGCGTCCTGCTCGCTCGACGCTGAAATGGAACAGCCTGATGTGCGCAAGGTGCTGGATAACACCGGTCTCTACCAGGCCTGGTTTGAAGAGTTGCCCAAGCCTGCGCATCACTGCGTGCCAGTGATTGGTGTGCGCTTCATGGACATGATCGCCGAAGGCAAGATGCGCCTCGAAGACGTCGAGGACATTGGCAAGATCATCGCCGGGGCCGCGCCAGGTCGTCAGAGCGATGAAGAAATCATCATCATGTCGGTGGGTGGGATGCCCGTGGAAGATGTGGCCTGGGGCACGGTCGTGTACCGAAACGCCATCGAAAAAGGCATCGGCGTGACCTTGAACCTTTGGGAAACCCCGGTGCTGCGTTAAACCATCCAACCCATTCTCTTGTGAGGCTTTCGACATGACAAAAATCATCAAACTCAAGACCGGTTCGCCGTTTGAAGAGAAGGGCAGCTATTCGCGTCTGGTGGTCGTGGACAACTGGATCCATGTGTCCAACACCGCAGGCCGCAACCCTCAGACCAAGCTGATTGCGGAAGATATCCTCGAGCAGACGCACCAGGTATTTGCCAACATCGAGTCGGCCCTGAAGGCGGTCGATGCGAGCCTGGCGGATGTGGTGTGTTCGCGCGTGTTCATTCAGAACCCCGAGGATGTACCGGCCGTGATGAGCCTGATCGGCGAAAAATTCCGCGGCATCGATCCGGCCAGTACGGTCACCTGTCCGCCCCTGGGCTCCACGGTCTACAAGGTGGAGTTGGAAGTCACTGCGTATCGCGGTGCGTCGAAGGCGCAGGTCGAAGTCATTCGCCTGTCGCAATAATCGTCATGCGGCCCCGCGCAGGCGTGGCCGCCCTTATTCGCTTACCGAGTCTTGATCATGGCACCGACTATAGCGTCCGTGACAACGTCCACTGAGTTTCCCAGCGCGACTTCGGTCGTCATCATCGGCGGCGGAATCATCGGCCTCACGGCAGCGCTGACCTTGGCCGAGCGCAACATCGCGGTGGTGGTGCTGGAAAAGGGTCGTATCGCCGCCGAGCAGTCATCGCGCAACCTGGGTTGGGTGCGCAAGACCAGCCGTCACGCCGACGACATCCCGCTGGCCCTCGCGGCTGACCGTTTGTGGGCACAGATGCCTGAGCGGGTCGGGGCCGATGTCGGCTATCGCCAGGAAGGCATCATGTTTGTCGGCCGTACCTCGGCCCAGATGGCGATGCATGAGGGCTGGCTCAAGTCGGTGGAGCATCTGTCGCTGGATTCACGCCTGCTCAGCAAACGTGAGATTGACGCGCTGGTGCCCGGTGGCCGGGGGGATTGGGCGGGGGGCATTTTCACCCCTTCCGATGCACGTGCCGAACCGACGCTGGCCAGCAGCGCCATCGCCAAGGCCGCCCTGGCCATGGGCGTGGTGATTATCGAACAGTGCGCGGTGCGTACGCTGCAGATGTCCGCCGGTAAGGTCAGTGGCGTGGTCACGGAGAAAGGCGAAATTCGCTGTGATCATGTGTTGCTGGCCGCAGGGATGTGGTCACGGCGTTTTCTGGGCAACCTCGGTGTGTCATTGCCGACCTTGCCCTTGACCTGCTCGGTACTTCGTACCCACCCGATGGAAGGGCCGACGGAGATCGCCGTCGGCGCTCCGGATTTTTCATTTCGCAAGCACAAGGACGGCGGTTTCATCATTACCCAGCGCGGCAAACTGGATGCTCTGCTGACCCTCGATCACTTGCTGCTGGCCAAGCAATACATGCCGCAGTTCCGCGCGCAGCGCAGCGTATTGAACGTGTCGCTGGGCAAGCCGTTTATCAGCGATCTGGCACTGGCCCGGCGTTGGCGATCCGACAGCGTGAGCCCTTTCGAACGGGTCAGGGTACAAGATCCGGCCGCCAATCCACGGCTCAACAACGATGCGATGAACAACCTCATGGCAGCCTGGCCGGTGTTTGAGCAGGCGCGGATCGCCCAGACCTGGGCGGGCACTATCGACGTTACACCCGATTCCAATCCGGTCATCGGGCCGGTCGCGCAGATTCCGGGGCTGACGGTGGCTACCGGCTTTTCGGGGCATGGTTTCGGCACGTCGCCAGCGGCGGGTCATCTGGCGGCGGATCTGGTCAGCGGGCATGCGCCGATCATCGACCCAAGTCCCTATCGCTTCGACCGCTTCTGAAGGAGCATACCCATGCCTCATGACAGCTGTTTTTTTACCAACCGTTCGGGGCTGCGCCTGCACTTTTTGCGCTGGGGTGAATCGAGCGGTGTGCCCCTGGTGCTGTTACACGGCTTGCGCGCTTATGCTCAGACCTGGGAGTCGCTGGTGCAGTCCCTGGGCGAGGGCTATTGCATCTATGCCCTGGACCAGCGTGGTCGGGGGCTGAGCGACTGGGCCGAGCCTGCCAGTTATCACACCCAAACGTATGTCGAGGATCTTGAGGATCTGATTGCCCATGTGGGCTTGCCGCGTTTTGTGTTGCTGGGGCATTCATTGGGCGGCGCCAACGCCCTTGAGTATGCACGGCAAAACCCGGGACGCTTGACGGGCTTGTTGATCGAGGACATTGGTCCAGGTTCCTCAAGCCAGGGCGATGGTGCCGCGCGCATTCGTCGCGAGATGAGCCAGACGCCGTTGCAGTTCGACAACTGGGACGAGGCGCGCGCGTTCTGGCGGGCTTCGCGTCCGGGGTTGTCGCAGGAGGGGCTGGCGTCGCGGCTTGCGCATTCGATGCAAGAGCGCGATGGCATGATTACCTGGCGCCATGACCAGCAGGGTATTGCCGAGGCACGTCTGAGTATCGAACCGACGGATTTGTGGCCGGCGGTGCGCGCGCTGGATTGCCCGAGCCTGTTCATTCGCGGCGGTCGCTCGGACTTCCTGCCTCCCGCGACACTGCAAGCGATGAGTGCCAGCAACCCGCATGTGCGGACGGTGGAAGTCGCCGATGCCAGTCACTATGTTCACGACGATCAAGGCCCGGTGTTCAACGCGCTGGTTGCCGATTTTCTCAAAAGCCTCGTACCGGCACCATGAAACCCACGGCCCGCCTGGTTGCGCTGCTGGCTTCGCTGACGGCCTTCGTGCCGTTTTCCATCGATACCTATCTGCCCAGCCTGCCGCAGATCGCCGTTGATCTGTCGAGCAGTACGGCTCAGGTGCAACATACGATCAGCGCTTTCCTCGCCGGCTTGTGCCTGGGCATGTTGTTCTATGGGCCACTGTCGGACCGCTATGGGCGTCGTCCATTGTTGCTGGGCAGCCTCGTGCTCTATGGCCTGGCAACCTTGGGCTGTCTGTTTGCCGCAAGCATCGAACAGTTGATCGCCTGGCGATTTCTACAGGCGCTGGGTGGGGCCGGCGCACTGGTGCTGGCGCGGACCGTGGCCAGAGATCTGTTTGGCCTGGCACAGGCGGCCAAGGTGATGTCCTGGATGCATATGTTGACGATGATGGCGACATTGGTCGCGCCGATGATTGGCACCTGGCTGGTACTGATCGATGGCTGGCGCACCATCTTCGCCGTGTTGTTCATTCTCTGTACGCTATGCCTGTTGATGGTCGCCACGGGGCTGGGCGAGAGCCTGGCGCCGCAGGCGCGCGGCGGCTCTCTCAAGGGCGCGTTCGCAGCCTATCCGTACATTCTCCAACAACCTCGGGCGGTGGCGTTGATGCTGTGCATGGCACTGGCATCGGGTGGCGTGTTCGCCTTTATCACGGCGTCACCCTTTGTGTATGTGGAGTACTTCGGTGTTTCGCCACGCACGTTCAGCTGGCTGTTTGGCCTTAACATTTTCAGCATCATCGTTGTGAGTTTCATCAATGCCCGTTGCGTCACGCGGTTGGGGCCTCAACGCCTGTTGGGCATCGGTGCTGTGCTGTCGGGTGTGGCCGGCCTGGCGTTGCTGGTGGCGGGTTATACGCAATGGGGCGGGCTGAGCAGTATTGTGCTGTGCCTGATGCTGTACATGGGGGTTACGGGTCTGTTGGGTGCCAATTGCACTGCGAGCCTGATGAGTCTGTTCCCGACGCAGGCGGGGGCGAGTGTCGCCTTGGGGATCGCCGTGCAGTTCGCTTTCGGGTCGCTGGCGAGCGTGTGGGTCAGTCACCTGGCCGATGGCACGCCCTGGCCCATGTGTCTTGTGGTGGGTACCTGCGGGATGGGTTGCCTGGTGGCGTATGGCATTGCCCATCGTGCGCCGGTGATTCCTGTGAAAACCCCTGAGCGCATCGTGCCGTTTCAGCCCTGAGACGGCGATAGTCGCGGGGAGACTGCTGGTATTGCTGGCGAAATACCCGGGAAAAATGCGCCGCGTCCTGGTAGCCGCACTCGAAGGCGATGTCGGTGATCGAGCTGCGGCTACGTGCCGGATCGCCCAGGGCATGGGCTGCTTTCTCCACGCGTAGCCGCTGGATGTACCGACAGACCGGTTCGCCCTCGAACAGGCGATAGAGCTGCCGGCTGGAGATGCCCATCTGCTCGGCCAGCCATGCCGGGTTCAACCGGGGCGATGCCAGTTGTGCCCGCAGCATTCGTTCGGCCTGGACCCGCAGAGGGTCGCTGCTGTGGTTCTGTGTACGCGTGAGTGCGGGGCGCAACAGGGCGATCAGGGCGTCTTCCAATGCACCGTCATCCTCCGTACCCGCCCAGTGATCGAACTCGCCTCGCGACACCTGCAACAGCAGACTGCGCAGCAAATGCCCACTCATGCCGGCGCAGGAGACTTTGCCAAAACGGGTGCCCGGCTTGAGTTTGCTCCGTGGCAAATGAACGCACACATGACGGAACAGGCCCTTGGGCAACATCTCGATGGTCTGTGCGCAATCCAGCAGGGCCATGTCGCCTTCACACAGCTCGATTCTCTCGCTGTCGAGGCGCAGTTCCATGACGCCGGACTGCTGCAGCACGAGAAAGCAGAAACGGTTTTCGGCGCGGTCGCTCGCGCTTTTGTGGCGGGTGATGGAGCCGGCATTACTGCGGATGTGCGCGATCTCGGTGCCGCCCAGGTTCTGCAACTGGATATCACCAATGAACAGTGCGTTGTCATGGGCGAAGCTCGCCGTGAAGGCACCGCACACCGCCGCGACTTTCTGCGACCAGGTGTGAAGCCCGGTATCAGCCTGCTCGAACATGCAACCTCCGTACACACTGCTGTGAATAATTAATACACTATTCACGTGATTTTTTGGGTTGATTGAGGGTCGAGCAGACCTTTGCATACATCAGGCCAAACGTGGCGAATCAGTAACGGATCATCACCGATTTCAGCTCGGTGTAGTCGTCGATGAAGGCACTGCCGAATTCCCGGCCAACCCCTGAGGCCTTGCAGCCGCCAAACGGTACGGCAGGGTCGACGAAGGTGTGCATGTTGACCCACACGGTACCTGCCTCGATGCGTGGAATCAGGCGCAGGGCCTTGGACAGGTCGTTGGTCCAGAGGCTGGCCGTCAAGCCGAACGGACTGTCGTTCATCAGCGCGATCAGTTCTTCTTCATCGTCGAACGGCAACACGCAGACCACCGGACCGAAGGTTTCTTCGTGTAGCAGCGGGTCGTCTTTACCCGTGGCGACGATCAGTGTCGGCTCCACGTAGTAACCGGCGCGGTCGACGGCCCGTGCGCCGCAGATGACCTGGCTGCGTTGGCGGGCACGTTCGAAAAAGCCGAGGATTTTTTCGAAATGGGGTTTGTTGGCCAGCGGGCCGAATTGGGCATGTTCGTCCAAGGGTGAACCGATGACCATCTGTGACAGCACCGCGCCCAGTTTTTGCGTAACGGCGTCGACAAGCGAGCGGTGTACGAACAAGCGTTCGGGCGCCGCACAGACCTGGCCTTGATGCACATAGGCAGACTGCACCAGGCGTTCCACGGCGTCGTCAACGTTGGTATCGGCCAGCAGCGCGGCGGCGTTCTTGCCCCCTAGCTCCAGGGTCACGCGGGTCAAATTGGCAGCCATGGCGGCCTTGCCCACGGCGATGCCGGTGGGCACCGAGCCGGTAAATGACACCTTGCGTACGGCGGGGTGTTCGATCAACTGCTGGCCTACCTGACCGCGCCCGTTGACCACGTTGAGGACGCCGGCCGGAATGCCGGCCTCGATAGCCAGTTCGGCCAGGCGCAACAGCGAAAGCGGGGTGTATTCGCTGGGCTTGAGTATCACGGTGCAGCCCGTAGCCAATGCGGCACCCAGCTTCCACACACCGATCATCAGCGAGAAGTTCCACGGCACGATAGCGGCCACTACGCCCACCGGTTCACGCAGGGTGTAGGCGGTGTATTGCTCGCCCTTGGTTGATGGCATCGAGGGCGTCAGGGTCTGGCCGCTGATCTTGGTGGCCCAGCCGGCGAAATACCGCAGGAAGACCGCGCTCTGTCCGACTTCGATATGACGTGACAAGTTGATCGATTTGCCGGAACTCACGGTTTCCAGTTGCGCCAGTTCTTCGCCATGGATCTCGATCAGGTCGGCCAGGCGATTGAGTGCGATGCCACGTTGATAGGGCGAGGTCTGTGCCCACACGCCTTTGAACGCTTGCTCGGCGCTGGCGACAGCCAGGTCGACGTCATGGGGCAGGGCGTCACGCAGATGGGCTACGGCCTCGCCGGTACTGGGGTCGACCACGGCGATGCGCGTTGCGGACGCGCTGAGCTGTGCTGCGCCCTCGATGAAGTTGGCATGGTCGCGGGCCAGGAAGGCGATGACCGAGGGCAATAAGGCGATGTGCATGCTGGCGCTCCAGAAGGGTTCGTCGCGTCCAGTCCTGTTCAGGTTCTGACGCGCTCGATAGACCCTTTCATTAGAAGCCGATGCCCACTCTTGTGCTTGTTTGAGCTTGCCAGGAGTTTGGAGATGCCTGACAGCAACCAGCCTATCGCCCCTAAGGCTCGCCCAGGTTGTGGAACACCGTTTCCAGCATGCGGTTCAGGCGCTGGATCTGGGCTTCGGTCATGCCGGTGAAGCTGCGCTTGAACACGTCACTGGTCGCAACCTGGATACGCTCGATGGCAGCGCGGCCTTCGGCAGTGATGCGCACCTGGGTAACCCGTCCATCGTCCTCGCATGGCGCGGTGTCGACCAGGCCATCTTCCTTCATGCGGTACACCGTTTTGGTGATGGTCGACAGCTTGGCGATGGCGTGAGTGGAAATCTCGGAAATACTGGACTGGCCGTTTTCCTTGAGGATGAACAACACGCGCCAGCGCGGGATATCCATGCCAATTTTTTTCAGGGCTTTTTCCATGTACTGGCTGTAGCGGCCGTGCACCATGGCCAGCCAGTAGAAGGGAAATTCTTCTTTGTGAAAGTCTTCACTGCCGGGGTCGTAGCGGCTTGCATGGGGTTTGGGAGAGGTCATGGCGGGCTCATGTCGGAAGAGGCGAGTAATCATAGACTTTTCTCGTGAATTGGGCACGGTATTGGTGCGCAAGAGGTGAGGGCGTGAGCAAGGGAAGCCGATGGGATTTAATTGACAATTCACGTAATAGTCGGTGAGTGTGAAAAGGCAAACGGCGTGTCCGCCGTCCCTCTCCGGATTTCGCACTGAAGGAAAAACATGGCATGAGCATTGTGATTGAACAGTTTTCTCTTGGCGGCAACGGGCCTACCGTGATGGTGAAAGACACGATCGACGTGGCAGGCCTGGTGACCCGGGCGTCGAGTCAGGCGCTGAATACCGCGCCGCCCGCCAGCGCCCATGCCGAGGTGGTACAAGCGTTGTTGGACAAGGGCTGCCACCTGGTGGCCAAGACCAGCCTGCACGAGTTGGCGTTCGGTACCACTGGTATCAACCACTGGACCGGTACCGCACCGAACCCACGCTTTCCCGGGCGTATTCCCGGCGGTTCTTCCAGTGGTTCAGCGGCTGCCGTGGCTGCCGGCCTGGCGGACTTTACCCTTGGCACCGACACCGGCGGTTCGGTGCGTATCCCGGCGTGCTGCTGCGGGGTATTCGGCTTCAAGCCGACCTTCGGTCGCGTCAGTCGCCGTGGGGTGATGCCCGCGCGCAGCAGCCTGGATTGTGTCGGACCGTTTGCCGCCAGCCTGCCCATGCTGATCACGGCGATGCAGGCCATCGACGCCACGTTCCAGCCGGTGTCGGTGCAGCAGCAACCCCGGCTCGGCGTATTGGCGGTAGATGCCAGTGCGGCAGTGCAACGCGTGATTGATGCGGCCGTGGCGGGTAGCGGCTTGCCCACTCATTCCATCAGTTTGCCGAGTTTTGACGCGGCTTATGCCGCCGGCATGGTGGTGATCAATCGTGAAACCTTCGACGCCTGTGGTCACCTGCTGGAAAGCGGGCAGGTGGGCGCTGATATCGCCAGCCGACTGGCCGCCGCTGGAACCACCACCGCCGAGGCGTTGGCAAACGCCGAACTGGTGCGCGAGCAGTTCACGGCCGAAGTCGATGCAGCATTGCGTCAAGTCGACGTACTGGTGCTGCCGACCATGCCGGACTTCCCGTTGAGGCTCGCCGATGCTGCCGATACGCAAGCCGTGCTGGGCATGACTCGGTTTGTACGGCCTTTCAACCTGTCCGGTCACCCGGCCTTGAGCATCCCCCTGGGCAGCGCCGAAGGGCTGCCGGTGGGGCTGCAACTGGTGGGTGCCAAGGGCGTGGACGAACAGGTGCTGGCGATCGCCGGTCACTTGCTCGAGCGCCTGTATTCCAGACACGACGGCTGATCGGCCAAGGAGTTGAACATGAGTGAGTCACTGTCTCTGGCAATGCTTGAGCAGCGCTTGCAGCGTTTTGAAACCCAGGACCGCGTCCGTGCCTGCATGAATCGCTACATGGTGCTGTGTGACGGGTTGGATGCGCACACGCCGTTGGAGGAACTGGCCGGCCTGTTCACCCGAGATGCCGTGTGGGAGGGCAAGGGCGCCAAATACGCCAAGAGTTTTGGCGGCTACAGAGGCCGTGAAGCCATTGCCGCGATGTTTGCCGGCTATATGAAGTCACCGGCGCACTTTGCTCTCAATGTGCACTTCCTCACCAGCGAGCTGATCGAGGTTCGCGAGGACTGTGCGATGGGCAGTTGGGTGATGTTGCAGACATCGACGTTTGCCAGCGGCGCGTCCCACTTGAACGCGGCGCGACTGACCGTGCGTTTTGCCGAGGAAGACGGGCATTGGCGCATGGCGCATTTCCAGACGGAAAATCTATTCGGGCGCCCTGTGCAAGCCTGGAACAGCGAAGACGACCTGCCAGTGCCTGAGACGCCCAGGCAATGACCTTGCGCCAGCGCTGACACCTTCTGCCCATCACCTGCCGTGCGCCCCGGTCTAGCGGGGTGCACGCTGTCAAAAAATCAGTCAAATGGCTGATCTGAAAATATTTTTCATGAGGCTTTGGTTTCATGGGATTAAAGTAAAAATCCAATTAAAACAATTATTTGTATCGTATTTCTTTGTTTTTTTGTGGGCTTTTCAGCGAATAAATTCAAGATTAATACGTGAATATTCCATTGACTATTCACGTAAATACGCTCAGATTTATCGCCACGGCAACCACAAAAACAAAGGTAACCACTATGCCGATCCATCCTGTGTGCTCAGCTTGCGTAGCGGCTCTTCTTCGAACCGAAGTCGTCTCTACTGCGCCCGCAACTTCTTTGCGATCCGCCCGCTCCTCTACCCGAGCCCGGCACTGAATCCTGCCCAAGCCCCATACCGTTCCTGACGACGGAGTAAATGTATGCATGCGCTAAATGCCTGCGCGACACAAGTCGCGAGTCCGCTCGCCTGTGGTCCCGATTTCGACGTGTTGCTTGACGACATTCGTAACCGTGCCCAAGCCGGTGAGTTCAATCGCCAGCGGCACATCTCGCCGGATGTGATCGAATCCTTCAAACAGCACGGCGTTTACCGGGCACTGGTGCCTAAACGCTTTGGGGGGCTGGAGTGTTCGCCTGCCGAATTCTGCCGGTTGATCGAACGCATCTCCCAGGCCGATGGCTCGGCCGGTTGGGTGGCCAGTTTCGGCATGAGCCCGGTCTACCTCGCGGCGTTGCCCCTGGACAGCATTGCCCAGTTGTACGCCGATGGCCCTGACCTGGTCTTCGCCGGTGGCATCTTTCCGCCGCAACCTGCTGAAGTGGTCAGCGGAGGCTTCATGGTCAGCGGCCGTTGGAAGTATTCCAGCGGGTCTTTGGGGGCGGATGTCGTCGGTGTCGGCATCGCCCCCAAGAGCGGCGACACGTTTGGCCTGCCACGCATTGCGGTGATGCCGCGCAGTGCGATTCGCATCGAAGAAACCTGGGACACCGTCGGCCTCTTGGGGACCGGCAGTCACGACCTGGTCGCGCAGAACGTGCGAGTTGCCGAGGAGTGGACCTTTGTACGCGGCGGTCTGCCCAACCTCGACGAGCCGTTTTTCCGTTACCCGTCGCTGTCATTCGCCACCCAGGTGCTCTCGGTGGTCGGCCTGGGCGTGGCCCGTGCGGCCCTGGATGCGTTGGCTGACATGGCCAGTGGGCGGGTGTCGGTGACCGGAGCCCCGGCGATTGCCGACCGTCCGCTGGCACAGGTCGATATGGCCCGCGCCGAAGCCGACCTGCGCGCCGCCCGTGCGTTTTTCTACGAGTCCATCGACCGTGCCTGGGATTACGTGCTGGCCGGTGATGCGGTGCCTGTGGAGGCAACCAACTTGCTGCGCCTGTCTTCGACCCATGCCACCCGCGTGGCCGCCGATGTCGCCCGTACCGCGCAGATGCTGTCGGGCATGAGCGGTGTGTACAACGACAGCCCGCTGGCACGCTGTGTCAACGATGCCCAAGTCGTCACCCAGCATGCCTTCATGGGCGATATCACCTATCAGAACGCCGGAGCGATGTTCTTCGGCAAACAGCCCTTGCCTGGCTACCTCTAACCGTCGAGACCTTGAAATGACTTCCAGGAAAATGCTTCGCGTGCTGTTTTGCATGGGTATCAACCAGAATTTCTTCGACGCCCCCCGTGACGAGCAACTGCAGGTGTGGGCCGCGTTCAGCGCCATGTGGAACGGTATTCATGACCTGGCGGGCGTGCACGTGCTGGGCAATATGGACGATGACCAAAGCATGGTCGGGCCCTCCGATGGCTTCCCGTGGACCACCTATCTGCTGGCCGATGTACCGGATATCGAAACCGTGCATGCCGCCTGCAACCTGTTTCGCAGCACGCCGGTCGGTGAGGGGCCATACAAGTTGTGGCGCTACGCCAAGGTCGAAGCCCGGGTTGGGCGCGAGCTGATCATCCAGCGTACTTGAGGCTGACCTACCATGAACAAGCTGATTCCCGCGGTAAACCTGAGCGTTGATCCTGCCGACCTGGTGCAGTCCGATCGTGTGCACACCTCGATGTACACCGATGCCCGGTTGTTCGATGCCGAGCTTGAAAAGATTTTCTACAGTACCTGGATCTGGGTCGCCCATGAAAGCGAGATCCCCGACAACGGCAGCTACAAGACCACCTATGTCGGCAAGCAACCGGTCATCGTGGTGCGCGACCGCAAGAAAGACGTACACGTCTTGCTCAATCGCTGCCGCCACCGTGGCGCAACCGTGTGTGAACACAAAAAGGGCAAGACCAACAGTTTCGTCTGTCCGTATCACGGCTGGGGCTACGCGCTGGACGGTTCACTGCGTGGCATTCCGCATCCGGAGAGCTACGGCGATTGCATCGACAAGGCGCAATTGCCGTTGGTCAGCCTGCGCACCGAAAGTTACGCCGGCATGATTTTCGCCACCTTCAAGGACGATATCGAGCCGCTGGTGGACTACCTGGGCCCGGCGAAAAAATGGATGGACCTGTTCATGAAACAGGGCGCGGGCTATGGCATCAAGGTGCCGGGCGAACATCGCTTCCGCTTTCCGGGCAACTGGAAGATCCAGCTGGAAAACACCACCGACGCCTATCACTTCCCGCTGGTGCATAAGAGCTTTCTGTCCTCGGTGGACGAGCAGACCCTGGCGTTGTTCGACTTCGTCAAAGGCCCGGGTTATGTCGAGGACCTGGGCAACGGCCACAGCGTGATGGTGATGATTCCAGACCTGGTTGACCTGGAAGCCGAGCTGGACAAACCGATCCCCGAACGCTTTGAAGCATTGGCCGCCGAGCTGCGTGAAGAAGGCATCGAAGAGCAGCAGGTGCGCCGTATCGTGCGCGCCGTCGGCGGCACCGGTTTCAACCTCAACCTGTTCCCGAACGTGGCCTGTTCGATGGCCTTTTTCCGTGTGCTGCAACCGATCTCGGTCACCGAGACGGAGATTCATCACTCGGTCATCACCATGGACGGCGGTCCAGCCGCCGCCAACCGCTACCGACTGCGTCTGCATGAGCACTTTCAAGGGCCGATGGGCTTTGGCACGCCGGATGACTCCGAAGCCTGGGAGCGTGTGCAGAAGGGCGCCAATGCCGGTGAGGAACTGTGGATCATGCTCAATCGCGGCTTGCCGGGTGAGCGTGCCAGTGAAGACGGCCTGGTATCTGATGTCAGTGCCGAGACGGGTATGCGCGCCGCCTATCAGCAGTGGAAAAAGATGATGTCGGCCTGAGCCGTGGAGAACCCTATGAACCTGCAATTACTGCAAGAAGTCACCGCCTTCATCTGGCAGGAAGGCGACATGCTTGATCACGGCGAGTACGACAGCTGGCTGAAGATGTGGACGGCCAAAGGCACCTACGTCATCCCGATCAACCCGAAGGAAACCGATTTCGAGAACACGCTCAACTACGCCTACGACGACCACCATATGCGTGAGTTGCGGGTGCAACGTCTGATTGGTGGCGAGTCGATCTCGACCAGCCCGCAGCCGCGGACCGTGCGCACGCAATCACGCTTTCGAGTGCTCAGTGATGACGGTACGCAAGTCACCGTGCGCTGTGCGCAGAACGTGCGTGAGTTCCGCAAGGAAAACCTGAAACTCTACAGCGCCGACCTGACCTACGAGCTGGTGCGTACCGAGGGTGGTTTCAGCATTCAGCGCAAGGTGATCAGCCTTATCAACAGTGACGATGCCCTCGCCGGTATCGGCTACATCCTTTAAGGGGCGCCGACATGAACCAGATTGCATTGGTGACCGGCGCAGGGCAGGGGCTGGGCCAGCATTTTTGCGCCAGCCTGCTGCGGGCCGGTTATTCGGTAGTCATCACCGATATAAAACTGGAGGCCGCAACCGCTTGTGCGTCCCAATTGGACCCCGATGGCATGCGCACCCTGGCCCTGCAACTGGACGCCGGACGCAAGGAAGATTTCGAGCGCGCCCTGGCCCAGGTTCTGCAGCGCTTCGGCGCGCTGCACGTGGTGGTCAATAACGCTGCGGTAACCAAGACCACGCCGCTGATGCAGATCAGCCCTGAGGAGTTCGACGCCGTGGTGGGGGTCAACCTGCGCAGCGTGTTCCTGGGCTGTCAGGTGTTGGGCACGCACATGGCGCAGGCTGGTTATGGGCGCCTTATCAATATGGCTTCTCTGGCCGGGCAGAACGGCGGTACCGCCACGGGGGCGCATTACGCCGCGAGCAAGGGCGCGATTATCACGCTGACCAAGATCTTCGCCAAAGAGTTTGCCGCCAGCGGAGTAACGGTCAACGCGATTGCTCCTGGCCCCATCGACTCCAGCGCCGTGCGTGCCGCGGTACCGCCGGATCGCCTGCCGGGCCTGCTGGCGAATATCCCGGTACAGCGCTTGGGGGATGCGGATTTTCTCGGTGATCTGATTGTGCAGTTGGCACGTCCCGAAGCCTATTTCACCACCGGGGCGACCTGGGACGTGAATGGCGGCCTGTTCATGCGCTGACTGTGACCTGGCCGCTGCGGCGGCCTTTGCGAACTCCATGGAGTAATGACCATGATTGAACAACTGTTGGACGTAGTCGTGCGCAAGCGCGAGCTGCAAGGGGACGGCGTTGTCGTCCTGGATCTGATTCGTCGTGACGGTACGCCGTTGCCGATGTTCGATGCCGGCGCCCATGTGGACCTGCATATCGGCCCGGGCCTGGTGCGCCAATACTCGTTGTGCAGCAACCCCGCCGATCAGAGCGTCTACCGATTGGGGATCCTCAAGGATCCGGCGTCTCGCGGCGGTTCGGTCGGTGTGCATGACACGCTGCATGAAGGCCGAGAAGTACAGATCAGCACGCCGCGCAATCTGTTCCCATTGGCCGCCGAGGCGCGTCGATCGATCCTGCTCGGCGGCGGTATCGGCATCACACCGATGATCGCCATGGCCCACACCCTGCAGGCCGCTGGCCAGGACTTCGAGCTGCATTACTGCGGGCGTGAACGTGGCCGCAGTGCGTTTCTGGCAGAGCTGGCCGACTCGCCGTTTGCCGCGAAGGTGTTCACTCACTTCGACAATGAAGGGCCCGAGCAAAGGCTGGACCTGGCCAAGGTGCTGGGGCGCGGCGAGGCCGGAGCACACCTGTATACCTGCGGTCCCGCCGGTTTCATGGACTGGGTGATTCAGGGCGCGCGTGACCTGGGTTATACCGAGGAACACATCCATAAGGAGTATTTCCAGGTGGAGGTAGACAGTTCCGGTGCCAGCTTCGACGTGGTGGCTGCGCGCAGTGGCAAGACCGTGCAGGTGGCAGAAGGGCAAAGCATTCTCGCCGCGCTGGCGCAAGCGGGAATCAAGATCGAGATGTCCTGTGAGCAGGGGGTGTGCGGCACCTGCTTGTGCGATGTGCTTGAAGGTGAGCCGGATCATCGTGATGTGTACCTCACGGATGAAGAGAAAGCTGGCAATGACCAGATTCTCGTGTGCTGCTCACGCGCCAAATCCAAAACACTCGTGCTGGATATCTAAGGGGAACGACCATGGTAGACGTAAGCAGTTTTCGTAATGCAATGGCCATGCTCGGCGGTGCCGTGACGGTCATCACCACCGATGGCGTGGCAGGTCGGTTCGGTTTTACCGCGTCGGCGGTCTGCAGCGTGACAGACTCACCACCCACGCTGTTGGTGTGCATGAATCGAGCTTCCCATTCCAACGAACACTTCAAGCGCAACGGCGTAGTGTGCGTGAACATTCTGTGTGGCGATCATCAGGAGATGTCCGGAGCTTTCGCGAATCGGGTACTGACGATGGATGAGCGCTTTGCCGTCACGCAGTGGACCACCCTGGAAAGTGGTGCGCCCGTGATGCTCGACGCGCTGGTCAATTTCGACTGCCGTATCGCACAGGTTCACGAAGTGGGCTCCCACAGTATTTTCTACTGTGAGATCCAGACCATTCGCCAGGGTAATGCGGACGAGGCCCTGGTGTATTTCAACCGTGCCTATCACCGTCTGGGTGAAGCCTCCAAAACCTGCTGAACCGCGTGCTTTTTTGCTGCCTGAACCAGGTTGGCGCACGGCAGGGATTACCGAGATAAAAGCCGGCCAATATGGGATAGCTGTTGCCGTGAGCGGCGCCTAACATCCCATGCAATAGTTGAACACTCATAATAATTCGCCACCGGTCTTGCGTGACAAGGTGGCTTTTTCCGCAACGACTGCCCTCATAAAACAAGGTAAATAAAATGAGCGTATCAAGCTGCGACAGTTCCGCCACTGAACTGCGTCGAGGCACCCTGGGTGCCGCCATGATCATCTTCTTCGTTGTGTCCGCCGCCAGTCCGCTCAGCGTACTGGCCGGTGGATTCCCTATCGGCATTATGCTGGGCAATGGGGCTGGCATGCCCGCATTGCTGGCAGCCGCCCTGGTGGTGCTGCTGTGTTTTGCGGCGGGTTACACCACCATGGCCCGGCATGTGGTGCATGCCGGTGGCTTCTATGCATTTATTTCCCGCGGACTGGGTGGCCTGGCGGGCGGGGCGGCAGGGATGTTGGCGATGGTGGCGTATAACGTCCTTCAGGCCGGTATGTACGGGCTTTTTGGCGCAATATTCGCCGGCAATCTGGAGGCAATGCTGGGCGTCCAGGTGCCGTGGTGGTGCTGCTCGCTCGCCACGCTGGGGCTGATTGCTTTTCTGGGCTATCGCAATATCGACTTGTCCGCGCGCCTGCTGTCGGTGGTGGTGATTGCGGAATATGCCGTGGTGCTGGTTCTCGATGTGGCGATCATCGGTCATGGTGGTGCCCACGGTGTGAATCTCAGCTCGTTTACCCCGGCCCAGGTCAGCCAGGGCAATCCTTCGATCGGGTTGCTGTTCTGTTTTGCTGCCTTCATCGGTTTCGAGGCCACCACGTTGTATGGTGAAGAAGCCAAGAATCCCAAACGCACCATCCCGTTGGCCACTTACGCCTCGGTGTTGCTGATCGGCGGTTTCTATACCTTGTCGGTGTGGGCGATGGTGATCGGCGCGGGCAGTGACGACATCGTCTCCAGGTTGCAAGGCATGCAGGATCCGACCACGTTTTTGTACTCGCTGTCGGATCAGTATGTGGGCAGCGGCCTGACTGATCTGATCCGGCTGCTGTTCACCTTGAGTCTGTTCGCCGGGCTGCTGGCGTTTCACAATGCGGCGGCGCGTTATTTCTTCGCGATTGGCCGTGATGGCCTGATTCCGAAACGTCTTGGCACCACCCATGCGCGGCATCAGAGTCCGCACTTCGGCTCCGGTCTGCAAAGCCTGATTGCTGCACTGATCGTGTCGACGTTCGCGTTGCTGGGCGCAGACCCGGTCATGCAGTTGTTTGCCTGGTTCTCCAACCTGGCGACCCTGTGCCTGATCCTGCTGATGGCGCTGACGTCGCTGGCGGTGATCTGCTATTTCAGGACCAATCCCCAACTGATGACCAGTAAGCTCAAGTGCTTTGTGCTACCGGCTTTTTCCGGACTGGCATTGGCGACTATCTGGTTGATGGCGCTGGTGCATTTCGATGTGCTGACGGGCGCCAGCCGAGAGCTGTCGATCCTGCTGTGCTCGATTATTCCGCTGGCGGCATTCATCGGTATCATGCTGGCGGCGCGTCTGCGCAGTACGGCACCCTTGAGTTTCCGTGCGTTGGGCCACTCAGCGGCTTGAGGCGGCGGTATGGGCGAGGGCTCTGCCTTGCGGCAGGTGGCTGAAACTGGCGTGGGTAGCGCTGGTGAAGAAAAGTATTGCGAGTGAACATTTGTTCATTCTAGCATCGGCACTTGCCCCGTCGTGGGGACTATCAATGGCTATCGGAGTCTCTGTATGAAAACCATCACCACTGCAAATGCCCCCGCAGCGATCGGACCGTATTCTCAGGCCAAGGCCTTCGGCAACCTCATTTTCACCTCCGGCCAGATCCCGCTGAATCCTGCCAATGGGCAAGTGGTGGAAGGCGGGATCCGCGAGCAGACACTGCAGACCATCAAAAACCTCGAGGCTGTTCTGACGGAGGCTGGAGTTGGTTTCGAGCAGGTGCTCAAGACCACGTGCTTCCTGCATGACATGGCGGATTTCGCTGCCTTCAACGAGGTCTATGAGCAGTTTTTCCTGTCCAAGCCGGCACGCTCCTGCGTCGCGGTCAAGGCGCTGCCCAAGGGCGTGCTGGTGGAGATCGAGGCGATTGCCGTCTCGGCGTGACGCCCTGAGTCCCATACCTGGTCATACCGCAGGCATTCCAGATGCTCAAAAGAGCAAAATCCAAGCCCGACCTGGTGAAGCTCTCGTCTGCTGACCAGGCCATTCTCCAGTCCCACGCAACGCTGCTGGATGGTCTGGCCGCGTACCTGGGGGCGGGTTTCGAGTTCGTCCTTCACCGCCTGGACAATCTGGATGCCTCGGTGATCAAGATCATCAATGGGCATCTGACCGGCCGGCAAGCGGGGGCGCCGATCACCGATCTGGCGTTGCGTATGTTGGCCCAGATCAATGAGTCGCAGCACAGCAGCGCGATGAACTACTTCTGTAGAAACCGCAATGGTGAGCCGCTCAAGTCAACCACCCTGGTTATTCTTGGCGAGCAGGGCACGCCGATCGGGTTGTTGTGCATCAACTTCCACCTGAACACGCCGCTGCACGAAATACTTGGCAGTTTCATGCAGTCACCGACTGGTGCGACCGAAGTGCTTGCGGAGAACTTTGGGGCCGATGTGAATG
The DNA here is from genome assembly GCF_900105475.1 of Pseudomonas asplenii. Classification (NCBI taxonomy): domain Bacteria; kingdom Pseudomonadati; phylum Pseudomonadota; class Gammaproteobacteria; order Pseudomonadales; family Pseudomonadaceae; genus Pseudomonas; species Pseudomonas asplenii. The sequence continues at coordinate 5,347,149 of NZ_LT629777.1, read as the reverse complement.
AAACGCTAAGCCTTGCGCTCAACACGGCGCGCAAAAAAGTCGCCGAAACGATGGCGTTATCGTCCAGCGGCTACAACAAGGCGGTGATCAACCTGCTTCACGAGCAGGGCATGTTCAAGCTCAAGGGAGCCGTCATCCAGGTCGCCCGGGATCTGGGGGTTTCCAGGAACACGGTCTATCTGCACTTGCGTTCCGCGCAGGACATCGAGTCCTCACTCTGATCGAGAAATAGCCCCTACGACGAATGGCCTGTTGGCTTTGTCGCGCCTGGCTGGCCATGACCAGGCCGGATCAATGGGTTCACCGTCAGCGCCACACAGGGCGAGTGTACGAATGTACATAATTCTATTGAAAATGCGAATCGTTAGCAGATAATATCGCCGCGCATTTTAATCCCTCTCGCTTTTGCTTTTTTTGGAACTGAAATCGATGCGCCGCACGATCGTCTCGCTGTGTCTGCTCCACGCTGCTCCTTCACTTGTCTGGGCCTCGGAACCACCGGCTGCCCCAGGTACCGTCCAGCTGGAAGCCGTGAACATCAACGCCGACGCCAGTGATTACGAACGCGCCGATGGCCCGGTGCAGGGTTACAAGGCCAACCGTTCGGCCAGCGCGACGCGCACCGATACCGCGCTGCACGAAACGCCACAATCGGTCAGCGTGGTCCCCAAGGATGTGCTGGAAGACACCGGGGCCACTCGCCTGCAAGACGCTCTCGACTATGCCGGCGGCGTCGGTCGTGCCAACAACTTTGGCGGGCAGGGGCTGACCACCTTCACCGTACGGGGCTTCACCACGGGTGAGTTCTATCGTAATGGCTTCCCGATCAACCGTGGTTACCCCAACGCCCCGGACGCAAACACTGTCGAGCGTCTGGAAGTATTGCGTGGCCCGGCCACCAGCCTGTATGGCCGCGGCGATCCTGGCGGTACCTTCAACGTGGTCAGCAAGCAGCCACTGCCGGAGTCCAAGGTTACCCTGGGCAGCCAGTTCGATGATCAGGGCATGCACCGCGCCACGCTGGACGCAACCGGCCCGCTGAGCCAGGACGGCAGCCTGGCGTATCGCTTGAACGTGTTGGGTGAGGGCGGCGGCAGCTTCCGCGACGACGTGCAGAGCGAGCGTTATGACGTGGCGCCAGTCGTCAGCTGGCAGGTCAATGACAGCACGAAGATCGTCTTCGAAGGCGACTTCATGCGCAACAATCACCCACTGGACCGTGGCCTCACTCGCTATAACACCCAGACCGGCAGCGCCTCGCGCGATACCTATATTTGGGAGAAGGGCAGCGACAATCTGCTGCACAACGACAACAACATGGCCCAGTTCCGTTTCGAGCACCTGCTGAACGACAACTGGACGCTCGGTGGCGGTTTCCAGTTCCTCGACGGCTCGATCCAGGGTAATGCGGTGGAGGCGAACGGCGCGCCTGCCGATGGGCGTACCCTTCAGCGTAACTTCAACTATCGCAAGTTGGAGTGGACCGACCGCGACTGGCAACTCAACCTGACCGGGCATTTCGATACCGGAGCCTTCAGCCACACCTTGCTGACGGGCGTCGAGTACGAGAACTACGACTACAATTCGATCATCCAGCGTTCTTCAACTGCAGTCGGTACCTATCCGATCGACATCTACAACCCGGTACTGGGGCAGCCACGTCCAGCCCTGACCCGTACCACCACCTGGGACAAGGAAAACCTGCAGACCTGGGCGTTCTTCATCCAGGACCAGGTTGCGCTGACCGAGCGACTCAAGGCGCTGGCCGGTTTGCGTTTCGAGCGCTTCGAGCATGACTACGACAACAAGCTCAATAATGCCGGCGATTTCACCAAGGCGGAAAATGGGGTGACCCCGCGTTTCGGGTTGATCTATGACCTGACCGACACCCTCGCGGTCTATGCCAACACCGCGCGCTCGTTCAAACCCAACAGCGGTACACCGGCTGCCGGTGGCGGTTTCGAGCCGGAAAAAGGCAAGTCTTACGAGCTGGGTCTGAAGTGGGAAGCCCTTGAACGGCAGCTCAGCGTCGATGCGGCGATCTACCATATCGTCAAGGAGAACGTGCTGACGCTGGACCCGGTCAACCCCAACTCTAACCTGGCCGCCGGCGAGGTCCGCAGCCGTGGCCTGGACATCAACGTCACCGGCAACATCACTCCCGAGTGGCGCATGATCGGTGGTTACGCCTACGTCGATGCCGAGGTGACCAAGGACAATCGCCTGCCAACCGGCACGCGCCTGGCCAACATCCCGCGCAACAGCTTCAGCCTGCTCAACACCTATGAGTTCCAGGACGGCTTCGCCAAGGGCCTGGGGCTGGGCATGGGCGTCAAGTATGTGGATGACCGTCGTGGCCAGACCGAGACCGTCACCTACAACATGGATGAGTACACGGTGGTCGACCTGCTGAGCTTCTACAAGGTCAACGAACACGTGCGCCTGAACCTGGACGTGAAGAACATCTTCAACAAGGGGTATGACGAGGGGGCCTTCAACGCCTATGCCTACCCCGGTGCACCGCGCACGGTACAGGCAGGCGTGGCGTATACCTTCTAAGCGAGCCTGCGGCCCGCAAGGCACACGCTCGGTACTCGACCGGGCTTGTGGCTTGCGGGCCGCAAGTTGGCTAGCGGTTGAAGCGCTCGACCAGCGAATATTGCGTGGAGGCGGTTCGGGTCAGGTCCTTGCTCAGTTCCGTGGAGAGGGTGGCCTGTTCCGAGGACTGGTCCGCCAACTGGGCGATGGTGCTGATATTGCGGCTGATTTCTTCGGCGACCGCCGTCTGCTGTTCCGTGGCGGTGGCGATCTGCGAGGTCATGTCGGTGATGTGGGCCACGGCTTCGCTGATGCCCACCAGGGCCTTGTCCGCTTCGAGCACCCAGGCGACCCCTTCTTCGGCCTGGCGGTTGCCGTTCTCCATGGTTTGCACGGCATTGCTGGACGAGGTCTGCAGTTTGGTGATCAGCTCATGGATCTGGTTGGTGGATTGCGACGTTCGCTGTGCCAGTTGCCGAACTTCATCGGCCACCACCGCGAAACCGCGTCCCATGTCTCCAGCGCGTGCCGCTTCGATAGCGGCATTGAGTGCCAGCAGGTTGGTCTGGTCGGCGATGCCCTTGATCACGTCGACCACGGTGCCGATTTCGTCGCTGTCCTTGGCCAGTTGCGCCACTGTCATGCCGGTTTCGCCGACGACAGCCGAGAGGCGCTCGATGGCCTGGCGCGTATCCCGGGCCACATCGCGTCCCCGGCTGGTGAGCAGGTTGGCTTGCTGGCTGGCATCCGCCGTGCGCTGGACGTGGCTGGCCACTTCCAGGGTGGTCGCCGCCATCTGGTTGACCGCGGCGGACACCTGTTCGGTCTCCAGGCGTTGGCGTTCAAGTCCCTTGGAACTGTCGGTGGCCAGCAGGTCGGACTGCCCAGCCAGTTCGCTGACCTGCTCGGCGGTGTCCTGCAGGCGCGTGAGGCAGGTTTTCAGGCGGGAGTTCTGGCTGACCAGCGCAGTTTCCAGGCGCCCTTGGGGGCCTCGCGCATCGCTGTACATTTTCGCCAGCAACGAGTCGCTGGTGGAGGGTTCAACCAGTTGCAACAGCCGCAGGGTTCCTTGCTGTTGCCAGCGTGAGGACAGCAGCGCGATCGGCAGCGAGATGCCCACTGTCACGGCGATCGCCAGCGGTGCGCTGAGGAACAGGCCACTCGTGGTGGCCACCAGGCCCAGCGCCAGGTACGGCAGGTAATCGAGCAACATCGGCAGCCAGCTGTCCTGGCGCGGAACGGCCGGCTTGCCCTGGCTGAGGCGCCGGTACAGTGATTCGGCGCGTTGAACCTGCTCGGCCGTCGGCTTGACCCGAACCGATTCGTAGCCCACCACCTGATTGCCCTCGAATACCGGCGTCACGTAGGCGTTGACCCAGTAGTGGTCGCCATTTTTGGAGCGGTTCTTGACGATCCCCATCCAGGGGCGCCCTTGTTTGAGGGCACTCCACATATGCCCGAATACGGCAGGTGGGACATCGGGATGACGGACAATATTCTGTGGGGCTCCGATCAGATCGGCTCGCTCGAAGCCGCTGATCTCCACAAACGCGTCATTACAGTAAGTGATCATGCCTCGAGCGTCTGTCGTCGAGATAAGCTTTTGTTGCGGGCCTAGCGAGACTTCACGCTGCGTAACAGGCTGGTTGTTTCTCATTCCGACGACTCCTTTTCCATACAAAGCTATCTGCCGACTCTATGAAAAGGTTTAGGGCGAACCGGATAAAATTTTAGCCCAAGAGTGTGAAAGTGTACGCCAGTCGGACGAGATGCTTCAAAAAGCCATCATCTGTAGTTTTTCCGGTACACGATTACTGATAAATCTTACTTTTCCCGCTTCGTTTCCTTGAGAACAGACTTTTACCTGCAGCCCGGGATTCATCTGGGCTGGCGATCAAGGGAGATCGGGAAAATGGTGGCTATGACGCGTCGTTCGGTGGTGGGGCTGATGGCAGCACTGCCGTTGTTGAGTCATTCGGGACGGGCATTTTCGGCGACCGTTCCCGGCGCCTCGAGGGCATCTTCCCGAGAGGTCTATCTCAATTTCAACGAGAGTCCCTGGGGACCTTCGGCGGCGGCGCGGCAGGCAATGGAACAGGGCATCGCCCTGTCCGGACGCTACCCCTACAAGTACCAGTACCAACTGGCGGCGCTGCTGGCGCGGCAACTGTCGATTCCCGAGGAACACATCGAGATCTACGCCGGCTCCAAAGTCGCGTTGCAGCAGGCAGTCGTGGCCTTCACCGGCAGCCGCAGCCTGGTGATGGCGACGCCGTCGTACGAGGTTCCGCGCCTGGCGGCCCAGGCACACGGGGCGGTCGTGCATGAAGTACCGCTCGATAGCGGGCATGCCCATGACATTGGCGCGATGCTTGCGGTGGACCCTGACCTGGGGGCGATCTACCTCTGCAATCCGAATAACCCGACCGGTACGCTCACGACGCTGGCGCAGATCGAGCGCGTCTTGAAAGAAAAACCTGCCGGTGCACGGGTGGTGGTCGATGAGGCGTACATCCATTATTGCGATGCGCCCAGTTGCGTGCCCCTGGTCAAGGATCACCCCGACCTGCTGGTGCTGCGCACGTTTTCCAAAATCTATGGCATGGCGGGCGCGCGTCTGGGGTATGCCGTCGGCCAGCCCGCATTGCTGGAGAAGCTGAACGTGCTGGGTGAGCAGAATGTTGCTGCCACCTCGTCGTTGCTCGGCGCGATTGCCAGCCTCGAGGATCGTGCGCTGCTTGCGGAGCGCAAGCAGACCAACGCCCGGATCCGCGATGAGAGCATCGCCTGGTTCCGCGATCGCGGATTCACCTGTACCGCCGCCCAGGGCAACTTCTTCATGGTCGATCTGCGGCGTCCGGCCAGGGCGATTGCTCAGGCCCTGGCGCAGCAGGGCGTACACGTGGCGCGAATCTGGGAAAACTGGCCGAACTGGATACGTATCACCGTCGGCAAGGATGAGGAAATGGCCCGCCTGCGCAAGGCGTTTGCCCTGGTAGCCCTGCCGGCGAAGCCCTGATCCGGGAGGATAGCGTGACGGCCTTCACATTTTCTGACAGTGCTGGCGCAGGGACAGTCCCTAGTCGTCAGGCCGCCTGCATGTAGCAATAGTTGGTCTACGCTCATTCGGCAAGAGCTGCCTCGAACTCGCTTTCAGGGATAACCACCATGCTTGCAGAACGTGAACTGTGTCAGATCATTGAGTCCGGCTTTCTGCCGTTGTCCTGCACCTGTACCGTCAACGGCAACGGTGCACTGATGATCAAGATCTTCGACCCAGTGTCCGGGCGCGTGGACCTGCAGCTCAATGGCGTCGCCGCCAGCAGTTTCACCAGCGTCCGTTCGGCCGCCAACTTCATCGGCGAACTGCGCACTGAGATGCAGGCCGGGCGCCGAGCCTTCGCCGGCGCGCTTTAGCGCAGGATCAGCTCGCGACTGCGGCGAGGGGCTGGTGGGCGCGTTGCAGGTGGGTAGCGCTCACGGTGTTCTTCAGCAGATAGGCAATGGTCATCGGCCCGACACCGCCCGGTACCGGGGTGATGGCGCTGGCCACGGTGCGGGCACTGGCGTAGTCGACATCGCCCACCAGGCGCGGGCCGGCCTCGGTATCGATGCGGTTGATGCCGACATCGATGACCACCGCTCCCGGTTTCAACCAGCTGGCGTCGATCATTTGCGCACGGCCGACGGCGACCACGACGATATCGGCCAGACGGCACAAGGCTGCTGCGTCGATGCTGCGCGAGTGGACCACGCTGACCGAGCAGTGGGCCCGCAGCAACAGGGTCGCCATCGGTTTGCCGACGATGTTCGAACGACCGATGACCACGGCGTGCAACCCGCTCAGGTCACCGCAGGTCTCCTCCAGCAACCGCATGCAGCCGCTGGGTGTACAGGGAGTCAGCACTTCGGCGCCCTGGACCAGCCCACCCACGTTTTCACGGTGAAAACCATCCACGTCCTTGATCGGGTCGATGGCGTGGATGACCGCCTGTTCCTCGATGTGGGCCGGCAGTGGCAATTGCACCAGGATGCCGTTCACGGCAGGGTCGGCGTTGAGTTCGGCAATCAGGTGCAGGACGTCGGCCTGGCTGGTGGTGGCCGGCAGGCGATGTTCCAGGGAGCGGATACCGGCTTCCTGGGCGCGCAGCAGCTTGTTGCGTACGTAGACATGACTGGCCGGATCGTCACCGACCAGCAGTACCGCGAGGGACGGTACGATACCTTGCCCGGCCAGGGCCGCGACATCCACGCGGACTTCTTCGAGTACCCGAGCGGCAATGGCTTTGCCGTCGATATCGCGGGCGAGGGGAAGGGAATTGCTCATGGAATGCGTCACCGTCGTCTGTGGCCAATAGATCGGCAGCGCCTTGAAAACAGCTCTCAAGGTGCTGGCGGAGTGACGGAAATATAGCACCTGCGTGGTGGTGGGCGGTGTGACATAGCGCAGCAGGTTGGCTGGGAAGGTATTGGATTTACCCGGTCCCTGTCGCAGCCGGCTTGCTGCTGGCGGTGTTCCGACGAACAGGGCCGGAGATCGCTATCGCCAGCAAGCCGGCTCCCACAAGGGGGTTGTGGAGGCCGGCAGGTGGGGTTTACAGCGTGCTCAGCGGAACGCTGGTACGACGTGCTGGATGAACAGTTCCAGCGACTTCTTTTTCTCGGCGTGCGACAGGCCGTTGTCACACCAGAAACTGAACTCGTCGACGCCCAGTTCCTGGTAGTAGCGGATGCGGCTGATGATCTCTTGCGGTGTGCCGATCATGGTGTTCTTGCGGATATTCTCCAGTTCGAACTCCGGACGTTCGGCGAACTTCTCTTCCGGGCTCGGTGCCAGGAAACCGTTCTGCGGCACCTGCTTGTTGCCGAACCAGGCGTCGAAGGTCCGGTAGAACCGGTTGATCGCCGTGGCGCCGACTTTCCAGCCTTCGGGATCGTCCTCGGCGTGCACGTGGGTGTGGCGCAACACCATCAGTTGCGGACGTGGCACGCCGGGGTTGTTATCCAGGGCGGCCTGGAATTTGTTCTTCAGGTCCAGGACTTCTTCATCACCCTTCATCAGCGGCGTGACCATGACGTTGCAGCCGTTGGCCACGGCGAAGTTGTGCGAGTCCGGGTCGCGGGCGGCGATCCACATCGGCGGGTTGGGTTTCTGTATCGGCTTGGGCACGCTGGTGGAGGTGGGGAACTTCCAGATCTCGCCATCGTGGGCATAGTCGCCCTGCCACAGGGCGCGGACCACCGGAACCATCTCCCGCAGCGCCAGGCCGCCGGAAGAGGCCGGCATGCCGCCCGCCATACGGTCGAACTCGACCTGATAGGCACCGCGTGCCAGACCGACTTCCATCCGGCCGTTGCTGATCACGTCGAGCAGGGCGCACTCACCTGCGACCCGCAGCGGGTGCCAGAACGGCGCAATGATGGTCCCGGCGCCCAGGTGAATGGTGGTGGTACGAGCCGCGAGGTAGGCCAGCAATGGCATCGGGCTTGGCGAGATGGTGTATTCCATCGCGTGATGTTCGCCGATCCAGACGGTGCTGAAACCACCGGTTTCGGCCATCAGCGTCAGTTCGGTGAGGTCTTCGAACAACTGGCGGTGGCTGACGCTTTCGTCCCAGCGTTCCATGTGTACGAACAGGGAAAATTTCATGACGCTTACCTCGGGTCTCTTGTAGTCGGCCTGTCGACTGCGGGCCTGTTGCCTGGATGGAGCGCGGCGCGCTGCCGGATATGTTCAAGCGGTTCGAGTCGGGCAGAACATTATTGGCCTCTCGATAAGGTGTTGGTATACCATAATATGGAATATCTGCAAAACCTTTCTCTCCGACAAATCGCACTCACCTGACAAGGAAGGCGAGCTAGATGAACATAAAACAAAAACTGACCCTGGCATTCGCTGCAATTGCCGCTTTGCCGGTCATCCTCGTGGCGCTTCTGGTCATTCTCAACCTGCGCCACGAGGCCCGCGAGGCGTTTCTGGACAGCAGTGGTCGGGAAATCCGCCAGGTCGAGAACGCCATGCAACTGTTCTTCGAGGGTATCACCCAGAACGTCGAGTTCCTCGCCGACGCGCCCCAACTGCAGAATATCGATGGGCAGCTCAAGCGCTACCTGGATGCCGATGCACCGAAGGTCGCCATGGGCGAGCAGGACCAACAGGTGTTTCGCCTGTTCGCTCAACTGGCCAAGAGTCATTCGGCCTACAGCTATCTGTCGCTCGGTACCCGTGAGGGCGGTTATGTATTCTGGCCGGGCGATCCCAAACTCAACAGCTATGATCCGCGCAGCCGCCCCTGGTATCAGACGGCCATGGCTCAGCCCGGCAAGACTCTGCGTACCGGCGCTTATTACTGGGCCGCAGATAACGTCGTGTTGGTCAGCACCGTGCGCAGTTTCGCCAATCGTCTGGGCGAGCAGGGCGGTGTGGTGAATATCGACGTTTCGCTCAAGCAATTGACCGATCTGGTCAAGCAGATCCGACTGGGCGACAGCGGTTATCTGATGCTCACCGAGGGCAGCGACAAGGTGCTGGTGGACCCGCAGCAGCCCGAGCACAACTTCAAGAACCTCGGCCAGTTGGGGGATGGGTATGCGGTCCTTGCCAAGGCCGGCAAGGGCCTGGTTGACGTCGAGTTGGCCGGCGAGCGCTACATCGCCAATATCCAGCCTTCCGAGGCCCTGGGCTGGCGTTTCGTCGGTCTGGTACGCGAGAGCGAGGTGATGGCCGGGGTGACGCGTCTGACCTGGATCATCGCCGCCATCGCCGTGGTCTGTGCGGTGCTGTTCGCCTTTGCCGGGGCGTTCTTTGCTGGCCTGATCGTGCGGCCGATCCGTGGGGTGGCCAATGGTCTGGAAGGCATCGCCCAGGGCGACGGCGACCTGACCGCGCGGCTGGAGGTGCGTGGCCGGGATGAAACCGCGCAGTTGGCAGGCTGGTTCAACCAGTTCCTGGAGGCGATCCGCAGTCTGATTCAGCGCATTGGTGAGGCGGCGATGCAAATCCACGCCACCTCCGGTAGCACCACCGAGGTTTCCCAGGAGATGGCTGAGGTCGCTGCGCGTCAGCGCGAAGCGGTGGACATGGTCTCGACCGCCTTCCACGAAATGGTTGCCACCTCCAACGAGGTCGCCCGTTCCTGCAATCAGGCTGCCGACGCGGCGGACAATGGTCAGCGCCAGGCCCACAGTGGGCAGAAGCAGATCGAGGCGGCAGTGAACAAGGTCGACCGGTTGAGTCAGGAGATTGGCCTGTCTGCCGAGGCGATGCAGCAACTGACACAGGACAGCAACGACATCCAGTCGATTCTCGGCACCATCCGCTCGATTGCCGAACAGACCAACCTGCTGGCGCTCAACGCGGCGATCGAGGCGGCTCGTGCTGGCGAGCAGGGTCGGGGTTTTGCCGTCGTCGCCGACGAGGTGCGCGCGCTGGCCAAGCGCACGGCTGATTCCACCGGCGAAATCGACAACCTGCTGGGCACCCTGGCGCGTCGTACCCAACAGATGGGCAAGCAGATGCATGCCAGCCTGGAGGTTTCCCAGGAAACCGTGGTGTCGATCAATGAGGCGCGGGCCAGTTTCGAGCTGATCCGCGAGTCGGTGGACGTGATTCGTGACATGAACACCCAGATCGCCACGGCGGCTGAAGAGCAGCACCAGGTGGCCGAGGACATCAATCGGCATATCAGCCAGATTCACGGCGACGCGCAGTTGGTGGCGGACCTGGCGGACTCCAGCAGCCAGGATGCGAGAAACCTGACGCAGTTGTCCGAGACGTTGAATCAGTGGGTCCGACGCTTCCGGACCTGAGGTGGGAACGCGGCGGTGCCAGCAGGCACTGCCGCGCAGTTCGATCAGGCCACGGCGGGCAGGGCGCCCATCTTGCCGTGGCAGTACACCAGCGGGCCGTTCTCGCGTTGCGGCACGATCAGGTTTTTCACCGCGCCGACCATGATCGCATGGTCGCCGCCCTCATATTCGCGCCACAGCTCGCATTCGATGATCGCCGTGGCGTTGGCCAACAGCGGATTGCCCAACTCGCTCAACGTCCACTCGATGCCCTGCGCTTTATCCTTGCCCTTGCGGGCAAAGGCGTAGGCTTCGTTCTGCTGGGCCTCGGACAGCACATGGATGGCGAAGCGCTTGCTCTTGATCAGGTGCGGGTACGAGTCGGAGCTGTAGTTGGGGCAGAACAGCACCAGCGCCGGTTCCATCGACAGCGAGCTGAAGGCACTGGCGGTCAGGCCGACAATCTGGCCGTCGTCGTCCAGAGTGGTGATCACCGTGACGCCGGACGGGAACGAGCCCATGACTTGCTTGTAGAGGGTTGCATCGATCATTGGAGAAACCTCGGCCGCAATGAGCGGATTTTTTGTTTGAATATTGTCTGATGGTATACCGTAAATTGGCCTTTGCAAGAGCTTTTTGGGTGCCCCGACAAACGTTCATTAGTGGGGGGATAACCATTTATCACGGGGATTTCAGTTGATTTTACTGGGATTTTTTCTGGGCTGAATGACGGATCAATTGCCTTTGTACAGTACGGATCAGTCTTGAGGAATTGTTGGAATACCATACGTCAGGCGCGGGTGAAGGCGGGGCGGTTGGGATTGGTTGACTAAGTCGGCCTGTTGGAATTGGAAGAGCACGCCGTGACGGGCCATCCATGGCCTTACACGGCTCGCCCGGCATCCCTGCCGGACGACTTTCGAAACAGCACCTCCACTCAGCCTGCTGGGCGGGGCGGGTAGATTAAAAGCAAGATAAAAAGCCAGGTTACAAGCCAAAGCAGAGTTTTTGGCTGACCTGGATATCGTAGGCGCCGCTACCTTCTGTGGGAGCTGGCTTGCTGGCGATAGCGCCCGGACAGTTGCGCAAGAACTGGAGACGAAAAACAACTCTACTTTTATGGACGCGCCGTTTAAAGTTTCTGATTTTTCGAGAGAATGCCATCTGGCTTTCCGACTCTCAGGGAGAAGAGTTTTGCAGAAATTTGACCGAGGTGCTGTTCCCCCGCCGCTCCATCTGAAAAGCGAAGAAGCCAAGTTAGCCAGGGCTCGGCTCTTGGAGTTTTTCTCCAATACTGATGAAAAAATATTACAAAGCAACCTGCCGGCGCTTGGAATTCAGCTGACGTATCTCTCGGTGAAAAAGTGCCTAGAGGAGCTTTTTAATAGAAAATGTGCCTTTTGCGAAAGCGTGTGTACGACGGTTCCTTATAGGTTTCGTCCCGCCTCAAACGCAATCCCTGTTGAAAACCACGACAACGCGCATTTGTATTATTCCTGGCTGGAAAATGCGTGGGAGAATATATATTCAATCTGTACTGACTGCATTCCTGATCGAAGTGATTATTTTCCTGTGATCGGTAGGCGTGCGCCAGTTCCAACACGCAACGAATTTGACTTTTATGTCAAGAGTGGTAGTGGGCAGTGGGGAGCGTATCCGCCAGAAGAAGAGAACTTGTTGCTGGATCCTTGCGCCTCAGTAAATTTTTCAAAACACTTTGAGGTTGACTTGTCAGGTGAGCTGATACCGATTTCAGAACATGCCAGGGAAACCATACAGAATTTCAAGCTCAATCGCCCTAACTTGGTGAGGAAAAGAGGGGAGGTGCTCAAGGGGTATTTGCAACGATATGAAGCTACAAAATCACATGGAAGCGCTTATGAACAGTCTGATCTAATATTCAATTTTCCTCACATCGAATTCGGCGGGGTCTGGCTTATATATCTTGAACAGGAACAAGCACGCTCACTCGGGAATTTGGCTGTGGAGACATTTTTTCAGCCGGGGACTACGAATAATCGGTTGTTTACGGCTTTGAATAAGTATAAGCCTGTTGTGGATGTGACAAATCTTCCACGCTTTCCTGAGCCGGAATATCGCACTCGGCAACTGAAGTCTATTGAACTCAGAAATTTCAAGAGTATAGAGAGGCTTGTCATCGACATGCCTGAAAACCCTGAGCAGTTGTCGGAGGGGACGACCCCCGCCTTGCTCATTCTCGGAGAGAATGCCGCAGGGAAAAGCTCCATTCTCGAGGCTGTTGCGCTCGCAATGTGTTCGAAGCCGGCCCGAAATGAGTTGGCACTCGATGTCCATGCACTGCCCTTGAATCCTGAGTTGTTGGGAAGCTCACTTCCTGAAAAAGTGGCGCCCGCGTTTATCAAGTTGTCTTTTCGGGACTCCACGACCCGGACCCTGGGTATTTCCTCGGGACGTTATCGGGTTGGCGGTGAAGAACACCTTCCCAGTGTATTTGCCTATGGCGCGTTTCGGCAGTATCAGGAGGAGGACCTCCCTCCGGCCGAAGTCAGGCCAATCATTAATCTATTCAAGTCTCATGTGCTTTTGTCTAATCCGGAAAAGTGGTTGCTCGGGCTGAGAGAGCCCGAGTTTCGTATGGTCGTCCGGGCGCTGCGTGAAATTCTGTCGATTGAAGCGGAATTTGATGTCATGGATCGTGACTTTAGTTCTCAGCAGTGCTTTCTAGTGAGTAAACTGGCGGGAACGGAGCGGAAAAGCAGGACACCATTGAGTCTGGCTTCATCGGGTTATCGTGCCGTCCTAGCGATGGTCTGTGATGTCATGCAAGGGTTGATGAATAAAAAATCCAACATGTATTTTCAGACTCTGGTTTCTGCCTCAGCTGTGGTGCTGATTGATGAAGTCGAAGCACATTTGCACCCTCGTTGGAAAATTCAGATTATGCAGGCCTTGCGAAAAGCCTTGCCTAAGGTGACGTTTATCGCCACTACACATGATCCTCTTTGTCTGCGTGGCATGCATAACGGGGAGGTGGTGGTCATGCAGCGCATTGCTTGTCATGACAAGGCGTTGAGTGAATTTCCTGTCTATGTGGAACGAATCACCGAGCTTCCGAATGTCGCTCAGCTGACCATTGAGCAACTGCTGACCTCGGATTTCTTCAATCTATCTTCCACTGACCAGCCTGACACCGAGCGAGAGTTGGCAAAATTCGCAGACCTGTTGAGCGCACGCGAAAAAGGTGAGCAGTTGACGCAGGTAGAACAGGATGCATTGCATGGACTTGAACGCGATATCAGTAGCGCTTTGCCGGTTGGTTCCACTGAGGTTCAGAGGCTGGTACAGGAAGCGGTTGTCGAGTATCTGGATAATCGGCGGCTGGCCTCGGCACAAAAACTCTCGCAGCTTCGGAGCAAAGCCAAGCAGGACATTCTTGATATTTTGAACGGGCTCTGAATCATGCGCGCCGTCAATCGCAAGAGTGTGATCGTTCCGGATGCAATGTCGGGAAAAAATTCACCGGCAATAAAAGAGTTGCAGAAACTTCAGGCATATTTCGACGTGCCGAAAGGCAAGCTGCCAGCCTTTGCCGTCTATAAGTCCGACAGTGTCAAGAAGCAGCTAAATGAGCTGTTCCACGGCAAATGCGCCTACTGCGAGAGCTTCTACTACGGCACTGCCCCGGTGGATATCGAGCACTACCGGCCCAAGGGCAGCGTTTACGAGGACCCGGACCATCCTGGTTACTGGTGGATCGCCATGGACTGGGACAATCTGCTGCCCAGTTGCATTCACTGCAACCGGCGCAGCGGGCAGGTGACTCACGCGCCCACGACAAGTCTGGTCAGCCTGGTGAACGAGGGGCGTGAACTCAGTCGCTCTCGGGTGATGCAGACCGGCAAGCAGGACAGTTTTCCGATCCTGGGCGAGCGAGCGGCAGTCGGTGTTCTCGACTTTGCTGCGGAACAGGCGCTGTTATTGGACCCGTGCCGGGATTCGCCGCAGGAACACCTGAGCTTTCATGTCGACAGCGGTAATCTGATCGGTCTGGTGCTGCCCAAGTCCCATGATAGTGGCGGTCTGGACCTGGCCACAGGGGTGGCAGGGGTCCGGCCGGAACTGCGAGAGGTCATCGAGCAGGCCCTGGCCGACAAACTGAGCCTCAGGGGCGCGGTGTCGATCCATGTCTATGGTTTGAACCGGCTCGGGTTGGTGCAGGAACGCACCCGTGTGCTGCGCCAGCTGGAGTTTCTGGAAATGTTGTCGGTGGAAATGGGCCTGATGGCCCAGGACCTGGACCCCGGCCCAACTGACCCGGTTGCCGAAGAACCCGAGCAGGAGAACCGGGTGCGCGACCGCCGTATTGCCAAGCGCCTGCGTTTTCTCCAGGAGCAGATCCTCGGGCAGATGAAAGCCATGGCCCGTCCCGAAGCACCTTATTCGGTCATGGTCCGGGAGTGGATCGAGGGTTTCAAGGTACGCCTGTCGAGTTGATCAGGGCAGGGCTGCGTCGTTGGTTGCGGCGGGGCGTATACCTTGTCGTTCGGCAACCGCCCGCAACGTCTTGAGGCTGACCATCGGCGCATCGACCACGAACTGATTGGCCAGCCAGGAGGGAATGTCGCCCGCCGGCTCGGCCTGTAACTGGTAGGTCACTTCGGTCACGCCGTCGCCCTTGGGTAGCATCTTCCACAGGCCGTTCAACTGGCGCACACGGATCAGGCCCGGCACGGGTGGCAGGTAGTCGGGGGTTGCCTCCAGGTGGCGAATCAGGTTGCCGTCGTCGGTCTGTTCGCTGTGCACGTGCAGCACCATGTCCCGAGGGGCGGCTGGCCAGGGCAGGTCGGTGGTCAGGTAGACCCAGGTATCGTCGCCGTCGTTCTTCAGCAGGCGCATCTCGGCACAGGCGTAGAGCCACTTGCAGGCGACTCTCAGGTTCTCCTGCAGGTCGCGCAGGGTGGCGACACTGGCCTTGATGTCAGTGACTCCACGAAAGCTCTGGTAGCGTGAACCCGGTACTTTGCTCAGGAAGACCTGAATGCCGTCTTCCTCCCTGGCCAGATTCCAGTGTTCGGCGGCTACACTGACGGTCGGGCCCAGGCAGGCGGTCGTCAGGGCGATCACGGATAGCAGGGTTCTCATCGACAGTCTCCGGGACACACGGAGTCAGGTCCGCGTCAGTCAGATATAACACGCGGGCACGAAGTTTATTCGATGGCTTTGCGGGGGCGGGTGAAGCACTCGCTGTGAGCGCGGGCAGTCGACGGCGATCACAGCGAGAGCAGGCGGGGTGTCAGTGACTGCCAGCGGCCTTGTTCAGGTCGCTTTCCTGCCATTGGGTGTAGACGCAGGCATCGGCCGTGGCCCAGCGTACGGCCACCAGATCACCGGCCTTGAGCGGCATGCCGGTCGCGGACAGGGCCTTGACGGTCATGGCCGTGCCGCCCAGGGTCACAACGCTGCAGGTTTGGCTTTCACCGAGAAACAGCACCTCGTTGACGGTCGCCGTGACCTGGTTCCAGCCGGCGGTCAACGGTTCGCCAGAGCTTTGTTCGAGGCTCAGGGCCAGGGCCTTTTCCGGGCGTACCATCAGCAGTGCGTCCTGGTCGTGCTGCAGGCCCGCCGTCAGCCGGATCGACAGGGTTTGCCCTTCGAAACTGGCCGCACCGTTGCCCTGGGCCTTGAGCCGCAGGAAGTTGGAGTTGCCCAGGAACGAGGCGACGAAGGCGTTCGGCGGGTTCTGGTAGAGGTCGTAGCCGCTGCCCAGGCCGACGATCTTGCCGTGGCTGAAGATGGCGATGCGCTGGGACAGACGCATGGCTTCTTCCTGGTCGTGGGTCACGTAGACGATGGTGATGCCCAGGCGTCGATGCAACTGGCGCAGTTCGTCTTGCAGGTCTTCACGCAGCTTCTTGTCCAGGGCGCCGAGGGGTTCGTCCATCAGCAGGATGCGGGGTTCGTAGACCAGGGCTCGGGCGATCGCCACGCGCTGTTGCTGGCCACCGGACAGTTGTGCCGGACGGCGATGGGCGAACTGTTCCAGTTGCACCAGCTTGAGCATCGCGTCGACGCGTTTCTCGCGCTCGGCGGCAGCCAGTTTGCGAATGGCCAGGGGGAAGGCGATGTTGTCGCGCACCGAGAGGTGCGGGAACAGCGAGTAGCGCTGAAACACCATGCCGATGTCGCGTTTGTGCGGCGGCACGTTGACCAGCGACTTGCCGCCCACCAGGATTTCCCCGGAGCTGGGGCTTTCGAAGCCGGCCAGCATCGACAGCGTGGTGCTCTTGCCCGAGCCGCTGGAGCCGAGGAAGGTCAGGAACTCGCCATCCTTGATGTCCAGCGAGATGTTGTCCACGGCGGCGAAATCGCCGTAGTGCTTGTTCAGGTTGCGCAGGCTGACCAGGGTACGGTCGTTCTGTTGTGCAGGGTCTTTGATCACGGCACTCATGTTCTACTCCTGGGCGCTCAGGCGCTGAGTTCATTGCGCCGACGCAGCGCGGCGGCGATCACCATCACCAATATCGACAGGCCGATCAGCAGCGTCGAAGCGACGGCGATCACCGGGGTCAGGTCCTGGCGCAGGGTGGTCCACATTTTCACGGGCAGGGTCTGCAGGGTCGGGCTGGCCATCATCACGCTCAGCACCACTTCGTCCCACGACACCAGGAAGGCAAACAGTGCACCGGCGACCATGCCGGGGCGAATCGCCGGGAAGGTCACCTTGAACACTGCCTGCAGGCGCGAGGCGCCACAGATCACCGCAGCATCCTCGATCGACTGGTCGAACAGTTTCAGCGAGTTGATGATCGAGATGATGGTGAAGGGCAGGGCGACGATCACGTGGCTGACCACGAAAGCGAACATCGTGCCGGTATAGCCGAGTTTGAGAAACAGTGCATAGACCGCCACCGCGATGATCACCAGGGGCACGATCATCGGCAGGGTGAACAGCCCGTAGAGCATTTCCCGGCCGGGGAAGCGTCCACGTACCAGGGCGAAGGCGGTTGGCAGTCCCAGCGCCACGGCGAAGACCGTGGTCAGTACCGCGACCTTGAGGCTGGCCAGGGCGGCATTCATCCAGTCCGGGTTGGAGAAGAACTGGCCGTACCATTTCAGCGTCCAGCCCGGCGGCGGAAACACCAGCCACTGGGAGGAGCCGAACGACAGCAGGACGATGAACACGATCGGCAGCAGCAGGAACAGGGCGATCAGTCCAGTGGTGAGGTAGAGGCCCAGGCGCATGCGCCGGCTCATGGCGTTCGGGGTCAGGAGCATGACGGCTTACCTCGCGTTGCTCGCGCCGACCGGGGATTCCGGTTGGAGCTTCAGGTAGAAGTAGAACAGCACCAGGGTAATCAGGATCAGCAGGGCGGCGCCGGCGCTGGCCAGGCCCCAGTTGAGGAACGATTGCACCTGTTGAATGATGAACTCCGGCAGCATCATGTTCTGCGCGCCGCCCAGCAGGGCTGGCGTCACGTAGTAACCGAGGGACATCACGAAGACCATCAGCGCACCGGAAAACAGCCCCGGGCGGCACAGTGGCAGGAAGACCCGGAAGAAGTTGGTCCAGGGGCTGGCACCGCAGATGGAGCCGGCTTGCAGGATCATCGGGTCGATGGCCTGCATGGTCGCCTGCAACGGCAGGACGATGAATGGAATCATGATGTAGCTCATGCCGATCACCACGCCGGTCAGGTTGTGCACCATTTCCAGCGGTTGGTCGATGATCCCCAGGCCCATCAGCAGTTTGTTGATCACGCCGGAGGCTTGCAGCAGCACCAGCCAGGAGTAGGTCCGCGCCAGCAGGCTGGTCCACATCGACAGCAGTACGATACTCAGCAACCAGCGGCCCCAGCCGCGAGGTACCAGGGTGATCGCCCAGGCCAGCGGGAAGCCCAGCAGCAGGCTGAACAAAGTGACCAGCCCGGCCACCGAGAAGGTGTTGAGCAGGACCCGGGCATACGCCGAGTTGGCGAACAGTTGCTGGTAGTTCTCAAGCCCTGGCGTGGGCTCCAGCACGCCGCGCAGCAGCAGGCCGATCAGCGGAGCCAGAAAGAACAGGCCCAGGAACAGCAGGGCGGGTGCCAGGTTGCCGGCACCTTTCCAGCGCCGGGCCAGCGAAGGTGTGTGTTTCATGACAGCCGCCTTGCCGCAGGCCGAGCCGGCGGCGCCAGTGGCGCCTCCGGTCGGTGGGGAGGAATGGACCGCGCTGGCGGCCATTTTCATTTGACCAGCCATTCGTTCCACCGTGTCGCGATGGCTGGACCGTTCTTGGCCCAGTAGGCGAAATCAAGGGTGATCTGGTCCTTGACGTAGGCGGTCGGCAGGTTGGGCGCGAGCACCGAGTCCAGGCGCGATACGCTGTCGACGTTGACCGGCGCGTAGGCGGTCAGGTTGGAGAAGTCGGCCTGACCCTTGGCGCTGCTGGCGTTGGCCAGGAACTTCATGGCGGCGGCCTTGTTCTTCGAGCCTTTGGGTACGACCAGGATATCGGCCATGACCAGGTTCTGTTTCCAGCTCACGCCGACGGGGGCGCCGTCCTGCTGCAGGGCATAGATGCGACCATTCCAGAACTGGCCGAGACTGGCTTCACCCGAGGCCAGCAGTTGCTGGGACTGGGCACCGCCGCCCCACCAGACGATGTCTTTCTTGATGGTGTCGAGTTTCTTGAAGGCGCGGTCCAGGTCCAGCGGATAGAGCTTGTCGGCTGGTACGCCGTCGGCCAGCAGGGCCAGTTCGAGAACACCAGGGCTCGGCCATTTGTAGAGGGCACGTTTGCCGGGATAGGTCTTGGTGTCGAACAGGGCGCTCCAGTCCTGCGGCTTGCTGGCGCCGAGCTTGCCTTCGTTGTAGCCGAGCACGAAGGAGAAGAAGAACGAACCCACGCCATGATCGGAGACGAAACGCGGGTCGATCTTGTCGCGCTGGATCACGCTGAAGTCGAGCGGTTCGAGCAGGCCTTCACTGGCGGCACGCAGGGCAAAGTCGGCTTCGACGTCGACCACGTCCCACTGCACGTTGCCACTTTCGACCATGGCCTTGAGCTTGCCATAGTCGGTAGGGCCGTCCTGCACCACGGTGATGCCGCTGGCCTTGCTGAACGGATCGGCCCAGGCCTGCTTCTGCGCGTCCTGGGTGCTACCGCCCCAACTGACGAAGTTGACGCTTTCGGCGGCCATCGCTACCTGGCTCATGCTCAGCAAGCCGGCTAGCAATACAGCGGTCGTACCTTTTTTCAACACCATTATGACGCCCTCATTGTTGTGTTTTGAGCGGGCTATCGATGCCCGCCTATGGGGAGCAGCTGGTCTTTCAGTGCCTTTGCAGGCGGTCACGTCAAGGCTAGTACCGTGTCTCGTTTCTGGCTGGATCTTGGACAAGTTTATTCGGTCTACGGGATATCATATTATGGTATTCCAAACTTTGTGCAAGCACTTTGCCTTACCGGCTATCCGACCAGAACGCTTTTTTCTCCCGGTGCTATTGGGTGAAAGGGATGCTTTCGACCACTTCCAGGTTGTAGCCGGTCAGGCCGGCATATTTGAGTGGCGGGCCGAGGTGGCGCAGCTTGCCGATGCCGAGGTCTTGCAGGATTTGCGCCCCGGTGCCGACCTCGGAATAGATCCGCGATTGCGAGCGGCTGTATTGGCGTGGTGGCTGGGTCAATTGCGGGATGCGTTCGAGCAGGGCCTGGGACGATTCGTGGTTGGCCAGCACCACGACCACGCCGCGTCCCTCAGCGGCGACCCGTTGCAGTGCAGCCCACAGTGTCCAGTTGCTCGGCCCGTGATACTCGGCGCCGACCAGGTCGCGCAGCGGGTCGATGACATGAACCCGTACCAGGGTCGGTTCCTCACGACGGATATCGCCCATGACCATGGCCATGTGCACGCCGCCTTCGATGCGGTCCTCGTAGCTCACCAGGCGGAAGGTGCCGTGTACGGTGGGCAGTTCGCGTTCACCGATGCGCACGACGGTATGCTCGGTACTGAGGCGGTAGTGGATGAGGTCGGCGATGGTGCCGATCTTGATCCCGTGTTTGTGGGCGAAGACTTCCAGGTCCGGGCGGCGGGCCATGGTGCCGTCGTCGTTCATCACTTCGACGATCACCGAGGCGGGGGTGAAGCCGGCCAGGCGCGCCAGGTCGCAACCGGCCTCGGTGTGTCCGGCGCGGGTCAGCACGCCGCCTTCGCGGGCACGCAGGGGGAAGATATGGCCGGGTTGCACCAGGTCGTCGGCGCAGGCATTGGCGGCGACTGCCGCCTCTACGGTCCGGGCCCGGTCCGCAGCGGAGATGCCGGTGGTGACGCCCGTGGCGGCCTCGATGGAGACCGTGAAGGCGGTGCTGAAGGCACTGCCGTTGCTCGGCACCATCTGTTCCAGGCCCAGGCGCTGACAGTGTTCGTCGGTCAGGGTCAGGCAGATCAGCCCGCGGGCCTCGCGGGCCATGAAGCTGATGGCCTGGGCGTTGCAACAGTCGGCGGCGAGCAGCAGATCGCCTTCGTTTTCGCGGTCTTCGTCATCCACCAGCAGCACCATCTTGCCCTGGCGGTAGTCTTCGATTATCTCTTCGATGCTGTTAAAGGCCATATTCGAATCTCAACGTGTGTGGCGAGATTTGTGGTATACCATAATACAAAATAAACAAACAATGAGGTCGACAATGAAGGCTTACTGGATCGCTCATGTGGAAGTCACCGACCCTGAGCAATACACCGAGTACACCCGCCGGGCGCCGGCGGCATTTGCTCAGTATGGTGGACGTTTCCTGGCCCGGGGCGGGCGCTCGCAGGCTGTAGAGGGGCGGGAGACGCCGCAGCGCAGCGTGGTGATCGAATTCGACTCCTATGAGCAGGCGCTGGCCTGTTATCACTCGGCGCTGTACCAGGAGGCGGCTGGGCATCGCGCGGGTGTGGCCCGGGCGGAGATCATCATCGTCGAGGGCATGGCGCCCTGAAGTCGGATGCCGCTAGCTGATCCTGTGGGAGCGGGCTTGCCCGCGAAGCTTTTGGCGAGTTCAAGGGCCTGTTCGCGGGCAAGCCCGCTCCCACAGAGGTCCGCTCAAGAGGCTGCCTTACAGTCAGGGTGCGTGGGTTGGCTCAGCGGATGAAGTGCACCTTGCCGTTGTCGTCGTTGCCGACATACAAGCCGTAGACCCCGTTCTGGCGCTCCTCGATGTAGCGTTCGAGAATCTGCCGGATCGCCGGATAGTAGATGCTGTCCCAGGGAATCTCCTCGGGCGCGAAGAAACGGTAATCCAGGGTCTCCGGGCCGTACTGGTCGGTGATTTCCAGGGCAATGGCGCGGAAGATGATGTACACCTCGCTGATCTTCGGCACGCTGAAAATCGAGTACGGCGAGATGATTTCTGCCCGCACGCCACTTTCTTCCCAGACCTCGCGCAGCGCCGCCTGCTCGGTGGTTTCGCCGCTCTCCATGAAGCCCGCTGGCAGCGTCCAGGTGCCGGGACGGGGCGCAATAGCCCGTTGGCACAACAGGTAGCGCCCATCGCGCTCGATGATGCAGCCGGCGATGATCTTCGGGTTGACGTAGTGGATGTAGCCGCAGCCCCGGCACATCAGTCGCTCATGGGTATCGCCTGGGGGGACCTGGTGAGCGAGGTCACCGGCACCGCATTGCGGACAAAAGCGTGGGGCTGGCATGTCAGCGACCTATACGAGGGTCTTTTACGGCGATAGGCGCAACGATCTCCGGTACCGGGCCGGACTCGTCCTGTTTGCGTTGCAGGTATTCCATCGCCACCTTGGCGGCGGCGCGGACATGGTCCACCGACGCCTGATGCGCGACCAGCGGGTCGCCGCCCTTGATTGCCTCGACGATCCGCTCCATTTCCTGGTTGCTGGCGCCACGACGGTTTTCCTGGGACACCGAGGTGGCGCGCAGGTAGCTGATGCGCGCCTGCAACTGGCGCAGTTGGGTGGCGGCCACATGGTTGCCCGAACCTTCGAGCAAGACATCGTAGAAACCCTGTACCGAATCGAGCACCTGTTGCAGTTCACCGTCCTTGAGGGCCTTGCGGTTCTCCTCCAGGGCCTTTTCCAGGGCCTTGATGTCCTTGGCCTTGGCTCGCAGGGTGAACAGCTGGACGATCAGGCCTTCCAGTGCGCAACGCAGCTCGTAGAGGTCGCGGGCATCGGCCAGGGTGATGATGGCGACGCTCGGGCCCTTGGCATCGGCAAACGCCACCAGTCCCTCGGACTCCAGGTGGCGCAGGGCTTCGCGCACGGACGTGCGGCTGACCCCCAGGCGGTCACACAGATCGCGCTCGACCAGACGGTCCCCCGGCAGCAGCTGGAAGTTCATGATGGCACTTCGCAGCTTGTCCAGCACGATTTCGCGCAGGGTGACGGGGTTGCGATTGACCTTGAAGTTGTCGTCGAGTGGCAGGCGTTTCATGGGGGCGGCTCTGAGTCGGGCTGTCCGGATCACGGGAACAGGGGCATTGCGCCTGTTACGCCATACCGTACAGCCATCGGTTAACTGGAGGAGTCTGCTTCGGCGTCGGCCTCGGCAAAGGCTTCGCGGGCCAGCCGGAAACTGTCCACGGCTGCAGGAACGCCGCAGTAAATACCGACTTGAAGCAGGATTTCGCGTATTTGTTCACGACTGAGACCATTACGCAAGGCACCACGGACATGCAGTTTGAGTTCGTGGGGGCGGTTGAGGGCCGAAATCATCGCCAAGTTTATCATGCTGCGCTCCTTGAGCGATAAGCCATCGCGGCCCCAGACATGACCCCAGCAGTACTCGGTGACCAGCTCCTGCAGGGGGCGGTTGAAGTCGTCGGCATTCTGGATGGACTTCTGCACGTAGGCCTCGCCCAGCACCTGGGTGCGGATCTGCAGGCCCTGCTGGTACTTCTCGTTGCTCATGTCGCGTCCTCGAAAAAGGGCCGTGCGCGAGAGGAGGTGCACGGCCTGAACAGTCGTTACGCCAGGGTCGGCAGTGCGCCGAGTTTGCCCTTATGGTAGATCATCGGTGTCACGGGCTCTTTCGGCAGCACCAGGTTCTTCACCGCGCCGACGATGATCGCGTGGTCGCCACCGTCGTACTCGCGCCACAGCTCGCACTCGATGATCGCCGTGGCCTTGGCCAGCAGCGGATTGCCCAGCTCGCTCAGGTGCCAGTCGATGCCCTTGGCCTTGTCCTTGCCCTTGCCAGCGAAAGCGTAGGCTTCGGCAGTCTGCTCGGCGGACAGCAGGTGTATGGCGAACCGTTTGCTGTCGCGCAGGATCGGGTAGGTGTCCGAGGCATAGTTGGGGCAGAACAGCACCAGGGCCGGGTCGATCGACAACGCGCTGAAGGCGCTGGCGGTGATGCCGACGATACCGCCCTCGGCATCGAGGGTGGTGACCACCGTGACGCCGGAAGGGAAGGAGCCCATGACTTCTTTGTAGATACCGGGTTCGATCATTTTATCTGTCTCCTAGCGCATCACGAAGGGGTCGGGCATCGGGGCCTGCGAGAGGTTGATCCAGACCGTTTTCAACTCGGTGTAGGCCAGTACCGAATCGATACCGCTTTCACGGCCGTAGCCGCTGTTCTTGAAACCACCGATCGGCGCCATCGCCGACACCGCGCGGTAGGTGTTGACCCAGATGATCCCCGAGCGCACGTCCCGAGCCAGGCGGTGGGCGCGGCCCAGGTCGCGGGTCCAGATGCCGGCGGCGAGGCCGAACTGCGAGTCGTTGGCGATGGCCAGCGCTTCGGCTTCGTCCTTGAAACGGATCACCGAGGCGACCGGACCGAAGACTTCTTCCTGCATGATCTTCATCGAGTTGCTGTCGCACTCGAACAGGGTCGGTTCGTAGAACCAGCCGTTGCTGATGTTCGCGCGTTTGCCGCCGGTGCGCAGGCGCGCGCCTTCGGCCAGGGCGTCGGCGACCAGGCCTTCGACCACTGCCAGTTGCTGAGCGGTGGCCATCGGGCCCATCTCGCTGGTTTCATCCTGCGGGTTGCCGATGCGGATGCGTTGGGCACGGGCGACCAGGCGTTCGACGAATTCGTCGTAGATCTCGTCCTGGACCAGCAGGCGCGAACCGGAGACACAGCTCTGCCCGGAGGCGGCATAGATGCCGGCGACCGCGCCGTTGATCGCACTGTCGAGGTCGGCGTCGGCGAAGATGATGTTCGGTGACTTGCCACCCAGTTCCAGCGACAGTTTGGCGAAGTTCTCGGCACTGCTGCGCACCACGTGGCGCGCGGTGGCAGCGCCGCCGGTGAAGGCGATCTTGCGCACCAGCGGGTGACGGGTGAGGGCGGCGCCGGTGCTCGGACCATAGCCGGTGACGACGTTGACCACGCCGGGCGGAATCCCGGCTTCGAGGGCCAGGCGAGCCAGTTCGAGAATGGTCGCCGAAGCATGTTCGGACGGTTTGATCACGATGGTGTTGCCGGCTGCCAGGGCTGGGGCCAGCTTGATCGCGGTCAGGTACAACGGGCTGTTCCACGGAATGATCGCGGCGACCACGCCAATCGGCTCGTGCACGGTGTAGGCGAACAGGTCCGGCTTGTCCAACGGCAGGGTGCCGCCTTCGAGCTTGTCGGCCAGGCCGGCAGTATAGTGGAAAAATTCCGGCAGGTAGCTGACCTGGCCGCGGGTTTCGCGGATCAGCTTGCCGTTGTCACGGCTTTCCAGTTGCGCCAGTTGTTCCTTGTTTTCGGCGATCAGATCGCCCAGGCGGCGCAGCAGCTTGCCCCGTGCGGTGGCGGTCAGGCCACGCCAGGCCGGGTTGTCGAACGCTGTCTGGGCGGCCTGGACCGCGCGCTCGACATCGGCTTCGTCGGCATCGGGCAATTGTGCCCAGGCCTCGGCCAGGGCCGGGTTGAGGCTGTCGAAGGTCTTGCCGGACAGCGCATCGACCCATTCGCCGCCGATGCACATCTGAAAGCGTGCGAGTGTCATGCAACGATCCCCTTTATGGTTTGCTGGACGTAGGCGGCTGCAAGGAAGTCCAGGAGTACCTGGTTGACCAGGCGTGGCGATTCCACCGGCATCATATGCCGTTGCTCGGCGAGCACGGCAACCTGCGCGCCGGGAATCCGCTCGGCCAGTTGCCGGGCCATCAGCGGCGTCGAGCCCGGGTCCAGCTCGCCGGTGGCGATCAGCGTCGGCACCTGAAGGGTATTCAGGTCGTCGGCGCGGTACATGTCTTGAGTGGCGAACAGCTTGTAGGTGGTCAGGTAGCCCTGCGGGTCATTGCTGGCCAGTACCTGGCGGATCGCGGCGATCTGCGCCGGGTTGGCGGCCTGGTATTCGCGGCTGAACCAGCGCGACAGGGCCGCCTCGGCATTGGCATCCGGGCCGTGTTCGGCGGCCTGGCTGGTGCGGGCGATGACTCCTTCGCGCTGTTCGGCGCTGCGATTGAACACACTGTTGAGCACCACCAGGCTTTGCAGCCGTTGTGGGTAGTGCAGGGCGAAGGCTCTGGCGACCAGGCCGCCCATGGAGAAGCCGATGACACTGGCCGTGGGCAATTGCAGATGGTCGAGCAGTTCGCACAACTGATCGGCATACCCGAGCAGCCCACAGTCGGGGTCCGGACGGGGACTGGCACCGTGGCCGAGCATGTCGTAGGCAATAACCCGGTAGTGCGGCGCGAGGCCAACGATCTGGCCGCCCCACATTTCTTTGTTCAGCCCGACCCCGTGGATCAGGACCACGGGTTGGCCTTCGCCGGTCGCCAGGTAACTGGTGCCGGCCGGGGTGCGTTCAGCGGTGTGCCGAATCATGGGGCGCTCCTGCCTTTCTTATTTGATTACTGGGCTTTCTCGGCGGCCAGTTCTTCCAGATCGATATAGCGGTTGCCGATGCGTGGGTGCAGGCGGCCGCCGTCGGCGCAACCCAGCACCACGACGATTTCGTCGGCACGTGGCGCGTCTTCGATCTGCATTTCCAGGGTGATGTAGTGCGAACGCAGGCCTTCGTCGTCCTTGTGCATCATCGGGATCTGGATCGAGGTGCCTGGGCCGCCGCGCTTGTTGGTGAAACTCAGGTAGCTCTTGGCCTTGACCGCTTCGCGGTAGTGGTTGCCGAAGCGCAGGGTGTGGATCACCGCCGAGGCGTGTTCGATCTCGCCGTCGGCGCCGACCACAGCAGCCTTGCCGTAGGCTTCGATCTTCTCTGCACCGCCAATGGCCTTGACCAGGCGTTCGACCATCAGCGCACCGAGGTCGGAGCAGTTGGCACGGATTTCAGGTTTCAGGTCGTCGACGAAACCACGGCCCAACCATGGATTCTTGATCACTACCGCGAGGCCGATCATGGTCACCGGCTTGTCGGTGGCCTTGCCACCCTCGATGAAGGTTTCCTCGATGTAGCTGACGATCTTGCGGATTTCGAAACTCATAAGGGGCTCCACGGTTGTGTGTCGGTCTGTTGGTATGATGGTATACCATAATATTGGCTGTGCAAGCCCCTTGGATGAGTTTGTATTGCACAAGGATGACCGGAGGTCGGAATGTGGCATTGCGCGCAGGCTGGGCGCTTGTCGGGAGGGGGCAGACGGCTTGTTGGCGGCAAGCCGTGCCTTGTCGCGGGGGCGTTTTGCAGAGGGTCAGCGACAGCTGGCTACCGTCACCTTGCAGGTGCCGGGTGTACCGCCAGACTCGGCAGCATAACGCCGGCAGTTATCCAGGGACTTCACGCTGGCGGTCTTCACGTTTGGCCCCCAGGCCAGCCCGCCGACCCCCGTGGTGGGTAAGGCCTTGGCATAACAGGGGTAGCCGTTGACCGGCGTCTGGTGCCCGGAGCAGCCGGCGATGATCGAAAAGCCGCTGGCCAGCAGGAGCAGGCAGGGCAGAGGCAGGAGGTTTCGTCGGCGGGGTTCGGTCATGGCAGGGTCGTTATCGAGAAAAGAGTTGGCCGCTATTGTCCGTTCTTGTCGATGAAGTGCAAGGTCCGTCTGCCAGGCAATCGCTGGTCTGGCACGTGCGCTGCGGGACAGAAACGGATGATCCACCGAGTGGATTAATGGCATCATGGTGGACTGTCGAGGCGCACGAGTCTGTGCGCGTACCTTTCGAGCCTGGAGAGTTGATCAATGGCTGTGCAGCAAACCCTCACCGTGATCCCGCCGAATGCGTCCCTGGACGGCAAGGTGACGCCACCCGGTTCGAAGTCGATCACCAACCGGGCCCTGTTGCTCGCCGCCCTGGCCAAGGGCACCAGCCGCCTGTCCGGCGCGCTGAAAAGCGATGATACCCGGCACATGTCCAACGCCCTGCGGCAGATGGGCGTGACCATCAGCGAACCCGATGACACCACCTTCGTGGTCACTGGCAGCGGCCAGTTGCAGGTGCCTGAACAACCGTTGTTCCTCGGTAATGCCGGCACTGCGGTACGCTTTCTGACGGCGGCGGTGAGCACCGTCAACGGCACCGTAGTGCTCGATGGCGACCACTACATGCAAAAGCGCCCGATTGGCCCGTTGCTCGATGCGCTGCGTCGTGCCGGTCTGGATGTCGAGAGCGCCACCGGCTGCCCGCCGGTGACCGTGCGTGGCCAGGGTCGCGTGCAGGCGCGGCGCTTCGAGATCGACGGCGGCCTGTCGAGCCAGTATGTCTCGGCGCTGTTGATGCTGGCGGCCTGTGGTGAAGAACCGGTGGAAGTGGCGCTGACCGGCAAGGACATCGGTGCCCGTGGCTATGTCGACCTGACGCTGGCGTGCATGCGCGCCTTCGGGGCCCAGGTCGAGGCAGTCGATGAGACCACCTGGCGGGTCGCGGCCACCGGTTACAGGGCCTGCGACTACCAGGTCGAGCCGGACGCTTCGGCGGCCACTTACCTGTGGGCTGCCGAGGTGTTGACCGCAGGACGTATCGACCTGGGCGTGGCCGGTGAGGATTTCACCCAGCCGGATGCCAAGGCGCTGGACGTGATCCAGCAGTTCCCCCACATGCCGGCGGTGATCAATGGTTCGCAGATGCAGGACGCGATCCCGACCCTGGCGGTATTGGCAGCGTTCAACCGCACGCCGGTGCGTTTCGTCGAACTGGCGAACCTGCGGGTCAAGGAATGCGATCGGGTCCAGGCACTGCATGACGGCCTGAACGAAATCCGCGCCGGGCTGGCCGCAGTCGAGGGTGACGATCTGCTGGTCGCGTCGGATCCGGCATTGGCTGGTACGAGCTGCAACGCGCTGATCGATACCCACTCCGACCATCGCATCGCCATGTGTTTTGCCCTGGCGGGGCTGAAGGTTTCCGGTATCCGCATCCAGGATCCGGATTGCGTGGCCAAGACCTATCCGGATTACTGGAAGGCCCTGGCTTCGCTGGGTGTGCAGTACGCTTCGTAACGCCGTCGGCTGATCAGGCCTGGACCAGCGCCAGGCCCTGCTCGTTGCTGTCGACCGTGACCCGGCGGTAGTTCGCCAGCGTCGGGTGCGGTGTCTCCAGCGGATGGCTGTGGGTGTCGGTGATCACTATCACCGGGATGCCAGCCGCTTGCGCTGCACCAATCCCCGCCGGTGCATCTTCGAAAATCAGACATTGTGACGGATCGACCCCCAGTCGCCGGGCGGCCAGCAGATAACCGTCCGGTGCCGGTTTGCCGCGGCTGACGTCTTCGGCGGTGATCACCAGCTCCGGCAGGGCAATGCCGGCGGCGGCCATGCGGCTTTGCGCCAGGGCCCGTGGCGCCGAGGTCACCACGGCCCAACGGTTGGCGGGCAGGGCGGCAAGAAACTCCAGTGCGCCGTCGATGGCGACCACCCCTTCGACATCCTCGATCTCGGCCTGGGAAATGGCCGCTGCCTCGCGCTCCGCGTCGATGCCAGGCAGGTTCTGCCGGCGAATGGTGTCGATGCAGCGCACGCCATGGATGGTCTGCAGAAAGGCCGCTACATCCAGGCCATGCCGGCGCGCCCAATGGCTCCAGACACGCTCGGCGGCGGCGATGGAGTTGAGCAGCGTGCCGTCCATATCGAACAGAAACGCCGCGAAGCGCTGACCTTCAAACATGCCGTATTCCCTCCGGGTAAAAGCCCATGCTAGCACGGCCAGCTGTGGTCGCCGCCGGCTTGCTGCGGGCGGCACTCCGGCGACCGTACCGGTATGAGCATCTGTCTGAGCACTGCCGGCCGTCGAAGCTGCCTGTTCGACACGCCTTTGCCCGGAACCTGTCAAGGAGTGGCGGCTCAGAGCTTTCACCCTTGATGGCTGGCGGTATAGGGCTCATGATCGGTGTCCTTATGCCTTTGTGCACCCGTTCCCCATCAGGTGAAAACCCATGAACCATGCCATTCGTGTCGTTGCCATTCTTCAAGCCAAGCCGGGCAAGGAGGCCGAGCTGGAGGCCGTCTTGAAGGCCGCCGTGGTGCCCTCGCGCGCCGAAGCCGGTTGCCGGGAATACACCCTGCATGTCGACCGGGAAAATACCGGGCGTTTCGTCTTCGTCGAACGCTGGATCGACATGGCGGCGATCGAGCATCATCGTGAAACCCAACACTATCGGGAGATGGGGGCTGCGGCCGTCGACCTGGTGCAGGACAAGCAGGTCCTGCTGCTGGATGAAGTGCCCGGACAGTAATTAATGGCGCAGGCGACGCGACGCCTCCATGGGTGAAGCTTCCGGCGCCGGTCAGGACGCGCAGGGATAGTCCTCCTTGTCACTCGACAGGACCCGCGCAAGGTCAGGCGCGGCCCGCGACTCCTCCAGGCCCGGGGTATGTTCGCCGGCCCGCTCCAGCACCGGGTAGGCCAATGCGGCAATGTGGTGATGGACCCTGCGGTAGTCGCGCAGCACCCGCTGGAAGATGTCGCCGGATTCCGCCCAGGCGCTCTTGTCGACGCTGAGCTTGTGGAAGTGCTCACGGCTGGCGTTGGCTTCCAACCGACGGATCGAGTCCTTGCGCATGACCAGCCGATGAGCGCTGGAGAGGTCTTCGCGCAGGAACACGGTGACCGCCAGGCTCAGGCTTTCCAGCTGTTCGTCGTGCAGTCGGTGGATATGGCCCAACTCGAACGCCGAGAAGGTTTCACCGCGCCGTTGCCGGCGTACGGCCAGTTGCGTGAGGCTGCTGGATAGAATGTCGCCGGCGTGTTCCAGGTTGATCACGAACATGAGGATCTCCTGGGCCCGATCGGCATCCTCGTCGCACAGACCATCGTGGCCGATATCCGCAAGATAGGCGCGGATGGCCGCACTGAGCAGGTCCAGCGACTGGTCCAATTGGCTGATCTGTTCGGGTGTCACCTGGGTGGGCGTCTCGAACCGCTTGAGCACCTGGCTGAACATCAGCGACAGCATGTCGGCCAGGCGCAGGGCTTCGCGGACGGCGTTGGACAGGCCGATATTGGCCACTGCCAGCCCGGCCTCGTCGAGGTACTGCGGCATGCCGGGATCGGCGGCCGGCTCGGGCGCCGGCAACAGCCGGGTCAGCAGGGCGGCCATGTGCTCCACCAGCCCTAGAAAACCCAGGCCCAGCAACAGGTTGAAGGCGCTGTGCAGGTACACCACCTGACGGTCCGGGGCGATACCCGAGGTCGCCAATGCGTTGCCCAGCCAGGAAGCGAACGGCAGCACCAGCAGCGCACCGAACAGCCGCACGGCAAGGTTGCCCAGCGGCAGGCGGCGGGCTACCGCCGTGCTGGCGCTCATCAGCGGCGGCAGCGTACCGCCGATGTTCGCCCCCAGCACCAGGGCCAGGACCGTCACCGGCGACATCACGCCGGTGCTGGCCAGCGAGGCGATCAGCATGATCACCGCGACGCTGGAGTGGCAGATCCAGGTCAGCAGCGCGGCCACCAGCAGCGATATCAGGATATCGCCCTGCAAGCCTTGCATCACCGCATGAAAGACCGCCGTGTTTTCCATCTGGGCGAGTACGCCGCCCAGCAGGCTCAGGGCCAGCAACATAAGTCCCAGGCCGATCAGGGCGCAGCCGATGCTTTCGTAGCGTGAATCGTCGCGCAGGCGGAACACCACAAAACCGACCAGCAGGACGATGGGGATGGCCAGTGAGGTATTGAAACTGAGCAGTTGCACGACCAGCGTCGAGCCGATGTTGGCGCCGAGCATCACCGCCAGCGCAGGGGCCAGGCTCAGGGTGCCGGCAGCGGTGAAGGACGTCGCCATCAGGCTGACCGCCGTGCTGCTCTGCAGGATGGCGGTCAGGCCGATGCCCGAGAACAGCGCTTTCCAGTGCTTGTCCAGGTTGCGTCCAAGGCCGTTGCGCAGTTGGGTGCCGAAGCCCCGCAGCAGGGCGGTGGAGACCATATGGGTGCCCCACAGCAGCAGGGCGATGGTGCCGGCGAGTTTGATCAACAGAGTGGTTCCAGACATGAGGGTTCTCCCAGTGCTGGTGTGTTGCTTTCAGGCTGGTAGGGGCCGATGTGCTGGCGATAGCGGTGCGTCAGTCAGAGGGCCTGTTGACGGACGGCTTGCAATCGCCAGCACGCCGGCCGCTACAGAAGCGGTGGCGTGCTCAGTAACTTGTCAGAACCACTGCTTGAAGCGGCGGATGTAGAACGTCTTCATGCCTTGGGCCAGTACGCAGTAGGCGAGCAGGGTGCCCACCAGCCATGGGAAGTAGCTCATGGGCAACGGCACCAGACCGACCAGGGTGCCCAACTGCGAGAACGGCAGGTAGACACCGATCGCCACCGCCAGCCCGGTCATGATGATGATCGGCAGCGCGGCAGTGCTCTGGAAGAACGGCACTTTCTGGGTGCGCAGCATGTGCACCACCAGCGTTTGCGACAGCAGCCCCTCGACGAACCAGCCGGACTGGAACAGCGCCTGCATTTCCACGCTGTTGGCGGCGAACACGTACCACATCAGCGCAAAGGTGGTGATGTCGAAGATCGACGAGGTCGGCCCGATCCACAGCATGAAGCGACCGATGTTCTTCGCATCCCACTTGCGTGGTTTGCTCAGGAACTCCTTGTCCATCTTGTCCCACGGCAGGGCCAGTTGGGAGATGTCGTAGATCAGGTTCTGCAACAGCAGATGGATCGACAGCATCGGCAGGAACGGAATGAACGCACTGGCCACCAGCACCGAGAACACGTTGCCGAAGTTGGAGCTGGCGGTCATGTTCAGGTACTTCATGATGTTGCCGAAGGTTTCGCGGCCCTTGAGCACGCCTTCCTCGAGCACCATCAGGCTCTTTTCCAGGAGGATGATGTCGGCCGATTCCTTGGCGATGTCGGTGCCGCTGTCCACCGAGATGCCGACATCCGCATCGCGCAGCGCCGGGGCGTCATTGATGCCGTCGCCGAGAAAGCCCACGGTGTGCCCGTTCGATTGCAACGCTTTGAGCACCCGAGACTTCTGCAGTGGGGTCAGTTTGGCGAACACCGTGCGTTCCTCGACCCGCAGTTTGAGGGTGGCCTCGTCCATGTGCTCGATGTCCTGGCCGAGCAGCGGCAGGCCGGGCTCCAGGCCGACCTCACGACAGATCTTGCAGGTCACCACCGCGTTGTCGCCGGTCAACACCTTCACCGTCACGCCGATCTCGCGCAGTGCGGCAAGCGCCGGGCCGGCGGTCTCCTTCGGTGGGTCGAGGAAGGTCAGGAACCCACGGATCACCAGCTCACGCTCATCGGCGGTCTGGTACTGCGCCTTGGCCTCGCCCCGGGTGATATCCCGGGTAGCGACCAGCAGCACGCGGAAACCGTCCCGGTTGTAGTCATTGGCCAGGGCCAGCAGTTCCTGGCGGCGTTGCTCGTCGAGAGCCACCACGGCATCGCCTTCCATCACCTGGCTGGAGATGGCGAGCATTTCCTCGACCGCGCCCTTGCACACCAGCAGGTGATCGCCCTGAGCGTCCTTGACGATGATCGACAGGCGCCGCCGAACGAAGTCGAACGGCAATTCATCGACCTTGCTGTAGGCGAACGGCTTCTGGAATTTCGGATCCTGCTCGGAGAAGCGCAACACCGCCTGGTCCATCAGGTTCTTCATGCCGCTCTGGTGGTGGCTGTTCAGCCAGGCCAGGCCCAGCACTGCATCGTTGCGCTGGCCGGCGCTGTCGACATGGTGCTCGAGGATGATCCGGTCCTGGGTCAGGGTGCCGGTCTTGTCGGTGCACAGCACGTCCATCGAGCCGAAGTTCTGAATGGCGTTGAGGCGTTTGACCACGACCTTGCGCCGGGCCATGGCGACTGCGCCCTTGGCCAGGTTGGCGCTGACGATCATCGGCAGCATTTCCGGGGTCAGGCCGACGGCCACGGCCAATGCGAAGAGCAGGGCATCGCCCCAATCACCCTTGGAAAAGCCGTTGAGCAGGAACACCACCGGCACCATCACCAGCATGAAGCGGATCAGCAGCCAACTGACGCTGTTCACCCCACGGTCGAAGGCGGTCTGCACCCGCGAGCCGACGATGGCCTTGGCCAGCGAGCCGAAGTAGGTGCGCGGACCGGTGGCGACCACCACGGCCTTGGCGGTACCGCTGACCACGTTGGTGCCCATGAAGCAGATGTTCTGCAGGTCCAGCAGGTTGTTCGGATCGGTCGTGGCGCTTGCCGCCGATTTTTGCGCGACATCGCCCAAGGTGTCGTACTTTTCCACCGGCAGCGCTTCGCCAGTCAGCACGGCCTGGCTGATGAACAGGTCGCGGGACTCGATCAGGCGGATATCGGCCGGGATCATGTCGCCGGCCGACAGCTGCACGATGTCGCCGGCCACCAGTTCACGCATCGGTATTTCGCGCAGCGTCGGTTGGCTGCCCAGCTGTTCGCGGCGCAGCACGGTGGCGGTGGTGCGGACCATGGCCTTGAGCGTTTCGGCGGACTTGGCCGAGCGGTATTCCTGCCAGAAGCGCAGGCTGCTGCTGAGGGCGACCATGGTCATGATAATGATGACCTTGGTCAGGTCGCCTTCTTCGCCTGCGCGTTCGGCCAGCCAGAAGTCGGTGAAGAAGCTGATGCCGGCGAGGATCAGCAGCACATAGATGAACGGGTTGTTCAGCGCCTGGAAAAATTGGACCAGTGCGCGTGGTGGTTTGTCGTGGGCGACCTCGTTGAAGCCTTCGCGTTGCAGGCGGCCTTCGGCGTCCAGGTCGGTGAGCCCGTCGCGGCTGGCCTTGACGTTTGCCAGGGTGCTGGTCAGGTCCTGTTGCGATTCGCGGGCGGCACGCATCGACAGCCGGGCGTTGTCCTTGCTGTGGTGTGTGCTTTGGTGTGTGTTGTGGCGTGGTGGAGTTTTTACGTTGCTCATGGGATGCCCCTGTCACGTGTTCGCGACCAGGCATGTCTGGGCTCACCGAATGAGGGGCGAGCGAATACCTGCCGAGTCGCGAGGTTGCGATCGATTCGAATATGGGTGTTGGGGAATATTTAACGTTCGCTGCCCGTCCACGGAAAAATGACAGGCAGCGAACCGACTACTGGCTTCGTCCATAATAACTTTCTCTATATGTATTAATTAACGGGCAAACAAATCCCGTGCACTTGAAGTTTCTGACAGTGCAGGTTTTAAAGTTGTCTTTGTTTGCGCCGGATAATCAGGCGGCGTGAGCCTCGGCCTGCTGCGCCAACGGTTCACGGGCGTGTTGTGGCCGCGCCGCGAGCCAGCTACTCGGTGGTTCCTGGAGGTCAGCAAGGTCCCAGCGTTGTTGCAGCCGGCCGGTGCTCGGGCAGATACGCCAGCTGATGGTCGCCCGCGGCAACGCCTGGGTGCTGGCGGAGGGCACGGCGAACAGCACGCTGGGCCGCGCCGCGCGGGTGGGTTCGCGGGACAGCTTGACGCGCATGCTGGAAGCGAAGGCGCGAACGCCTGGCATTACAGAGGATTTGAAAGTCATAACACACCTCGCGACCGGACTGGCGCCGGCAGAGGCGAGTTACGTTGGAGCACTAGGCCCTGGCGCAGCTCACCCGACTGTGCGTCGAGTCCCGTCATTTTCTGGGTTGATTGCCCGATAAGCCGCGTTTGCGGTAATCGGACTGCGTCTGGGTACTGTGTCCATGGGGCTCTTGAGTGAGTTGAAAAAAGGCCTGTGTTGCAGGCACGGGGAATTTACTCAGCGAGGTGTATCAAGTCAATTAAAAATAGTTTGTTTTATTCTATTAAGCTGAATATTTGCTGAAGTTGCAGTGGATGGGATTTTTTTCTGGTTACTTATGAGGGCAGGGCCTGTCTGTCACGACCGGCCCTGCTTTCATTTCACTCCCAATCGGCCTTGCCGATCGCCAATCCATGCAGTCCGTTGTAGCTGGCGCGTTGTGGCTGTTTCCAACCTTCGAGCACGCTGTCTTCGAGCTGGTAGATCTCGACCCCCAGCGGCCGGCATACGGACAGCGGATCTTGCGCATCCGGCCCCCACATCGGTAGCGACAGGTCACCCCCCGGGCAGGTCGACAGCGCGCAAAGCACGTCGATTTCGGCAAAGAACTCCAGGTAGTCGCCTTTCTGCGCCGGGCAGGCCTTCATGAAGTACAGGTCGTCGTGGTTCAGGCCCGTGCACTGGAAAATGTTCAACACATCGTGCACATCGAATTCAGTCAGGCCGTGGGGCAGCACCGCGCGGGTCAGGTTGGAGTGGCAGTGATGGTGAAAGTCCTCGCCGGTGAGCATCTTGTTGACGTAGGGGTCGCAACGAGTGCCGAGCAGGTCGTGCAGACGCCCGCCGTGTTCGTCGATGCCATAGTCGGCCAGGCTGTCATCGGTGATGGTCACCAGCGGCCGCAGGAACGGCAGGTTCGACCAGAGCCGGTCGTAGGTGCTTACGTGGGCACCCTGCAATTGCCGGGTGCGGGCTGCCCACAGGCGTTCGCGCGGATCGTGGGCGTTCCAGATATTGAAGTCGCCGACCTGCGGACCGACCGGTGCGGTGACACGGAACACATGGCCGGCCGGAACCTTCCAGGCGCGGCCGGTGCGGATCGGCACCTCGAAGGATTCGATCAGGGTACGGGCGTCCTGGCGTTCACGGACGCGGTCGTAGAACGGCTTGTCGACCTGCAGCGCCGAGCCTTTGCTGACCTGGTAGGCGGCGGGATAATCCTTGTACATGGGGAGCGCTCCACTGATTATTGTTCAACACACTAGGCTCAATTCAATCAATAGTCGTGCCAGGCCCAGGCCGATAGACGTGCAATCGGCACTCTTGGCACAATCGGGTTTTGAACGGTATTCACTCAAGGGGCATCATGGACCGCTACGTACAATTGCGCCGCTCGACATTTTTGTTCTGCGCACTGCTGTTGGCGGCTGGTAAGCCCGCAGTAGCCGCTTCTTTCGATTGTCAGAAAGCTTCCTCGGCGGTGGAGAAGGCCATTTGTGCCAGCCCTGAATTGAGCGGACTGGACAGTGCCCTCGGTGCCTACTATAGCCAAGCGCTGACCAAGCTGGCGCCTGAGCCGCGTGATGAACTGCGCAAGGAACAGCGGACCTGGCTGCAGTCGCGCAATGCCTGCGCGGCCGACCCGGCCAAGCTGGCCGGTTGCCTGCAACCCTTATTGAGTCAGCGGGTGGTGGAGGTCGGCAAGCGGGTCCAACCCGATACCGCAGCGCTGGATGCGCTCATCGCCAGTATTCCCTATCACCCGGCCGAGGCCGCCGAAGGGCTCAGGGGGTATCCGAAGAGTGGCTTGGCGGCTGCCTGGCTGGTTTATCTGCATCGTTTCGAGCCGGCCAGCGGTGTGACACAAAAGGAAGCGCAAGAGTATCGGCAGCAGGCCATAAAGGCGTTGGCGGATGACAGCTTCTCGCTGTCGATCTTCAATGACATGGAGAAGGACGCATCGGTCAGTCGTGACCGGGTCGACCTGACGCTGCTGCGCATGCTGATCGAGCGATCGGAATATCAGCCCTATGTGGCTGAGCGTGCCTATGTGCACTGCTTCATCTTTTCGCGCCAGGGTGACGATGCCTACGCCACCTTCGGCCCGCTGTATGGTTCCACCCGCGACACGGGGTCGCCGATCTGCGAGCCCCAGGGCAATCTGTTCGAGCAAGAGGCGTGGAAGCAACTGGATCGCAGCTTCAATCAGGTGGTGGAGGCCGCCAGCGGGAACAGTGGCACCATTCGTTTTGCCAGTTATGCCGGTTGGCAGTTGATGGCATTGCGGGCGACCGTTTCTCCGCGCGACTTTCTCAAGATTGCGCAGGAGCAGAGCGAAGATCCCGAGCAGGTCATCCGTGACTGGACGGACGACACGTCCTGGCCCAAGCAGGAACGGCAACAGGCCTTGGCGGCTGTCGAACCCGCGCGGCAGGCTACCAGCGCCTGGCTGCAGCGCGAGCGCGGCCTGTCGGCCAACGAGGCCCAGCAGGCGGCTCGGGAGATCGTTCGCCAGTGGCTGAGCGATCGTCTGGACTTCATCGGCGAAAACCGCGAGGACTGACCCTCCGCAGCTCTGTTCTCAAACCGCCTCGAACCTCCCTGGGGCAGATTCGAGGTGGTTTGTCGCCTCAGGGTATTTGCAGGCTCGGCAGCGCTGCCTTGCCCTGGCCACTCAACACGG
Organism: Pseudomonas asplenii; assembly: GCF_900105475.1. Taxonomy (NCBI): domain Bacteria; kingdom Pseudomonadati; phylum Pseudomonadota; class Gammaproteobacteria; order Pseudomonadales; family Pseudomonadaceae; genus Pseudomonas; species Pseudomonas asplenii. The sequence goes on along the minus strand of NZ_LT629777.1, from coordinate 5,309,403 downwards.
GCTGCAATTGCTCCCAGGTGAAACTCAGTTCGTTGTCGCAACCGTCGCCGGTGGCCGGCGTCGAAAGCTTCATGCCCTGGGTGTCGAATGTCAGGTCGAAGTCGGAGTAATCGGTGATGACCGGGCAGCCTTCGTCGACGGTGGTCTGGTTCGCCAGCCAGGTGCTGAACGGGACGGGCAACCTGATATGGCCGGAGTCGGGGGTGTAGCGCTGGTAATGTCCGCCGAGCCAGGACCAGGGGTCGGTACTTTCTCCGGTCTGCAGATTCCAGGTATGCAGGCCCCAACTGATGCCATTGCTGCCGTACCCGGCGGTCCAGCGGTAGAACCTGACGGTGACCCACTGGGACGACCAATAAACCGGTTCGACCGTGATTTCACTGGTGGCGGTGCCGCCATTCTGGCCCAGCGCCGTGCGCCGCTCCCGGTAGAAATCCTTCTGGCCCTCGGGCGGGATCGCCAGGCGTGCCAGGTCCTGGTTGATCCTGGCGATCCTAGGGAATGTTCGCAGAGCTGTCCATCACGGCTCATGTCCTTGAGTCACGAGCCGTTGAGCATCACCTACAAGGTTTTTGTGACCCTATCGTTACGGTGGTGGGGCGGTTTCTTGACGCCCAAAAGCTGTCACTTTATGATGACGGCCATTAATTTGATATCAATTGTATCAATGGATCGTACAGGCTGGATCGGGGAGCGCGGAGCAATGCTCTCCTGATTGAACAGCAAGGAGTTCAAGGCGTAATGGGTAGTGTGTTCGGTTCGCTGCGGTTTGGCGCGGCAGTGTGTGTGGGTGTGGTATTGACGGGGTGTGCCGAGCAACCCGGAACGCTCGAACAGTGGGGCGGCTACGAGCCCCAGGCTCGGAACCTGCGTGGCAACGTCTCGCTGCACAGTGAAAAAGCGCTGTTCTCGGAGCCGGAAAGCTACATGGATCTGCTGTTGAGTAATGCGCAGACAAGCCAGCGATAACGCTTCTGGCTTTGCTCCTGGCGGTTCCGACTGGCCTGGTTGCGTTGATCGCAGTCGATCGAACACGATCCATGTTCCTCGCCATCACCCCCGCACCATTGATGCACCTCCCAGGCTCCCTATGATGGACGTGAAGCCTGTCGGCCCTTGAAGGTGACCCGACAGCCTCGCGTACTTTCATTCCTGCGAGCGCCACCATGACTCCAACAAGAACCCTTTACGACAAGCACATCGATTCCCACACGGTGTGCCGCCTCGACGATCAGGGCCATGTCCTGCTGTACATCGACCGCCAGGTCATCAACGAATACACCAGCCCGCAAGCCTTCAGCGGCCTGCGCGAAGCCGGACGCAGCGTCTGGCGCCCGGAAACGGCCCTGGCCGTGGTCGACCATGTGAATCCCACCGCACCCAAGCGTATTGCCGCCATGCCGGACGCCGGTGGTGCCCGGCAGGTCTCTTACCTGGCCGAGAATTGCGCCGATTTCGGTATCGAGCTGTTCGATGTGCTCGACAAGCGCCAGGGCATCGAACACGTGGTTGCCCCCGAGCAGGGTTTCATCCTGCCGGGCATGGTGGTGGCCGCCGGTGACAGCCACACCACCACTTATGGTGCTCTCGGGGCCTTCGGTTTCGGTATCGGCACTTCAGAGATCGAACACCTGCTGGCGTCCCAGACGTTGGTCTACAAGCGCCTGAAAACCCTGCGCGTGACCGTCGATGGCGACTTGCCGGCGGGGCTGACGTCCAAGGACGTGATCATGGCGCTGATCGGCGAGATCGGCGCCTCCGGTGCGACCGGCTATGCCATCGAATTCTGCGGTTCGACCATCGATGCTCTGAGTGTCGAGGCACGCATGACCATCTGCAACATGGCGGTGGAGGCCGGTGCGCGGGGCGCCTTCATGGCCCCGGATGAAAAGGTCTTCGCCTACCTCAAGGACAAGCCGCGGGCACCCAGGGGCGAGCAGTGGGACCAGGCCGTAGCCCGTTGGCGCGAACTCAGGAGCGATGAGGGGGCACGGTTCGACCGGGAAGTACATCTCGATGCCACCACCCTGGAACCGATGGTCACCTGGGGCACCAGCCCGGACCAGGCGGCGCCCATCGGTGCGCGGGTGCCGGACCCGGACAGCCTCGACGATCCGATCCTGCGCCAGGACATGCGCCGGGCCCTGAGCTACATGGGCCTGGAAGCCGGTATGCCCTTGAATGAGATCGTCATCAGCCACGCCTTCATCGGCTCCTGCACCAATGCCCGGATCGAGGACCTGCGTGACGCTGCCCGGGTTGTTCGCGGTCAGCAGGTGGCGAAGAACGTGCGGGCGATGATTGTGCCGGGTTCCACTCAGGTCCGTGACCAGGCCGAGGCCGAAGGGTTGGCGGCGGTGTTCATCGACGCCGGTTTCGAATGGCGCCAGTCCGGCTGTTCGATGTGCCTGGCGATGAACGACGACGTGCTGGCGGCGGGCGACCGCTGTGCTTCCAGTACCAACCGCAATTTCGAGGGTCGCCAGGGCGCCGGTGCCCGTACGCACCTGATGAGCCCGGCGATGGTGGCGGCCGCGGCGATTGCCGGGCGCCTGACCGATATCCGTTCCCTGGAGCAACGTCCATGAGCCTGCAACCGTTTTCCCAGGTCACCGGCAAGGCCGCGCCGATGCTGGCTGCCAACATCGATACCGATGTGATCATGCCCAAGCAGTTTCTCAAGGGGATCGACCGCAGTGGCCTGGACCGCGGGTTGTTCTTCGACCTGCGCTTTCTGCCGTCGGGCGAGCCCAATCCCGAGTTCGTGTTGAACCAGCCGGCCTGGCAGGGGGCGAGTTTCATGGTGGTCGGGCCGAACTTCGGTTGCGGTTCCAGTCGTGAGCACGCGGTGTGGGGCTTGAAGCAGGTGGGTATTCGGGCCCTGATTGGCAGCAGTTTCGCCGGGATCTTCTACGACAACTGCCAGCGTAATGGTGTGTTGCTGATTACCCTCGACGAGGCGACGGTGCAGCGGTTGGGGCAGGGGGTGAGCCAGGCGCAGGGTGCCGAGATCTCGATCGACCTGGAGGCCCAGCAGATTCGTTTGCAGGACGGCAGTGTGATCGAGTTCCAGATCGATGCCTTGCGCAAGTCGGCCTTGCTGCTCGGACTGGATGCCATTGGCAGCACCTTGCAGCGTCGTGAGCAGATCAAGGCATTTGAACGGACGCATCTGCAGGCCAACCCCTGGCTGAGCTGACAGGCAACCCCTCACCCCTGTGGGAGCCAGTGGCCCTCGCAGGGGCGAATCAGATCGACAATTGTCGGAAATGCTCCTGCAGGAACTCCACACACGCTCGCAGTTTGCCGGAGTAGGCCAGCCGCGTCGGGTATACCGCCCAGACATTCGCACTCTGGGTATGCTCGTGCAGTACCTGCACCAGCCGACCCTGCTCCAGCAGCGGCTTGACGTCCCACAGCGAGCGCAGCAGGATGCCGCGTGCATCGAGTGCCCACTGCAAGACGATCTCGCCGCTGTTGGATGACAGCGGGCCCCGCACGCGCACGCTGTCCTGGCGGCCGTCGCATTCCAGATTCCAGATGCCGAAGGCATTGTCGCGTTCCTTGAGGACCAGGCAGTCATGCTGCTCCAGGTCCTCCAGCTGTTGCGGCGTGCCGCGTCGCTCCAGGTAGGCGGGCGCAGCACAGAGCACCCGACGATTGCTGACCAGGCGCCGCCCGATGTGCTGACCGGGGATGTCGTCGCCGACGCGGATCTCCAGGTCGAAACCTTCGCTGACGATATCCACCACGCGGTCGAACAGGTCCAGGCGGATTTCCAGGGCCGGATAGCGCTCTGCCAACAGCGACAGGGCCGGCGCCACGTGATTGCGACCGAAGCCGAAGCTGCTGCACAGGTGCAGGCGGCCGCTGGGGCTGTCGTGGGCTTCGGACAGTTCGTCGCTGAGCTGCTGAAAGTCTTCGAGGATGCGCACGGCCCAGCGTTGCACCCGCTCGCCGTCCTCGGTCAGGGCGATACGTCGGCTGGTGCGGTGCAGCAGGCGGGTAGCGAGGGTGGTTTCGAGTATCTGGATACGCTTGCTGACATAGGCCGGCGACAACCCCAGTTCATCGGCGGCGGCAGCGAAGCCGGCCTTGCGGATGACGGTGAGGAACACGCGAAGGTCTTCGGGCAGGGGCACGGTGTCTTTCTTTGGGGTCATGGGCGAGGCAACGCACACTGGCGGCAGGAGCCGCCAGAATAGCACCGATGGTCGTTGTGTCTGTTACTCGGTGGCTTGGCCAGCCAGAGCCTGGCGGTCGCGAGCGAGAGCGATCGGCGCCATTTTGCTACGGTCGAGCTGGCCTTCCCAGGCCGCCACCACCAGGGTCGCGACGGCGTTACCGATGATGTTGGTCAACGAACGACATTCAGCCATGAAACGGTCCACGCCGAGGATCAGCACCATCGCCGCCACCGGTACCGTCGGCACCACCGCCAGGCTCGCAGCCAGGGCGACGAAGCCTGCGCCGACCACTGCGCCAGCGCCTTTGGACGTGAGCATGGTCACTGCCAGCAGGGTCAGTTGTTGCTCCAGTGTCAGGTCGATATTGGTCGCCTGGGCGAGGAACAGCACCGCCAGGGTCATGTAGATGTTGGTGCCGTCGAGGTTGAAGGTGTAGCCGGTCGGCACCACGATGCCTACCACGCCCTTGGAGCAGCCCAGGCTCTCCAGTTTCTGGATCAGTTGTGGCAGCGCCGACTCCGATGAGCTGGTGCCGAGCACGATCAACAGTTCCGATTTGATGTAGCTCAGCAGGCGCAGGATGCTGAATCCGGCATAGCGGGCGATGCTGCCGAGCACGCAGGTGATGAAGATCAGCGCCGTGAGGTAGAAGGTGCCCACCAGCTTCATCAATGGCAGCAGCGAGCCCAGGCCGTACTTGCCGATGGTAAAGGCCATCGCACCGAATGCGCCGATGGGCGCCACCCGGGCGATCATGCCGACGATGCGAAAGAATACGTCGCTGGCCTGATGGATCACCCCCACCAGCGGTCGGGCCTTCTCACCGGCCATCACCAGCGCCAGACCGAACAGGATCGAGACGAACAGCACCGGCAGGATCTCGCCCTGGGTGAAAGCATCGAAGAAAGTGGTGGGGATCACATGCAGCAGGAAGCCGATCACGCCCTCACCATGCTGGGCCTGGCCGACAAAGTTGGCGATGGCCGAGGTGTCGAGGGTCTTCACGTCGACGTTGAACCCCGAGCCCGGATGCAACAGGTGGGCGGCCATCAGGCCGATGGCCAAGGCGAGAGTGGAAACGATCTCGAAGTACAGCAGCGCCTTGCCGCCCACTCGCCCGACCTGCTTCACGTCGTGCATGTTGGTGATACCGGAGACCACGGTGCAGAAGATGATCGGGCCGATGATCATCTTGATCAGCTTGATGAAACCGTCGCCCAGCGGCTTGAGTTCGACGCCGGTCTGCGGCCAGTGGTTGCCGATCAGCACCCCCAGCACGATGGCGATGACCACCTGGACATACAGGGTTCCCAGCAGTTTTCTGATTGTCATTTTTATTATCTCGAGAGAGTTTCAGGCAAGCCGATCCCGTCATGGGCCGTCACGACAGCCCATGGGGGAAGGGTGTTTCACATTTCTTCAGCGCAGAAACGGCAGCACTTCGTCCAGCAGCGCCTGGGGGATTTCCTCGGCCAGGTAGTGACCTCCCGGCAGCGCCTTGCCGCTTGCCTGGGTGGCGACCTGTTGCCATTCGTGCAGCGGGTTGAAGCAGCGGCCGACTGTGCCTTCGGCTCCCCACAGGACCAGCAGCGGCAGGTTCAGCTTGCGCCCGGCGTCGAGATCGGCGCGGTCGTGCTCCAGGTCGATACCGGCGCTGGCGCGGTAATCCTCACAGACGCCACGGGCACTGCCGGGCAGGCTGAGGCAGCGGATGTATTCGCTGAAGGCCTCGTCGGTGAACGGCTTGAGCCCGGCGCTGCGGCTGCCCATCACGCTGCGCAGATACTGCTCCGGGTTGGCCTCGATCAGGCTCTCCGGCAGCGGTGCCGGGCGGATCAGGAAGAACCAGTGCCAGTAGGCGCGGGCGAAGGCTTCGTTGGTCTGGGTGTACATCGACAGGGTCGGCGCGATATCCAGCAGCACCATGCGCTGCACGGCCTCGGGATGATCGAGGGCCAGACGATGGGCAACCCGGGCGCCACGGTCGTGGGCCAGGATCGAGAACTGCTCGAAACCCAGGGCACGCATCAGCTCGACACCGTCGCGGCCCATCACACGCTTGGAGTAATTGAGGTGTTGCTCGTCGGCCGCTGGCCGGCTGCTGTCACCGTAGCCGCGCAGGTCGGCGGCGACCACGGTGAAATGCCTGGCCAGCTCGTCCGCGACCTTGTGCCAGATAACATGCGTCTGTGGGTGGCCGTGCAGCAGGAGCAGGCCTGGTCCGTTACCGCCGATGCGGTAGGTAATGTCCACACCGTTGACGTGGCGCTGGTCTTTCCGGAATCCGGCGAACATGGATGTGACTCCTCGTTATTGTTGCCGACATCCTAAGACCCTCAGCGCCATGGGCAAGACCTGAATCGTGGTGCGCTCGTTCATGAAGTGTGTTGCTGGTCGCGAGCGCGTGTTCAGTCCTTGTGTTCTTGGAACAGCTTGGCTGCCCGCGCCTCGATCTCGGCCTGGGTCAGATCCTCCTTGTGGCTGGCTAGGAACCAGACGTGGCCGAACGGATCCTTGAGGGTGCAACTGCGGTCGCCGTAGAACTGGTCCTGCACCTCACTGATCACCGTTGCTCCGGCTGCCGTGGCGGTTTCGAACTGTTTGTCGACATCCGAGACATACAGGTGAATACCCACCGAAGTTGTTCCCTGTGGACTGCCGAACGGTCCTTCACCGCAGGGGGTACCGAGCATCAGCGGCGAATCGCCGATGCGCAGTTCGGCATGGCCGATGCTGCCGTCGGGCATCGTCAGGCGCATGATCTCCGTGGCGCCGAAGGCGTGCTTGTAGAAGTCGATGGCAGCGGCGGCCTGGCTGACGCCGAGGTAGGGGGTGATGCTGTGGAAACCTTCCGGTATCGCTTTGGTACTCATCGCGGTTCTCCCTTGTCAGGTGGCAATGACCGGCCAACGTGGTCGGTCATTTGACTATAGGCCACGGCTCACAAGGGGCTGGGCGAACTGACGGAGTGTGCGCGCGGAATCAGAAGTCGACATCCGCCTGCCGGTTGTAGAGCGCCAGCAGCACATCGTAGCGATGACCCACGTTCCAGTAGTCGTCGCTCAGCACCTGGGGGGCGGCCCGGTTGCGCCAGTCCGTTGCCAGTTGTTCCAGGGCGGCCTGGTACTGTTGCGCCGGCGGCTCCAGTATCGACCACAGCTCGTGTGCCGGGCCGTTGCGGCGGTTGGCGGGCAGCGCGTTGCGATAGGCCTGAGCGGCGTCCCGGACCTGGCGCAGTCCGTCGGTGGCGCTGCCCAGCAAGGGCAGGTCGAGTTGCCGATTTTGCGCGGCAGTGTCCAGGCGGTTGATGGTCAGGCGGGCCTGCAGCATGTAGTTCAGCAGGTGCCAATGCATATCACGGCCCAGCTCCTGTTCCAGCTGTTTCAGCTGTCTGGGACGTAGCGCGAGATCAGCGGCCTCGAGTTCCTGGCGTAGAGCGTTGGAGTCCGCCAGGAAAGTCTGGAGGGTGCTCGCATACTGCTTGTCATTACGCATGAGCGCCTGCGTCTCTTCTGGCATGGTATCACGCTGCAATGCCTGGTAACGCTCCAGCATGTATTTGAGCGAGTGGGTATAACGCTCCACTGCGTCAGTGATCTGTCGTGTCCCCTGGACCTGGCCGGCCTTGAAGCCGATGTCTGTCTTGCAGAAGTCGTGCAGGATCGCACTGGGGTCATGGCGTTGCAGATAAGGGAAATCGTCATGCTGGCTGACTGCCTGGTGGGTACGGTCGAGTCGCCAGGGGACGTCCATGACGTTGATGCATTTGATCAGAGGGCGCAGAGCATTGGCTTCGGCGACTTCTTCGTTGCTGTGGCGGTCGAGCCAGAGACCGAAGCGACTCTGTTGCTGTTCGGTGCCGAACAGCATGTAGATGGCTGTTATGAGCAACACGCCAAAGGTCAGGAACCAGCGCTGGTCCATCAGTGAGTCTCCCTGCCGTACCATTGCTGTTGTGTCGCCGGTAGGCGGCATTCCTCGACGCTGGCGGGCATCCGGCTGCATAGGCGCTCGGGCCAGGGTTGCAGGCCATGGTTGCGACTGGCGATGGTCAAGCTGTGGGCGGCGTACAGTCCAAGGGTGCTCAGCGTCACGCTCAGCATCATGCCCCAGGCCAACCACCAGGAAGTCGGGTAGGCCGAAGCCAGCCTTGGCCAGGCACGTTTTTTCGTCAACCGGTCGGCCCACCCAAAACTCAGCATGGTTCCAACGTAGGCCATTAGTGAGGGGGCGCCCAACCAGACGCCAATAACCGCCGCGATCAGCCAACAGGGCAACAGATCGCGTAATAGCAGGGGACTGGGGCTGCGTGGGCTCAGTCTTGGCGACAGATAGGGGCTCAGGCGCCTATCGAGTGGCCAGAGGCTGTCGGCCATGCCGGGCCAGAACCACAGCAACATGCCGGTCAGGCCACTGAGGAGGAGCGACCAGAGGGCTATGGCATTGGCTGTCTCGTTCAGTCCGTTACCCGGCAGCAGATGGTGGTGCATGGCCGCCACGCCGGATGCGAGCATCACGGCGGCAAAGCTTAGCCAGCCATTATCCTGGGATTTCAGGTCTTGCCAGAAAAACGGATTGTTCTCCGGCATCCTGCTTAGCAGTCGCGGATGTTTGTCCCTTATCGACTGCGCCAGGTGTTCGCAGAATCTCCAGTCGTCCGGTCGCATGCGTTGGGCGAAGATCTGCCGTTGCAACAGGGGGATGTCGGCGAACAGTAGGTAGGCTGCTCGGTTTTCAGGTGTGTTCAGTGGCAGTTCGAGGCGTTGTTGCTGGTAGTAGAGGAAATTCTCGCTACGGTTACGTTCGAGCAATTGTGTCCAGTAGGGTTCCGGGCACTTGGAGACATAGTCCGTCATACTCCAGTTATTGAGTTTGCAGACGGACTTAAACAATTTCGCCGACCAGAACGGACTGTTCAGCAGCAGTCGGGCCAGTAGCTCATTGAGCTGTTCCCAGCCTGTCCGGCTCTTGAGCCAGTCGAGTTGTTCCAGGTTGTAGTATTCGCGCCAGAACCCTTCGATATCACCCAGGGCGAGCAGGTGGGCGAGGGATTCCTCAAGGCTACTGAACAGCCGCTGATGCAGTTCGAGTGTCGCGCTGTTAGGCAGGTTGCCGCGTTGCGACTGGCTCAGCCATTGAAAATGCTCCAGGCCCCAGCGGGTCAGGGCCTGGAAGTCGTGCTCGGTCTTGAGGCAAAGGAGCAACAGCTGTTCCTCGAACTCTGCCTGGCACCAGGCTTGTTCCGCCTCGGCAAAACGCTCGTCGAGCAGTTGTGGGGTGATTCCTTCAAGCAGCCTGGTGGCTGTGCGCTGGGCCGCAGAGGGCCCCGTGTCGCGTGGTTGGAGGCCGGTTTCCGTGTTATAGAGCGTGATCTCGGCTGCGGGTGCCGTCTCCTCTGTAGCGTTTTGCCGCATCGAGTCGCTCCAGTTCAGCGCATGCTCATAGGCTTCACGCAGTCGTTGGAAACCCTCCGGATCATCGTCCGGGCGCGTTCGTTTGAGCAGTGTGGCGTACTGGCGCTTGATACTGCGGGTATCGGCGTCAGAGGGTAGGCCGAGGATTTCCCAACAACTCATCGACACACTCCTGGCTCTGTGCTCGGTGCCGCTACCAAAACCATGCCGACAAGACTCCCTGAGAGGCTGTTCCATTATTGGCGGCCGATGATAGCAAAGCGCTGTTATTCGCGCTGCAACAGGCTTTATCGGCGCAGCAGGCTGGCTTTTTGCTCGGCGCTCCCTAAGATGGCCGTCAAAGGATCAGCGCAGGGCTCGGGCGACGGACAATGTCGGACAAAGACACCATCTCCATTCATCTGGTGCGCGAGGCACTGCTGCAGAGTTGTGCCGCTGGCGCGGCCACCGATGAGGTGCTGAACAAGGTCGGGATCGCCCCGCACCTGCTGCAGCGGCCCGAGGCCCGGGTGCCGGCCAGCGACTATGCACGCCTGTGGCGCTTGCTTGCGTTGCGCAACGACGACGAGTTCTTCGGCATGGACCCGCGCAAGCTGCGGGCTGGCAGTTTTGCCTACCTGTGTCGGGCGGGCATGGCGCAGCCGACGGTGAGAGCCGGGCTGGAAGCGGTGCTGGAATTTCTCTCGCTGATTTTCGAGCGCCTGCCAGCGCAACTGGTGACCCAGCAGAGCCTGGCGGAAATCGTCCTGGCTGAGCCGGAAGGCGAGGCGGGGCGGCCGTTCACCTATTTCACCTACTGGATGATTGTCCACGGCGTGGCCTGCTGGCTGGCCGGGCGGCGCATTCCGATCCTGGCCATCGAGTTGCGTTGCGCCGAGCCGGATTACTGTGACGACTACCGGGTGATGTTTTCCGAGAACCTGCGCTTTGCCCGGCCACGGACACGGATGATCCTCGCTGCCGATTGCCTGGATCTGCCGATCAAGCGCAGCGCTGAGGAACTGCAGCGTTTTCTCGGGCATGCGCCGGCCAATATCCTGGTCAAGTACCGCGACGCCCAGAGTTTCTCCAGTCGGATCCGGCATGACCTGCGGCAACTGCCGGCCCAGCAGTGGCCGGAAACCGAAGGCCTGGCCTTGCAGTTGTGCATGTCGGCCTCGACCCTGCGCCGCCGGCTGGCGGAGGAAGGGCAGACCTACCAGGCCCTCAAGGACAGCGTGCGCAAAGAGCTGGCAATCGCCTGGCTGGCCGAGCCGACGATCAGCTTCATCGAGATCGCCACGCGCTTGGGGTTTGCCGATCTCAGTTCGTTCTACAAGGCCTTTCGCAAATGGTCGGGCTCCAATCCGGGGCATTATCGCAGCCTGATTCTCAACGAGGCCCAATAACTCCCTGTGGGAGCCGGCTTGCTGGCGATCCGCCGCAGGCCGCCATCCAATGAAATCTGCGTTTCGGACGGGCCGCTATCGTCAGCAAACCGGTTCCCACAGGGGCCAGTGGCGTGGTGCTTGTTCCAGTCCATCATTGGCCAAACCAGTCAATCAGGTTGAAGGCTTTGACCATTGTCCCAAGTCCCTGACGGGGCGACTATTTCCTCGGTTTTTCTACGGTTTCCTCTAATAACAAGACCGGGAGATTGATGGGATGCGTGACTATTTGACTGCCACCGAAGATTTCAATTATCAGCACGTGGCCGACACAAGCCTGAAAGGGACCCTCGCTGCGCTCAATGCCTGTGTCGAATGTTGTGACCGGTACGCCTTGCCGGGCCGGATCGCCCTGTTCTGGGAGGGGCGCGACGGTAGCAGCGCCACCCATACCTTCAGCCAGTTGCAGGAGCAGGCCGCACGCTTCGCCAATTTCCTGCTGGCCCAGGGCGTGGGACGTGGCGACAAGGTCGCCGGACTGTTGCCGCGTAATGCCGAACTGCTGGTAACACTGTTCGCCACCTGGCGTATCGGCGCGGTGTATCAGCCGCTGTTCACCGCATTCGGGCCCAAGGCCATCGAGCACCGGCTGAACAGCTCCAAGGCCAAGGTGGTGGTCACCGATGCCGCCAACCGCAGCAAGCTCAGCGAAGTGGCTGACTGCCCAACCATCGTCACGGTCGCCGGTGCCAAGGGGCAGGGCATCGTTCGCGGGGATTTCAGTTTCTGGGCCGAGCTGGATAATTTTCCGGCCACGTGCGAGCCGGTGATGCTCAGCGGCGAAGAACCGTTCCTGCTGATGTTTACCTCGGGTACCACTGGCCCCGCCAAGCCTCTGGAAGTACCACTCAAGGCGATCATCGCGTTCCAGAGCTACACCCGCGACGCAGTCGACCTGCGTCCCGAAGATGCTTTCTGGAACGTCGCCGATCCGGGCTGGGCCTACGGACTCTACTTTGGTATCACCGGGCCGTTGGGCCTGGGCCACCCGATCACCTTCTACGATGGTCCGTTCACCGTGGAGAGCACCTGCCGGGTGATCGAGAAATACGGCATTACCAACCTGGCCGGCTCACCTACTGCCTACCGCCTGCTGATCGCTGCTGGCGAAGCCTTTGCCAGTCGGATCCGGGGGCGTCTGCGGGCGGTCAGCAGTGCCGGCGAGCCCCTGAACCCGGAGGTGATCCGCTGGTTTGCGGAACACCTCGATGTCACGATTCTGGATCACTACGGCCAGACCGAGCTGGGCATGGTCCTGTGCAACCACCACGGTCTGCAGCATCCGGTGCATGTCGGTTCGGCGGGATTTGCCTCGCCCGGCCATCGCATCGTGGTGCTCGATGACAATCACCAGGAACTGGGCGTGGGCCAACCGGGGATTCTTGCCCTGGACCGCTCCCAGTCACCGATGTGCTGGTTCAACGGCTACAAGGGCTTCGAGACCAAGGCATTCGTCGGCCCGTACTACCTCAGTGGTGACACGGTGGAGTTGAGCGCCGACGGTAGCATCAGCTTCGTTGGCCGCAGCGATGATGTGATCACCACCTCGGGCTACCGGGTTGGCCCGTTCGATGTCGAGAGTGCATTGGTCGAGCATCCGGCGGTGGTGGAGGCAGCGGTGGTCGGCAAGCCCGATCCGGAGCGCACCGAATTGGTAAAGGCGTTCGTGGTACTCAATGCACAGTACCGCGCCGAACCGCAGTTGGCCGAAGAGCTGCGCCTGCATGTGCGCAAGCGCCTGGCAGCTCACGCCTACCCACGGGAAATCGAATTCGTCGACGAGTTGCCCAAGACCCCGAGCGGCAAATTGCAGCGTTTCATCCTGCGCAACCAGGAGATCGCCAAGGCCCAGTCGGGGGCCTGACATGACTCTGTAGAAGCCGGGCTTGTCGGAGCGCCGAACCGCCGCGAATGGTGCCTTGAGGTTGAAAGAGCTTCGCGGGCAAGCCCGGCTCCTACAAGGTAAACCGCTCCAACAGAGATCACCCCAGGGCAGAGATGCATCCAGAATTGAAGTGCGAACGAAGGACAGAACAATGAACATACAAGACAAGGTTTTCCTGGTCAGCGGCGGCGCCTCCGGCCTCGGTGCTGCCACCGCTGAAATGCTGGTGACCGCTGGCGCACGGGTGATGCTGGTGGACCTCAATGCCGAGGCCGTCGCGGCCCAGGCCCGGAAACTCGGCGCCAATGCCCACAGCGTGGTCGCCGACATCACCCAGCAGGACCAGGCGCAACGCGCCGTAGAGGCCGCGGTGAGCGCCTTCGGCGGCCTGCATGGGCTGGTCAACTGCGCCGGCATCGTGCGTGGCGAGAAGATCCTCGGCAAGAACGGGCCGCACCTGCTGGACAGTTTCAGCCAGGTGATCAACGTCAACCTGATCGGTAGCTTCAACCTGATGCGCCTGGCTGCTGCGGCCATGGCCGAGACCGAGGCGGATGCCGCTGGCGAGCGCGGGGTGATCATCAACACCGCTTCGGTCGCCGCCTATGACGGCCAGATCGGTCAGGCCGCCTATGCCGCTTCCAAAGGGGCAATCGTCAGCCTGACCCTGCCGGCCGCCCGTGAACTGGCGCGCTTCGGTATCCGCGTGATGACCATCGCCCCGGGTCTCTTCGAAACCCCGATGATGGCCGGCATGACCCCGGAAGTCCGCGCCTCGCTGTCGGCGGGCGTACCGTTTCCGCCACGGCTGGGCAAACCGTCCGAATACGCTGGACTGGTACGGCACATCATTGAAAACAGCATGCTCAACGGTGAGGTGATCCGTCTCGACGGTGCCTTGCGTATGGCGGCCAAGTAGGAGCAATACCCATGACTATCCAGGACCCCGTGGTCATTGTCAGCGCCGTACGCACGCCCATGGGCGGCTTCCAGGGCGACCTCAAGAGCCTGACCGCTCCGCAGTTGGGTGCCGCTTCGATCCGCGCGGCGGTCGAGCGCGCCGGTGTGGCGGTAGATGTGGTGGACGAAGTGCTGTTCGGCTGTGTGCTCCCCGCAGGTCTCGGCCAGGCGCCGGCCCGCCAGGCGGCACTGGGTGCCGGGCTGGACAAGGGCACCCGTTGCACCACCCTGAACAAGATGTGCGGCTCCGGCATGGAGGCGACCATTCTCGCCCATGACCGGCTGTTGGCCGGTAGCGCCGAGGTGGTGGTGGCTGGCGGCATGGAAAGCATGTCCAACGCCCCGTACCTGCTGGACCGGGCTCGCAGCGGCTATCGCATGGGCCACGGCCAGGTACTCGACCACATGTTCCTCGATGGCCTGGAAGATGCCTATGACAAGGGCCGGCTGATGGGCACCTTTGCCGAAGACTGCGCCGAGAACCACGGCTTCAGTCGCGAGGCTCAGGACGCCTTTGCCGTCGCCTCCCTGACCCGCGCGCAACAGGCGATCAGCGAAGGCCGTTTCCGCGACGAGATCGTGCCGTTGCAGGTCACGGTCGGCAAGGAGCAGCGCTTGATCAGCGATGATGAACAGCCCCCGAAGGCCAGGCTGGACAAGATCGCCTCGCTGAAACCGGCGTTTCGCCAGGGCGGTACGGTCACTGCGGCCAACTCCAGCTCGATTTCCGATGGCGCGGCGGCGCTGGTGCTGATGCGCCGCTCCGAAGCCGAGAAGCGCGGCCTCAAGGCGCTGGCGGTGATCCACGGGCATGCGGCGTTCGCCGACACCCCGGGCCTGTTCCCGGTGGCGCCGGTGGGCGCGATCCACAAGCTGCTGAAGAAAACCGGCTGGTCCCTGGACCAGGTCGACCGTTTCGAAATCAACGAGGCGTTCGCGGTGGTCACGCTGGTGACCATGGACAAGCTGCAGATTCCCCATGAGAAGGTCAACGTCAATGGCGGTGCCTGCGCCCTGGGGCATCCGATCGGTGCATCCGGCGCGCGGATCCTGGTGACATTACTGTCGGCGCTGCGCCAGCAGAACCTCAAGCGCGGTATCGCGGCGATCTGCATCGGCGGTGGCGAAGCCACGGCGATCGCGGTCGAGTGCCTGTAAGGAGTTTCCATGCTACCGAACCAAGAGCAACAACAGATCAGCGAGGCGGCCCGGGACTTTGCCCAGGAGCGCCTGAAACCCTTCGCCGCCGAGTGGGATCGCGAGCACCGCTTCCCCCGGGAGGCCATTGGCGAAATGGCCGAGTTGGGCTTCTTCGGCATGCTGGTGCCGGAAGAGTGGGGCGGTTGTGATACGGGCTATCTGGCTTACGCCATGGCCCTGGAGGAAATCGCTGCCGGTGACGGCGCCTGTTCGACCATCATGAGCGTGCACAACTCGGTGGGCTGTGTACCGATCCTCAACTTTGGCAACGATGAGCAAAAAGCCCGTTTCCTGCCGGCGCTGGCCAGTGGGCAGATGCTCGGCGCCTTCGCCCTGACCGAACCCCAGGCCGGTTCCGATGCCAGCGGCCTGAAGACCCGCGCCCGGCTCGAAGGCGACCACTACGTGCTCAACGGCTGCAAGCAGTTCATCACCTCCGGGCAGAATGCCGGGGTGGTGATCGTCTTTGCCGTGACCGACCCGAGCGCCGGCAAGCGCGGTATCAGCGCGTTCATCGTGCCGACCGATTCGCCGGGTTACCAGGTCGCGCGGGTCGAGGACAAGCTCGGCCAACATGCTTCCGACACCTGCCAGATCCTCTTCGAGGACGTAAAAGTGCCGCTGGCCAACCGCCTGGGCGAAGAGGGCGAGGGCTACCGTATCGCCCTGGCTAACCTGGAGGGCGGTCGGGTCGGCATTGCCGCGCAATCGGTCGGTATGGCCCGGGCGGCGTTCGAGGCGGCCCGCGACTATGCCCGTGAGCGGCAGAGTTTCGGCAAGGCGCTGATCGAGCATCAGGCCGTGGCGTTCCGCCTGGCGGACATGGCAACCCAGATCGCCGTGGCGCGGCAAATGGTGCACTACGCCGCAGCCCTGCGTGACAGCGGTAAGCCGGCGCTGGTGGAGGCCTCTATGGCCAAGTTGTTCGCCTCGGAAATGGCCGAAAAGGTCTGCTCCTCGGCGTTGCAAACCCTCGGCGGCTATGGCTATCTGAACGACTTCCCGCTGGAGCGGATCTACCGCGATGTGCGGGTCTGTCAGATCTACGAAGGCACCAGCGACATTCAGCGCATGGTCATTTCGCGCAACCTGTGAGCAAGGATATCAACGATGAGCTACGAAACCATTCTGCTGGACATCAAGGGCCGTGTCGGCCTGATCACCCTCAACCGCCCACAGGCGCTCAATGCCCTCAACGCACAGATCGTCAGTGAGCTGAACCAGGCGCTGGATCGCCTGGAGGCCGATCCGCAGATCGGCTGTATCGTCCTGACCGGTTCGAAGAAGGCCTTTGCCGCCGGTGCCGATATCAAGGAAATGGCCGAGCTGACCTATCCGAAAATCTACCTCGACGACCTGTTCAGCGACAGCGACCGGGTAGCCAACCGGCGTAAACCGATCATTGCTGCCGTCGCCGGCTTTGCCCTGGGTGGCGGCTGCGAGCTGGCGCTGATGTGCGATTTCATTCTGGCGGGTGATAACGCCAAGTTCGGTCAGCCGGAGATCAACCTCGGCGTATTGCCGGGCATGGGTGGTACCCAGCGCCTGACCCGCGCGGTGGGCAAGGCCAAGGCCATGGATCTGTGCCTGACCGGGCGCTTTATCGATGCAGTGGAGGCCGAGCGTTGTGGCCTGGTCGCACGGATCGTGCCGGTCGATGAGTTGCTCGACGAGGCGTTGAAGGCGGCGGCGGTGATTGCCGGCAAGTCGATTCCCATCAGCATGATGATCAAGGAAAGCGTCAACCGCGCGTTCGAGGTCAGCCTGTCCGAGGGTGTGCGTTTCGAGCGTCGGGTATTCCACGCGGCGTTTGCCACCGAGGATCAGAAAGAGGGGATGGCGGCGTTTGTAGCCAAGCGTGAGGCGCAGTTCAAGGATCGTTGAATCCGGCTGGATTTTGTGGCTACTGATACACCGCTATCGCCAGCAAGCCGGCTCCCACAACGTATTGCGCCGAACCATTCACTGGTGAACGGCGCAATACCTGCAGGAGCCGGCTTGCTGGCGATGCTTTCAGGGCATTACACCAGGTAGTGCCTTAGTTCCCGGGCAATCAGCATTCGCTGAATCTCGCTCGAGCCTTCATAGATCTGCGTGATCCGCGCATCCCGGTAGTAACGCTCCACCGGATAATCTTCCAGGTACCCATACCCGCCATGGATCTGCATCGCCGAGGAGCAGACCTTTTCGGCCATTTCCGAGGCGAACAGCTTGGCCTGTGAAGCCTCCGACAGGCAGGGCTGGCCCGCACTGCGCAGGCGCGCGGCGTGGAGGATCAGCAGTCGGGTGGCGTTGATCCGGGTGTGCATGTCGGCCAGCAGGTTGGCGATGCTCTGGTGCTCGATGATCGGCTTGTCGAACTGCACGCGCTCGCGGGCATAGGCCAGCGCCGCGTCGAAGGCGGCCCGGGCGATGCCCAGTGCCTGGGCGGCGATACCGATGCGCCCACCCTCGAGGTTCGACAGGGCAATCGCCAGGCCCTTGCCGCGCTCGCCCAGCAGATTGGCCTCGGGTACCGTGCACTGGTTCAGGGTGACGGCGCAGGTGTCGGATGCGCGGATGCCCATCTTGTGCTCGGTGCGGTCGACGATGAACCCCGGGGTGTCGGTGGGCACCAGAAACGCCGAGAGGCCTTTCTTGCCCAGTTCCGGGTCGGTCACGGCAAAGACGATCGCCAGGCTGGCGCGCTTGCCGTTGCTGACGAATTGCTTGGCGCCGTTGATCACCCACTGGCCGTCCTTGAGTTCGGCCCGGGTGCGCAGGTTGTGCGCCTCGGAGCCGGCTTGCGGTTCGGTCAGGCAGAAGCAGCCGATGGCTTCGCCAGTGGC
Source organism: Pseudomonas asplenii (assembly GCF_900105475.1). Classification (NCBI taxonomy): domain Bacteria; kingdom Pseudomonadati; phylum Pseudomonadota; class Gammaproteobacteria; order Pseudomonadales; family Pseudomonadaceae; genus Pseudomonas; species Pseudomonas asplenii. The sequence continues at coordinate 5,291,502 of NZ_LT629777.1, read as the reverse complement.
GAGTTTCGGCAGCCAGGTCTCCTTCTGCGCCTGGGAGCCGTAGTTGAGGATCGGCCCGCAGCCCACCGAGTTGTGAATACTCATCAACGCACCGGTGGCGCCATCACCGGCAGAGATCTCTTCCACCGCCAGGGCATAGGCCACATAGTCGACATAGGTGCCGCCCCATTCTTCCGGGACCACCATGCCCAGCAGGCCCAGTTCACCCATCTTGCGGACCAGGCCGTCATCGATCCAGCCGGCTTTTTCCCAGGCCTGGGCATGGGGCGCGATCTCGCCACGGGCGAAGTCCCGGGCCATGTCGCGGATCATTACTTGCTCTTCGCTCAGTTCGATGTCGTGCATGGTTTCAATCTTCGCTCGTGTCGAGACCGTGGAAAAAACGCGCGACCCGCTCGGTGCTCAGCGCCTGCAGGGTCGGTGGGTTCCAGTGAGGGGTCTTGTCCTTGTCGATCAGCAGGGCACGGACGCCCTCCATCAGGTCGCCGTGTTCGAACCACTGGCGGTCCAGGTGCAACTCCATGGCAAAGCAGTCTTCCAGGCTCAGGTGGCGACCGCGACGCAGCATTTCCAGGGTCACGGCCATTCCCAGGGGAGAGCGGGTCTCCAGCAGGCTGGCGACGTCCCTGGCCCACTCGTGGCTGTCGGCAACGCTCACCTCGCGCATCTGCTCGATGATGCTGGGCACATCGGGCAGGGCAAAGAAGTGGTCGATGGCCGGACGCAGCTTGTCCAGCGGCGCATCGGGCAGTGTTTGAACGGCGAGTTTGGCCAGCAGGCTCTGCAGGTCCTTGAGCGGGGTGTCGTGCCATTCCATCTGATCGAGACGCTGGTCCAGCAGAGCCAGCTTGTCGCTGTGCAGGTACCAGTCGGCAAGGCCACAGTAGAGCGCATCGGCGGCCCGGATCTGATCGCCGCTCACCCCCAGGTACAGGCCGATCTCGCCGGGAATGCGGGGCAGGAAGTAACTGCCGCCGACATCCGGGAAGTAGCCGATGCCGACTTCCGGCATCCCCAATCGGCTGCGCTCGGTGACCACCCGCAGGTCGGCGCCTTGCACCAGGCCCATGCCCCCACCGAGAACATACCCGTCCATCAGTGCCAGCACCGGCTTGCGGTAGTGGTGGATGCAGAGGTCGAGGGCGTATTCCTCGACGAAGAAGTCCTCGTGCAGCCGGTCGCCGCTCTTGTAGCTGTCGTACAGCGAGCGGATATCACCGCCAGCGCAGAAGGCACGATTGCCGGCGCCGCGCAGGGTCACGGCGTGGATTTGCGGATCGTCGGCCCAGGCATCGAGCTGGCGTTGCAGCAGGCGGACCATGTCCAGGGTCAGGGCATTGAGGCCGGCGGGGCGGTTGAGGGTAAGGTGACCGATATTATTGCGCACCTGCGCCAGTACATCGGCCGAGGTGTCGTCAAGATCCGTGGCAGCGGCGGGTGAAACCTGAGCAGTCATGACTGACTCCCTGCTTTTATTGTCTTTTTAGATGCGTTCGCAAGCGAACGGTGGTTGATCGTATCAGTGCAAATTTGCCGTGTACAACCCGGATAACTGCAAGTCTTGTCTGCATTTTTGCTTGCATGAACAGGCCTCGGGATAGTCTGGCTCAAGGTGTCGGGGTTGCAAGTCCGATCTGGCGTTTCGTCATCGTTTCCAGGGGTTGCGAATCCGGTTCGTATTGCGCGGACTCGGTGCTAAAGTCGCTTCTTTTTTCGAGCAGGGAACGGTCATGCGGATGTTAATCGGGGCGGTGGCGGCAGTGGCATTGGCGGGGTGCATGGGCCCCGGCATGAATCAGAGCCGCAGCACCGGGCCGACCAAGAGCTTCACCTCGACCAAGGCCGACAATGTCGTCGCCCAGTGCATCCAGTTCTCCTGGCAGGACGAAAAGGTCTTCGACGTCGATGCCGCCGCCTACCTGCAACCGGGCTACAAGGGTGGCTCGACCGTTTACACCCGCGGTTCCGAGTACTTCGTCGATGTCCGCCGCGAGGCCGAGGGCACGGTGGTCGACTACTACGCGACGGTGATCAAACCGATCGGTACCAGACGGCTGGCGGCGGTTGCTACCTGTCTCTGATTGTTCAGCTGTAGGCCTGGGTATGCAGCACGTCTGCAACCCACTGGTTGATGCTCTTGTGGGCCAACTCCGCCTTGACGGCTATCGAGGCATGAAGCTCTGGCGCCAGGCGTAGGCTGAGTTTCCCCGAATAGGGTTTTTGAGGGGATCGGCCCAGCTTCGCGCAGGTTTCAAGATAGTCATCAACTGCCTCTTCGAATGCAGCTTTCAGCTCCTTGACCGATTCACCATGGAAACCTACGACATCTCGAATACCGGCGATATGGCCTACGAACAGCTCGTCTTCGGCGCTGAACTCGATGCGAGCAGCGTAGTTTTTGTAATTCATCACATTCATGGTGTGACTCCGACTTGCTCCAGAAAGGCCCGGGCATCGCGAACCTGGTAAGGCTTGGCCTCTTTATCCGGATGTGGCCTATGAAACGTCACAACCACGTCGTTCAACTCGAAACGTACTCGTGACCCCTTGCCTTCGATAACGTTTGCTCCGACGGCGATGAGCAGGCTTTCGATACGGGCCCATTCAAGCGTATAGGGAACCGGCCTCGAAAAGATGGCTCTCAGCGTACTTGGCTGCTTGTTATTCATGGTATTAAAAAATGATATCAGTTTGAAGGAGGGAAAACTGATTTTCGATTGGAAGAAATCAACCGGCAACGATGATTACGTCACCAGTTGAGTCAGGTGCCCATCACCGAGTGGCACTCGCCAACGCACCTTTCACCGCTCCCAGGGCAATGCCTTGCATCAGCAGCCGATGCCCCTGGGGCGCCAGACCCGCGTCGTCGGTCCAGGCCGGCAGGTTGTTGAGCAGGCACAGGAAGGTGCGTACGGTGGTTCGGGCCAGGGATTCGTCAAGGGACAGGCCCAGTGGCGTGAGCAGCTTGACCAGGTGGCTTTCGTAACGGCGGCGCAATTCCAGTACTGCCGTCTGCTGTGAGTCGTCCAGGCAATGGAATTCATGCTCCGCGACGCGGAAGAAATCGGCCTTGTCGCGGTGCAGGTCCAGGTGAGCGCCGATCAATGCATCCAGGCGTTTTTCCGCTGAACGCGAGGCCCGCGCCGCCGGCGTGGCGACGATGTCGAGCAGGTCCAGATACAGGCTTTCGATCAGCTCGAACAGCAGTGCCTGCTTGCTCTCGATATGGTTGTAGATCGACCCCGGCTGGATGCCCAGGTGCGCCGCCAGTTCCCGCAGACCGACCTGGGCGAACCCGCGCCGGGCAAACAGAGCCACGGCTTTCGTGCGGGTTTCCAGATGGCGTGAAGGCTTCTGCTCCGGCGCCTGCGGCGTAATGATGAGGGCTGCCCGGGCCATGGCTGTTCAGCCCTCGTACGTGTAGAAGCCACGACCGCTCTTGCGGCCCAGGTAACCGGCCGCGACCATCTCCCTGAGCAACTGCGCCGGCCGGTACTTGGGTTCGTCGAAGCCCGAATGCAGGCTTTGCATGATCGCCAGCAGGGTATCCAGACCGATCAGGTCGGCCAGGGCCAGCGGGCCGATCGGCTGGTTGCAGCCCAGTTGCATGCCGGCGTCGATGTCTTCGGCACTGGCGAGGTCTTCCTGGAGAACGAAGATCGCTTCGTTGATCATCGGGCAGAGGATGCGGTTGACCACGAAACCGGGGCGGTTACGCGCGGTCACGGCGGTCTTGCCGATCTGCGTGGCCAGGGCGAGGGCTTTGGCGTGGGTGGTGTCGCTGGTTTGCAGGCCACGAATGACTTCCAGCAGCCCCATCATCGGTACCGGGTTGAAGAAGTGCAGGCCGATGAAGCGTTCAGGCTGGCTGATGGCGGCTGCCAGTTCGGTGATCGACAGCGACGAGGTGTTGGTGGCGATGATGCACTCGGCACCGACCACCTCGGCCACCTGCTTGAGGATGCGTTTTTTCAGCTCGAGGTTTTCCGTGGCGGCCTCGATCACCAGTTCGGCGCTGGTCAGTACCGCATAGTCGGTGCTCAGACGGATGCGGCCGAGGGCGGCCTGCTTGTCCTCGGCACTGATCACGGCCTTGCGCACCTGACGGTCGAGGTTGCTGCTGAGGGTCGCCAGGCCCTTGTCCAGGGCGGCCTGGGACACGTCGATCAGGCTCACCTGCAGGCCGGCCACCGCGCACACCTGTGCAATACCGTTACCCATGATGCCGGCGCCGATCACGGCGATGTGTTGAATACTCATGAAGATCGTCCTTAAACCCGTTCGAAAATGACAGCGATGCCTTGCCCGCCCCCAATGCACATGGTTGCCAGGCCGTAACGCCCGCCGGTGCGATGCAACTCGTGGATCAGCTTGGTGGCGATGATGGTGCCTGTGGCGCCGACCGGATGGCCGAGGGCTATACCCGAGCCGTTGGGGTTGACCTTGGCCGGGTCGAGGCCCAGCTCCTGGCTGACCGCGCAGGCCTGGGCGGCGAAGGCGACGTTGGACTCGATCACATCGAGGTCGTCGATGCTCAGACCCGCGCGTTTGAGTGCCAGGCGGGTGGCCGGGATAGGGCCGAGGCCCATCAGTTCCGGCTCCACGCCCGCATGGGCGTAAGCCACCAGTCGTGCCAGGGGCTTGAGGCCATTGGCCTGGACCGCCGAGGCAGTGGCCAGCAGCACGGCGGCGGCGCCGTCGTTCAATCCCGAGGCGTTGCCGGCGGTGACGGTGCCGTCTTTCTTGAAGGCGGTACGCATCTGTGCCAGTTGTTCCAGCGAGGTGCTGCGGGGATGTTCGTCGACACTGAACAGCTCGGTGCCCTTGCGGCTGCGCACTTCCACCGGGACGATCTGCCCATTGAAGCGCCCTTCGTCGAGCGCGCGCTGTGCCCGCAGTTGTTCTTCCAGGGCCAACTCGTCCTGCATCTGGCGGGTGATGCCATTGCGTTCGGCGATGTTCTCGGCGGTGATGCCCATGTGGATACCGTGGAACGGGTCATGGAGAATGCCGAGCATATAATCGACGGCCTGCACATTGCCCATGCGCGCACCCCAGCGGGCGGCGGGTAGCAGGTAGGGACCGCGGCTCATGGATTCGGCGCCGGCCCCGATGGCCACTTCGGCGTCGCCGAGCAGCAGGGTCTGGGCCGCCGAAACGATGGATTGCAGGCCCGAGCCGCACAGGCGGTTGACGTTATACGCCGGGGTTTCCTTGGGAATACCGGCGTTCATCGCCGCAACGCGGGACAGGTAGGCATCCTGGGTATCGGTGGCAATCACGTTGCCCATCACCACATGGCCGACCAGGGCCGGGTCGAGATCACTGCGCTGCAGGGCGGCCTTGACCGCAGTGGTCGCCAGTTCGCTCAGGGGCACGTCCTTCAGGGCGCCGCCGAAGGTGCCGATGGCTGTCCGGACGGCGCTGACGATATACACTTCGGGCTTTGACATGGGGCACTCCTGTTTTGTCGTTGTGAGAGTCTAGGACCGCACATCGCTTCGGCCTATGCCGAAACTGCTCAGTCACTCTGTTCTTTTTTGCCATACGCAGCCCGGGATTCATGAAAGAAAAACATTCGGTGTCGTCGTACTTCGTCAAGGCCCTGCTGGCGCGCTTTCTCGATCAGCCACAGCGGGTCGCCGAACTGCTGCAGGGCGCCGGTTTCAGCGAGCGTTCGCTGGATGAACTGGGCGAGCGCGTTGCGCCCCGGCCATTGGCGCAGCTCTGGCTGGCGGTGACTCGCGAGCTGGGTGACGAGTTTTTCGGCTTCGACTCCCATGGCATGCCCGTCGGCAGCTTCGCCCTGATCTGCCGCGGACTGATCCAGGCACCGACGGTGGGCAAGGCACTGGGCCTGTCACTGGAGTATTTCGCGCTGTTTCTGCGCGATGTCCATGCTCAGGTCCAGGTCCGTGGCAAGCGGGTCGCGGTGGTGATGAGTACGGATACCCGCGACCCATATCTGCAGGCGGTGGTCACTGAAACCTACCTGATCCTGATCGTCGGCCTGATGTGCTGGTTGGCCGGTCGGCGGATTCCCATCAGCCGCGCGCGGTTCGCCCATTCCCGACCGCCCCATGGCGACGAGCACCTGCTGTGGGGCGCCTATGTGGAGTTCGATGCGGCGGTGACCGAGATCGAGTTGGAACGTGAATACCTGCGTCTACCGGTGCTGGCAGATCGCAAGTCGCTCTATGCGTTCCTGCGCGATGCCCCACAGTCGGTGTTCATCCGTTTTCGCAATCGCGAGGGCTTCAGCGCCAGGGTCCACCAGCGCCTGCGCTCGTGTGGCTATGACCATTGGCCGACTCTGGAACAACTGGCCAATGAATTCGATATCCACCTGGCCAGCCTGCGTCGGGCCTTGCAGCGTGAAGGTTTTTCCTACCAGGAAATCAAGGACGAAGTGCGCCGCACCATCGCCTTCGAGCGCCTGCGCAGCACTCGCATGAGCATCGCCGAGATCGCCCAGGAGGTCGGCTTTCGCGAACCGAGTGCATTCCATCGCGCGTTCAAGCAATGGACAGGGGAGAGCCCGGGGAGCTTTCGCTTGCGCGGGCAGAAGGCGTAATGTAGGTGCCCTGACGCGGTAATCCATTCATCCCGAGGAGGAGACCGACGCGATGTTCAGCCACATCCAGATCGGCGCGCGGGACCTGCCGCGCATGATTGCCTTCTATGAGGCGGTTCTGGCCGAACTTGGCCTGGTACGCATGGCCGATGAGCAGGATGGTGGCCCGCCCGGAGCGGGTTGGCGGTTGCCCGGCTGGGAGTGGCCACACTTCTTCGTGCAGCAGCCGTTCAACGGCTTGCCGGCGACTTGGGGCAATGGTGTGCAGGTAAGCTTCGCCGCGCCATCGCAGGCGGCAGTGCAGGCTGCCTGGGACCGAGCCCTGGAGTGGGGTGCCCGTGACGAGGGCGCCCCCGGCCTGCGGCCCCATTACGCCGCCGACTACTACGGCGCCTACTGCCGCGACCCGGAAGGCAACAAGCTGTGCTTCGTGCACACGGTCGAGCTGGAAGTGATGCGCGCCCGGCAGCCGGTCCAGTCCTGAGCGCCACTGTTGCCTGGGCAACAGTGATTCGACAGATGTGTTGAATAAAATACAGACTCTAGATCATGTTTGTTTTGTATCTATTTGATTTTTATAGATAGATTTAATGGCATGGGCCGTGCAAAGCCGATCGGTGAACCCTTTCATCGGCCGCTCAGCGGAGCCCTGTATGCCTTGCACCCTTTTATCGTTTTCCCGTCTCGTCTGGCTCGGCGCCGCGTTGCTGCTGGGCCAGGTGACTCTTGCCCAGGCCACCGAGGGCGATGATGCCGTGCCGTCCTTGGCCGGCAAGCGTATCGCCGTGAGCATGACCGGCACCAGCCACTATTTCGATATCAAGGCGTTCCAGGCTCAGGTCGATGAGATCAAGCGCCTGGGCGGTACACCGATTACCCTCGATGCCGGGCGCAACGACAAGAACCTGGTGACCCAGTTGCAAACGGTGGTCACCCAGAAACCCGACGCGGTAATCCAGACCCTCGGCACCCTCAGCGTGATCGATCCCTGGCTCAAACGCATCAGCAAGGCCGGTATTCCGCTGTTCACCATCGACGCGCCGTCACAGTACAGCCTCAATAACACCACTTCGGATAACGTCGCCACCGGTAAGGCCCTGGCCGACCAGTTGATCAAGGACGCCGGCGGCAAGGGGCGGATCCTGGTGTTCAACGGCTTCTATGGCGTGCCGGTCTGTGCAATCCGCTATGACCAATTGAAACTGGCGCTCAAGGATCATCCGCAACTGGAAATCATCGAGCCGCAACTGCGCGATGTGATTCCCAACACGGTGCAGGATGCCTATTCGCAGGTGTCCGCCTTGCTCAACAAGTACCCGGCCGGCAGCATCACGGCGATCTGGTCGGCCTGGGACATCCCGCAACTGGGCGCGAGCAAGGCGCTGATCGATGCCAAGCGCACCGAGATCAAGACCTACGGCGTCGATGGCACTCCCGAGGTACTGGAACTGCTCGGCCAGCCGAACTCGCCGGTCGGTGCGGTGGTGGCGCAGCAACCGGCGCTGATCGGCAAGACGGCGGTGCAGAATGTCGCCCGTTACCTGGCCGGACAACATGACCTGCCCAAGGAAACCCATGTCGCCACCTTGTTGACCACCGCCAGCAATCTGGCTCAGGTCCAGCAATTGCGGGGTGACTGATGGCGGCCGTCCCGGCGTTGCACCTGGAGCATCTGCGCAAGCGTTTTGGCGCGACCCTGGCGCTGGACGATGCCAGCCTCAAGGTCGAGCGCGGTACCATCCATGGCCTGGTGGGCGAAAACGGTGCCGGCAAGTCGACCCTTATCAAGATTCTGGCCGGCATCCACAAGGCTGACGCAGGGCAACTGAGCATCGACGGGCAGCGCCATGCCGCGCTGTCGCCCCGTCAGGTGGAAGCCCTGGGGGTGCAGTTCATCCATCAGGAGCGGTTGCTGCCGGCCAGTTTCACCGTTGGCGAAGCGCTGTTTTTCGGCCACGAGTTGCGGCGTGGGCCGTTGCTCGACCGGCGTCGGCAAGAGCGCGAAGCCGAGCGCCTGCTGGCGCAATATTTCGATCTGCAGTTCCCGGCCGGGGCGCTGGTGGCTGAGTTGAACAGTGCCCAGCGCCAGGTGTTGCAGATCACCCGGGCGCTGGTGCGCCAGCCGAAGATCCTGGTGTTCGACGAGCCCAGCGTGGCGCTGGTCAAGCGTGAGGTCGACCAGTTGCTGCGCATCATCAAACGCTTGCGCGGGCAGGGGCTGTCGATCCTCTACATCTCCCACTACCTGCAGGAAATCGACAGCCTGTGCGACGAGGTCACGGTGTTGCGCAATGGCCGCGATGTGGCGGTGGTCGAGCCGCGGCACACCTCCAGCGCACAGATTGCCCGACTGATGGTCAATCGCGAGGTGCGGGAAATGTATCCCAAGGTCGCGGTGACGCCGGGCGAGCCGCTGTTGCAGGTGCGCTCATTGAGCCTGGCCCGGCACTACCGGCAGATCGACCTGCAACTGCGTCGGGGGGAGATTGTCGGCCTCACCGGGCTGGTCGGCTCCGGAGCCAAGGAACTGCTCAAGACCCTGTTCGGGGTGATCCGCGCCGACAGTGGCGATATTCATCTGCATGGCCGCCTGCTGCGCCTGCGTTCACCGGGCGAGGCCATTGCGGCTGGGATCGCGCTGGTGCCCGAGGAACGGCGTGGGCAGGGCGTCTCGCCAGTGCTTTCGGTGCTGGAAAACCTGACCCTGGCCGGACTACGCCGTTTCAGCCGCTGGGGACTGCTGAGCCGAGGCCGTGAACAGGCAGAGAGCCTGCGGCTGATTGACGAGTTGGCGATCAAGACTCCCGGGCCGCAGACTGCGGTCAGTCAGCTCAGTGGTGGCAATCAGCAGAAAGTCGCCCTAGGCAAATGGCTGAGTCGGCGTTCGGCCGTGTACCTGCTGGATGAGCCCTGTGTCGGTGTGGATATCGGGGCGAAGGTGGAGATCTATCGCCTTGTCGGTCGCCTGGTGCAAGAGGGCGCGGCGGTGCTGGTGCTGTCTTCGGACCTGCCGGAACTGATCGGTATCAGCGACCGCATTCTGGTGTTGCATCGCGGTGAGATCGCCGGTGAGTTCCAGGCGGGTGAGGTCGACAGTGATCGCTTGCTGGCGTGTGCCACCGGTGCCGGCTCGTCCGATGCGCTGGCCGTGAGCAGGGAGGTTGCGGATGTCGCGGTCTGATCCGTTTCATCTCGAAGCCCCGGCGGTGGGGCTGTCCCGGCGTTTGTGGGTGTTGCTGCTGCGACGAGGTTCCGTGGGGGTGTTCCTGGCCATTCTGCTGGGGTTTGCCCTGGCGGCACCGAATTTCCTTTCGCTGGGCAATATCGCCAATGTCTTCAGCCAGTCGGCGATCCTGGGAGTGCTTGCCTTCGGTCTGACCTGCGTGATCATCGGTGGCGGCTCGAACGTGGTTGCCGGTGGGCTCGATCTGTCGCTGGCGGCCAACCTGGGCTTGTGTGCGGCGCTGTTCAGCCGGCTGAACAATGCCGGCCTGGAACTGCCGATCAGCCTGCCGCTGACCCTCGGTTGCGGGCTGGTGGTCGGTCTGTTCAACGGCCTGGCGGTGGTTGTGCTGCGTCTGCCGCCGCTGTTGGCGACGCTGGCGAGCATGAACGTGCTGGCCGGGCTGGAGCTGGTACTGACCGAAAATACCGTGGTACCCACCGACTCACCCTTGCTGGACCTGCTCAGCAACGGCAGTTGGCTGGGCGTGCCGGCACTGGCGTGGGTGCTGTTGGCGATGGCGGGACTGTTGACCCTGTTGATTCAGCACACCGCCTACGGATTACGCCTGCAGGCGGTGGGCGAGTATTCCCAGGCCGCCCAGGCGGCGGGCATTCCGTTGGCAGGCTACGTGTTGTCCAGCTACCTGCTGGCGGGCCTGTGCGCTGCTGTGGCCGCCTTGTGCTCGGCGGCCTTCTTCAGTGGCAGCACCACCGGCTCCGGCGACATGCTGCTGTCGGTGGTGGCAATCGCCTTTCTCGGCGTGGTGTTCTCCCGTCGGCTGGTGGCGAGTATTCCCGGCACCTTGTTGGCGACCCTGCTGATCGGCTTCCTGATCAATGGCTTTCAACTGTTGAATATCTCCAGTTTCTGGGTCAATGGCGTGCAAGGCCTGCTGATTCTACTGGTGGTCGCAGCTTCCAGCGCATTGAATCGAGGGGAGGGCTCATGAGTCAGGTGCTTTCGCGTCAGACTTGGGGTGTGCGCTCGCTGTTGCCCTTCACCTTGCCCCTGATGTTCCTGGTGATTGTCCTGTTCTTTGCCTGGCAGGCGCCGGGCTTTCTCAGCGGCGGGAATCTCAGGAGCCTGGTGCTGAACAATTTTGTCCTGCTGGCGATCGTTGCCATTGGCATGACTTACGCGGTAGCGGCGGGTGGCATCGACCTGTCGGTGGGCACGGCGCTGGACTTCGCCAGTTTCAGTTTCGTGGTACTGCTCAATGCCGGCCATGGGTTGGCTGTCGCGCTCCCGGTGGCACTGGGGTCGGGACTGCTGGTGGGGGCGTTCAATGCCGGGTTGATCGCCGGACTGCGGATCAGTCCGTTCCTGGCGACCCTGGGCACCTTGTTCATCGGGACCAGCGCCCAGCAGTTACTGTCCGACGGCGGTCAGCCGATCTACATCGCCCAGGGTTTCAAGCCTGAGTTGACCGATCTCAGCCTGTTCGGCGTGGCGTTGCCATTGTGGATCGTGCTGGGCATGGCGTTGGTCTATGGCCTGCTGCTGGCCCGTGGGCGTCTGGGCCGCGAGTTGCTGGCCCAGGGCTCCCAGCCGCTGCTGGCGTACTACTCGGGGTTGTCGGTACGGCGCATCGTCACCCGCGTGGCGCTGGCCACGGCCCTGGCCTGTGCGTTGGCGGGAGTGCTGCTCAGCTCGACGGTCAACGCCTATGTGCCGCTGTCCGGCAATGCGTTCCTGCTCAATGCCATCGGCGCAGTATTCATCGGCACCACCCTCCATCGCCAGGGGCGGGCCAATGTGTCGGGGACGCTGCTGGGCGTGCTGTTCATCAACGTCATTGCCAACGGCCTGTTGCTGATCGGCTGGAACTTCTACTGGCAGCAGGTCGCGACCGGTGTGCTGATCTTTGGGGTGCTGGCGTTCAGCTTTGTCAGCCGGAGGATCATCGAGAGCCGTTAGTCCCACTGGATACCTGTAAGGTACGGGGCTCTTTCAGTATTTTCAGCCATTGGGCGGCGAGGCGATGGCAGTCGCCAGGCCAGCGCGCGGTGAGCAGGTTGACGTCGCGAACGGTGAAACCGCGCTCGGGTTTGCTGGCGGAGTCACGTAACAGTGCCGGTGGCCCGCTGATGAAGTCAGTGGGGCTGGCCAGCACGGCCTTGATTTCCGACTCGACTGTCTGCGGATAGGTGCGGTAGTAGCGACCGAGCCAGGGGGCGGTGATCAGCCAGGCGGCCAGCTCCATGGTCACAGACAGCAGGCCGGTGACCTTGCGACCGAACAATACCGAGCGGGCGGTATCGGGATCAAGGGTTCGGGCGAACAGCAGCGGGCCGTGGCAGACCGAGGCGATCGGCTTGTCGGTCTTGAAAAAGTGCAGGGCGATCTGTTGCGCCGCGCTGGATTCCAGCAGGCTGCGCATGCCCTCGGCATGGCCGCCGGGGACCAGCAGGCCGTCGAATTGTTCGGGATCGACGTCGGCGTAGGCCAGAGGGTGCTGGAAGTGCGGGTCGGCGAGCATCGCACGGTAGCTTTCCAGATCGGGTTTGCGCGTCATCAGCAGGGGATTGAGCGGACCGAAGCCGCCTTCCACCAGGCGTGGGTCGGCATGAGCCACCGTGCCTTGGGGCGTGGCGAAGCGCACCTCGATGCCAGCTCGATGCAGGTACTGCCAGGGGACGCTGCTTTCGGTAGGGTCGTAGTCGCAATGGGGCAGCAGGACCAGAATCATGCGGGGGCTCGCTCAACGTGCATGGACACATGAGTCGAGGATAGCAGTCGGGGGCGCAACATCGCTTCCCCCTGTGGCCAGCGGGCTTGCCCGCGCTCGGCTGCGAAGCAGGCGTAAACCCGGGCTCCCCATTCTTCTGATGCACTGCGTTGCCTGGTTCTGGGGACGCTCTGCGCCCCAAGGCAGCGGTGCGGCGATCTGACAAGAGCCTGCTCGCCACACCGTCGGGTGGTGTTGTAGGTGAAGGGCGTTGCCGCAGTTTTTCAGGCCTTGATCGTTAACGCTCGATCGCCAGTGCCACGCCCTGACCACCCCCGATGCACAAGGTCGCCAAGCCTTTTTTTGCATCGCGCTTGATCATCTCGTGCAGCAGGGTCACCAGCACCCGGCAGCCCGAAGCGCCAATCGGATGGCCCAGGGCAATGGCGCCGCCGTTGACGTTGACCTTGGTCGCGTCCCAGCCCAGTTCCTGGCCTACCGACAGTGCCTGGGCGGCGAAGGCCTCGTTGGCTTCGATCAGGTCCAGTTGCTCCAGGTTCCAGCCGGCCTTTTCCAGGCAGCGTCGGGTCGCGCTGACCGGGCCGATACCCATGATCGCCGGGTCGACACCCGCGTTGGCATACGCCGCGATCTTCGCCAGCACCGGCAGGCCGAGAGCCTTGGCCTTGGCCGCGCTCATCAGAATGACCGCCGCAGCGCCGTCGTTCAGCGACGAGGCGTTGCCGGCCGTGACCGAACCGTCCTTCTTGAATGCCGGCTTGAGCTTGCCCAGCGCTTCGGCAGTGGTGCCGGCTCGCGGCTGTTCGTCGTTGACGAAGGCCAGCGGGTCGCCCTTGCGCTGGGGAATCAGGATCGGCGTGATTTCGTCGACGAAGCGCCCGGCCTCGATGGCGGCCACGGCCTTCTGCTGCGAGGCGGCGGCGAAGGCGTCCTGGGCTTCACGGCTGATGTCGTACTTGGCCACCAGGTTTTCGGCGGTGATGCCCATGTGGTAGTCGTTGAACGCGTCCCACAGACCGTCGCTGATCATGGTGTCGACCATCTGGCTGTGACCCATGCGCAGGCCGGTGCGGGCACCGGGCAGCACGTAGTTGGACAGGCTCATGTTTTCCTGACCGCCGGCAATGATCACCTCGGCGTCGCCGCAACGGATGGCCTGAGCCGCCAGGTGCAGAGCCTTGAGGCCCGAGCCGCAGACCTTGTTCAGGGTCATGGCCGGCACGGCGTGGGGCAGGCCGGCCTTGATCGCAGCCTGGCGCGCCGGGTTCTGGCCGGCACCGGCGGTGAGCACCTGGCCCATGATCACTTCATCGACCTGCGCACCGTCCAGGCCGGTCTGGCTCAGCAACTGACGGATCACCGCCGCGCCGAGGTCCACCGCGCTGACGTTGGCCAGCGAACCCTGGAAACTGCCGATCGCCGTGCGGGTCGCGGCGACAATCACTACGTCTTGCATCGCTTCATTCCTCATCAGGAAAACTGCATTTCAGGCACATGGTCGGGAACGATCAGTTTACCCGCGGTCTTGCTGACAATCTCCTCGACGCTGACGCCAGGTGCGCGTTCCTTGAGGACAAAAGCGCCATTTTCGATTTCCAGGTAGGCCAGGTCCGTCAGCACGCGCTTGATGCACTGGGCGCCGGTCAGCGGCAGGCTGCACCTGGACAGCAGTTTCGATTCACCATCCTTGGAGGCATGGGTCATGGTGACGATGATGTTCTCGGCACCGGCCACCAGGTCCATGGCGCCGCCCATGCCCTTGACCAGCTTGCCGGGAATCATCCAGGAGGCAATGTTGCCCTGGACATCGACCTCGAAAGCGCCGAGTACGGTCAGGTCGATATGGCCGCCACGGATCATCGCGAAGGATTCGGCGGAAGAGAAAATCGACGCGCCGACACGGGCGGTGACGGTCTGCTTGCCGGCGTTGATCATGTCGGCGTCGACCGCATCTTCGGTGGGGAAGGCGCCCATGCCGAGCAGGCCGTTTTCCGATTGCAGCATGACTTCCATGCCATCCGGGATGTAGTTGGCGACCAGGGTCGGGATGCCGATACCGAGGTTGACGTAGAAGCCGTCCTGCAGTTCGTGGGCGACGCGCTGGGCCATTTGTTCGCGGGAAAGTGCCATGTTCTTGTTCTCCGTAAGTCGAGGGGCCGGGGCTTATTTGCGCACGGTGCGTTGTTCGATACGTTTCTCGAACGTGCCGCAGATGATCCGGTCGACGTAGATGCCCGGGGTGTGGATCTGTGCCGGGTCCAGCTCGCCCGGTTCGACGATTTCCTCTACTTCGACCACGGTGATCCTGCCGGCAGTGGCCGCCAGCGGGTTGAAGTTCTGCGCGGTGTGGCGATAGATGACGTTGCCGAAGTGGTCAGCCTTCCAGCCCTTGACGATGGCGAAGTCGCCGGTGATGGACTCTTCCATCAGGTACGGACGACCATTGAACTCGCGGGTTTCCTTGCCTTCGGCGACCGGTGTGCCGACGCCGGTGGCGGTGAAGAAGGCCGGGATGCCGGCGCCGCCAGCGCGCATTTTCTCGGCCAGGGTGCCTTGTGGGGTCAGCACCACTTCGATTTCGCCGCTGAGCAGTTGCTTCTCGAACAGGGCGTTTTCGCCGACGTAGGAGGCCACCACCTTGCGGATCTGCCGGTCTTCAAGCAGTACGCCGAGGCCGAAGCCGTCGACGCCACAGTTGTTGGAGACCACGGTGAGGTCGCGGGTGCCCTTGCGCTTGATCTCGGCGATCAGGTTTTCCGGAATGCCACACAGGCCGAAGCCGCCAGAGAGTACGGTCATGCCATCTTCGAGGCCGGCGAGGGCCTCCTCGTAGGACGCTACGCGTTTATCGAAACCTGCCATCTGCATGATCCTCTTTTGTTGTTCGTTGGCCCGCAGGGCCTTGAACAGAGTGTTGCTCCGGGAAATTTATTTGTTAAGTTGATTTTTAGGTTTGATTGATTGATAAAGTTCAATAATAGCGAGCAGTCGAGAGAGTACCGCGATGACCGTCAAACAGCTTAGGGCTTTTCTCGCCGTTGCCCAGAGCCTGAGCTTCGCGGTGGCGGGCGAGCGTCTGTTCCTCTCGCAATCGGCCTTGAGCCTGACCATCAAGGCCCTGGAAGACGGGCTGGGCGGGCGCCTGTTCAGCCGCAATACCCGCAACGTCGCCCTGACTCCGGAAGGTGAGGCGCTGATGCCCTTGGCCCGGCGCCTGATCGCTGATTGGGATAATGCCGAGGACGAGTTGCGCCAGCGTTTCACCCTGCAGCGAGGACGGGTGACCCTGGCGGCGATGCCGTCGTTCGCCGGCAACCTGTTGCCGGCGATTCTCAAGACCTTTCGCGCCCGCTACCCCCAGGTCAATGTGGCGGTGAATGATGTAGTCAATGAGCAGGTGCTGGAGATGGTCGGCGATCGCCAGGTGGAGCTGGGCGTGGCTTTCGAACCGTTGCAGAACTCGTCGCTGCGTTTCACTCCCTTGTATGTGGATCGTTTCGTTGCCGTGGTCCCCGCGGATTCGCCGCTGGCCGAAGCCACGCAAATCGCTTGGGACAGGTTGCTGTGCGAACCTTTCATTACCTTGCAGCGCCCGTCGAATGTGCGGGTGATGCTGGAGGAGCATCTGCGTGCCCGGGGCATGACCTTGCCCGTGGAATTCGAGAGCCATCAACTGGCGACAGTGGGGCGGATGGTTGCCAGCGGCCTGGGGGTGAGCGCGGTGCCAGCATTGTGTGTCGGGCAGATGCGCGAGCTGGGCGCGCGCTGCATCACCTTGCACGATCCGGTGGTCGAGCGGGCCATCGGCGTGTTGACCAAACCGGGGCATGAGCTGTCTACGGCGGCTCAGGCATTGTTCGATATCCTGTTGGAAGAAAGATCCCGTTACCTGAATTTTTAGAAATAACTCGGCCCCTTGTGGATCTTTTCCTACGATGCGCAATCATTACCCCATGAATATTCAAAGGAGGTGTGTATGTTCGTCCGGTCTTTGACCTTCGCCACCCTGTCGGTCTTCGCGTCTGGCCCGTTGCTGGCCGCCGATGTCGACTCTCCGTTGGCCCAGGACTTCGAAAAATCCCGTGCCTTGGTGGTGATTGCGCCGAGCACCGCCGACCCGACCCTGGTCGGGTTGAAAAAGGCCCTCGACGACCCGGCCAACCGCAAGGCGTTCGACGAGCGTCAAATGGTCTTCTACGAGGTGGCGCAGACCGTGGGCAAGCGTGCCGACAAGTTCATGGAGCAGCCGACCACCATGGCGCTGATTCGCGGGTTGAAGCTGGGCGTCACGCCGGAAGGCAAGTCCACGGTGATCCTGGTCGGCAAGGACGGCCAGCAGCGGACCCTCGAACATGACGGGCCGTTGCCGATAGCCGAGGTGTTCAAGGCGGTCGATGCGTTGCCGGCCTCTGAGAAGGCAATTGTCGCGCCGACGCCACCGCCAGCCGCCGTCGAGGCCAAGCCGGAGAAGGGCGGCAAGCCCGGCAAGGCGGAAAAGCCGGGTAAGGCAACGGCGGCGCCCAAAGATCTGGATGACTGATTCGGCTGGTATTTCGCACCATTGACTTGAGGAGATCGTCGGTATGTCGGGTGTTCACAAGGCTGCAAACGTTGGTTTCAGTGCCGAGGCCAAGACCTACGCCAATGGGCGCCCGGATTATTCCTCCGAGCTGCTCCCGTGGTTGCGCGATACCTTGGGCATTGGCCCTGGTGCCCAGGTGGTCGACCTGGGCGCAGGTACCGGCAAGTTTACTCGCCTGCTCACGGAGACCGGGGCAACGCTGACGGCGATCGAGCCCGTCGAAGCCATGCGGGCCGAGCTGGTTGCGCGCTTGCCGCAGGTTCGCGCGTTGTCCGGCACGGCCGATAGCATGCCTCTGAACTCTGCCGCAGCCGATGCGCTGACGTGCGCCCAGGCTTTTCACTGGTTTGCCCATGAGGCGGCGCTGGCCGAGATTCATCGAGTGCTCAAGCCCGGCGGGCGACTGGGGCTGGTGTGGAACGTGCGTGATGAATCGGTGGACTGGGTAGCGCAAATCACCCGGATCATCACGCCCTACGAAGGTGATACTCCGCGTTTCCATACCGGAGCCTGGCGTTTGCCCTTCAACGGTCGTTACTTCTCGACGCTGGAACTGAGCCGTTTCGAGTACAGCCATGTGGGTACGCCGCAGGAGGTGATCATCGATCGTTTTCTGTCAGTCAGTTTTATTGCCGCGCTATCGGCGCCGGAAAAGACCGCTGTCGCCGAGCAGCTTCACCACCTCATTCAGACTCATCCGGACTTGCGTGGCCGCAAAACCATCGCTTTTCCCTATCGTACCGAAGCCTATAGCGGCATCCGTCTGGATTGATGCGCAGTACTTTCGGATGTCCGGTTCTGCCGGATGTCCAGCGCTGGCTGAGCAGCCTATGCGGTCAAGCCAGGTGCCCAAGCATCCTCTGCATCAGGTAATACCACGACACCCTGCACTGTTGCAGGCAGATCCAGTGTGAAGCTGCGGCCCGGGGGTTGTGTCGTGTCTGACCACTCCACCAGGGGTAGCCCGGCACACTTGAGCATTGCCTCACGCAGGCACCAGGCTTGGGCAAAGGCCGTTGGGCGTTGTTCTTCGGCGACCTGTTGCAACTGTCGGGTGGTGTGTGGCCCCAGGTAGTCGCAGGCGATGGTTTCCCAATCCGGCACTTCCTGCACCTGCATCAAGTCGATACCTACGGCACCGTGCAGGTTCAAGGCCGCTACCGAGAGTGTTCCTTCATGACTGATCGAGAGCCCCGGTTCAGCCCGCCCGGCAATGAGCACGCGAGGGCGATTGCCGGGGTTACGGGGGAAGCTGATGGCGTCTGCCCGGATGCTCAGGGTCTGCGCGAGGACACTGCCCAGAGCCTGACGAATCCGCTCCCGAGCCTCGGCCCGTGAGGTGCCCGGCTTGTGCCGGGTACCTATCAGCAGGATGCCTTGTTGCCAGGAGGGCTGCGGCCCCGGCCAGGAGTGAAGGGGCAAACTCAGCATCACCGTTCCTGCGCGACTCAGGCTTGTGCGGGTGCGGCAGGGCAGCCGGCCCAACTGCTCCCGGCGGGGATATGTTCGCCTTTCATCACCAGGGTCAGGGGACCGAGGCGCGCATTGTCCGCCACCTGTGCGCTGTAGAGCACCGCACTGCGTGGTCCCATATAGACGCGTTGACCGATCTGCACATGATCGATCTTCATGACCCGATCTTCGAACAGGTGCGTCTGGGGGCTCGCCATGGCGTTCAGTTCGCTGTCATGACCGATGGTCACACAGTCGAATTCGGTGATATCGGTGGTGTCCATGTAGACGCCTTTGCCGATCCGGCTGCCGAGCAGGTTGAACGCCAATGGCAACCACGGCGTACCCCTCAGGTAGCGCATGAAGTTGGGCACGGCCATGCCTTCGTAGAGGCTGGTGACGCTTTCCGAGAGCCACACAAACGGTGTCCACATCGGCTCGGCCCGCTTGCGGTAACGGCCCATTGCCAGCCACTTGCAGGCCACCACGAACAGGTAATTGCTCACGCCATAGGCCAGGCCGATCAGCGCCAGGTAAGCCAGCACCGCTCCCCAGCGCTCGTCGCCAGCCAGGGGCATCAGGTCGAGCATGACGGTGTAGCCCACTGCGATCACCAGGGCATGGGGAATGACGATACGCAGGCCTTCGATCAGGCCGCGAGCCAGGCGCCGCCATGGCGAAGGGCGGAAGGTCAGGGATTCGGGATAGCCGCTGACCTGCTCGCGCGCCGGCAGGTTGATCGCCGGTGAGCCCAACCAGGTATCGCCGTCGCGAAGTTCGGCAGTGGTCGGTGCACAGGAGTGCACGCCGATCAGCACGTTTTCCGGCACCACGGTGCCATCGGGGACATAGCTGCCGTTGCCGATGAAGCTGCGGTGGCCGATCACTGTCGGCTGAATGGACATCCAGCCGCCTTCGACCTGCTCGTCCCCGAGCATCACCGCATCGGCGATGAACGTTTCATCCCCCAGCGTCAGCATATAGGGCACCACACCCTGGGCGCTGGAGATCTCCGCATCACGGCCGACCTTGACGCCCAGCAGGCGGTACCAGGCCGGAGCGTAAACCGTGGCGTAGATACCCGAGAGCACATTCAGGCCCGCTTCCTGGATATGGCTGGCCAGCCACTTGGCGCAATAGGTGTTGCTGTGTACCGGATAGCGCCCTGGGGCCAGGCGCGGCAGGGCGACCTTGCGGATACCCGCCGAAACCAGGGCGGTGGCGACGATCAACACGGCACTGGCTGGCAGCGCCAGGACGAAATAGCGTGCCAATTGGATACCGACGCCGTCGCCTTGCAGCCAGGTCATCAGGTTCTGCTCATCGAACCAGTCGATCAGGGCGAAGGTTGGAAACACCGGGATAAAGAACAGGGTGGCGATCAACAGAATGCCGAACACGAAGAACAGGTTTTCGGCCAATCGGCGTCGTGCGCTGACGAGCGGCCGAGGAGGTAGGCGCTGGGGATCGAAAGCTCCGCTGTCGCGGGCCGGAGAGCCGCGCCAGACACGGCCAGCGGGTATTTGCTGACCATCGGCAAGGGCTGATTGACCTTCCAGACGGGCGTAGCGCCCCAGGCGGGTGTTGCCTTCGAGGATCGCGTAGGAGCCGACGCAGGCCTGTTCATCCAGAGTGATACGGCCCAAATGCAACTGACCGCGTTCGACCCGGGCGTTTTCGCAACTCACGGCGTTACCCAGGCTGACACCTGCGCCCACGCGCAACAGATCCGGCGCCCGCAGGCTCATCGAGCCGATGCTCACGTCCTTGCCGATCTGGGCTCCCAGTGCCCGCAGCCACATCGGGTAGAGCGGTGAACCGCTGAGCAGGTAGACCGGTGCCGATTCGAGCAGGCGGTCGGCGAGCCACCAACGGTAGTAGGTCAGACCCCAGAGTGGGTAAGTCCCAGGCTGCAGACGGCCGGCCACCAACCATTTGCCCGCGATCGCAATGACGAACTGCAGAAGGGTCGCGGCGAGGAACACCCCGATCGAGGCGATCGTGGCCACAGCCATGGAGTCGCCCGGGCTGCCGGTCAGGTAGTGGAAGGTGAAGAACGGGGCCAGCCACTGCATCATGCGCAGGCACACCATGGGCGGCAATGCCAGCGCCTGGGCGACTGCACAACGCCAGCGGCGAAACGCCGACGGCACTGTCCATTCGGCCTGGGGAGCCTGAGCTTGCGGTGTCTGCTCCAGCACTTGGGCAATCGCACCGACCCGCCGTTGCTGGTAGATGTCGCGCACGGTGACGTGAGCGAAGCGCGGATCGGCTCGCAAGGCCGAGGCCAGCCGCGCGGCAAAGAAGGAGTGGCCACCCAGGTCGGTGAAGAAGTCGGCGTTGCGGCTGATCGGCTGACCGGGGAAAAGCGTCTCCAAGGCCGCGAACAGCACCTGTTCGGCGACGGTTTCAGGCAGGTCACTTTCCTGCGCGGCAGTGGTGCAAAGGCTCAGGGGGCGAGCCCTGAGGGCCTTGCGGTCAATCTTGCCGGACGTCAGGCGGGGCATGCTGTCCAGCAGTTCGAAGCGCCCCGGCACCATGTAGGGTGGCAGTTGCAACTGCAGTGCCTTGCGCAGCAGCGGGGGGAGGGTGGTTTCATCGAGCGAGTGATCGGGGACCAGGTAGGCGACCAACTGATCCATGCCATTGTCGTTACGCAGCAGCACCGCCACGGTGCCGACGCCCGGCTGTTGTGCCAGCAGCGCCTCGATTTCACCCAGTTCAACGCGGAAACCGCGGATTTTCACCTGATCATCGGCACGTCCCAGGCATTGCACCTGGCCGTCGACATCAATGCGGGCCAGGTCGCCAGTGCGGTACAGACGGGCATCGTGATAGCCGGTGCTCCAGGGGTTGGCCAGGAACTTCTCCCGAGTCAGATCGGGACGGCCCAGATAGCCTTCGGCCAGGCCGGGGCCAATGATACACAGCTCACCGGTTTCGCCCCGTGGCAGCAGGCTCGGGGTCCAGCCGGTGGTATTGTCGGCGTCGTTGGCGATCACCAGCAGGCCGTAGTTGGGCAACGGTGTGCCGATGGTGACCGGCCGCCCGGGGACCAGGCGCGCAAGGCTGGCGGACACCGTGGCTTCGGTCGGGCCGTAAGTATTGAATATTTCCCGGCCAGGCCGGCTCCAGCGCTCGACCAGCGATTCGGGACACATCTCGCCGCCCAGGTTGATCAGGCGCAGGCTGGGTACTTCTTCGCTGAAGAGTGCGAGCAGCGTCGGTACGGCATGCAGCACACTGATGCGCTGTTCGTTGAGCATGCGTGGCAGCGTTTCGGGGTCGCCGCTGATTTCCTTGGGGCCTATCCACAGCGTGGCACCGACCAGGTAGGCGATCCAGATTTCCTCGAAGGACATGTCGAAGGCCACCGAGAAACCCTGATAGATCCGGTCTGCCGCGTGAATGCCGAGTATCGCGTTTTCACTGCGCAGAAAGTGGCAGATGCTGCGCTGGCTGATGAGAATGCCCTTGGGCTTGCCAGTGGAGCCGGAGGTGTAGATCACGTAGGCCGGGTGATCGGGCAGGGCGCCGCTGCGGCGCACCAGGGGCTCGGTGTTGGGAGCCAGCAGGGCCTCGGCGGTCCATACCTGCAAGCCGGTGCCGGCCAGACTGGGGGCCAGTTGTTCGCAACTGACTACACCGACGGCAGCGGCATCCTCCATGCACACCTGCAAGCGTTCGACCGGCGTGTCCTGGTCCAGCGGCAGCCAGGCAGCGCCGGCCTTGGCAATGGCGGCCTGCATCACCAGCAGCTCGATCCCCCGGGGCAACCATAGGCCGACGATCTGGCCTGGGCGGACACCGGCACAGATAAGGCTCGAGGCGACTCGATCGGCTTGCGCATCCAGTTCGCGATAGCTGAGCTGACGCTCACCGGCGATCAGCGCGATCTGATCAGGCATGCGTCTGGCCGTGGCCTCCAGCAGATCGGCGAGGATTTCCTCGTGCAGCAGTTCGGGTTGGATCGGCCCGTACAAAACGTCCGATATCGCCATGGTCTGACGTGGTTCTTGCGCTAGTGCTCTGTTCATAAGTGCGCTGTTCACTCTGTTGTGACGGGGGCTGAGGCTTTGTGCTCCACGTCGAAACCGCTGGGTGCGCCATCCATTGGCTGTACGTTTTGAAATATTTTGTTACATGTCATTTTTGATACATTTACGCCCTGAAGGGGCCTTTGATTTCGGGCTTCCCAGGGCTTTATGTATCGCTGCTGATACTGCTGATGACTGAAGTCTCTCAGAACGGAGCTGTACGGCAGTTGAACGTCAGAGGTGCTTGCACTTTGTCGAAGCACCGGCTGCCAGCGATGTTCCGGAACAGGGCAGATAGAGGGGCGCGGGACATCGCAGGGCAGAAAGGGGAACGATGGGAGGAGGGACCTGGGAGGCCGCGGGGTGAAATCGGTTATAACGTTAGATTATATTTTTATAAATGCTCATAACATTAACCGTTATGCTGCCCGCCAATTTTTCTGTCGTCGTGTCAGACTCCCAGGATTGGCTAATGGATGTCGGTAATTTCGGTTTTGTCGTAGCAGGCTTGGTGGTCGGCTTTATTGTCGGTATGACGGGGGTCGGTGGCGGCTCGCTGATGACGCCGATCCTGTTGTGGTTCGGTATCAACCCGGCCACCGCCGTGGGCACGGACCTGCTGTACGCGGCCATCACCAAGTCCGGTGGTGTGCTGGTGCACAAGCGCAACGACAATATCGACTGGAAGATCACCGGCTGGCTGACCTTGGGCAGCGTGCCTGCGGTGTTGCTGACCCTGTGGTTTCTCAGCAGCCTGCATGCAGCGCCCGATGAGCTGAACCGCACCATCAAATATGCTCTGGGCGTCGTGCTGTTGCTGACTGCACTGGCGGTGCTGTTCAAGAATCGCTTGCTGGCGTTTGCCCATCGGCGTGGCGTCGACCATTCGCAGATCAGCCCATCTAAGTTGAACAGCCTGACGGTACTGACCGGGCTGGTCCTCGGCACCATGGTCGCGCTGACGTCCATCGGTGCCGGCGCCCTGGGCACGGTGGCGTTGTTCATCCTCTATCCTTTCCTGCCGACACGACGTCTGGTCGGCACGGAGATTGCCCATGCAGTGCCGCTGACCCTGGTGGCGGGGCTGGGCCATGCGAGTATGGGCAACTTGAACTGGGAGCTGCTGGGCTTCCTGTTGATGGGCTCGTTGCCAGGTATTTATGTCGGCAGCCACTTGGCTGGCCGTGTACCCGATGGTTTGCTGCGACCGTTTTTGGCACTGATGCTGTTCGCGATCGGCTACAAGCTGGTGTTTTGAGCCGGCTGGCGGGTGCTCCGTAAATAATGTTCGCTCAGTTGGCGCAGGAATTTGGGAACATCATGAGTGATCGTCAGCCAATCATCAGGGGCAGGATCGAAGCGGTAGTGGCAGCCAGCGGAGTCGGCGAGATCACCTATCAGTCGGAGTGGCTTGGCTATCTGCCTTTCGGGGTGTTCCACTGGGTCGAGCATCGGGGCCGGGACATTTCCAGTGACTTTCCCGCAGGCTGGACGCTTGAGGACCTGACGGATCTTGAACGCTCCGGGTTCCTGGAGGTGCTGGAAACCCATGAGAACCCGGAGGACGAATTTGATCGGCGAATCAGGTATCGGGTGTGCTTGTAGGACTTCGAGAGCTTACGGCGCCGATGACTGCGTCTTGCCAAGCGCAGCATGGCCGTGGATTACTGCAGAAGCTCGATAATCAGAAAAAATCATGTCACCTGAAGCGTAGCGGTTCTCAGAGCAGTTCGGTCACCAGGAAGAAGTGATGCCCGTAGGGCTGCACCGATGCATTTTCCTGCCAGCGCCGCTCGTTCTTCGGCTGGGTCAGTGGCTTGTCGGTTTCATCGTAGACCAGGGTGTAGGTGACATTGGTGCCGATATCTCCACCGGTCGAACCCCAACTCCACTCATGATATTTCGCGGATGATTGCGGCAGGCTGCGGATCATTTCCAGGTAGATATGCCGCTTCAGTTGAAAACTCACCCAACCGGCATCCACCCCATAGTGGAACGATGCGGTCAACAGGCCGACGGTGACGACCGGGGCCACGATGACCGAGACCAGGCGTTTCCAGCGACGTTTCCAGAGGTTGGCCACGACCCCTACGACGAAGCTGCAGGACGCGATAAGGGCGGGAGCGGTAAGTAGCGGGATCAGCAGCATCCAGAGCCCCAGGAGGCGGTCCAGCTCGCTGCTGATGTAGATAATCAGGCAGAACACCAACCAGTCGGCAAGATGGCGAGCGGTGAAACGGTCGGCGGAGTCCTCGGGAGACGGTTTGATGCTGTTATCGAGAATGCTCAAGGCGTTTGTCCTTCCATGACAACGCGAAATGCCCGGCTTCTTTCGCGTACTGCTGTACCAGAAAGGACGTGAGTTACTTCAACTCGCAACGATCTATCCAAGAATCGTCGATAACCGGGTTCCGTCCCTGGAAGACGGTATAGTCAATAGTGACCAGTCAGTCAATACGGGCGCAGGCTGAAGGCCCGGATGTTTGAACTGCTCGACAAACTTGAACGGCGTCTTGCCTGTTTCACCGTGGCCGGCCGGCGATTCATCCGCCCGGGCACTGACGGTCTGCCGATCGGGATAGGGCGAGCAACTCTTTGCGCAGCAGCGAAGGTTCAATCACCGCCACGTCTTCCTCCCAACACAGGCTTATCAGACGACTGAGCTTGTCCTTTGATCGTTGGGTATCAGCCAGAAAGTAGCTCTTGCCATCGACGATACCGATCAGGTTCACCAAGCTGTCACCCCCTTGAGCTTTCAGCCAGGCGATCAGCGTGTGGTGATATCTCATCAGCAAACCCTTGGCATCCCAGACGGTCAGTTGCGCAAACACTTCAGGAAGCCTGGAAACCTGCAGCCGCTTGCAGTCGGCTTTCAGTGCGTCTGTCAGCGCTGATTCGATCGATGACTGGCATTCAAGAAAATACTGCGCTGGCCAGTCTCCTGGTAGTTGCGCCAGAGTTGCCAATACACGATATGCATCGGCATCTCCAGGCGTTGAGATCGCGCTGTTGAAATTCAGTGTGTTGTCCAGGATCGCCGTTGCCAGCAAGGCGGCGCTTTGCTGGCTGATTCGGGGCAGTAGTCCTGACGCCTCCCAGCGCTCGAAGACCTGGGTGGCTGCGGCACCGATGGAACGAATATCGGCCTTCGCTCCCAGCCTCTGGGCCCAGTGCAGTTCGAAGCCAGGATGATGATCGATGATCTCCACCACCCGATCCATGACAACGATGGGATCGAAGTGCCGGGGATCTGAAACATCGACGAGTACAAAGGTGTCATTGGGGCCTGGCTCATGGCGGGCGAGGGCACCGTTCCAGCTCAGTACCGTCGAGCAGATGCTGGCGTTGAACGGTGCACTGCTCACTGCACAAGCCTCGACACCCTGCTGATTCAGCAGTTCTGCGTAGGCAATGCAGCAGGCATAGGCGTCAATGTCGAGGTAGGCCGAGCCGGAAGTGACGATTTTCATCAGACCTCTGCCACCGTGCTCTTCCGAGTTGCCAAGGGCAGCTTCATTGCATGAGCCATTCCTGCCAGGATGCGATCGTAAGCGAGCTCGCATCCATCCTCCTCATTGGCTTTACGATCCGAGCAGGCCGACCCGCCTGTCACGTTGATCGCCTGTGAGTTCAACGCCATCTGGAGTGTCCTTGTATTGATCCCCGGCAATGAGAGAAAGCTCACGAAGATACGATTGCGTAGTCGACATCCGAGGCTCGTAGATCGACGGGGGATATTGTAAGCAGAGCGTTATCGCTCAGGTATGCTCGCGACGTCATGTTGCAGGCGGAGGAAAGATTTCATATTAAAATGACGGTGCTATGACATTTTTACTGGGTTTTAAAGGTGGATTCATGTCGATAGGGATGTCTTTCTGAAGCACCATTGCGCTCAACTCGTAACAGCGCCTTCATGCGAGGGTAGTATTGAACATTGAGTAGGCTGCGTTCTGGGAGCGACGCTATCTGGCAGTGACTCGTAGATGCTTTCAAACGCCTCCAGCCCCGCATGGATCTTTTGCAGCCCCTGGATCTGCGTCATCAGCTCCTGCTTTTTATCGGCGATGGCTTTTCTCGCCACTTCCCAGGGCAACTCTTGGCCGTGATGGTCCTCGAGGATCGCCTGCATTTCCTTGAGTTTGAAACCCAACTGCTGGGCGCATTTGATGAACGTCAGCAGTTCGACGCTTTGCTGGCTGTAAACCCGGTATTTTCCTTCGCGCCGAGGGGGCGGCAGCAAACCGATGTCTTCGTAGTGGCGGATGGTCTTGACGGTCGTGCCCGACAGTTGGGCGGCTTTGCCGATGTACATGAACGTCCTTTTTCGAGCGGGATGGGGCGGTGGCGCATCTTTGCACAACCCTATCGCAGCGGGAACCCGGACCAGTCAGCGGCGGGCGATTGCCTCGGTCTGTCGCAGCCAGGTATTTCGCTGCAGGTCGCTGGAACCGAGCAGTGGTCCGAACATCAGGGTCTTCATTGGCCTGATGCCACAGAACTGCAAGGTGGTCTTGCGCACCTGGTGCAGGCCGGGCATGCGGTAGACCCATTTGAAGTACCACGGCGGTGTATCCATCGTCACCAGCAGGTCAGCCGTGCGCCCCTTGAGAAGCTGGTCGGGGAAGGCTTTTCCCTGGCGGTAGCGGAAAGCGAAACCGGGCAGGAATGTCCTGTCGAAAAAGCCTTTCATCAAGGCCGGAATGCCTCCCCACCAGATCGGATAGACCCATGCCATGTGCTCGGCCCAGGTGATGTCCGTCTGGGCCTGGAGCAGGTCCGCTTCCAGTGGCTGGACCTGTCGGTAACCTTCGTGCAGTACAGGGTCGAAATCCAGGGTGCCAAGGCGCAACACACGGACCTCATGCCCGGCGTTCCTGGCTGTTTCGGCATAGCGCTCGGCCAGCGCACCACAGAAGCTCTCGGCTGAAGGGTGGCCCAGAATCACCAGAACTCGTTTGCTCATCATCACCGCATCCTGAACGTGGAGTCCCAGGGTAGGGTGTGCCCCTAAGGGGAGAGTCAATGGCAGGACGGGGCCGGTTCGCTCGGTGCATCGACAGGATGGCGAGGTCGCCATCCCCGAGGGTCACCGCCGGTAAGCCTTGCCGAAGTGTCTTTCCAGCCGCGCTTGCACCAGTTCCAGCAGGATCGACAGCAGCCAATAGATCACTGCCGCGGTGGTCAGCATTTCCAGGTAACGATAGCTGGAGCGGCCATAGGACTGCGCCAGGAACATCACTTCCCACACCCCCATCACCGAAATCAGTGATGAATCCTTGAGCATCGAGATGAACTGGTTGGCGGTCGGTGGAATGATCACGCGCATGGCCTGCGGCAGGACCACATACCGGAATATCTGTGGCTCACGCATTCCCAAGGCCAGCGCCGCTTCCCGCTGGCCGCGAGCGACGCCGAGGATGCCGGCGCGAAATATCTCGCTCAGGTAGGCGCCGTAGTTGAGCGACAGGGCGATGATGCCGGCACTGATTGCGCCCGGCACCATGCCCAGTTGCGGCAGCCCCAGGTAGATCAGCAGGATCTGGATCAGCAGCGGTGTGCCGCGAAAGAACGACGTGTAAAAACTGGCGATGCCCACCAGGACCGCGCTTTGCGACAACCGCGCCAGAGCCGCGGCGAAGCCGAACAGGACCGAGACCACCATCGAGCACAGACAGAGGAACAGAGTCAGTGCCGCGCCCTGCAGGAAACCGTTCGGCCCCAGCTTGAAACCGGCCAGGTTGGGGAACTTGTCGACGATGATCGAGAACTTCAGGTCGAAGCTCAGGAAGAACGCGATGAACAAGGCGAACAGCACCAGCCAGGTCAGGTACAGGCGGGTGCGAAAGCTGAACAGGCGTGGGCCCGTGGTGCTGACCACGGGCTTGGGGGTAGGCGGGAAGGCACTCATTTGCTGATGTCGGTACCGATCCATTTCTGCGACAGGCGGCTCAGGGTGCCATCGGCTTTAAGCTCTGCGAACACCTGGCGTACCTTCGCGTCCCATTCGGGGTCGCCTTTCTCGATGGCGACCGAGTTGGGCTCTTCATACAACGGGGCGCCCGCCAGCTTGAAACGCTTGTCCTGGTCAAGGCGCGGTTGAGCGGTCACCAGATTGGTCAGGATCGCATCCAGACGTACCCCGGCGCCCAGGCCCAAGTCCTGGAAGGCCACGTTATCGGTGTCATAGGGAGCGATCTGGACGAAGTCGAAGGGATAGTCGATCTTCTTGTCTTCGGCGCCTTCGATCACCAGGTTCTTGTTCAGGTAGCTCTCGTAGCTGGATGCGCTGGTCAGACCGACCTTGCGGCCTTCCAGATCCTTGGCCGAATGAATGCGGTCATCCTTGGCGTTGACCACGATCACCGCAGGCGAAGCGTAGTACTCCACCGGGAAGTCGAACACTTCGGCCCGGGCCTTGCTCGGCGTCATCGAACAGATGCAGATGTCATAGCGGCCACTCCAGCGGCCAGCGGCGATCACGTCCCACGAGGGGGTTTCCAGGCGCAGCTTGACGCCGAGCTTTTGCGCGACCGCCTTGGCTACATCGACGTCGAAACCATCGAGCTGGTTCTGGTCGTTCAGGAAGGAGAACGGCGGATAGCTTTCCATCAGCACGTTGACCAGTTCCTTGCGCGACTCGACCCGATCCAGAGTGGCACCGGCAAAAGCCTGTGAAGTAGCAGCAAGCGCGAGCAGTCCCGCGCCCAGCAAGGAAGGAAAACGCATGTAAGCTCCTGAAAAGTTGCTTGTAAGTAGAATTAAGCTATTAAATAGCTATAAGCGTACTGAACATAGTGAATTTTCTTCATAAGCACATTCAAGGAAGTTATATGAAACAACGATCGATGGTGGTGCTGGACGGTGGCATGGGGCGCGAGCTGCAACGCAGCGGCGCACCGTTCCGCCAGCCCGAATGGTCTGCCCTGGCGCTGAGCGAGGCTCCCGAAGCGGTTGTGGGTGTGCATGCATCGTTCATCGCGGCCGGTGCCCAGGTCATCACCAGCAACAGCTATGCGGTGGTGCCGTTTCATATCGGCGAGGAGCGCTTTGCCCGGGAAGGGCGTCAGCTTGCTGAAATCGCCGGCAAACTGGCCCGGACGGCCGCCGATGCCAGTGTGAACCCGGTGCGGGTGGCAGGCTCCCTGCCGCCGTTGTTCGGTTCCTACCGGCCAGACCTGTTCCAGCCGGAACGCGTGGCCGAAGTGCTCACGCCGCTGCTTGAGGGTTTGGCTGCGAATGTCGACCTGTGGCTGGCGGAAACCCAGAGCCTGATCGCCGAGGTCCGCGCGATCCACGCCCACCTGCCGGCGGACGGCAAACCGTTCTGGGTGTCGTTTACCCTGCAGGACGAAGACACCGACGAAACGCCGCGCCTGCGCTCCGGTGAACCGGTGGCCGAGGCCATCGAAGCGGTGGCGGGCCTGGGCGTGGGGGCGGTGCTGTTCAACTGCAGCCAACCCGAGGTCATTGGTGCGGCAGTGGATGTGGCGCGCTCGGTGATCGAGCGCCTGAGCGCTGATATCGCCATCGGCGCCTATGCCAACGCCTTCCCGCCGCAACCCAAGGAAGCCAAGGCCAACGATGGCCTGGATGAGTTGCGCGAAGACCTCGACCCGCCGGGCTACCTGGTATGGGCCAGGGACTGGCAACAACGTGGCGCCAGCCTGATCGGTGGCTGCTGCGGTATTGGCCCGGAGCATATCGCCGAACTGAAACGCAACCTGGCGTGAGTGACCGGGCCATGAATCGTCTGCAGCAGACCCACTGGCTCGCACGTGGGAGCCTCGCGTTCATGTTCGCCTATCATGGCCTGGTGCCCAAGCTCCTCGTCCAGAGCCCGGGTGAACGTGTGCTGTTGCAGGCCCACGGTCTTGGGCAGGCCACCTGGTTGCTACTGGTGGCGGGTGGGGCGGAGTTGCTTCTGGCGGTGCTGCTGCTCATGCCCAGGTTCATCTGGCCGCTGATCCTGGCGGCTGGCGCATTGCTGGGTCTGTTGCTTGATGTGGCGCTGATGCAGCCGGCGATGCTGGTCGATGCTTTTAATCCGGTATCGCTGAATGTGGCTGGGGTGGCGTTGTGTGCGATTGCGTGGATTACTCGAAGTACTGAAGGATGGCCTTCCAAGGGTTGCCAGTAGCTCAGGGAGGCGCCTGGATATGATGAGCGCCCCTGAGACCATCAATGGACGATGCCGTGTCGAGACTATCCTTTGCCATCCGGCTGATC
Source organism: Pseudomonas asplenii (assembly GCF_900105475.1). Lineage (NCBI taxonomy): Bacteria > Pseudomonadati > Pseudomonadota > Gammaproteobacteria > Pseudomonadales > Pseudomonadaceae > Pseudomonas > Pseudomonas asplenii. The sequence goes on along the minus strand of NZ_LT629777.1, from coordinate 5,260,716 downwards.
TTTGCCGCCTGCCTTTTCGTTGCCACGGCCAACCACCTGCGAGCCTGTCTTGAACATGGGGTGTTCTGGGATTACGGCTATGGGAGCGGCACTCCCTGGGGCAGTCGCATATTCTGGGCTGCACTGACCGTATTCGATCCTCTGGCTGCGTTGCTGCTTTTCCTCAGGCCGCAGTTGGGGATCATTCTTACCGTGGCGATCATTGTCGCCGATGTGGTTCACAACACCTTCTATGTGGCACTGCACCGGCAGTGGTTGGAGGTGTTCTATTTGTCGCAGGTGGGGTTTCTACTGGCTGTGCTGCTTCTGGCACCGATTGCCTGGAGGCAGGTCCGGCTCCGTTCTACCTCGGATGGCAGTCGCTGCGATCTCAGGCAAACGCCTTCTCGATGAAGGCCCCCAGGGTCTTCTCTTCCAGGATCTCGATGGAAAAGTGCCCAAAACGCTTGGGCAGCCAGATGATGCGCGTCCCGGATGGATATTGCAGGTTCTCGCGGCTCAGCGGCCTGCCGTTCTCGTCTTCTGGCTGGACGCCGGAGGCAATCAGTTCGTCGTAGGCTTTCTCGATGTCCGGGGTGGTGTAGCAATGGCGATAGATCATGCCTTCACCCACCGTTTCCAGGAGCTGCTCGAGGTTACGTGCTCCCTGAATGATCCGGGCTACAGGCTAAACCGCTTCGGTTGGGGCTGTCTTGCTCGTGGCGAGGTACGACTGGCTGTCTTTAGTGCCGCATCAACGAGACGAGAATGAAGACGCCCAGCGCCATGCTGGCCCCCAGCACGAATGGCAACCAGACCTGGAAGAAATCATTGCTCGATCTGCTCATCTCCTTGTTGAGCATGGCCAGCTCGGTACGTATCTGATGCCGTTCTTCAGACGGCCTGCTGGAAGGTTTGGGGTATCGGCTATGCATGATTTTCCTTGTTGAAAGGCATCGACAGGCACATAAGTGCCCGGAGTCTCCTGACTACCTGTCCAGAACAGTGAACAGGGTGACCAGAGCGGTGAGCAGTCCAGCTCCGACGACGAAGGGGTACAGGAGCGCTTCGCGCTTGATCTTCTTTTCCTCTGCATTCAGCTTTCGTGTTTCCGCTAGGCACTTGCGGTTCGTAACCGAAAGGTTCTCAAGTTCCAGGTCTTCTCGGTCTTCTCTCAACATCGAGGTAGTCCAGCATGAGGTGGGGCAGGAGCAGTCTTGAGGGGTGAATGCTGCACCCATGGAGCGGATTTTTGAAGCGCAACGGTGTTTCAGCTCATGACCAGCGTTGTGCGTCCTGTAGAGGCTATATGCAGTGCATCAACGCCCATGCCGATCAATACACGTTCCCCGACGAGAAACTCGCCCGAATCGAGACTCAATAAGGGTTCCAGACGTTCAACGGTCATGTGAGCCCGGTGTTTTGCGGCGCTTCAGGTTCTGCACATGCTCACGGTGAGTCGCCAGGGTTGCGGCGCGTCGACCGGTTTGCAGGGCTTGGAGCAGGGCATCGACTTCGGTTTCGCTGAACACCGGTTGGCGAAAGGACTTGATGTAACGAATGAATCCGGTGCCCTGGGTAACGTTGGCCGGCATCGAGGTCTTGAAGGTACTGCTGCCGATGAAGGTGACGACCGAGTGCAGGTGTTCGAGAGGCACTCCGAGGGTGGCCTCAAGAGCCTTCAGATGCTTGTAGTTCTGCCGCAGCGGGTTCTGGAATCTGGAGGTGTGTCGGTAGATTTTCTGTGTCCACTGCGGCTGCTTCTCGTTGCCGAAAATCCAGCCTTTCATGTTCTTGGTTTCCAGCACGAAGATGCCGTAGGTCGAGATAAACACGTGGTCGATCTGCGTCGTACCGTCGAGCGTGTCCAGGGTGACGTTATGCAGGCGACGGTAGATTTGCTTGTCCAACTGCAAAGAAGCGAACAGGCGCACCTGGAGTTCGCCGATATGTCCCTTGGCCCAGGAGGTCTTGAGCAGGCGCAGCAGCAGTATCAGCGGAACCAGCCAGCCAAACTGGCTCCAGAGCTGGGCGATAACAGGGGAGAAGTCCATTTCTTGCCTTCGGTCATCCAGAAAGAATCCGGATACTACCGAAGGTTGGTGTCAATTAGCCATCAATTGCCTCGTCCAAGATCAGTCAATCAACCCATTATCATCATAAAACGGATATGGCCCCGCATACGCTCCAAACACCCCGTTATGGGTTACCAGCCCGCGCTGCGGATGCCAGGCATGCAACAGATACCCCGCAGGTTCCAGGTTGAAATGCGCCGGTGCCGCGTCCTGCAGGTCCAGTACGATCTGGTGGGATGTGCCCGGACACACGCAACTGATACTGCCACCAAAGCGTCGCTGCATGGGCCGGTGCATATGTCCGCAGAGCAAGCGCTCGACCTGTGGATGGCGCGCAACCACCGCTTCCAGCCCCGGTGCGTTCTGAAACGACTCGCGGTCCATATGGCCGATGCCGGTGATGAACGGCGGATGGTGCAGGATCAGCAGCGTCGGCACTTCCGGGCGCAGGCCCAGTTGTTCGTCGAGCCATTCAAGTTGCGTGTCCGTTACGCAGCCGCCATGGGCGCCGGGAGTGGTCGAGTCGAGGCCGATCAGGCGCACCGGGTACTCGTCCACCACCCAGTCCAGAGGACCATCGGTCACGCGCGGCAGGTAGCGGTGTTCAGGCAGGCCGGCCAGCAGGTGCTCGCGCTGGTCGTGGTTGCCGGGCACCAGGTAGCAGGGCATCTGCAGGCGCGCCAGCTCGGGGGCGAGTACGGCGTATTCGTCTGGTCGGCCGAAGTCCACCAGGTCACCGCTGATCACCACGATGTCCGGGCGCGGGAGGCTGGCGTTCAGGTGATCGACGGCGTGGCGCAAGGCGGCCAGGGTGTCTACTACGCCGTAGGTCAGGCGCTGGCCGGCCTTGAGGTGCAGGTCGCTGATCTGGGCGATTAGAAACGAAGAATTCAAGAAAACCTCTCGTACAGGGCAATTATCACGATTGCAGGGTGAACAGCGCCTGGGGCTCGATGGCCAGGGAGATCGGCGCGCCGTTGGCGTGGATGTGCGGGTCGCTGCTGTCGACCAGCAGCGGTTGCGCGGCGCCAACGTCCACCAGCAGGCGGCTCTGGGCACCCTGGAAGAATTGCCCGAGCAGGCGGCCGCGCAGGTGTCCGGAGCCGTTTTCCATCACCCGCAGGTGTTCAGGACGACAGTAGACTGTGGCCGGCTGTTGCGCGCCGCTCCAGGGCAGTTCGCCGCCGTCGACCCGCAGGCCATCGCGGTGCTGCGCGAGCACGCTGAAGGCGTTGAGGTTGCCGACGAAACCGGCGACGAAGGCGTTGGCCGGCTGCTGGTAGATGGCGCGCGGCGTACCCAGTTGGGCGACACGGCCGTTTTCCATCACCAGGATGCGATCACCGAGGGCCATGGCTTCGCCCTGGTCGTGGGTGACGAACACCGAGGTGATGCCGAGGCTGCGCAGCAGTTGATCCAGTTCGCTGCGCAGGCGCTCGCGCAGTTGTGCGTCCAGCGCCGCCAGCGGCTCGTCCAGCAGCAGCACGCGAGGCCGTGGCGCCAGTGCGCGGGCGAGGGCGACCCGCTGGCGCTGGCCGCCGGACAGTTCGTGGATGCTACGCTGGCCGTAGGTCTCAAGGCCCACCAGTTCCAGCAGTTCGGCGCAGCGCCGCTTGCGCTCGGTCGCGGCCACGCCCCGGACCTTGAGCCCGTAGACCACGTTCTCGGCGACGTTGAGGTTGGGGAACAGCGCATAGTTCTGGAACACCATGCCGACATCGCGCCGCTCGATTGGCAGGCCGGTGACGTCCTGTTGACCAAACCAGACCTGGCCGCTGTCGGGACGCTCCAGGCCGGCGATCAGGCGCAGGGTGGTGGTCTTGCCGCAGCCGGACGGGCCGAGGATCGCCAGGATCTCACCGGGCTCGATCTCCAGGTCCAGCGCGTGTACGGCCACCGTACCGTCAGAAAAGGTCTTGCGGCAGCCTTGCAGGCGAATCGGGGTGCCGGTCATGGGCGTTCTCCACGGGAAAGACGGGCGCTGATGGCCTGGACTGCAATCAGCAGCGGCACGATCAGCAACAGAAAAATCAGTGTGTAGGCGCTGGCAACTTCCAACCGCGCCGAGGCGTAGCTGTCGGCCAGGCCGACGGGCAAGGTCTTGGTCATCGGAGTGTGGAGCATCCAGGTCAGGTTGAATTCGCCCAGAGACAGGGTGATCACCATCAGCACCCCGGCGAGAATGCCGGCGCGGCTGTTGGGTACCACCACGCTGAAGAAACGACTCCAGGGACCGGCGCCCAGGCTGGCCGCCGCTTCCTCGAGCAGCGGCAACTGCTGGCGCTGCATCACCGCCATCACCGGGCGCACCAGAAAGGGCAGGGTGAACAGCACATGACCGACCAGGATGAACAGCCAACTGCCGCGAAAGGCGCCGAACTGGCCGTAGGTCAGCAGCAGCGCCAGGGCGCTCGCCAGGCCTGGCATTGCCACGGGCAGCACCATCAACTCCTCGAAGGCGCGGCTGAAACGGTTGTTCATCCGCACCAGGGCATAGGCGGCCGGCACGCCGATCACGCAGACGCAGACAGCGCAGGCCAGGGCCAGTTGCAGTGAGAGCCAGACGGTATCGGCATAGGCCTGCCAGACCTGCACCAGCCAGGTGAACGTCAGGCCACTGGACGGGCCCTGAAAGTAGTTGCGGGTGACGCCGGCGAGCAGCGACAGCAGCACCGGCACCAGCATGAAGGCGCAGACCAGCAGGGTGAATGCCAACTGGGCGAAAAACAGTTTCGAACGGTTCACAGCACGCTCCCCGACTGCTTGACCAGCCGCCGCGCCAGCAGCAATACCAGCCAGGTCACGCCGCCGAGCACCACGGAAAGCGCCGCGGCAACGGCGAAGTTGGCATAGTTGGTAAACACGTTGTAGATCGCCACCGGGGTGACATTGAGCCGGGTGCCGAGGGTGAAGGCGGTGCCGAAAGCGCCCATCGAGGTGGCGAAACAGATCGCCCCGCAGGACACCAGCGCCGGCGCCAGGCCAGGCACAATCACATCACGGACCACCTGCCAGAGACCGGCGCCGAGTGAACGGGCGGCTTCCTCCAGGCTGCGGTCGAGGCTTTCACAGGCGGCCATCACGGTGAGGATCACCCGTGGAATCGAGAAGTACAGGTAGCCGATGAACAGACCCATCAGCGAGTAGGCGAAGATCCAGCGTTCGCCAGCCAGTTGCAGGCCGAGTTGGGCGAACAGGCCCTGACGGCCGGCGAGCAGGATCACCAGAAAACCCACGACCACGCCGGGGAAGGCCAGGGGGAAGGTCAGCAGCGACACCAGCAGCGAGCGGCCGAGGAACCGCTGGCGGGCCAGGAACACGCCGCTGATGCCGCCGACCAACAAGGCGGCGAGGGTCGTCAGCGTTGCCAGCAGCACGGTCTGTACCAGGCTTTGCAGGTACTGCGCGCTGCTCAGCACCTGCCAGTAGCCGCTGCCGCCGGCATCGCGCTGTTGCGCGCCGAGCAGGATCAGGTGAGCCAGTGGCAGCAGCCAGAACGCCAGCAGCAGCGCCATGGCCGGTGCCAATGCCCAGGTCGCCGCCGATGGCCGGCGCAGCCTGGGCCAGCGACGTGGGCGGGCCGTCAGCTTGTCGTCGAGCGCCAGTGCCACTTATTTCACCTCGCTCAGGTAGCGGGCGGCGAAGGCTTCCTGGACGGCGGCCATGTGCTCGTAGTCGACCACGCCGGCGCGGGCGTAATCGCTGTCCGGGAGAAAGCGTGCGGCCACTTCGGCGGGCATTTTCATCTGCCGTACCGGGCGCAGGTAGGCGTTGGCCCACAGGGCCTGGCCCTGGTCCGAGAGCACGAAGTCCAGGACCTTCTCGGCATTGGCCCGATGCGGGGCGTTGCCGACCGGGCTCATCACGTAAGGCACGCTGAGGCTGCCTTCTTTCGGAATCACGAAGGCGACGTTGGCCTGGTCCTTGTAGCGGGCGCGGTAGGCGTTGAAGTCGTAATCGACCAGGATCGGCAACTCACCCGAGAGCACCCGCGCATAGGCGGTCTGCTTGGGAACGATGGGGGCGTTTTTCGCAAGCTTCTTGAAGTAGTCGATAGCGGGAGCGAAGTTATCCAGGTTGCCGCCCATGGCCTGGTTGATCGCCACGGCCGAGACGTAACCGACGAAGGCGCTGGAGGGGTCCAGGTAACCGACCATGCCCTTGTACTCGGGCTTGAGCAGGTCGGCCCAGCTCTGTGGTACGGGCAGGCCGCCGAGGGCGTCGACGTTGACCATCAGGCCGAGGGTGCCGGAATGGATCGCGAACCAGTGGCCGGCCGGGTCTTTGAGCCCGGCGGGAATCTCGTCCCAGTGCTTGGGTTTGTATTCGCCCAGCACCCCGGCTTTTTGCGCCTGCAGGCCAAAGGTCACGCCGTAGTAGACCACGTCGGCCACCGGCGCCCCACGTTCGGCGACCAGTTGCGCCAGGGCCTGGCCGGAGTTCTTGTTGTCCAGCGGCACTTGCACGCCCGTACTGTCGGCAATGGCCTTGAGCTGGGTGCCCCAGTCGGCCCATTCGGGCGGGCAGTTGTAGCAGATCGCGGTCTCGGCGGCGTGGGCGAGGCTGGCGATACCTCCGAGCAGCAGGGCTGCCAGGGTGTTACTGAGTTTGGTCATGACACGTTTCCTCGTAGGGCCGCATGCTTTCGCCGGGCCGGATATGACAGGGCAGACATTGGGATGTGGGGTTGGCACCGTTGATCCGCGCCAGCAGGTGCTCGATCACGGTGTTCGCCAGGGTGGTGATCGGCTGGACCACGCTGCACAGGGTTGGATGCATCTGGGTACCGATGGCGATGCCGTCGAAGCCGATGACCGACAACTGCTCGGGTACGCCCCAGTTGTTGCGGCGCAGTTCGGCGATCAGGCTGATCGCCAACATATCGTTGGAACAGACCAGCGCGGTGGGTGGCCGGGGGCCGCGCAGCAGCGGTTCGATGACGGCGAAGTCGGCGCTGATATGGGCCGGCATCTCGATGACCGGCAGCGGTGTCAGGCCACGTTCCTGCATGGCATCGCAGTAGCCGGCGTAGCGCAGGCGGGCGCGGTCCGATTGCAGGGCGGGCCCTGCAACCATGGCGATGCGCGAATGCCCGGCGTCCAGCAGGTAATCGGTTGCCAGGGCCATGCCAGCGCGGTTGTCGACCGAGACGGCGCAGTAGTCGGTGTTGTCCGGCTGGTGGTAGGCCAGCACGAAAGGGGTGTCTTCGCAGGACAGGCCCTCCAGCAGCGTGTTCTGTTCGACCTCGGTGACTGTCAGGACCAGGCCATCGACCCGCTGGCGCAGCAGTTCCTCGACCACCGCGCTTTCGCGCTCGGCGGCATAGTCGGTGGTTGCCAGCAGCAGGTTGTAGCCCCAGGCCCGGGCCGCTCGCTCCATGGCCTGGAACTGTTCGGCGAACACCGGGTTGAGCAGGTTGGGCACCACCACGCCGATCAGGTTGGTCTGCTGCAGGCGCAGTTGGCGGCCCAGGTGGTTGGGGCGGAAACCGAGTTCGCGGGCGGCGGCAAAGACCTGCTCGCGGGTCGCCGGGCGCACCACTTCAGGGGTGGCGAACGTGCGGGCGGCGGTCGCCCGGGAAACACCGGCCAGTCGGGCTACTTCTTTCAAATCGGTCATTGTCGCGTCCTTGAGATCGATCTCATTTAGCGACGACAGTACGGATTGGATATGGCGAACAGATAAAAGAGTGATGACAGTTTGAAGTCATGTGGCCCCTGACTCAGCCACTAAATGGCTGCCTCAGGCAGCAGGAGGGCAGGTTTCCGAATGCCGTCGCGAACTTCAGCTATCATGTTTTTTGTCAAAGAGTCGTCAGTCTTTGGTCGAAAATAAGTAGGAAAAAGACGCTTTTTTTGACGGATTTGCGTGTGCAGTGGACAATGGCATTTCTGCCACCATTGATACTGGCCAGTCTCTCCCGGGTTTCCGGAGCCAGACTGCCGCCAAAGCCGTGTGTCTGACGACTGTTCAGTCGCCAGATGGCTGGCCCATCAGCGGTGTCGACAGGGTGCGTGACCATGCACCCACATAACTGATGTCACTCAAGTCAGCTGAAGCCAACAACGATAAGAAGTCAGCGCAGGAGCGACATAAAAAGTGAGGCCGAGCCAGTCATGGCGGTCTTGTGTGCCCATCCTCCAGTTTTATCGAGTGCGGGAGTCCACGGTGTTTCCGTGTGTCGCGGTCCTGCATGAGCGAGGGCGGAGGAGCGGATGGCGTTCTATCGTAGGTATGACAATATGTTGAAAAAAGTGAACACGGCGCTCTTGGGCCTGGCCTTGTCGATGGGGGTGACATCCTCCTTCGCAGCGGAGTCCAAGAAGGTCGACGTGCTGCTGATCGGCGGCGGAATCATGAGTTCGACCCTGGGTATCTGGCTCAACGAGCTGCAGCCCGACTGGTCGATGGAAATGGTCGAGCGTCTCGATGGCGTGGCCGAAGAAAGCTCAAACGGCTGGAACAATGCCGGTACCGGTCACTCTGCCCTGGCCGAGTCGAACTACACGCCTTACGGCAAAGACGGCAAGATCGACATCTCCAAGGCGATCGAGATCAACGAGTCGTTCCAGATCACCCGTCAGTTCCTGTCCTGGCAGGTTCGCCAGGGTGTACTGAAGAACCCGCACTCGTTCATCAACTCGACTCCGCACATGAGCTTCATGTGGGGTGACGACAACGTCAAGTTCCTCAAGGATCGCTACACGGCCCTGCAGACCAGCCCGCTGTTCAGCGGCATGCAGTACACCGAAGATCAGGAGCAGATCAAGAAGTGGGTCCCGCTGATGATGCAAGGGCGTGATCCCAAGCAGAAAATCGCCGCGACCTGGACGCCGATCGGCACCGACGTGAACTTTGGCGAGATCACCCGCCAGTACGTCGCCCATCTGCAGGCCCAGCCTAACTTCAAGCTCAAGCTGTCCAGTGAAGTGCAGGACATCAAGCGCAATGAAGACGGCTCCTGGCGCGTCACCTACAAGAACCTGAAAGACGGCAGCGAAACCTCGACGGATGCCAAGTTCGTCTTCATCGGTGCCGGTGGCGGTGCGTTGCACCTGCTGCAGAAGTCCGGTATCCCGGAAGCCAACGACTACGCAGCCTTCCCGGTGGGTGGTTCGTTCCTGGTGACTGACAATCAGGACATCGCGCTCAAGCACATGGCCAAGGCCTACGGCATCGCTTCGACCGGTGCACCGCCCATGTCGGTTCCGCACCTGGACACCCGCGTGCTGGACGGCAAGCGCGTGATTCTGTTTGGCCCATTCGCGACCTTCTCCACCAAGTTCCTGAAGAACGGTTCGTACTTCGACCTGCTGACCAGTACCACCACCCACAACTTCTGGCCGATGACCCGCGTGGGGATCGATCAGTTCGACCTGGTCCAGTACCTGGGCGGCCAGTTGATGATGTCGGATGACGATCGCTTCAACGCCTTGAAAGAGTACTTCCCAGAGGCGAAGAAAGAAGACTGGCGTCTGTGGCAGGCCGGTCAGCGCGTGCAGATCATCAAGCGTGACGAAGAGAAGGGCGGCGTCCTCAAGCTCGGCACCGAAGTGGTCGCGGCCAAGGACAACAGCATTGCCGGCCTGCTGGGTGCATCGCCAGGTGCCTCGACCGCCGCGCCGATCATGCTGGGCGTGCTGGAAAAGATCTTCAAGGACAAGGTAGCCACCCCTGCCTGGCAGGAAAAGCTGCACCAGATCGTTCCTAGCTACGGCACCAAGCTGAACAGCAGCCCTGAGGCCGTGCAGAAGGAATGGAACTACACCGCCGAGATCCTGCAACTGACCACTCCTCCGGTGATCGGCCAGACCGCAGCGGCCCCGGCTGCAGTGCCTGCTGCAACCGACAAGCCGAAGGCTGAGGATCCGAAGTCTGACATGGCGCTGTAAGCGACCCTGATCACGCTTTGAGTTTCACCAGAACGCCACTCAACCGAGTGGCGTTCTTGTATCTGTTTTGCGCCAACCCTGTTGAGTCGAATGATTTTCTCGCGTTGCGGTCAGACCTTTTACATCCGCCTGAACCGAGGAGTTGTCCATGACCATGAAGTCCCTGATCGCCGGATTGTCCCTGTTGGCCTGTTCGGCCGCTATCAGCCTGCCGCTGCAGGCAGCACAGTCCACCGAAGAAAAAGTCCCGTCCACCTTCAGTAGCGGTGAACTGGTGGTGGGTGATCGTGCTCCGGCGGTTTACCAGCGCGAATCGGAGGCGTTGCACGACTGGAAGCAGCGTGGCCTGCATGCGCCCGAGGAAGACAGCCAATGGGTGAAGATCAAGAACCAGTACGTGCTGGTGGCGATCACCAATGGCAAGATTATCGAACTCAAGCCTGTGAAGCCGTGAGTCATGTTCCGGTGGCTGTGCTGAATTCGTCATGGCTGCCGGGCAAATTGATCAAGCCTCGGGCGAGTTGATCGGCAACGCTGGAGCACGACTTCCAGGAGCGCCCCATGACTCGACTGACGCTGGACCAGGCCCATGACCTGGCCAAATCGATCCTGCTGCACAACGGTTTCAGCCTTGCCCACGCCCATGCGGTGGCCGATACGGTCACCGCTGGCGAACGCGATGGCTGTGCTTCCCACGGGCTGTACCGAGTTCTCGGCTGTGTCGCCTCGCGCAAGGCCGGCAAGGTCGAGGCTGCCGCGGTGCCCGAGGTGTTTGATCAGGCACCGTCGATTATACGGGTTGATGCCGCTGGTGGATTTTCCCAGTTGGCCTTTCAGGCCGGCTTGCCTTTGCTGGTCGACAAGGCACGGGCCACCGGTATCGCTGCGTTGGCGATCAGCCGGTGTGTGCATTTTTCCGCGTTGTGGGTCGAGATCGAGCAACTGACCGAGGCTGGCCTGGTGGCGCTGGCCTTTACCCCAAGTCATGCCTGGGTGGCGCCGGCTGGCGGTAACCGGCCAGTGTTCGGCACCAACCCCATTGCCTTTGGCTGGCCACGTCCGGGGCGTGAGCCGTTTGTCTTCGACTTTGCCACCAGCGCCATTGCTCGGGGCGAGATCGAGTTGCACCGGCGGGCCGGCAAGGCCATCCCGGAGGGCTGGGGCGTGGATGCCGAGGGACGGCCGAGTACCGACCCGAACGTGGTGCTCGACCTTGGGGCGATGCTGACGTTTGGCGGGCACAAGGGCTCGGCGTTGGCGGCGATGGTGGAACTGATCGCCGGACCGTTGATTGGCGACCTGACCAGTGCCGAGTCGCTGGCCCATGACGCGGGCAGCAAGTCATCGCCGTACCATGGCGAACTGATCATTGCCCTCGATCCTCGGCGGTTTCTGGGGGAAGCCGCAGGGCAGCATCTGGAGCGGGCGGAGCAGGTGTTCGAGAGTATCCAGGGACAGGGCGCGCGCTTGCCTTCGCAACGTCGATATGAAGCGCGGGGGCGTAGCCGGGAGCAGGGCGTGGAGATTCCCGAGGCGCTCTACAACGACCTCAGGGCCTTGCTTGAGTAACGTGAGCATGAACATTGTGGCAAGCATGTTCGCCACAATGAGGGTGAGGCAGATAGTGTGATGGGGCAGGCCCTGCACAGTCGGCAGGCTGCCCCGTTGCTCTATCAGAGCCCCACATCCGGCAACGTCGGCCGGTTGGCAAGGGCCTTGGCCATGATCTGTTCGACGAACACCCGATCCGCTTCCGGCAACGCCAGGCGAGGCGGGCGGGTCAGTTCGCTGCCACGGCCGGCGATGGCTTCGCACAGCTTGATGCACTGCACCAGATCCGCTCGCGCGTCCAGGTGCAGGATCGGCATCAGCCACTCATAGATGGGCATTGCTTCGGCGAAACGTCCGGCCTTGGCCAGGCGGAAGATGGTCTCGCCCTCCTTGGGGAACACGTTGGACATTCCCGACACCCAACCCTCGGCGCCGACCGCGATACTTTCGAGCACCACGTCATCAAGGCCGGCGAACAGCACGAAACGATCGCCGACTTCATTGCGTACATCGATAAAGCGCCGGGTATCGCCCGACGAATCCTTGAAGCACACCACGTTGTCGCAGTCGGCCAGGGAAATCAGGATATCCGGGGTTACGTCGTTCTTGTAGATCGGTGGATTGTTGTAGACCATCAGCGGCACATCGGCGTGCCTGGCCACATAGCGGTAGTGCTCGGCCGTCTCGAATGGCTTGGAGCCATAGACTAGCGCCGGCATCAGCATGACCCCGTCGACGCCGACCTTGCGCACCGCATTGGCAACCTTGGCCGCCTGTACGCTGGTGAATTCGGCAACGCCGCAGATCACCGGCACCCGGCCCTTGGAGGCATCCACCGCGACCTCGGTGACGGCAATCTTTTCCTCGGCGCTCAGCGAGGTGTTTTCGCCCACCGAACCACACACCACCAGGCCCGAGACACCGTCGCGGATCACGTTGGAGATCACCTGGTGGGTCTTTTCCAGGTTGATGGAAAAGTCGTCGTTGAATTGGGTGGTGACCGCAGGGAAGACGCCACTCCAGTTGATACGTTTGCTCATGATTGACTCCTGGGTTTAATTGTATTTCGTATACGATGACGCTGATAAAAATCTGCTATTCGTGTGTTTCATCGGACGCTGTTCCAGCGCTCAGAGCTGTTGTAATCGGGTGAATCGTTGGTTGGCTCAGGCCCCGGGCCAAGTGTCCGACAGCCGATAACCCTGCGGCCACGGATCGGCGGGATCGAGCAGCAACTGGTGGGTGCCGGTGATCCAGGCCCGGCCGGAGAGGCAGGGATAGATCGCCTGGCGTCCGGCCACCTCGGTCAGGGAATCGATACGGCAGTGGAACTCGGAGCCGATGATCGAGCGGCCGATGAAAGGCTCGCCGTCCTTCAGCACGCCCTTGGCCTGCAACACCGCCATGCGCGCCGAGCAGCCGGTGCCGCAGGGTGAGCGGTCGATCTTGCCGGGACGGATCACCACTGCGTTGGCGCCACTGGCGACCCCGTTTTCGTAGGTCAGCGGGGCGGCGATCTGGCAGAAGGAGATGTGCGACCAGTCCGGGTTCAGCGGATGGGTGAACCCCAATTGCTCGTTGGCCGCGTGGGTGATCTTCAGGCCGGTCTCGACCAGCTCCCTGGCTTCGTCGGGGCGAATCGCAAAACCCAGGCGCTGGGCATCGACGATGGCGAAGCTGTCGCCGCCATAGGCGGTGTCGACCTGGATCGAGCCCAGGCCCTCGACTTCGATCCAGGCGTCGAGACGGTCAGCGAAAGACGGTACGTTCCTGATTTCCACGCGCTGGACCTTGCCATCCTTGCATTCGGCCACCGCTTCGATCAGGCCGCCGGGGGCTTCCAGCACCAGTCGGGTCTGCGGTTCGGTCATGGGCAGGATGCCGCTGTCGAGCAGCACCGTGGACACACAGAGCGAGTTGGAGCCGGACATGGGCGGCGTGTCGGCCGGCTCCATGATGATCCAGGCCATCTGCGCCCGAGGGTCCTTGGCCGGTACCAGCAGGTTGACGTGGCGAAACACGCCGCCGCGCGGTTCGTTGAGGACGAAATTGCGCAGGGTTTCATCCTCGGCGATCCAGCGCGACTGCTCCCACACGGTGGCGCCTGGCGGTGGGGCGATGCCACCGACGATCACGTCGCCGACTTCGCCCTCGGCGTGGCAACTGACTATATGAACGATCTTCGAAGAACGCATGGCTAACTCCTCTTGTGATGGTTCGTGGATATTTCTTGGTGCTTGGTGCTTGGTGCTTGTTGGTGCTGGTGCTGATGCTGATGCTGATGCTGGTGCTGATGCTGATGCTGATGCTGATGCTGATGCTGATGTGGTGGGAGCCGGCTTGCTGGCGATAGCGATCTTATTCACGCCGCCGGAGCCGGTGAATGGCCGCCTGCGGCGGGATCGCCAGCAAGCCGGCTCCCACAGGGTTGTTGTTCATTCCAGGCACTGGGCCAGGGTTCACTTCAGCCTCAGGTTGATTGTTCATTCCAGGCACTGGTTCAGGGGTCACTTCAGCCCCAGGTTGGTTGTTCATTCCAGACACAGTGGTCATGTTCATTTCACCGACTTGAGAAACGCCGCCGTTTCCGGCTGCTGCGGGTTGCCGATGACCTGGTCCGGTGCGCCGATCTCGTGTACCAGGCCATTGCGAAAGAACGCCACGCGGTCGGAAACGTCCCGGGCGAAGCGGATTTCATGGGTCACCAGGACCATGGTCATGCCGTCTTCGGCAAGCATGCGCATGGTATCCAGCACCTCGCCGACCAGCTGCGGATCCAGGGCCGAGGTGGCTTCGTCGAACAGCATGTAGTCCGGCGACATGGCCAGGGCGCGGGCGATCGCCATGCGTTGTTGCTGGCCGCCGGAGAGCTTGCCGGGAAAGGTCTTGAGCTTGTCGCTCAGGCCCACGTGGGTCAGTTGGCGCACGGCCAGTTCCTCGGCCTCCTGCCTGCTCTTGCCGAGCACCTTGCGCGGCGCCAGCATCACGTTTTCCAGCACGGTCAGGTGGGGGAAGGCGTTCCACTGCTGGAACACGATGCCGATTCTCTGCCGCAGGCGGTTGAGATCGGTGGCCTTGTCGTGGACCTCGATCCCGTCGACACGGATGCTGCCCTTGTGGATCGATTCCAGGCCGTTGATGCACATCAACAGGGTCGATTTGCCGGAGCCGGAGCCGCCGATGATCGACACCACCTCGCCCTTGTTCACCGTCAGGCTGACGCCCTTGACCACTTCCAGGTCGCCGAAGGATTTGTGTACGTTGTCGATCTCAATCATTTTCCTGCCACCTTCTTTCCAGACGAGCGCCCAGGCGAGCGACCACCAGGCTCATGACGTAGTAGATAAGACCCGCGATGCACAACACCAACAGCGGTTCCTGGATACGTGTGACGATGGTTTGCGAGGCGCGCAGCAGCTCGACGATGCCGATCCACATCACCAGTGCGGTGTCCTTCATGACCCCCAGCACCAGGTTCAGCCAGCCGGGGAAGGCGACTCGGGTGGCCATCGGCAGGACGATCCAGCGCAGGTCCTGCAGGTAGCTCAGCCCCAGTGAGCGGCTGGCCCGGCGCACGCTGGGTGGCACCGAAAGCACGCCACTGCGGACGATCTCGGTGAAGTACGCGGCGGCGTAGATTCCCAGCACGATGCAGCCGACGGAGAAGGCGCTGATCTTCAGGCCCAGGATGCTCTTGAACGAGTTGAACAGCACGAACTGGATCAGCAGCGGCACGCTGCGAAACACGTCGAGTACCCAGGCCAGCGGCAGGCTCGCCCGTGGCAGCAGCGCGCGCAACAGGCCGAACAGCAGGCCGGCGACGCTGCCCAGCAGGATCGACCAGAACGTCAGTTGCAGCGTGACCCAGGCGCCGCCGAGCAGGAACAGCAGGTCATTGGCGGTAAGGCTGGTAGAAAACATTGAGCAGACCCCTCAGTAACGGAACAGCCGCCAGGACAACAGCCGGGCTATCGCGACGATCGCCTTGGCGATCAGGTAATACAGCACGGCCGCGATGGCGAAGAATTCGAAGGTGCGGAATGTCTTGACGTTGTATTCCTGGGTCACCCCGGTCAGGTCGTTGTTGAGTCCGACGACCACCCCCAGCGAGGTCATCAACACCGCCCAGACCATCTGGTTGGTCAGGGGGTAGAACACCACCCGCAGCAGTTGCGGAACGACGATCATCCGGTAGGCCTGGAAGGCGCTCATGCCCAGCGAGCGGGCGGCGCGCATCTGCGTGGCAGGCACCGCCTTGAGGCCGCCGCGAAAGTTTTCCGCCAGGTAGCCGGCGTTGTTGAAGGTGATCCCGGCCAGCAGCGCGAACCAGGAGCTGACATGCAGCCCCAGTGAACCGAGGCCGAAGTACAGGATGTAGATCTGGAACAGCGACGGGGTGTTGCGGGCAATCGACACCCAGCCGTTGGCGACGCCGCGCAGCACCGGCTGCTTGGCCTCGCGCATCACCGTCAGGGTCAGGGCGATCAGCACGCCGAAGATCATCGACAGGGCGGCGGTTTCGAAGGTTACCCAGGCACCGCTGAGCATGTCGGGCAGGGCCCGGAATGCCGCGCGCCACTGGAAGGTGTACTTGAAGTCAAACATGGGCCGCTTCCTCCTGTTGCAACCAGGCCGGCAGGCGTCCGCTGGTGCGTGCGGTGCAGGCGCTGTCGACGCATTCGGCGAGGCTGGCGAAGTGCACGCTGCGCCCGACCAGGCCAGGCGCGTAGTGGGCATATTTGCCAGAGTTGGTCATCAGGGTGCGGGCGTTCGGCGGGATCACCGGTTCGCCGACCATGCACCAGCAAGTGTCGGTGATCAGCGTGGCGCCGAAGCCTTCGATCGCCTCCAAGTGGCCTGCTGCCCGAGCCTGTTCCAGCACGGCCCGGCCGCAGGTGATCGCGACGACCACCGCCGGGTGCTTGTGGCGGCCTTCGCACAGCCGCGCCAGGTGAGCGAATTCGCCGAGGGAGAAGTGCGGGTTGCCCAGCGAGACGACGTCTACCGATGGAGTACGGGCGCAGTTCAGCGCGTGCCAGCTTTCCAGCAGGTCGCTCAGGTTGATGTGTTTTACGGGCAGGGATGCGTCCGCCACTTGCGTCGGGTCGAGGGCTTCGGGCGTGACCCCGGCGATATGAAACAGCGGTGCCGCCGACGTGGTAGCGAACGCCGCGCCAAACGCCTTGAGGTCGTCGAGACTGGGCTGGTTGCGCTCCAGTCCGTGAATCAGCGGGATGCGGCTGCCGCAGAGCAGGCCGATGTGGTAGCCAAGCAGCGGATAGAAGGCGTCGTCGAGTGGCTCCACCGCAGGCACTTCGATCTGCAACTGCGCCTTGCGCCGTTCGGTCAGGTGGCAGCCGGTCAGCGGCGCGCGGCCAGTCAGGGCAATGCAGATATCCAGGTAGTCGGGGTATTTCTGGGTGCGGGCGCCGAGCACGCTGTTGGCGTAGACCACGGCGTTGGATTCGGCCCAGACGATCTGTTCGCCAGCCTTGGGCGCGCTGTCGAGCAGGTAGGGCGCGCAGGTGTAGCTCAGTTGCGCCCCCATGGCCATGTAGGCCGTGCCCAGGGCGCTGGCCGGTTCGCCAAGGGCGGCGTCGACCCCCAGCTCGCGCCAGCGTCGCTGGTCCACGGAAATGGAATTGAGGGTGGTCGGGACGCGCACCTGCGCGCCCCATTGCACCAGTTGTTCGGCAAAGCGCAGGCTCGCCGGCCCGGTATAGATGCAGCCGTCGATATGGGCCTGTGTCACGTCCAGCAGGGCCTTCGCCCCTTGCAGTTCAGCCATTTGCAGAACGATGCGCATGGCGACCTGGGCGGCCTTGCCGTAATGGCCCGCGAGCAGGGCCCGGTCGTGTTCGGTCAGTTCGATCTCAACCTGCGTGCGGTCGTTCGACAGCGGCGCTTGCAGGGCCTGCCAACGGTCCTCGGGGCAGTCGTCGAACAGGCTCAGGTGTGTGCCCTCGACCCGGGCGAAGGCACGGTCGCGCAGGGCGGCGAATGCCTGCGTGCCGATGCACAGCACCGGCAGGGAACGTTCGAAAATCACCCGTGCCACCAGCACACCCAACGTCAGGATCTCATCGGCCTCGGCCAGCACCAACGCGGCCGGTGCATGGCCGTTGCTGATCGCTTCCATCATCACACTGCTGCCGGTGCATGAGCCGCGCCCGCTGGGTAGCGCCAGCACGCGACCGGCCAGGTGTTCGCCGCTCAGGGGATGATGGCGGTCGATCACCTCGCCGCTGAACGGATCGACGCCACCCCAGAAACTGAGGCCGACATCGGCAAACAGCAGGGGACCTTGGGCAGACCCCTCGACCAGGCTGCGTCCGGTCAGGACAGTGGGCGTGCTGGACATTCAGCTGTCCTCAGTAATAGACGTGGGGAATGGTCAGCTCGGTCGGTGGAATCTCGGTGCCGACCCATTTAGTGAACAGTTCCTTGTAGCGTCCGGTACGCACCTGCTGGTTGACGAACAGATTGAGGTAGTTGATCAGGCCGTACTCGTTGCGTGCGGCACCCAACGACACATAGTCGATCACGTACGGGGCATTGCCGACGACCTTCAGCCCCTTGTATTTGCCGGACTTGAGCGTGGCGGCGGCCACGGTGTTGGTGACGACGGTGGCGTCGATATGCCCCTGGGCCACGGCCAGGATGGTGTCGTTCTGCGACTGGTAGGCACGGAAGCTGCCGCTGCCCCAGCTCTTCTGGTCCTTCTCCAGGGCGATGGCTTCGTAGGTGCTGCTGGTGTTGCCGACATTTTTGCCCTTGAGATCCTCGTATTTGGTAATACCGGTGTCCTCGCGGGTCAGGACGACCATCTGGAAGGCGAAGTAGGGAATGCTCATGCCGATGGTCTTGGCACGTTCGAGGGTGTCGGAGGTGGACGCGGTGATGACGTCGACGCGGTCCGACATCAGGGCCGGGATGCGATCGGCAAACGGCGTTTCGACGACCTCGGCGCTGACCCCGAGGACTTTCGCCAGGTCGTTGCAATAGTCGACGTCAAAGCCCACCGGCTTGTTGCTGGCATCGCGCGAGCCCATCGGTGGGAAGTCGAGGGTTACGGCGCAACGCAGCTTGCCCGAGCTGATGATGTCGTCGAGCTTGTCGGCCTGGGCCGTGGCGACGAAGGAAGAGCTGAGAACCACACTGAGCGCTGCGGCAAAAACGGGATTTTTCATGGAAGCCTCGTTTGTCGGTGAGTGGTGTTGGCTATCGTATTATGAATTTCGTATACGATATTAGATTAGCAATGACTGTGCCTGATTCCGGGCGAATGAATGGAATTCGTTACAGAGCCTTGAATTAGAGGGCTTGTTGAAAACAGGGGGGTAAAAGCGAGGGCCTAGGGTGGTGTTACAGAAGGGAGCAGGTGAGGGAGAAAGCGCGCCGTAAAGGAACACAGTGGCAGCAGGGAGGGCCTATTCGCGGGCAAGTCGGATCGCCGCCCACACGCTCCTACAGGGCTGTGTCGACCACAAGATGCGTGAACGCCGCGTCACTGAGCGTGGCTTGCCCGCGAATGGGCCCTCAAGATCAGCACCTGCTCCAGGCCCCGACTCGGTCCTGGTATCACCGCTGGCGATGGGTCTCGCGATAATGGCTCGGCGACAATCCCGTCAGCGCCCGGAACTGGCGGCTGAACGCGCTGTGGTCGGTATAGCCACAACGCAAGGCAATCTCGGTGATCGGCAAGTCTGCCTGCACCAGCAGTTGCGAGGCTTCTTCCAGCCTTGCCTTGTGAATCATCTGTCGTGGCGTGAGCTGGAAGATCCGCTTGCACTGACGCTCCAGCTGGGCCACCGACAGGCCGGCGATCCGGGTCAGTTCGGCGAGGCTGATGGGCTGGGCAAAATGCTCGCGGATATGCGCGTCCACCGCTGCGACTTTCTGAAAGGACGGATGGTTCGACTGTGGCAATTGCAGGTCACGGGAAATGCCCGCCAGGCCGACGATCTGTCCTTGCGGATCGCGCAGCGGCACCTTGTGGGTCAGGCACCAGATCGGCTGGTTGCCGTAATACAGGTGCAGCTCCAGTTGATCGGCCAGTTCGCGACCACTGCCGAGCACCCGACGATCCTGTTCGGTATAGGACGCGCCGAAGCGTTCGGGGAACACCCGGTCGGCGGTCAGCCCGAGCAATTGTCCGGTGTGCTTGAAGCCGCAGCGCCGGGCCAGGGTCTGGTTGGCGAAGGCGTAGCGGGCCTCGGCATCCTTGATGAAGAACACCACGTCCGCCAGGGTATCGAGCAACGGCGCGATGGCGTGCAGGCTGCTCAGCAGCGTCGGCAGGTCGCAGGGCTTGAAGCTGTAGGGCGGGGCATACATGGCGGCAGGCGTCTGGTGGCAACCCTGGGGATCATAGAGATCCGCCGGGGTTGCCGAAAGCCCTGCACTGCGGTTCATGCCTGAGGCGTGTCGTCGAGGCACAACAGGGTGTCGATCCGTGCCGGACTGAACGGTGGCCGTGCTGCTGCGGGCTGCCAGCCGAACAGGTGCGAGGTGGCGCCGCCGCACACCCGTCCCTGACAGGCGCCCATGCCGCAACGGCTGGCCAGCTTGGCCTCGCGCCAGTCGCGGTGGCCGAGCAGGGCGGCGTAGGTGACGTCTTCGCAACGGCAGACCAGGGTCTCCGGTTCGGCCAGGGACTTGAGCCGTGGGTCGAGGACGAAAGCCTTGTTCAAGGTGTCGGCGAAACCCTGCCAGCGCGCCCGGCGTGGCCACAGCGCGCGCGCGGCGTCCTGCTCGCCCACCGCCGCGTGGCCGGCAATCGCACCTTCGACCAGGGCCAACTCGCTGCTGCCGAAACCGGTGCATTCACCGGCTGCGTAATGGTCGGCCAGGCTGCTGGCCTGCCAGTCGTCGACGGCGATGGCCTGGCCCTCGAGCGCGCAACCCAGGGCCTGGCCGAGCTGGGTGTTGGGGATCAGGCCGAAACCGCAGGCCAATCGGTCGCAAGCCAGTTCGACGATCTTGCCGCGCTGCCGCAGACGCACGCCTTCCAGGCGGTCACTGCCAAGGGCGGCGAGCACGTGGGTATCGGTGCGATAGTGGCGGTCGAACAGACCGAAGGCTTGCAGCCATTTATGCGGCCAGCGTGGCAGTTGCGCGGCAAAGCCGGCGACGGCGGCACGCGATGCCTGTTCGGCGACCCGCAGGATCTGCGCGCCAGCCTGCCGGGCAGTGGCCGCGCTGGCCAGCAGCAACGGGCCGCTGCCAGCGATGACCAGGCGTTCGCCACTCATCGGCAGACCGCCCTTGATCAGCGCCTGCAGGCCGCCGGCGCCGGTGACGCCGGGCAGGGTCCAGCCGGGGAAGGGCAGCAGCAGCTCACGGGCGCCGGTGCACAGAAGCAGTTTGTCGTAGCGGATCTGCCAGCCCCGTTGCGGATCTTCGAGCAACAGTTGTTTCGGCGCACTTTGGGCGATCACTCGGGTGGCAGGGTAATAGCGCACGTTGGCGCAGGCGTGCAGGCGTTGGCGCAATTGCCGGGCCAGGGGCGGCAGTTTGGCCTGCGGCCCGTCACGCCAGATCTGCCCGCCGGCCAGCGGGTTGTCGTCGATCAGGCTGATGCGTGCACCGCTGGGTGCAGCCGCGAGGGCGGCGGCAATGCCGGCGGGGCCAGCACCGATGATCAGCAGGTCGGTGGTTTCGATCATGGCCGGGTCTCCACGCGCATGCCGTCCTGGCACAGGGTCTGGCAGGCCAGGCGGCGATAGCCGTCGATACTGACCCGGCACTCCTGGCAGATGCCCATGCCGCACAACGGCGCCCGGCGTTGGTCACTGACCGACGTGCGGCTGCAGCCGTCCCCGCCCAGGGCCAGGGCGGCGGCAACGGTGGTGCCTTCGGCGACGCGCAGGGCGCGGCCGTCCAGGGTCAGCTCAGGCATGGGGCGAAGCTCCGAGAAAGCGTTGCGGCAGATAGGGCGTGGCGGCCAGCGGTGGCGTTTCGTTGAATAGCTGGGCGACCAGCAGGTCAGCGGTGCCGGGTGCGGTGGTGACCCCCAGCCCTTCATGGCCGACCGCCAGCCACAGGCCCTGGCGTTGTGGGTGTTCTCCCACCAGCGGCAGGCCGTCCGGGCTGGCGGCGCGCAGGCCGGTCCAGGCGCGAATCGCATTCAAGTGGGCCAGCCCCGGCAGGTATTCGACGGCACGCTTGAGCATCTTCGCCAGCATCCAGCTTTCGACCGTGAGGTCGCGGGTGCCGAACTGTCGCGAGGCGCCAATGAACAACTGGCCGGTCGGGCGGGGCTGGATATTGCAGGCGGTGGACGGCCCCGTGGCGTTGTGGGCACTGGTGACATAACCCAGTTCCACCAGGGTGTGGGTGACGCGGCCAGGATAACGGTCGGTGATCAGCAGGTGACCTTTCTTCGGCTCGATCGGCAGTTCCGGGCATAGCTCATCTGCCTGCACGCCATTGGCCAGCACCACGGCATCGGCCGCGAGCCAATCGCCGTTGTCGAGGCGGATGCGGTTGCCATCGATTTCGCTGACCCGCGCCCGCCGCTGGCGAATTCCCGGGGTTTCCAGCATCCAGCGGGCGGTGGCCGGGGCATAGAGAATGCCGTCGCCCTGGATCAGCAGACCGCCTTCGAGTCCTTCGCGCAGGTGCGGCTCGCGCTCATGCAGGGCCGTGCCGTTGAGCCGTTCGCAGGCAATGCCGTGGGCCTGCAGGTTGTGGTACTTGCTCTCTGCCACCGCCATTTCCTCGGGGTTGGCGGCGATCCAGAGCGTGCCGTTGCTGCGATAGGCGCAGTGCTCCGGCAGGTCGGGGGCATGCTCACGCCAGCGCTGGACCGAGTATTGGCTCAGTGCCAGCTCCGCCGGGTTGTCGTCGAGCACCAGCAGGTGGCCCATGCCCGCCGCCGTGGCATTGGGCAGGCCGGCATCGAGTACCAGCACGTCGAGACCACGGCGGGCCAGGGCCTGGGCGCAGGCTGCGCCGACGATGCCGGCGCCGATCACGATCACGTTGGCCACCGTGCCTTCGTTCACAGGCGAATGCCCCAGGCGAACGGGTCGTCCTGTTCGAGGATCAGCGTCGCTTCGGCGCTGATATACGCGCGTCCGCGGATGGTCGGCACAATGCGTTGGTCTTCGGTCTCGTAGGAACCTTCGAATTCGCTGCCAATGACACTGGCCTGGCGCCAGATCTGTCCCGGCTGCAGTTTGCCATCCGCCGCCAGGCACGCCAGCTTGGCGCTGGTGCCGGTGCCGCAGGGCGAGCGGTCGTAGGCCTTGCCGGGGCAGAGGACGAAATTGCGGCTGTCGGCCCGGGCATCGTCGGCGAACAGCTCGATATGGTCGACCAGGCCGCCGTCCTCGCCCCGGATGCCTTGCTGTTCCAGCGCCTGCTGCACCGCGAAGCTGTAGGCGGTCAGTGCGTCGAGGTTGTCGCTGGCAACATCCAGGCCGTGCTCGGCGATCAGAAAGAACCAGTTACCGCCCCAGGCGATATCGCCGACCACCTCGCCGACGCCTTGCACTTCCAGGGCCACTGCCCGGCGGTAGCGATAGGACGGTACGTTGCGTACGCTGACCGAGCGATCTTCATGCAGGGTGGCATGCACCGTGCCGACGGGGGTTTCGATGGCGTGGGTACCCGGACCGATCCTGCCCAGATGCGCCAGGGACGCCACCAGGCCGATGGTGCCGTGGCCGCACATGCCGAGGTAGCCGGTGTTGTTGAAGAAGATCACGCCGGCACAGGCCTGTGGGTCTACCGGCTCGCAGAGCAGGGCGCCGACCAGCACATCGCTGCCGCGCGGTTCGAGCACGCAGGCGGCCCGCCAGGCATCGTATTGCTCGGCCAGGCGCTGGCGGCGCTCGGCCATGCTGCCGTGTCCCAGCTCGGGGAAACCGGCGGTCACCAGGCGGGTGGGTTCGCCGCCGGTATGAGAGTCGATCACGCTGATACGTTTCATGGCAGGCCATTGTCGAATGAGGGAGTTCGCAGAGTGGCCTGCGCGGGGGCTGTCCGGCTTGATGCTTTTATCGGACCCTCATGACGAAATCGGCACAGTGCGGGCTATTTCAGTGTGAGCGTGGCAGGTGCTCGAGCAGGGTCGCGCAGACGCCGGCGATATGCTCGTCGAGCAGTTTTACCGCGCGTTCCACATCACGGCTGCGGCAGGCGTCGATGATGTCCCGGTGTTCGTGATCGGCGCGTTCCTTACCGGCTGAAAGGCTCATCTGCATGCGCAGGTAGCGTTCCAGCTTGTCGTTGACCGAACGGATCAGCCCGACCAGGAACGGCCGCTGCGCCGGTTCGTAGAGGCAGGCGTGCAGTTCCCAGTTGAGCTCGGCCCAGCGGCCGACGTCGTTCTCGCCGACGAACTCCTGGCAGATGCGCTCGGCCTTGGCAAAGGTGCTCTCGGTCATGTTCGGGATGGCCAGGCGCAACACCTTGTCTTCGAGCAGCATGCGCACCTCGAACATCTGCGCCAGTTCCAGCTCGGAGAGACGCGTGACCATCGCCCCCCGGTTGCGCTGGAACATCACCAGCCCTTCGGCCTCCAGCCGCTTGAGCGCCTCGCGCACGGGGATCTTGCTGACGTTGAACTGACGGGCTATTTCGTCCTGACGAATCGGTTCGTCCTCGGCAAAGCTGCCGGCGATGATCGCATCGCGCAGGTATCGGGTGATGATCTCCGACGTGGAGGGCGCGTTGCCCAGGTCCGGCAGGTTGAATTTGGTCAGGGTCACGGCGCGGTCATTCGTGGGGGATGGAAAGGATATGGTATACAAAAAACGTTTTGTTTTCCCTTCCTGGTGACGAGCTGAGGCGCCTGGGCCTGATTCAGAGAGCGGGACGTTTGCGCGGCCGGCCGCCCAGCTTGCCGTTCTCGCGAGCCGCCCGGGACTTGGCCTCGGTCGAGCGCGAGCCGCCTTTCTTGCCCAACTGGCCGGCCATCCACGAAGCGCTGCCCAGTACGCCGTGGATCAGCGCAGGCAGGTGCAGGTCGACATCCAGGGCCGGAAAGTGCAGCCCCTGGCCGCTCGGGCTGATGTCGATCTGCGCCAGTTGCGCAGGCTTGGCGTCGGCCAGCCCCTGGGCCAGCCGTGGCGGGAATGACAGGCTCACCCCGGAATCGAGGCGGATCACGACGCAATCGCTGGCCGGATCGTAATGGGCCTCTTGCGCGCGAGGCACCTTGGGTTGAGGAGCATTTGCCTGCTTGAATTCAAGTTCAGTAAAAGTCACCGTGGATCTCCTTCCACTGTTGGCATTGATAGGCCAGGTCTTCGTTCAGTAGTGCACACAGGAGCTTGAGCCTGCGCGAGGAAAAACCGTCATTGCTCCGCAGTTGCGCAGGGCCCTCGGGGCAGCGTAGGTGGAACACCGCTTCGTGCTCCCAGTTCATGACATGCACGTGGCAGGGCCTGTGGTCGTTTGAATAGATCACTACCCGGACATCGTCGAATCGCGCTGTCGTTACCATGATTTGAGATTAACCTATCCGTTTAGGTTTTAGGGGAATTGTCGACGTGTGGCAGCTTCCCGCTGACACTCCCTGTCGACAGACTCAAGGTTAGACGGACACGGGATTACGGCCTTGTCACAGGTATTTCGCGATATATGTAACGACGGCTTTCGAGAGGGAGCGGCTGCGGGCCAGGACCTTAGAGTGCCCGCAGTACCACGATGCCCGGGGTTTTCTTCACATAGGCGAGGAACGGCGAGTCGATGACCTGATAGTGGCTCGATTGGGCCGAAGCGTTGCGCAGTACGGGGCCCTTGTCGGTCATGATGAAGATGCCGGTGTGGGTCACGTCCAGGCCTTCGGTGGGCGTGTAGATGCCAATGTAGTCGCCGGTGTGCAGGCGAGCGATGACCGTGTCGTCGACGAATCGGCTGGGAATGTAGCTGATGGCCCGGGTCACTTCGGCGCTTGAGTTGCCGGCGGCCGGTGTCTTGAGAAGCTTGGTGACCGTTGTCGCGTCCGGGCTGGTTTCACGGGTTATGTCGCGGGCATTGAGCGGTGTGGCATGGGCCCAGTCGGTGAAGAAATGCCGGCGGCTGAGGTAGCTGACGTCGCCGTGTTCGTAACGGGTGTTGATCACATTCGCAATAAAGCGCGGCAGGCTGTCGGACTTGCGCAATGCCTCGACGTAATCCAGGTAGGTGAAGCAGTCCAGGCCGCGAAAGTCGATCACCAGCTTTTCCGCCGACGTCGCCGACCCCACCAGCATGTGCGGCACGTAAGGCGTGCCGAGGAAACTGGCAGATATCTCGTCGATGCGCTGGCCTGGGTCGTCGTGGCGCTCTTGGATCAGCCGCGACTCGATCTGGTTGATCCTGTCCCGGGTGTAGTCGTCCAGCTTGAGTGTCGCTGCGAGCGATACCTGGGGGAAACCGCTCAGCATCAGGCCGATTGCCAGGCCCGACAGGATCGGCAGTAGCTTGTTCATACCCTCTCCGAAAGGCAGCACGTTGCTGTTCTTACCACGCGTGTGCCGCCGAACATTGTTTTCCCAGCCGCCGTGGCTGTCAAAGGAAACCGTGACGCGGCCTTGTGAACAGTTTTGATGACACTGCGCGAACGCGATATTCTCATGCCCGCCAGCCCCTGGTTTTCCTTGAGCATCATCACGCATGTCCGAATCACCGCCGGCGGGGCACCGCCAGTTCAGTCGCAGCCTCAAGACCCTGAACCTCGCCTACCTGAACGAGTCGGGCCAGGGCGCGGTTACGCCAGCGCCCCGGCGGATCGCCTTCGTGCTGCTCGACAACTTCTCGATGATGGCCTTCACCGGGGCCCTGGATGGGCTGGTCACGGCCAATCTGCTGGGACATGCGCCGCTGTACGAGGTGAAAACCTTCGGTATCGATCAACTGCAGATTGCCTGCGACCTGGGCATTTGCATCGCCGCCGATGACTACATCGACGCCTTGCGCCCCGATGGCGCCGACCTGCTTATCGTTTGCGGTGGTCTACGCAGCCCATTGCAACCGGCCGGCAAGAAGCTGGTGGAAAAACTGCGCCAGTGCGCGCGGGCATCGATGCAATTGGGCAGTCTCTGGAATGGCTGTTTCCAGCTGGCCCATGCCGGTCTGCTGGACGGCCGTTCCTGCACCGTGCACCCGGAGAACCGTGCCGGCCTGATGGAAATCTGTCCGACGGTCCGGCTGTTGCCACAACCCTACGTGGTCGATGAGGGGCTGATCAGCTGTGCCGGCGCCAACAGCGCCCTGGGCCTGATCCTCAACGTGATTCGTGCCCAGCAGGGTGACGAACTCGTCAGGGGGATCGAGGCGATCCTCAGTTGCGACCGCAGCGAGCAGACCGACAACATGCCGCTGGCCCGGGTCTCGCGTGATCCGCGCCTGCCGGTGGCCCTGCAAAGTCTGCTCGACCTGATGGAAAACAACATCGAAGACCCGTTGGAACTCGATCAACTGGCCGCCTACGTCAACCTGTCGCGGCGTCAGGTCGACCGGCTGTTCCAGCAGTTCATGCAGAGTTCGCCCAAGCGTTACTACCTGGAACTGCGCCTGACCCGTGGCCGGCAATTGCTGTTGCAGACCAACGAGTCGGTGATCAACATCGCCACCGCCTGCGGCTTTGTCAGCTCGGCGCACTTCAGCCGCTGTTTCCGTGATTTCTTCGGCCATACCGCCAGCGAGGCGCGCGCTCGCCATCGCTGAGGCAGGTCACAGCCTTGACCTCGGTCAAGGCTGGCTCCTCACACCGCGCTACTGTAGCCACTCCAACCGGGCCAGGGATTGCTCGCCGCAGCAATGGGCCCGGTACATGCTCAAGGAGGAGGTAAATCATGCGCTCACTGAAGATCATTCTGCTGTCCACTGCGTTCAACGGTCTCACCCAGCGTGCCTGGCTGTCGTTGCGTGAAGCCGGGCACGAGCCCAGCGTGGTGCTGTTCAGCAGCGAAGAGGAAGTCTGCCGACAGATCGAGGACAGCGGTGCACAGTTGGTCATCTGTCCGTTTCTCAAGGATCGTGTTCCCGCACAGTTGTGGCGCAATGCCGAACGCCCGGTGGTGATCATCCATCCGGGGATTGTCGGTGACCGTGGCGCCAGCGCGCTGGACTGGGCCATCAGCCGCAAGCTCTCATACTGGGGCGTGACCGCCATGCAGGCGGCCGAGGAGATGGACAGCGGCGCGATCTGGGCGACCCGTGAGTTCGAGATGCCCGCCCAGGTGCGCAAATCGCAGTTGTACAACGGCCCGGTGGCCGATGCGGCCTTGGCCTGCATCCATGAAGTGGTGGCCAAATTCGGTACCGACTTCGAGCCGACGCCGCTGAATTACGACTCGCCAGAGGTACGCGGACATCTGCAGCCGAACATGAAGCAGAGTGACCGCAGCTTCAGTTGGCATGACGGTGCCGAGTTCATCAAACGCCGTATCGACGCAGCCGATGGCCAGCCCGGCGTTCTCGCCACGCTTCAGGGCGAACAGTTCTACCTCTATGACGCGCATCTGGACAGCCGCTGCGGAACGCCGGGGCAACTGCTGGCAGTGCACGATGACGCGGTGCTGGTCGCCACCGGCGATCACAGCCTGTGGATCGGCGCCTTGCGCCGCAAGCCCGCGGCGGGCGAGGAAACCTTCAAGCGTCCTGCGCGTCATGTACTGGCCGGGCGTCTCGATCAGGTGCCAACCCTGGACTGGTCGATCAGCACCCATCGGCAATGCCAGGAAGCGTACCAGCCGATCTGTTACCGCGAAGTCGGTGATGTCGGTGAGCTGACCTTCGACTTCTACAATGGAGCGATGAGCACCGAACAGTGCCGTCGGCTGGTGAGTGCGCTGCGCTGGGCCAGGGCGCAGGACACCAAGGTCCTGGTATTTCGGGGTGGGCCCGGCAGTTTCTCCAACGGCGTGCACCTGAACGTCATTCAGGCGGCCGCAGTGCCGGGGCTGGAGGCCTGGGCCAATATCCGCGCCATCAATGATGTCTGCCGCGAGCTGCTCAGTGCCCGGCAACTGGTGATCAGTGGCCTGACCGGCAGTGCCGGGGCGGGCGGGGTGATGTTGGCGCTGGCGGCGGACGTGGTGCTGGCCCGCGACGGTATCGTGCTCAACCCGCACTACAAGACCATGGGGCTCTACGGCTCCGAATACTGGACCTACAGCCTGCCGCGTGCGGTAGGCAGCGACCTGGCGTTGCAACTGACCCAGCAATGCCTGCCGCTGAGCACCACCCAGGCGCTGGCGATGGGCATGCTCCAGGGGATCGGTCCACGTTGCCCGCAAGCCTTTGGCGAATGGTTGATGGGCGAGGCCCAGCGCCTGGTCGACGAGCCGCACAGGGCTCGTGAGAACAAGCAGGCGCCGGACCTGGACGCCATGGAGTATTGCCGCGACCTGGAACTGGCGCAGATGCAGCAGGACATGGTCCAGGACCGCAACGGCTTCGCCGGCAAGTGCCGCAACTTCGTGCTGAAACGCAAGGTCTGTGGCACTCCGGAACGTCTGATCGCCTCCTGGGCCCGTCCGACCCGGACGAAGCCTGGCGTGCTGAGCTGCTAAGCCAGCACGTGGGCATGACCGAGGGTCGACACCTGTACCTGGCTGCCGACCCTCGGTGCCAGCATGCCGCTGCTGCGAACCAGCAGCGGACGTTTTTCTGCGCTGCTCAGTTGCACGGTCAAGGTGCAGGTGTTGCCGCCGAAATCGCGGTCGGTCACCACTGCTGGGCAGCCGTCGACGTCCCCCGTACCGAGTGCGGCCAACTGCAGTTGCTCGGGGCGCAACATGATCCGTGCCGGGCCATGAATGCCTTGGTCGTTGACCGCAATCCGTCCCAGTTCACACTCCGCCCAGCCGTTATCGATCTGCGCGGGAAGAATCACGGCATCACCGAGAAACGCGGCCGTGTCCTCGTCGACCGGGCGTAGATAGAGATCCATCGGCGCCCCGGCCTGTACCAGTCGGCCCTGGCGCATGACCGCCAGTTGATCGGCAAACGACAGCGCCTCGGCCTGGTCGTGGGTCACCAGGATGGTGGTGACGCCAGCCTCCGAGAGCAGGCGGGCGACCATCTTGCGCATGGCCGCGCGCAACCCGGTGTCGAGGGCCGAGAAGGGCTCGTCGAGCAGCATCAGTCGTGGGCGTTGGGCCAGGGCCCGAGCCAGGGCGACCCGCTGCTGCTGGCCGCCAGACAGCTCATGGGGCCAACGTTTCGCCATCTGTGCATCCAGCGCGACGCTGTTCATCAGTTCGGCGATACGTGGCTGTTTCTCGCCAGGCCTGCCAACGAGTCCGAAGCCGATGTTCTCGGCCACCGTCATATGTGGGAACAACGCGCCATCCTGCGGTACATAGCCGATCAGCCGCTGGTGGGCGGGGATTGCGGTATTGGCGTCCACCAGCGGCTGGCCGTCGAGCAGGATGCTGCCGGCATCGGGGAACTCGAAGCCGGCGATCATCCGCAGCAGGGTGGTTTTGCCCGAGCCCGAAGGGCCGACAATCGCCGTGCGGCTGCCGGTGGCGATCGACAGGTTGATGTTCTCCAGGGCCGACTGTGCGCCGAAGGACTTGTAGAGGGAGTTGAGTTCCAGAGCGTTCATCGGCCCGCCGTGCGTTTCGATTGATGGTAGAGAAGCCCGGTCAGCGGCAGCGACAACAGGATCATGATCAGCGCATAGGGCGCGGCCCCGGCGTAGTCGATTTCGCTGGTCAATGCCCAGAAACCGGTGGCCAGGGTGCGCGTACCATTGGGCGCTAGCAGCAGGGTCGCGGTCAGTTCGTTGACCACGGCCAGGAACACCAGCGCTGCACCGGCGGCAGCCCCCGGTGCGGCGAGGCGCAGGGTGATCAGCCAGAGGGCCTGAGCCGGCGAACGGCCCAGGCTCTGGGCGATGTTCTCCAGCTCCACCGGCGCCTGGGCGATGCCGGCCCGAAGGCTGACCAGTGCCCTGGGCATGAACATCAGCAGGTAGGCGAGCAGTACGGTGAAGGAGGTCTGGTAGATCGGCCGGGCGAAGTTGATGGTGACCGTGACCAGCGCCAAGGCGACGACGATGCCGGGTAACGAACTGGTGATGTAGTTGCAGCTCTCCAGCAGACGATGCAGCCGACCGGGCGAGCGGATCGACAGCCAGGCCACGGGCACGGCGGCGCAGGTGGTCAACAGCGCACCGGCGATGCCGAGCAGCAGCGTCTGTTGCAGGGCCGGCCACAGTTCATCTGCCTGCCAGACCTCCCAGCCACCGGCGATCAGCCAGTTGCCCAGGGTCATCAGCGGCACCCCGAGGGCCAGCGCGCTGCTGAGCAGGGGGAGGCTCAGGCCCAGCAGCTTGCCGCCAGTACCAAGCTGTACCGTCCGTTGCTGGCGGGCCGTACCGGAGCCGACCCGGGCATAGCGGGCTTTGCCCCGGGCTGCCGATTCGACGGTCAACAGCCCCAGGCAGCACAGCGCGAGCAAACCGGCCAGGGTATGGGCCGCCGGGCCGCTGAAGGTGGATTTGAACTGGTCGAAGATCGCCGTGGTGAACGTGTCGAAACGGATCATCGCGTAGAGCCCGTATTCTGCCAGCAGATGCAGGCCCACCAGCAGCGAACCACCGCAGATCGCCAAGCGCAGTTGCGGCAACACGATACGCACGAACACCGCCCAGGGTTTGAGCCCCAGTGATTCGCCGACGTCCTCGATGGCCGGGTCCAGGCGTCGCAGGGTGGCGGCGATGGGCAGGTAGAGGAACGGGAAATAGGCGATCACCGAGACCAGCACCCCGGCCCCCAGGCCATGGATCGACGGCACCAGGCTGACCCAGGCGTAGCTGTGGACGAATGCCGGTACTGCCAGCGGCGCGGTGGCCAGCAGTGACCAGAGTCGGCGACCGGGCAGGTCGGTACGCTCGGTCAGCCAGGCCAGTGCCAGCCCCAGCATCACGCACAAGGGCAGGGTGATGAGGGTCAGCAGCAGGGTGTTGATGGCGAGTTCCGCCACGCGGGGGCGCCATACCAGTGCTTGCAGGGTGCTCCAGCCGGTCTGCCAGGCAGAGAGCATCACGAAGGCGATGGGCAGCAACGCCAGTAGGGAAAGCAGCAGCGACAAGCCGATGATCCACGGATTGCTCTGCCGCCGGAATAGTTTTCTGGTTCGCTCAGGCGAAAGCGCCGCAGGCGCGTGAGCGACTGCGGCGGGTTCCAGAGGCGGAGTGGACTCTGTGATCAATTACAGGATTCCGGCCTGAGTCATCAGTGCCACGGCCTTCTTGCTGTCGAGCTTCGAGGCATCGACCTTTGGTGCGTCGAGGTCCTTGAGTGGCACCAGCTTCGCGTTGGACTCGGCACCGATGCCGACTGCGTACTCGAACGAATTGCCGTCGCGCAGAACCGCCTGGCCGCCTTTGCCGGTGATCCACTTGAGGAACGCCTGGGCTTCTTCCTGATGTTTGCTGGACTTGAGTACGCCGCCACCGGAGAGGCTGACGAAGGCACCTGGATCCTGGTGCTTGAAGTAGTACAGCGAGGTGTTCTTGCTGTTTTCGCCGGTCTTGGCCTGGTCGCCAAAGCTGTAGTAGTGGTAGATCACGCCGCTTTCCACCTGGCCGGCATTGACCGCCTTGAGCACCGCGCTGTTACCGCGATAGATCGAGGCGTTGGCCTTCATCGCTTTCAGCCAGTCGAGGGTGGCGGCTTCGCCCTTGAGTTCCAGCACGGCGGCGACGATGGCCTGGAAGTCGGCACCGGCTGGCGAAGCGGCCCAGCGGCCCTTCCATTCAGGCTTGGCCAGGTCGAGCAGCGACTTGGGCAGTTGCGCGGGGCTCAGTTTGTCCTTGTTGTAGACGAATACGGTGGAACGAGCGGCGATGCCGACCCAGTTGCCGTGCGCCGGGCGGTAGGCTGCGCCGACCTGTTCCAGGGTGGTGGGCGCGACCGGGGCGAACAGCTTGGCGTTGTCGACCAGCACCATGGCTGGCGAGTTTTCGGTCAGGAACACGTCGGCTGGCGACTTGTCGCCTTCCTGCACCAGTTGGTTGCCCATCTCGGTGTCGTCGCCGTTGCGCAGGGTCACCTTGATCCCGGTCTCCTTGGTGAAACCCTCGACCCATGACTTGGTCAGGCTTTCATGCTGGGCGTTGTAGACCACGATACCCTCGGCACTGGGGGCCGCGTAGGCAGAGCCGGCGCCGAACAGGGCGGTGGCCAGCAGGGTTACTTTGAACAGCGAAGGGAAACGGGAAATCATGGGGTGCAAGCTCCTGCGGTCTTTTTGGGAAGTGCCGGAGAGCGGGCGCGGGACAACGACAGCCCATTCGCCGCTCCAATTAAAAAATAGGAATCATTCGCATATTTGTTCGGGCGGGAATGTAGAGTGGCATATGAGAAAAAAACGTCAAATGAACGGTTAAGCGGTGTTATTTCATGTGGGGCGGGTTGCGGGTGACCGTGGGGCATTTGACGCCCCACGGTGGGCGGGTATCAGCCCTGGCGGGCGAAGCGGATCACCAGGCGGGCGAAGAACGCGCCAGTGCAGATCACCGCCAGCAGGCGCAGGGTCTGCATTGCCAACACCAGGCCGACGTCGGAGTGGGTGTCGACGGCGATGATCGCCATGGTATCGAGGCCGCCGGGGCTGGTCGCCAGGTAGACCGAGAGGAAGTCCAGGCCCAGCCACTTCGCCAGGAGCCAGGCCGAGGCGGCGCACAGGGCGATCAGGCTGATTGCGCTGAGGATCATCGCCGGCAGGCGCTTCCAGACGTAGAGCACGGTGGGGCGATCGAAGCGCAGGCCGACGTAGCAACCGATGGCGCCATAAGCCGTTGCCAGCAGCCAGGCGGGCAGGGTGATAGGCAGCAGGCCGCACAGTTGCAGCACGCTGCCGATCAGCAACGGCATCAGCAAGGCCCCTGCCGGTAGGCGGGCACCCAGCAAGACGCCGATGGCCGCGGTCGCCAGCGTCAGTCCCAGGTTGAACAGATCCAGGCCGTGCTGTGTGGCGGCTGCGGCGTGCTGTGCGCTACCACTGGCCGGCGCTTCGAGCACATGGCTGACCAGGGCGCCGATCACCACCACGCAAACTACCCGCACGTATTGCATGGTTGCCACGACCCGACCGTCGGCACCGAAGTCATCGGCCATCGCGACCATTGCCGACGCTGCGCCAGGGGAGGTGCCCCAGGCCGCAGTACTGGCCTGGATGCCGCCGAAGCGAACCATCGCCAGTCCGACCATGGAACTCAGGACCACCGTCAGGACCGTGGCGAACAGCATCAGGTGCCAGGAGTCGACCATGGCCTCGAGTACAGCCAGGGTCATCGAATGGGCCGCCAGCAAACCAATGCAGCCCTGGCCCAGGCGGAAGGCCTGCCGATGGATGCGGATGCGGGCGCCGCTGACGCCAAAACCGATCGCCACCAGCATCGGGCCGATGAATTGCCCGGCGGGCAGGTCGGCGTACTTGAGCAGTTGGCCGGTACTGCCTGCGAGAAGAATCAGGGCCAGCCATTGCAGCGGGCGTGGCCAGTGGCCCAGGGAAAAACGTGATGAGTCAGACAAAACTCCCTCCAGAGCGTCGGACGCTCCTGTTGCAGGGCGCTGAGATCGACGCGATGGATCAATTATTGATAGCGCAATTGATCAAGTCCAGTTTCTAATTGTCATGAACCTATAACTTTGGTTGATCAATCATGGACCTGCGCGACCTCACCTATTTCGAAACCATCGCCGAACTCGGACACCTGGGGCGCGCCGCGCAAAAGCTCAATCGCAGCCAGCCGGCACTGACCAAGAGCATCCAGCGTCTTGAGGAGTCGTTCGGTACCAAGCTGTTCGAGCGCGAGGGCCGGCGTATCAAACTGACCCCGGTGGGCGTGCTGTTGCAGCAGCGGGCTCGGCAACTGCAGCAGAACATTGCCGAAACCCATCGTGAGGTGCGCGATTTCGCCAGCGGCGTGTTGGGCAATATCCGCCTGGGTTGTGCCTCGAGCATGGCCGAGTACCTGCTGCCGCAACTGACTGCGACCTTGCTCGAACGCGCGCCAGAGATCACCCTGAACCTGGTGATCGGTCAGGACAACATGCTGCGCGAGTCCCTGCGTGCCGGGCGACTGGACGTGGTGATCTGCCCGCAGTTCGACGACGATCCGCAGTTGCTGGCCCACCCGTTGTTCGATGACGAGGCCGTGGTGGTCGCCAGCCGCAACCACCCGATCTTCGACGGCCCGATCCGCCTGAGCGAACTGGGACGCTACCGCTGGGTGCTGCCGGCGGCGGGCGTTTCTTCCCGGCGCTGGATCGACAGCGTGTTTCTGGCCCGTGACCTGCCGCTGCCGTCGGTGCAGATCGAGACCAATACCATTTCCCTGTTGCCCCCGTTGATTGGCCAGACCCGGTTGCTGAGCTTCCTGGCGCGCAATACCTTGGAAGACGTGCGCGGGGCCATGCACCTGCGTGAGGTGCCGCTCAAGGAAACCACGATGAAGCGCACCCTGGTCGCTGCCGTGCGTGAAGGCGGCTACCTGTCCCCGGCGGCGCAGAGCCTGCTTGAATTGCTCAAGCATGGGGGGCGGAGTTTTTTTGTGGAGGGTTGATCGGCGGGAATGGCTACATGAGGCTGGTGGGGCGTTGAGAAGGACGCGTTGCGCCCTCTAAGGGGAAGCCCGCCCGTCACTGGTGCGTTAGGGAAGGAGTGTTTTGCTGTCGAGCGTAGGCCACAGCTCAGCCCAGTGCTCTGCCCAACAGCAATGATGGTTGTAGCCGGGCATGACCTGAATCTGGGCGGCGGGTTGGCTCGGGTGTTCGGCGACGAACTGCCGGGTCAACTCTGGCGGAATGACCGGATCGTCGGCCCCTACCAGGTGCACTTGCCTGAGGTGGCTCAGGGCTGGACCGAAATCGCCGGGGTTGAGCGAGCGGGTCAGCGGTTGTACGCGATGGAAACGGGTCCAGGCCTGGTGGTCGAGGTTGCCGGCGACGGTAATGACGCTGTCGATGTCATCGCGACGGGCCGCCAGTAGCAGGGCGATGGCGGCACCCCCGGAGTAGCCGACCAGTTGCAGCGTCTGGGCGTGGGCCTGTTGCTTGAGGGTATCGACGGCTCGGTCGAGGCTGGCGACCACTTCGACGGCGAAGCGCGCGTCGGTCCAGTAGTCGCGACTGCAGGCGGCTGATTTCAGGTATTGGCAAGGGCGGCCGAGGTAGGCCGCGTTGCCGTTTGGCTGGGCGAGTGCCAGGCGCAGGGCTACCGGGTCGATGGGAGTCGGATCGGTCGAGGGCTGGCTGGCGGTGACCCAGGCGAAGCCGTCGCCTTCGAGGTAGATCGTCAGGCGTGAGCCATCGCCGAATTGCTCCGGCCTGAAGGCCCTGAGCGAGAAGGGCTGGCTGTCGATCTGCTGGGCTTGCCAGTGATGACTGCGGGCCAGTTCGTTGGCCGTGGCATTGCGCGACTCGGGCGAAGGCACCGAAGCACAGCCACTGACCAGAAGCGCTGCCAGCACCAGCGCACATCCCCTGATGGTAGCAGGCTTGCCCGCGAATGGCGCCAGTCGTGACGCGAGCGTTCCAAAGGCCTGTTGCAGCCTTGAGGTTTTCGCGGGCAAGCCCGCTCCCACAGGGTGTCGCATTTTAGCTGCCGCCTTCGGTGCGGCCACTGCTGACTTCCCCCGGCACATCATCGCCGGCCATGCGCTTGCGAAACAGGCTGGTCCGGGCCAGCAGCAGGGTGGTCACCGGGACGGTGATCGACAGCAGGATCGGAATCAGCCAGGCATGCATCACCGGTTCCGACTTGAGCCCGGAAAAGTACAGGATCGACGCCAGCGCCACGCACCATGCACCGATGGTCGAAGCCAGGGCCGGTGGGTGCATGCGCTGGAAGAAGTCTTTCATGCGCAACAGGCCGATGGCGCCACACAGGGTGAACAGGCTGGCGAGTACCAGCAGCAATGCCACCGGGATCTCGATCCACAAGGACAGTGCGTTCATTCGATCACCTCGCCACGCAGGAGGAATTTGGCCAGGGCACAGGAGCCGACAAAGCCGAACAGGGCGATCAGCAGGGCTGCTTCGAAGTAGGTGTCACTGGCATAACGGATGCCCAGCACCAGCATCATCAGCATGGCGATGATGTACAGGTAGTCCAGTGCCAGGACCCGGTCCTGTGCCGAAGGGCCCTTGAACAGGCGCACCACGGTCAGGACCAGGGCCACACTGAAGATGAACAGGCTGAACAGGATCGCGTTGGCGAGCAGGGCGCTCATTCGAAGATCTCCATCAGGGGGCGTTCGTAGGTGTCCTTGAAGTGGCGGATAAACGCCGCCTCTTCGTCCAGGTCGAAGACGTGCAGCAACAGCACGCTGCGATCCAGTGCCAGTTCCGACCAGACCGTGCCGGGAATCACCGTGCAGATCATCGACAGGGCGGCCAGGCCATTGGCGTCGCGCAGTTCCAGGGGAATCTTGACGAAGGCCGAACGTGGCGGCCGGCGACCGGCGTTGAGCACGCCCCGGGCAACGATCAGGTTGGAGACGATCACGTCGCGACCCACCAGCAGAAACAGGCGCAGGATCACCCACGGGTTGCGGATGCGGACTGGCAGTGGGCGTAGCGGCGCCATCATCAGTGGTGCGAGAAAGCCCAGGGCCGCGCCCAGCAACAGGTGGCCCGGGCTGAGCGAAAGGTTCAGCACCAGCCACAGCAGCCACAGTGCCAGGGACAACCAGGGCGCGGGGAACAGGCGTTTCATGGCTGTTCCTCCTGTGCGACGGTCTTGACTGACGGGCTTGGCAGGGCGCGGGTCGCCAGGACGCTCATGACATAGTGCTCGGGATGATCGAGGCTGGCGGCCGTCGCCTGGGTGTAGCGCAGCAGCGGTTCGGCCTTGACCGTCAGCAGGATGCACAGACCCAGCAGGGTGATGATCGACAGGCACTCGAACCGGCGCAAGGTCGGCGAGGGGCGATCCGCCGGGCTCCAGAAACGCTGGACGCCCATGCGGCTGAAGGCGATCAGCGAGGCCAGGCCGGACAGTACCAGCAGCGCCACCAGGGCCCAGGCCGCAGGCGAGATCGGTGCCTCCTGGCCGAGCCCCAAGGGGTTGAGCAGGGCGCTGAGCAGGCTCAGCTTGGCGATGAAGCCCGACAGTGGCGGCATGCCGATGATCAGCAGGGCGCAGGCGATGAAGCTCAGGCCGAGAAAGGCCATGGTCCAGGGGATCACCTGGCCGACCACGGCTTTCTGTTCGTCGTCCAGGTTGGTGCCGGGACGCGGGTGCAGCGACTCCAGTGGCCGTGGCAGCGGGTCGATGTCTTCATCCAGCGGCAGTTCGTTGGCCGAGCGCGAACGCTCGATCAACTCGCCCAAGAGGAACAGCGCGCTCAGCGCCAGGGTCGAGCTGACCAGATAGAACAGCGCGCCTGCGGTGAGGCTCGGCTGGGCGAAGCCGATTGCGCAGAGCAGGATGCCCGCCGACACCAGAATACTAAGGCTGGCCATGCGCTCCAGGCGCTGGGCGGCGACGATGGCGATGGCGGCCACGCCGATGGTCGCCATGCCGCCGTAGATCAGCCAGTCGCCGCCGAAGTACGCCGAAGCGCCGGCCTGGCCGGAGAACAGCAGCGTCCACAAACGCAGCAGGGTGTAGACACCGACCTTGGTCATGATGGCGAACATCGCCGCCACCGGCGCGCTGGCCGAGGAGTAGGCCGGCACCAGCCAGAAGTTCAGCGGCCACATCCCGGCCTTGGCCAGGAACGCCACAGCCAGAATCGCCGCGCCAGCGTGCAGTAGACCACGGTCGGCCTCCGGCACCAGCGGGATCTTCAAGGCCAGGTCGGCCATGTTCAGGGTACCGGTCACCCCGTAGATCAGCGCCGCGCCGATCAGGAACAGCGACGAGGCCAGCAGGTTGATCGCGATGTAATGCAGGCCCGAGGATACCCGTGCCCGCCCCGAGCCATGCAGGATCAGGCCGTAGGAGGCGGCCAGCAGCACTTCGAAAAACACGAACAGGTTGAACAGATCGGCGGTCAGGAACGCACCGTACAGGCCCATCAACTGGATCTGGAACAGCGCATGGAAGCTGCTGCCGGCCCGGTCCCAACGGGCCATGGCAAACAGCAGGGCACAAACGCCGACGATGCCGGTGAGCACCAGCATCAGCGCCGAGAGGCGGTCGACCACCAGCACGATACCGAACGGCGCCTGCCAGTTGCCCGGCAGATACACGCCAATGGAGGCGGGGTCCGCCGACTGCTGGCTCCACACCAGCAAACATACGGAAATGCCCAGGCCCAGTAGGCTCGAGCACAGGTTGAGACGGGCCTTGAGCGGGCGGTGCTTCTCGCCAAGCATCAGCATCAGCGCGGCGGTCAGCAGCGGCAGCAGGATGGGCGCGACGATCAGGTGAGGCATCAGGTTCATTCCTTGGGCTCCCGACCGTCGACGTGGTCGGTGCCGGTCAGGCCCCGGGAAGCCAGCAGGACCACCAGGAACAACGCGGTCATGGCGAAGCTGATGACGATCGCCGTCAGTACCAGCGCCTGCGGCAGCGGATCGGTGTAGTGCAACAGGTCCTGGGGCACGCCGTCCTTGATGATGGGTTCCTTGCCGATAAACAGGCTGCCCATGCTGAAAATGAACAGGTTGACCCCGTAGGACAACAGGCACAGGCCCATCACCACCTGAAAGGTCCGTGGCCGCAGGATCAGCCAGACACCGGAGGCGGCGAGTACACCGATGGCAATGGCAATGACTTCTTCCATCAGGCGGTTCCTCCCTTGAGTGCAGGTTTGCCGGGGGACGCGGTCAATGTGCCCGGTCGGTGCGCACGGACCGACTGGTGCGCCAGCGCCGTGAGGATCAGCAGGGTCGAGCCGACCACCACCGCATACACGCCGATGTCGAAGAACAGCGCGCTGGCGACATGGATATCGCCCAGCAGCGGCAAGTGCAGGTGGGCGGTGTGGGTGGTCAGGAACGGATAACCGAAGGCCATCGCGCCCAGCCCGGTGAGCGTGGCGAACAGCAGCCCGGTGCCCATCCAGCGCAGCGGTCGCAGGCTCATCTGCGCCTCGACCCATTGGGTGCCGGCGACCATGTATTGCAGGATGAACGCCACCGACATCACCAGCCCGGCGACGAAGCCGCCGCCCGGCTGGTTGTGGCCGCGCATGAACAGGTACATCGACACCACCAGGGCGATCGGCAGCAGCAGGCGTACCAGTACCGCTGGCACCATCATGAAGCCCAGTGCGGTATCACTGGCGCTGCGCGGGTTGACCAGGTCGGTGACCACGTCGCTGGCCAGCAGGCGCTGCTGGTTGGGCAACTCGAGGCTTTCGCGGGGCGGACGGAAACGGCGCAGCAGGGCGAAGATCGCCAGCGCCGTGGCCACCAGCACGGTGATCTCACCGAGGGTGTCGAAGCCGCGGAAGTCCACCAGCATCACATTGACCACATTGCTGCCACCGCCTTCTGGCAGGGCGCGGCTGAGGTAGAACGAGGAAATGTCGTTCGGTGTCTGGCGCGTGAGCATGGCGTAGGACAGCAGCGCCATGCCGCCGCCGACCAGCACCGACAGCAACAGGTCGCGCAGGCGGCGGATGCGCGCCTTGCGCAGGCTGTTGGGCAGCGGCGAGACCTCTTCGATCCGTCGTGGCAGCCAGCGCAGGCCGAGCAGGATCAGCACGGTGGTCACCACCTCGACCACCAACTGGGTCAGGGCCAGGTCCGGCGCGGAGAACCAGACGAAGGTAATGCAGGTCATCAGGCCGCAGACGCTGACCATGGTCAGGGCTGCCAGCCGGTGGTACTTGGCCTGCCAGGCGGCACCAAGGGCGCAGGCGATCGCCAGCAGCCAGAGGGTGACGAAGACGATGGAGCCGGGGATCTTCGGCCGGTCGCCCCAACTCAGGCTGCTGTGCAGCATCGGGATCAGCCCGGCGACCAGGGCGGCCAATACCAGCAGGAACAACTGCGGTTGCAGGCGTTGGGTGCCGAGCAGGCGGGTCAGGCGCCGGGCAAGGCGCATCTTCAGGACCAGCACTGACTCGAACAGGCGCTTGCCGTCCAAACGGCCCACCAGGGGTGGACGGCGGAAACGTCCGCGGCGGAGTTGGTTGCGCAGCAACAGGTAAAGCAGCACGCCTGCGGACATGGCGATCAGGCTCATGATCATCGGCGCGTTGAGGCCGTGCCAGATCGCCAGGCTGTACTCGGGGAGGTTGCCGCCGACCACCGGCAAGGCCGCAGCGGCAAGGATGGCACCGACCACTTGGGCCGGGAAGATTCCCACCAGCAGGCAGGTGAACACCAGCAACTCCACCGGCGCGCGCATCCAGCGCGGCGGCTCGTGGGGCGTGTGCGGCAGGTCGGTGGCCGCTGGGCCGAAGAACACATCGACGGTGAAGCGCAGCGAGTAGGCGACACTGAAGGTCCCGGCGATGGTCGCGACGATGGGCAGGGCGGCCTCGAC
The DNA here is from genome assembly GCF_900105475.1 of Pseudomonas asplenii. NCBI lineage: Bacteria > Pseudomonadati > Pseudomonadota > Gammaproteobacteria > Pseudomonadales > Pseudomonadaceae > Pseudomonas > Pseudomonas asplenii. Next base: position 5,219,813 of record NZ_LT629777.1, on the reverse strand, counting down.
CCAGGCCGTGGAGTTGATGAACACTGTCTCGGCGAAGAACATTTCCTTGGACAGGAAACCATTGAGCAGCGGCACGCCGGCCATCGACGCGCTGGCGACCATCGCCAGGGTGGCGGTGAACGGGATCAGTTTGATCAGGCCGCTGAGTTTGCGGATGTCGCGGGTGCCGCTTTCATGGTCGATGATGCCAGCGGCCATGAACAGCGAGGCCTTGAAGGTGGCGTGGTTGAGAATGTGGAACACGGCGGCCACGGCCGCCAGGGGGCTGTTCAGACCGAGCAGCAGGGTGATCAGGCCCAGGTGGCTGATGGTCGAGTAGGCCAGCAGGCCCTTGAGGTCGTTCTGGAACATCGCACAGTAGGCACCGAGCACCAGCGTCGCCGCCCCGGCGCCGCCGACGATCCAGAACCATTCCTCGCTGCCCGACAGTGCCGGCCACAGCCGCGCGAGCAGGAAGACCCCGGCCTTGACCATGGTCGCCGAGTGCAGGTAGGCCGACACCGGCGTTGGCGCGGCCATGGCCCGGGGCAGCCAGAAGTGGAAGGGAAATTGCGCGCTCTTGCTCAGCGCGCCAATCAGGATCAAGGGCAGCAGCACCGGATACAGGGCGTGGGCGCGGATCCGGTCGCCGGCCGCCAGTACCACATCCAGCTCGTAGCTGCCGACCACATGGCCGAGAATCAGTACCCCCGCCAGCAGGCACAGGCCTCCGGCGCCGGTGACGGTCAGCGCCATGTAGGCGCCGCGTCGGGCGTCGGAACGGTGATGCCAATAGCCGATCAACAGGAACGAGAACAGGCTGGTCAGTTCCCAGAAAAACACGATCTGGATCAGATTGCCGGAAAGCACCAGGCCGAGCATCGCGCCCATGAACGCCAGGAAAAATGCGAAGAAGCGCGGCACCGGGTCTTCCGGCGACATGTAATAACGGGCGTAGAGCGACACCAGCGTGCCGATGCCCAGTACCAGCATGGAGAACAGCCAGGCGAAACCATCCAGGCGCAGCACCAGGTCCAGGCCGAGACTGGGCAACCAGCTGATGGTCTGGTGAATCACGCCGCCGTGGGCGATCTGCGGGTACAGCAAGGCCATCTGAATCGTGCCGACCAACGCCACCAGGCCGGCCAGGATCGATTCAGTGTTACGTGCGTTATGCGGCAGCACGGCTGCCAGACAGCTGCCCACAAAAGGCAGAAGCAGTAGAACTATCAGGGACATAGGCTTCTAATCTGCAGGAGTTTGCGAAGGATCATACGTGGCCCTTCCGGGATCACCAACCCGGAACCTGTCGCAGAATCCTACAAGGTAGGTGGTAAACGCCTTACGTGCATGCCCTGATTGCACAATAAGAAGGGCCTGTGGCAAGCCCGCTCGTCACAGAGGCCTAGAGTTTATTTGAATCCACTGCCTCGGATTCGACCTCAGGCTCAGCCGGCTCGGCCTGTTTACCCTTGGTCTTCAGTTCGCTGACAATCACCGCCGCCACGATCAACCCGGCTCCCACCAACGCAAGCCCCGGCAACCGCTCGCCAGCCAGGCGCCCGGCGATTCCGGCCCAGACCGGTTCCCCGGCATAGATCAGGGTGGCGCGGGTCGGCGAAACGCTTTTCTGCGCCCAGTTCATCGCCACCTGGATGGCCGCACTGGCCGCCCCCAGGCCGATCGCGCTGAACAGCAAGGTCCAGGAAAACACCGGCAACGGCTCCTGGGTCGGCGCGATCATCAGGAACGCCAGCACCGATGCGGTAGCCAGTTGCACCACGGTGACGCGGCGCACATCGACCTTGCCGGCATAGTTGCTGATCAGGATGATCTCGGCGGCAATGGCGATGGCGCTGATGATGGTGGCGATTTCCCCTGAGCTGAAGTTCAGTTCGGCGCCGTTCGGTCCCGACAGCAGCATCAGTCCGGTAAAGGCCAGCATGATGCCTATGCTTTGCATCAAACCGGGCCGCTTGCCCAGTACCAGCCATTGCAACAGCGGTACGAAAGGCACGTACAGCGCGGTGATAAACGCCGATTGGCTGCTGGGAATGGTCTGCAGGCCCACGGTTTGCAGGCCGTAACCGAGCATGATCGCCGTGCCGATGAACACCCCGGCCTTTACCTCGAAGGCGGTCATGCCGCGCAGGCTGCGCAGAGAAAAGAGTGCGACGAGACTGGCTGCTGCAGCAAACCGCAGGCCGACGAAAAACATCGGCCCGCTGACGGTCATGGCGTGTTGGACCAGCAGAAAGGTGCCGCCCCAGATCATGGTGATCAGGATCAGCACGCACTCGGCTTTGCTGAACCGCAGGATCGAAGGGATTAGACTGCTGGATTGGTCCGATGCCATGGCCTTGCGCGCTACCTTGAGGGGGACGCACAATGCGCCGAAAGATGGGCAGTATACTGCGCAAACCTACCCTGTGAGCAATATAGTGCACAAAGAAACTTCGCAACGCGCTTCGGTTCTGCAACATGTCAGCCTCAATGTACGGCGCTTGCGGCACGAGGCCCAGTTGAGCCAGGCGGCGCTCTCGGAGAAGTCCGGGGTCAGCCGGCGGATGCTGGTGGCCATCGAGGCGGGGGAAAAGAACGTCAGCCTGAGCACGCTCGACCGGGTGGCCGAAGCCCTCGACGTGGCCTTCAGCGACCTGATCCAGGCTCCGGGTGTCCGTGACCCGAGCCGTATCAACGAACTGGCCTGGGCCGGTTCCATTCCAGGTAGCAAGGCGGTGTTGCTGGCCAAGGCAGTGGCCAGTCGTGAGGTCGAACTATGGGAGTGGCGCCTGGAGCCGGGGGAGGTTTATCACTCGGAACCGGACAACGATGGCTGGAGTGAGCAGTTGTATGTGTTCGAGGGCTGCCTGACGGTGTGGCTGGGTGAGGAACAGCGGTCGGTGGCGGCGGGGGAGTTTTTCATGTTTCCGAGCAACCAGCCCCATGGGTATCGCAATGAGGGTGAGGTGGCGGTGCGCTTCGTCCGCAACGTGGTGCTGTGATGCCCTGACTGTTGCCCTGGCAACAGTCACTGAACAATTTGGCTGTTTTCTAGCTTTATCCATTTCTAGGTATAGTTCATAAGTATCTGAAATATATATATTATATTTTCAGGCACGACTCCTGCTATGTCCTGTGTATGCGTTCTTTCGCACTCAACAGGACTCTGGAGTCGGTCTATGACAACTGCCGCCAAACCCACCACTGTCGCCCATGTCATCCGTTCGGATGAAGAGGCGATTGCCGCCGCCAGGCAACTGGCCGCGCGTTTTGCCGTCGAGGCCAGCGTACGCGATCGCGAACGCCGCCTGCCGGCGGCCGAACTCGACGAATTCACCGCCACTGGCCTGTGGGGCATCACCGTGCCCAAGACCTATGGCGGTGCCGGGGTGTCGTATGTGACGGTGGCCGAGGTGATCAAGATCATCTCGGCGGCCGACCCGTCCCTGGGGCAGATCCCGCAGAACCACCTCGGCGTGCTCGATATCCTCGCGCAAACCGCCACTGAAGCGCAGAAGCGGCATTACTTCGCCAAGGTTCTGGAAGGTTACCGCTTCGGCAACGCCTTCTCCGAAGCCAAGAGCAAGAACGCCGGCACCTTCGACACCCGAATCCGCTTTGACGGCGACGAAGCCGTGATCAATGGCGAGAAGTTCTACTGCACCGGCGCCTTGTTCGCCCACATCGTGCCGGTGGTCGGCCTCGATGAGGCGGGTAACGCGCAGATTGCTTTCGTCGAGCGGCATGCCCAGGGCCTGACCATCGTCGACAACTGGGACGGTTTCGGCCAGCGCACCACCGCCAGCGGTAACGCGCTGTTCGTCGATGTCCGTGTGCCGCGCAGCAGTGTCATTCCGGCTCACCTGGCCTTCGACCAGCCCACGGCCAACGGCCCGATTTCGCAGATCATCCAGGCCGCGGTCGACACCGGCATCGCCCTGGGTGCCCTTGAGGAAACCAAGCGTCACGCCCGCCAGGCCCGGCCGTGGATCGACAGCCAGCAGGAGCATGGCTGGCAGGATCCGTTCAGCCTCGCCGCCATCGGCGACCTGGAATGGCGGGTCCACGGCACCGAAGCGATCCTGGAAAAGGCCGGTCGCGCCATCGACCACGCCCTGGCCGAGCCCAGCGAAGACAGCGTCGCCGAAGCCTCAGTCGTGGTGGCCCAGGCCAAGGTGCTCTCCGCAGAAACCGCGCTGCTGGCCGCCAGCAAGTTGTTCGAACTGGCCGGCACCCGCTCGGTGCTCGGCAAACACAACCTCGACCGCCACTGGCGTAATGCGCGCACTCATACCTTGCATGACCCGGCGCGCTGGAAGTACCACCTGATCGGCAACTACCTGCTCAACGGCGTCAAGCCGGCCCGGCATGCCTGGAACTAGGAGACCGCGATGAACGCCTTGAATCAATCCATTCCCCGTGATGCCGCGCTGAGCTACGCCAGCGCCGACCTGCAGGCCGCTCGCAACGGCCTTGAACGCACGCTCGCCGCTGTCCGCCGCCATACCAGCCAAGCCAGCGATCCCCAGGTGATCGGCCAGTTCGGTGACCTGCAGATCCGCATCGAGGTCGCCGCTGCGCTGATCGAGCGTGCCCGGCGTTTCGCCAACGGCGCCCACGACGAGGCGGAAAAACTCATCGCCGCCACCGAAGCGGCGATCGCCAGTGCCGAGGCTTTGCAGCAGGTCGGCAATACCGAATGGGCGTTGACCGGCCAACGCGCCGAACTGACACCCAGCCACGACCCGCAGCAAGACCCCCTGCATCTGAAATACACGCTGATTGGCAACTTCCGCCTCAATGGCGTGTTGCCCGACCGTTCCAGGAGTGCTGTCGATGTCCCGTGAAATCCGCCTCAACGCCTTCGACATGAACTGCGTGGGCCACCAGTCCCCCGGCCTGTGGGCTCACCCACGGGATCGCTCCTGGCAGTACAAGGACCTGGAATACTGGACCGACCTGGCGAAGATCCTCGAACGCGGCAAGTTCGACGGCCTGTTCATCGCCGACGTGCTGGGCATCTATGACGTCTACAACGGCAACGGTGACGCGGCGATCCGCCAGGCGGCGCAGGTGCCGGTCAACGATCCGCTGCAACTGATCCCGCCGATGGCACTGGTCACCGAGCACCTGGGCTTTGGCCTGACTGCCTCGCTGTCCTTCGAACACCCGTACCCATTTGCCCGCCGGCTGTCGACCCTCGACCACCTGACCAAGGGCCGCGCCGGCTGGAACATCGTCACCTCGTACCTGGAGAGCGGGGCAAAGAATATCGGCCAGCACGCCCAGACCGAGCACGATGCGCGCTACGACTACGCCGAGGAATACCTGGAGGTCTGCTACAAACTCTGGGAAGGCAGTTGGGAGGACGGCGCAGTGCTGCGCGACCGTGCGCGCAAGGTGTTCAGCGACCCGCGCAAGATCCACGAGATCCAGCATTTCGGCAAACACTTCCAGGTGCCTGGCATTCACCTGTGCGAACCGTCGCCGCAGCGCACGCCAGTGCTGTACCAGGCCGGCGCGTCTAGCCGTGGCAAGCAGTTCGCGGCCGAGCATGCCGAGTGTGTGTTCGTCGCCGCGCCGTCCAAGGTGTTGCTCAAGAAGGTGGTGGCCGACATCCGCCGACGTGCCGCTGAAGCGGGGCGCGATCCGAAGAGCATCCTGATCTTCAATCTGCAGACAGTGATCGTCGACGAGACCGACGCCAAGGCCAAGGCCAAGTTCGAGGAGTACAAATCCTACGTCAGCTACGAAGGCGCGCTGGCGCTGATTTCCGGCTGGACCGGGATCGACTTCAGCCAGTTCAAACCGGACGAGCCGTTGCGGCATGTGCACACCAATGCGATCCAGTCGGCGGTGGAGACGTTCTCCACAGCGGACCCGAATCGGGTCTGGACGCCCAACGAGTTGGCCAGCTGGGTCGGCATCGGCGGCTTTGGTCCGCTGTTCGTCGGCGGGCCGCAGACGGTGGCCGACCTGCTGCAGGAGTGGGTCGAGGAGACCGATGTCGATGGCTTCAACCTGGCGTATGCGCTGACCCACGAGAGCTTTGTCGATGCGGTCGAGTGGCTGGTGCCGGAGTTGCAGAAGCGTGGCGTGTACAAGCGCGAATACGCGCCGGGGACCTTGCGCGAGAAGCTGTTCGGGGCCGGGCCGAAGCTTGCGGATATTCATCCGGGGGCGGGTTACCGCGACTTGGCGGCGTTGCAGCAGAAGGCGGTGCGGTCGGCCTGATAACTTCAAAGACACACCCAATTCCCGCCAGCGGACCACCGCACGCCCAACCACAGCAAGAGGTGAGCCCATGAGCGTGCACGAACTCAAACGTCCGCCGGCGCTACAGTCGCCGCAACCCGAAACGGTCTCGATCTTTCCCGCCGCCCTTGAGCAACTGCGGCACTGGGCCCAGGTCAGCCCGCTGCAAAGCGCCTTGCGCCACAAGCGTCATGGCCAATGGCACAGCTGGCGCTGGATCGACACCCTGCGTGAAGTCGAGCGCCTGGCCGACGGACTGCGCCAGCACGGCTTCACTGCCGACTCGCGCCTGGCCCTCAGCGGTAGCCTGGAGCCGAACCTGTTGCTCTTGTCCCTGGCGGCCCATTCCATCGGCGGCGAGGTGTTCAGCCTGGCCCCGGAGCTGACTGCCGAAGCCCTCGGCCAGGCCTTCTGGCGCCTGCAACCGAGCCACGGCTTCGTCGACAGCCGCCAGCAACTGCTCGACTGGCTGGCCGTCGGCGACTCCAACACCGCCCCTGGCGTGCTGATCGCCAACCAACTGCCAGGCCGCCTGCCCGGTTCGCCTCGGCAGCGGGTGCTGGCGTTCGCCAGCCTCTGCGGCGAACTCCAGGAACCCCGCCCAATTGTGCTCTGGCGCGCCCCCACGACCCAGCCACAACTCTGGAGTGAGGAAGACACCCGCTGGCAGGGCGGCCTCGGCGTGGTCCTAGAGCAATGGCTGAACAGCGGCCACGGTCTGGCCTTCGCCGAAAGCCGCGACAGTGCCAGTCGTGACCGCCGCGAAGTGGCCCCGTCCGGCCTGCTGCTGTCCCCCGAGCGCTTGCAGAACCTGGCCGACGAGATCGAGCAGCGCCTTGCTCCCCAAGGCACCTGGCGCCGTCGTCTGTGCGAATGGTCGTTGGCCCATCCCGAACATTTCGTCGCGCGTCTGCTCAAGCAGCGGGTGCGGCGCCTGCTGGGGTTCCAGCGACTGCAATACATCTGGCAGCCGAGCACCCCCGCGAAGCTGCCGGCAACCTTCAACCAATGGCGGCTCCAGGCCCCGGGACGGAAAAGCGCATGAGTGTGGCCGAGCCGATTTTGCAGGTGCGGGAGCTATCCCTGTCGTTCAAGGGAGTGAAAGCCATCAATGCGCTGTCGTTCGACGTTAGGCGCGGCGAGATCTGCGCGCTGATCGGGCCCAATGGCGCCGGCAAGAGTTCGCTGCTCAACCTGTTGAACGGCGTCTACCGCTTCGACAGTGGTGAGATCGTCTTCGACCAGCAGCGCTTTCGCCGTATCGATCCACTCGATGCCGCACGCCGGGGCATCGGTCGCACGTTCCAGAACAACGCGCTGTTCAAGAAAATGAGCGTGATCGACAACCTGCTTACCGGTCTGTCGCGCTATCAGCGCAGCCACTTCCTCGAACAGGCCCTGGGCCTGCCACGGGCGCGGCGCGAGGCCGAGGCGTTTCGGCGCAAGGCCCAGCACATTCTGCAACTGCTGGAGCTGCAGGCCCTGCGTGATGTGCCGGTGGGCAACCTGTCCTACGGTCTGCAAAAGCGCGTCGAGCTGGGCAGGGCGCTGATCGCCGGGCCGACCCTGTTGCTGCTGGATGAACCGATGGCCGGGATGAACGCCGAGGAAAAACAGGAAATGGCCCGGTTCATCGCCGACGTCAATCGTGACCTCGGTACCACCGTGGTGTTGATCGAACATGACATGGGCGTGGTGATGGGCCTGTCCGATCACGTGGTGGTGCTCGACTACGGGCGCAAGGTCGGCGATGGCACGCCGGCCGAGGTGCAGGCCAACCCCGAAGTGATCGCGGCCTACCTGGGAGCGGTGCACTGATGGCCTTCTTCCTGGAAACCCTGCTTGGCGGCCTGCTCGCCGGCACCCTGTATTCGCTGGTCGCCATCGGCTTCGTGCTGATCTACAAGGCCAGCGGCGTGTTCAACTTCGCCCAGGGCTCGATGCTGCTGTTCGCCGCGTTGACCTTCGTCAGCCTGCACGAGCACGGCGTGCCCTTTGCCCTGGCCCTGCTGCTGACGGTGGCGGTGATGGTGATCGGTGCGCTGCTGATCGAGCGGCTGGTGTTGCGACCGCTGGTCAACCGTTCGCAGATCACCCTGTTCATGGCCACCCTCGGCCTGTCGTTCATCATCGAGGGCCTGGCCCAGGGGCTGATGGGCTCGCAGGTGCGCGCGCTGGACCTGGGCATCGACGACGTGCCGCTGTTCGTCCACGGGGTGATGCTCAGCCAGTTCGACCTGGTTGCTGCGGCCACTGCGGTGGTGCTGGTGGTGGTGCTTGCGTTGCTGTTCAACAAGACCCGCATCGGCGTATCGCTGCGCGCGGTGGCCGATGACACCCAGGCGGCGTTGTCCATCGGCATCCATCTCAACCGCATCTGGCAGATCGTCTGGGCGGTGGCCGGTGTCGTCGGCCTGGTGGCGGGACTGCTCTGGGGCGCGCGCCAGGGCGTGCAGTTCTCGCTGTCGCTGGTGGTGCTCAAGGCGCTGCCGGTGCTGATCATCGGCGGTTTCACCTCGATCGGCGGGGCCATTGTCGGCGGGCTGATCGTTGGCGCTGCCGAGAACCTCGCCGAGGTCTATATCGGCCCGCTGATCGGTGGCGGCATCACCCCCTGGTTCGCCTATGTCCTGGCGCTGGTCTTCCTTTACATCCGCCCGGCCGGCCTGTTCGGCGAGCGGGTCATCGAGCGAGTCTGAAGCATGTCCGTTCCCGTGATCACTGAAACGGCACCCTGGGTGCTGATCGAGCGGCGCCTGCCGTGGACCCTGATCGGCTTGCTGGTACTGGCCTTCGGCGTGGTGCCGTGGGTGGGCAATGACTACTGGCTCAGCGCGATCCTGATTCCGTTCCTGGTGCTGTCCCTGGCCGGCCTGGGGCTCAACCTGCTGACCGGCTACACCGGGCAGACCTCGGTGGGCGCCACCGGCTTCATGGCTGTCGGGGCGTTTGCCACCTACGGTTTTCTGTTGCGCCTGCCCGAACTGGGCCTGCCCCTGGCGCTGCTCGGCGGCGGGGTGATCAGTGGGCTGGTGGGTTTGCTGTTCGGGTTGCCCAGTTCGCGGATCAAGGGCTTCTACCTGATGGTCACCACCCTGGCCGCGCAGTTCTTTCTGGAGTGGCTGTTCGTCAAGTTCCCCTGGTTCTACAACTACGGTTCGTCCGGGACCATCTCCGCACCGAGCCTGAGCCTTTTTGGCCATGATCTGAACACACCGCTGGGGCGCTACCTGCTGACCCTGGTCACGGTGCTGCTGCTGACCTGGACCGCACGCAACCTGGTGAACAGCCAGACCGGGCGCAACTGGATGGCGATTCGCGACATGGACACCGCCGCCGCCGTGATCGGCATCCCGGTGGCGCGCTACAAACGCCTGGCGTTTGCCGTCAGCTCGTTCTACCTCGGCATTGCCGGCGCGCTCTGGGCTTTCGCCTACCTGGGAACGGCCAGCGCCGGCAGCTTCGACATCAACCGTTCGTTCCAGATCCTGTTCATCATCATTATCGGTGGCATGGGCAGCATCGCCGGCAACTTCGTCGGTGCGGCCTTCATCAGCCTGCTGCCGATCCTGCTCAGCCACCTCGGCCAGGCCCTGCTCGGTGGCGCGGTGTATGCCGGGCAATTGCAGAACCTGCAGAAAATCATTTTTGGCGTGCTGATCATCCTGTTCCTGGTCAAGGAGCCGGAAGGGCTGATCCGCCTGCTGGGCAATACCCGTGAACGGCTGCGGTACTGGCCGTTGCGCTTCTGACTTTCCGACCCGACATCCCTGGAGACCGATTCGACCATGCGTGCATTTTTCAAACGTTCACTGACTGCCACAGGCCTGGCCCTGACTCTCCTCGGCGCGGCGGCGCCACTGGCCCAGGCCTCGCCGGACCAGCAGTTCTTTCCGTTGGCCACCTACCGGGTCGGCGCCTACGCCTCCAGCGGCGTGCAGGTGTGGGCCGGGATGATCGACTACCTCAACTACATCAACGAGGTCGAGGGCGGCATCAACGGCGTCAAGCTGGTGTGGCAGGAGTGCGAGACCGAATGGACGGCCGAGAAGGGCATCGAGTGCTACGAGCGCTTCAAGAATGGCCTGGACGGCGCGCCGGTGGCGGTCTACCAGCCTAACGGTGCGCCGGCGGCCTATGCCCTGAGCGAGCGCGCGGAAGTCGACAAGATCCCGCTGATCACCCTCGGCTACGGCCGCACCGAAGCCACCGACGGCAAGGTCTTCCCCTACAACTTCCCGGTGATGCTGACCTTCTACAGTGAAGCCTCGACCCTGGTGAACTACATCGCCCAGCGCGAAGGCGGCTTCGACAAGCTCAAGGGCAAGAAGATCGCCACCGTCTACCACGACTCGGCCTATGGCCGCGAAACCCTCGGCCCGCTGAAACTGCTGGCGGAAAAGTACGGCTTCGAGAATATCCAGATTCCGGTCGCCGACCCGGGCAACGAGCAGTCCGCCCAATGGCGCCAGATACGCCAGCTCAACCCGGACTGGGTGTTCCTGCGCACCTGGGGCGTGTCGACTCCGGTGGCGGTGAAGACCGCCGCGCGCTTCGGCTTCCCGGTCGACCATATCATTGGCGACATCTGGGCCAGTTCCAGCGAAGACGTGCTGCCGGCCGGCGCCGCCGCCAAGGGCTACCTGGCGCTGACACCGTACCCGGCGGGCACGGATTTCGAGATCCACAAGCGCCTCAAGCAATACATCCTCGACAAGGGCAAGAGCGACCTCAAGGACCTCAACAACTTCGGCAGCGTCTACTACAACTCAGGCTTGGTGAACGCCGCCATCGCTGTGGAAGCGATCCGCACCGGGCAGGGCAAGTTCGGCAAGCGGCCGTTGCATGGCGAAGAAGGCCGCTGGGGCCTGGAGCACCTGAACATCGACGATGCGCGGCTCAAGGCCATGGGCTTCTACGGTCTGATGCAGAACCTCAAGCTGTCCTGCAGCGACCATGAGGGCGGCGGTTCGGCGCGGGTGCAGCAGTGGGATGGCGCGCACTGGAGCCTGGTCAGTGACTGGATCGCCGCCGACCGCGCGCTGCTGCGCCCACTGATCGACGAGAAATCGGCGGCCTTCGCCAAGGAAAAGAACCTGACCCCGCGCACCTGCGCGGCAGACGAGTAAGCCATGGGCCAGCCAGCGATTGAAGCGGGCGCCGCGCCGCTGCTAGGGGTCGATGACATCGAGGTGATCTACGACCGCAGCATCCTCGCGGTGTCCGGGGTGTCCCTGAGCGTGGCGCGCGGCGGCATCGTCGCCTTGCTCGGTGCCAATGGCGCCGGCAAGAGCACCACCCTCAAGGCCATCTCCGGGCTGGTGCGCGCCGAGCGCGCGCAGGTCACTCGCGGCAGCATCCACTTCCAGGGCCAGGACAGCCTGGCGGTGGAGCCCAGCCAGCGCGTACGCGACGGTCTGGTGCATGTGCTGGAAGGACGCCACGTATTCGGCCAACTGACCGTGGAGGACAACCTGCGCAGCGGCGGCTTCGTTCGCGGTCTCAGCCGACGCGAGCTGCAGGATGACCTGGAGCGTATCTACGCCTGGTTCCCGCGCCTGAAAACCAAGCGCAAGACCCAGGCCGGGCTGACCTCCGGCGGCGAGCAGCAGATGGTCGCCATCGGTCGGGCGCTGATGACCCGGCCGACTTTGGTCTTGCTCGACGAGCCATCCATGGGCCTGGCGCCTATTATCGTGGAAGAGATTTACGAAATCGTCGCGCAACTCAACCGCGAGCAACAGATGAGCTTCCTGATTGCCGAACAAAACATTAACGTAGCGCTGAAATACGCCACCCGTGCCCATGTGCTCGACACCGGCCGAGTGGTGCTCAGCGGCACGTCGGACGAATTGCTGGCCCGGGGCGACCTGCAGGATTTCTACCTGGGCAAGCACTGACAAGAGAGCGAAGAATGAGTGAAATCCTGAGCGGACAGGCGACGCACGCCATCGCGCCAGTAGCGGGGCCGGCTGACGTCGTGATCGTTGGCGGTGGCTTGAGCGGCGCCATGCTGGCGGTGCAGTTGCTGCGCCTGCCGGGACGGCGTCGGGTGCTGATCGTCGAGCCGCGTGCCGAACTCGGCCGTGGCGAGGCCTACAGCGCCACGGAACTGGGCCATACCTTGAACGGCAATGCCGCGCGGATGAGTGTCGACCCGGACAACCCCGATGATCTGCCCCAGTGGCTCGAAGCCTACATCGCCCAAGGCGGCTGGCCCGAATCGGATCAGCAACATGTGCCGGTCAGTGAGTTGTTCATGCCTCGCGGTCTCTTCGGCCTCTACGTGCAGCAGCGCCTGGCCGAGGCGCGGGAGCAGGGCGCAGCCTGGGGCTCGACCGCCGAGCATGTGCATGGCGAAGTGGTCGACTTGGTGACAGACAGCGATGGTGCAAGCCTGACCCTGGCTGATGGTCAGCAACTGCACGCTGCCCACGCAGTGTTGGCGACCGGCATGTTCCCGGCTGCGCGCACCCGCCAGAAACAATCCAGCGGCCTCAACGCTGCCGCCGTCGATCCCTGGGATGTCGCCGCCATATCGCGCCTCGATCCCCAGGGCACGGTACTGATCATCGGCTCCGGCCTGACCATGGTCGACGCCGTGGTGTCCCTGGAACAGGCCGGCCATCGCGGCCCGATCCGCGTCTTCTCCCGCCACGGCCTGCTGCCCCATGTGCGCCGTCAGCCACCGACTTGGGGCGACTTCCTGGCCGCTGATCACAGCCTGCGCAGCCCGCTGCAACTGTTGCGCGAAGTACGTCGACAGTGCGCCGAGGCCATTGCTGCCGGTATCGACTGGCAAGCGCCGCTGGACACCGTGCGGTCTCATATCGGCCGACTGTGGAGTCAGGCCACTGATGGGCAGCGTCGTCAGTTCGTCCGCCATGTACGGCCCTGGTGGGAAAGCCATCACCACCGCTCGCCACCCCTGAGCGCCGAACTGGTGGAACGCCTGCATGGGGAAGGGCGGTTGACCATCGAGGCAGCATCGCTCAAGGGCTTGGGCGAAGTACGCGACGGCCAGGTCAGCATCACCCTTCGGCGGCGGGGCGAGTCGCATGCCGTGACGGTCAGTGGTGTGGGCCTGATCAACTCTACGGGTATTGAATACGACTGGCGCCGCGTCGACCGCCCGTTGCCGCAGCAACTGCTGGCGCGCGGGTTGATTCGGCCGGGGCCATTGGCCTTGGGTATTGCGGCTGACCCCGGTGGCGCGGTGGTGGATGCCGACGGCAATATTTCGACCCGATTGTTCGCCATGGGGCCGCCATTGCGCGGCATGTGGTGGGAGAGCACGGCGGTGACCGACGTGGCAAGCCAGGCCAAGGCCCTGGCCGCGCGGCTGGTGCAATTGGCGGCGTCAGAGCAGGGCAGAGCCGATCCCGAAAAATAAAAAATATTTAGAATTCAGGGGGTTGCCAGTGTCATTCAACTAGGACATAATGCGCGCCATCAGCACGGACGGCAACGTCGCGATCGCTGAAGAATCAAGGAGTTGCGGCAAGCCTGGCTTGCAAGGGCGCTCGATTCGACCTGAGGCCGAGTAGCAAAATGGTTATGCAGTGGATTGCAAATCCATCTACGCCGGTTCGATTCCGACCTCGGCCTCCACTATTCGAAAGCCCCGTAGACGTAGCGTCTACGGGGTTTTTTATTTGTGTCTGGAAAAGCCGCTTCCAGGACAATTCCCTTTTCAATGCCTGAAGTTTCCTAGAAAATCCTTTCGCCTTGCGCCTGCCGAAACCGGTTAGTTAGTCTTCGTCCATCGCTGCCAAATCAGCGATCGGGCGTGAGAACCCGTTTCAGTAAGCGCATTTCGCGTCAGCCTCATTGCGGGTGTTTTCCACCTGCAAACGCTCCATGGCGGCTGTGCGTGGGCAGACTTCGGTCTGGCCGGTTGCCTACTGTCCGGTATTCTCACCCTGCGTACAGCTGCCACCCTTTGCCGCGTGAGAACGGCAGAAGTTGGCTCCTCTGATATTGACAGGTAGGAGCTGGACCATGGACAAGAAACTGATACCGGACCCACCGGCAGGTGTGTCTGCTGCTGTTGCTGAACGCGTGTTTGCTCACTATGGGCTTGGAGGCGGCAGTGATCCCGTCAAGTCGAGTTGTCTTCCGAAATTACCTTGTCGATCGTTATCGCTCAGTGCTGAAGAGAGGTTGATGGCTGCCTATTCGGTGCTGCAGTCGGCTGCGGCTACGGCTTATGAGTCGACGGACCAGTTGGATGGGGCGAATTGCAAGCTGGCGATGGGCGTGGTGCATCTGATCGAGTTGGCTCAGGCTGGGGTGGATCTGGTTTTGGAGGAGGGGCCTGTTGAGCGCTGACCCATCGTTTCGATTAGAGGAGGTAGCTGATGAGTGCTGGGCTTTCCCCGATTGTTTCGATGCTTGAAACAGAAGAGCAGGCTGCGAGTTATGAGGCATGGTTTCGGGCGAAGGTGTTGCGGTCGCTGGAAAATCCTGGCGTAGGTGTTCCTCATGATGAAGTGGTGGCTCGGATGGATGCCATTATTGAGGCGGCCGGACGGGAACAGAAGTGATCTTTCCGAGGACGGGTGGCGGCTCGGTAGGCCGTGAAAATAAATCTGTCCCCGTTTTTGTCTGTCCCCGTTTTTTCGCTAAAACTACTCTGTAGCAACCAAGAAAAATTTTATCCAAAAGTTGGCGTAGTATCAGTAAAGTCCAGTTTGACGAGGGGTAACTTCAGGGTGTTTTTATTTTTGTCTTTGTGGTCGATTTTGTTTTGATTTAGATAATTATGTGAGGCTAATTTGAGATGGTGTTGTGTTGATCCGAGGTATCCCAGGCTTGGATATACCTCGAATGCTATTTTTCATTTGATTTGAAGCGTTCTTGTTATATTTTTGAATAGGCTTTTATTATAATTGGTTTCCTTGAAGTTAAGCTGGTTAGTGCATAGTAGTCTCTCACAGCTGATGATTTTGATAAGTAGTGAACGCTTATTTCGCATTCGCTATTGCTCCACTTAGGATGCAGGCCAAAGCAGTCTGTGCCACTCGAAAATGATATCTGCAAACGATGTCCTAAATGGATATGGCGATCATGGGTGTCGACACAGTTTTTTAGATCAGGGTAGTAGCACTTAACATTTGCGTGTGGGCGTATTTTTTTTATCCTTTTTTGTGCTGCGTCAGCGGTGATAGGACTCGATGCGCTTCGGTCGAAATCACTAATAATAGTGATGTCAGCATTTTTGTGACAATATTTTAAGATGTTTTCAAATAGGCAAAGTGAAGAATTTTTGATGTATCGGTCATAAATTAAAATGTTTTTTTCCTTAGCGAAAAAATGCCTAATTATAGCGTGTCTATATGTGGTTTTGGAGTTTAGCAAAGCATTGAAAATGATTGCGTTGCCGGGCATGTTATCGATTTCTAAAGGTGATTTAGTATCATTTATTTGAATTCCGTAATCTTTCGCTTTTTCAATGAGTGACTGGTTTTTATTGGGGGATATCAGATAGTGTCCGTTAAAGAAAGCAGCGGCTACGTAAGACTGATCAACGTCAGAGTGATCTAGTTCATAGGTCTGCATTTCTTCAGTAGAAATAAGTCTAAATCTACTAGGAGTGCTAAATAGACGTGTCAGCCAGTCCTTACCCAGTCCAGCACCATCTTTCAGGACTTTTGAACTATAGTCGTCAATGATCTTCTCGTTGATCGCTAATATTGATGGCCTTAAAATATCTTCAAGCTCTGCGCGGGCACCCGAAAATGCAAATAATATAGCTTCGGAGTCAATTGCAATTCTCATTCGAATGCTTCCGTTTTGCGTTCTATATTTTCCGCATTCATCGCTGATAGTTTGTTTTTCAAGATTTGGCTAGATATTTGATAACTTTCGTCAAAAAAGCCTTCTGGCCATCCACCCTCTATTTCTCCCCATTGGTTGAGGGTCATATTGGTGATTTTGTCTTCTCTGTGAAAGTAATAGATCTTCACATTTGAAGCTTTTAAGCCTTTTTGATGATCTAGCTCATGGTTGCTTATATTAAGCTGTAAGCCTCTGAGTAAGTGCTCGCTATGGGTTTCTATGATGAACTTCACACCGCTTTTAGACGCTTCGGTTACAAACGTAGAAAATGCAACTTGTGCCTTCGGGTGTAGGTGGAGTTCTGGCTGTTCTATTATGAGTGTATCGCCAGGCTCCATAGCACTAGCTTGTACAAGAATTGGTAGAACTTGAGAAAATCCGAAGCCGACATCGGTAATAGAATCTATCCGGCCCGCGTGCTTAACCTTTAGTCTGACCACATCTTCGCTTGGCTCTACAGAGATTTCATATTCTGGAAAAATATATTGGAACCAGCGGCAAAATTTTTCATATCGAAGTTTATGAATTTTTGATTTGGTTTTGTCTTGTTGAGATTTTTTATACAGGTATGACAGTACCAAAGGTGTGAGTTCACCTGTAGGCCCTACTTCCGAAGTGTGGGAAGTTAGCTTGTAGCTGCGGAGAGGTGACATGCGAAGCGGACCAAGATAGTGGACTCGAGACAAGAATGCGGCAGACTCTCGAATAGCTCGCTCATATATCCGGAGCTTCATAAAGGCATTATCTTTATGTTTCTTTTTTTCGTTAGTTTGGCTGATGCTAAGACGCTGGTCAAAATTAACTTCTGTTGAGGTATTGACGCCGGATAGTTCTTCTCGCATCCAGTCGGGTGAATGATCGGGCGAGCCGAAGTATGACCGAAGTGCCAATCCGTCGACAGTAAGGTTGTAATGGCTACGAGTTTTAGGTTTTGAAATCTTTACAGATGTGTAGCAAGGAGCGATTGGTCCCGTTGTGCTTCCCTTCGAACCATGGTTAATTAGTTCGGTCAGAAGTACTTTGGAGTCTAAGGGAGTTGTGGTCTCATGAAATGAATGAATTTTTGCTTGGCTAGTTGCGCTGTCGTATTCGTACGTGAATTTTTGTTCGGTTATATGTCTGGCTTTACTATGCCTTCTGAGTTTGAAATCGTAAGGACTATAAAGATGGCTTTGCAATGAGATGCTAAACTTATTTTTGACGTTGTGGTCTTTTATATAGTCTTTATAAAGCCCAAGATCAACTAGCTCCCCCTGCGCATTCCAGCTTTGATATTTGTTGTTTTGTGAAAAAGTCTGTACAAGGCCTAGTATTGCCCTTAGTGCCGAAGATTTCCCAGAACTGTTTTCTCCATAAATAAGCGTAATGGGGCAAGTTAAGTCTAGAGTTATATTGCTAAACTTCTTGAAGTTCTCGATTCGTATGTGCTGAATGCTCAATATTAAAACTCTTAGAGTATTTGTTTATTGGCGTTCTTGCGAAAGCCAAGTCCTTTTTAGCTAACTTTGTACTTTTTTGAATTTTTGTTTGTGGCGGATGGCCAGCACGACGTTACCTAAAAGCTCATGGGTTTGGCAAGGTGTAAAGCATGCTCGGCGAATGAGACTGATGCTAAAGTCTACCGTTAGCATGGTCTACCGTATCTGTGGTTCGTACGAATCAATGATGACGCCATTGTTTTCCAATGCACTTAGGCTCTGCACAGAAACGCGGACGGATTTATTTTTTCAGCTCGGCAGGTCGTGAAAATAAATCCGTCCCCGTTTTGCTTTTATGGATGGCCTTCAGAGTGGTCAAATGAGTCGACGCAGGGGCAATTTGCCATTCAAAATCCCGCTTGGCTTGATGACAAAGGCGTGCAGAGCCCCTGTGGCGCTCAGTTTTTGGTTATCGATGCTTCGAAGGTACAATGGGTAGAGTTTGATCAAGCGATGGAGGACGAAAAATGACCAGCAAAGCGCCTCAGCCAATGCCGACACCTGCACGCAGCGGCGTTACGCAGGATGGTAAAAATCCACCACCATCACCCAGTGCTATTGTTAGACCCACTGCGCCATCTGCACCGCCTCCGCCCAAGAAATAAGATCGGGCGTTAACTGGCGTTCCATCTATATAGCCCGGTCTCTTGCTGGGCTTTTTTGTATCTCGCCTAGAGGTAGCGCATCGGCGTTACTCAAGCCTGACAAGGCTAAAGTGAAACGGCCCTCCTAAAAATCTCATATTTCCCACGTGATTCAGGCGTGGGAGAATATTGTGTGCGCCACACGTCATGGCTACAGTCCAGACATCGCTGAAAATTCAGCGATACGGGTTTTGCAGCTCGGATACGGAGGCGCACAGCGCCGCGAAAGCGGCATTTCTATGCTCGTGTCATGGCGAGCTGTGCGCAGGAGGCTTCGGCCTGCCGGTTCCTCTGTGCCGGTCTGCAAACCTGTGTACGGCTTGCCACCCTTCGTTTTGCAGCGGGGGTGACAAGTTCCTTTTCTCACAGAGGAGCTTTATGCAATGACCAAGAAACTTACCCCCGATCCACCTCCAGCGCACGACGCTGCCAACGACTTTGCTCCCTGCGAACTCGAACCTCTCACGTTCACCCGCGCCAAGCCTGTCAGCTCTGAATCTCCCGGCAAGCCGTCGTTGTTTGCGATCCAACAGGGCGTCAATGCCCATGAAGCGCTGGCTCACGTTTCGCGCTTGCTGGAGTCTGCGCAACTCAACGGCGACGAACTCAGTCTGCATACGGATCCCTTCGAACGGGCGCTGTTCTGGAGCATGCTGCATTCGGTGGAGATGGCGCGGGCAGTCGTGGATGCTTTGTTGGACGGTGCACCCGCAACAGACCTAAATACGCCCAATAGCTGATCTGATCCAGTGGAAGACTGGAGCGGATTTACTTTTATCAGCACTGTGGATGGTTAAAATAAATCTGTCCCCGCCTTGTTCAGGTTCCGCCGGCAAAGGAGGACACGTCGGCAAATGTGGGAATGGTGGTGCGGCAGGTCCTGGCGGTACACCAGGCGCCGATAGTGCCCCGGGCGTTGATGGTGCACGGGTTCCCAGCGATCCGCCTGATAAAAAATCAAGCAGCTGACTACTCGCAATAAATAGTTGGAAGTGGAAACGGGGACTGATTCATTTCATGGGTTCGACGGGCCGCGAAAGCAAATCTATCCCCTTTAGTCGGTATCTTGGGCGGGAAAGTGATGCGCTCAGTTCAAGCACGATACTCATTGTTCATCGCTACACCCCAGCCCCTGTCGTTGTACTTTTTCGTCATTCAGGCTCTTGCCTGTCCTGGTCATGATCCGGCTTTGCAATTGCTTGAGCTCTGCGCCTGCGAGGCGCTTGCAGGTATTGATTTCCCAGACGTCACCGGTGGCCACGCTCACCGAGAATAATCCCCAGTATTCGGTGGCTCCTGCCTTGGGATCGTTGTAGCCCAGGCTGAAGTCGAAATACCCGGGATGAGGTGGGTTGCCATTTTCATCGGCCAGGTCGCCGTCGATGAATACCCTGGGCCTGCCCAGTTTGTAGTCCTCATTCTTGAGTGCCACTTCCAGCACCTGTTGGGCTTGCTCGCGGCTCAGACCTTGCGGGTTGACCTGACCAGCCTGTAATGCCGGCGCAGAGCAGGCCGGGAGCGTGACGCAAGCCAGGCCCAGGGTAAGCAACCATGAAGTAGTCGTCTTGATCAGCATGCCAGGCGTCCTTTGACCGCAGTGATGATTTGTGCGAGGTACTTGGCAAATCCGTCGCGTCCTCCGGTAGCTGCGCTGCCAGTATTGAAGCCGATCTTCACCAGAGCCTGGGCAAAATCCATCGGATCTTTCTTTCCTCTGACCGCCGGGCCATAGCGGGTGGCGAACGATTGGGCGCATTGCTGAAAGGAAGAAAACTGCGCCACCTTGATTTTGCTATTGCCCATCGGAGCCTGCGAGCCGATCTGCAAGGGCGCTGGCGCGTGCAGGGAGAAATAATTGTTCAGTTCCCGGGCTATGCGTCCGCTGCCGTACTGGCTCTCCTGGGCAGCGAGTCCGAGGATGTTTTCTACCGGCATGTCCAACTGATCGGCAATCGGTTGGCAGGCTGCTTTGTGTTTGCTGATGAATGTTACGGCGGAGATGTTGTTGCAAAGTGCGGCGCTCAAAAGTCTTCCCTCATATGATCGGCCTATTCCATGGGCCCTTGGCGAGTATAGAGACTGTGCTTCGTTGACGGGAGCATGGGCGCGAAGAGGAGGCCGAGCTTTCGAGTGATCTCGGAACCGTTCACCGCAAAGCCGTGCGAATAGCGACAAACGGCGCTAAACTTGCGTCATATGTCGCACATGGAGGATATCCCATGCCTACCGCCGAAGCCCGCACCGACAAATCATCACCGCCCACCCGCAGGCCTACCGAGTACCTGCTGCGCAACGACATGGACCAGCTCAGTTCAGTGATGGTCTACCGCCTTACCATCAAAGGCTTTGCGCTGAAAGACGTGCAGGACATGCTGTCGCTCTCCGATCTTTTTTCCAACAAAAAGATCATGAGCCGCATCGTTGGAAAATCTATCAGGACGCTCCAGCGCCAAGGTACCCGGCAACCAGCCCTGCTCAATGCCCAACAGAGCGCCGTAGCATTCCAATATGCCAAGGTGCTTGAGCATGCCATCACCGTGTTTGGCACTCAAAAACTGGCCGAGGAATGGCTCGGGCGTCCGTGCAAGTACCTGGACGGCGACGTGCCCCTGGACGTGATCGACAACCCGGTCGGGTTTCAGGCCGTCGAGGATTACCTGGAGCGTGTCGAATACGGTGTGTACCAGTGAATCCATTGCCATGGTCTGGTTCATGGCACGCTTGGCGCCTTGATCGCGAAGTTTACAAAGGCAGTTGGGATAGCGGTATCGGTGCCCAGAAGATGGGAGGGCGGTGGAACCCTCCGGGGCGTAATGTAGTGTACGCATCGGCTGATCCATCGACCGCCATTCTCGAAGTGGCAGTACATGCAGGCTTCGACGCACTGGACACTGTGCCGCACGTTCTGACCTGTTTCGAAATTCTCAACCCTGATCTGATTCATGTCGTGCAGCCGGAGGACGTACCGAACCCGGTGTGGCTGTCGAGCGCCAGCGCATCACCGAACCAGCAAAAATTCGCTGACGCCTTACTGGCAGAACATCCCTTTGTGCTGATCCCATCTGCTGTCACCCGCCATTCATGGAACCTGCTCGTTAGCTGCGATCTTGCCGACGGCTACTACCGGCTGATCGCACAAGAGCGCTTCGGCCTGGATACTCGGCTGATCAAGGCCTGACAGAGGGTGGGGGGCAAGCCACGATTTTTCAGCGGCCGAGAAACGAGTTGATAATCGTGATCTGCCTCTACATCTACAGGGACTGAGCTGGTTTTTGCAACTGAGGGTGCTGGCTCGACTGGAAACGGGGCAGATTTTTTTCAGTGCGGTAGTTTAGGAAAATAAAGCTGTCCCCGCTCTCCTGGCCCCGGCTCTCCTGCATACTGCCAACACTCATGACATTGACTGATAAATAGCCAGCGTCACAGACCCGTAAAGGTGATGGGAATGTTCGACTTCTGCCTGCTCACGAAAAGCCAACTCGTTCGGCCTAGACCTTTGTGCCTGTTAGTGGCTTTGACGCTGTATGTACCTTTGTCAACCGCCCATGCAGCAGACAAGCAGCCCAATCTGGCAGACTCAAGCGCGACAAAAGACAGTTCTAAAATGAACGATATTCCACCACGCCTCCAATGGACAGCAAACTACGGCTATTGCGGTGAGACAGCGCTTATCAGTGCTGGGCTCTACTACGGCCAATACGTTTCCCAGTTCGATACTCGCGAAATCGCCAGCCCGAATGTCAACCAATCCAAACGGGGTAGCCAGCTCCTACTGGGAGTTAACGATGGAGCTACCGCTGCTCGGATGCACTTGAAGTCTGTCGAGTGGGACAGCGTTACCACGCCGAATGCAAATAAATTCCTGGCATGGGTCAAAGGCAATGTGCTGTCCGGCTATCCGGTCATCATTGGTGTTTACGAAAACCTTTCCAGATTCGAAGACTCCGAAGATGAAAATGCAGGTGATAATGAGTACGACCATATCGTTCCCGTCATCGGTGTTTCGTCGACAGGGCCTGCCAGCCAGTCGGCTGTCTATCACGCCGATGACATCATTACGTTCAGCGATAATGGCCTTTGGTCGCCCGATGGACAACCCGCATACCTTTATCGCTTTGAGTTCGGAGCATTTCAGTCGAGCCGCCAAGAGGCCAATAATGAAACGCGACCGGTGTATTCCTTGCCTCGCGGCGGAAAAAACTATGGTGTGGCCATTACCGGGATAATCGACCAGGACGGGAAGACTCTGCCGGTTCGTCTGACTACCGATGTGAACGAAGAACTGCCCGCCATGGGCGCTGGTTCGAATACTCGCCCAGCATCTGCCAAGGTAAACCTGACCGCCACGGTGTCGGGGCTCACTCCTGGCGTAACGTACACCTTGTACCGATACGATAGCTTCGACAAGGTGCCTGAGTCGGCCTTTAACAAACGAGCATCAATGGCGGACAAACAGTGGGAAATCAACATTAAAACGGGGTCGACCTACGTGTTGAAAGAAACAATACGTTCAGATCAGGTAGCTGTATATCGAGCCGTTCCAGTTACGGCCCCGTAAGTCACCTACACAGCGTGGGGATGGGAAGTGGGATGAGTGGAGAACGGGGACATGTTTATTTTTAGCGCGGTAGTTGAAGAGAATAAATCTGCTCTGAGCATAAGATCGCAATGACTTTCTTTTCAAAGCTATACGCCTACAAACAATCGCCGGTACGCAGCTCCCTGGAGGACTTCCTGACGGAGCTGCTGGCCCAGTGGCTGCGAATGGCTGATGAAGCTGGCTACACCAGGCGGGCCTTGTCTGTTCTATTCAAGCTCCCTGATTCAGACCATCCAACCGGACCGGTCAGCTGGATGACCCAGCACGCCATTCCAAAAGGCTACGGCAAAGCCAGTGGCCGAAAGCCTGACCTGGTAGCGTCCGGAGATGGATTCTTCTTTATTGTCGAGAACAAGGTAGCTGCTGGCTTCACTTCCCACATTGATGAGGAGTCCGGCTACGAAACCCTGCAATTGGATCTCTACCAAACCTACCTCGATGCAAGAGCCAGCCGCGGGATCGTCGAGAAGGGAGGGCTTTGCCTGCTGACCTTCGCCACACCCCCTCCAGCGGACTGGAAGGGAGCGGTGTGCTTTTGGAGTGAGCTGCATAGCCTGCTGCGAACTGATCTGGCTGCTGGGACGATCTTGAGCAGTTCTGCCTTCGGCTTTTTTACCATGGAATTACTCAAGTTTCTGGAGGGTCACGGCATGGGCAGCATTGACCTGCATGAGGGCGACATGATCGCTGTGCCGGCCATGCGTCGGTTGGAAACCGCGTTTGGCCAGTTGAAGGCGCTGGCTGTTCGAGAGTCAACCAGGCTGCTGAGCAGTCCCCAGTCCGTCAATCACTTGCAGCCATGCGGCGACCGTAAAAGTGATCGAAACAGTTTTGGCGCACCTTGGTTCTACGGCGAGGTGTTGACTAATGAAGGGAAGGGCTTCAATGAGTCCGCATTCGTTGCCTGGGCAGGTGTCATGGTCGATAGTGTCGATTGGATCGATCCTCTGGATCGGGATATCCCTGAGTTCACGGTCGGCCTTGCCGTATGGTGCGATGAAGCTTCTTTCGATGGGCCCAGCGAAAGCATCAGGAACGCCTTTCAAGCTGCTGTTGTGCAGCGATGCCCCGGGACTTGGGAATGGCAACGATTGGAGCGGCCCACCTATGGTCCCGTGATGATTTTCTCAGCTCGTGTGCCGTTCACGGACGCTTGGCGGCAAGCGCAGACAATGAGCTGGAATGACTGGTCGGCCGAATATTTCCGTACCCACCTGAGTGCCCTGTTTGCGGCTCTGCATGATAGCCACGAAGAGCAGGCTTTCGTGGAAACGCTATCCAGCTGGATTCACCAATCCTGAGTAACTTACAGACGATGTCGGTACCTGGACAGGCGAACTGCACGTCAATATCTATGGTCAAATGACCCACACCAACGGCCACCAGGAAAAATGGCATGGACCATCGCGAGCAAAGTGAGGCACACGAAGAGCGATTGCAGCAGGCGATTGCAGATCAGCTCGGCATTACTGCGGAAGAACTGGACGAGTGGGTCGTATCGGAGGATGGAGAATATACTGACGACGACGTGTTAGTCGTCCAATCCGTCGAGTTTCCCAAGAATACGCCATCGCGCATTCTGGCTCGGGTTGGCCTTCCGCAGGAAGGGACGAAAGTGAAACACTTGAAACCGATCAGAGCTGACAGCTTTGATGATGTCGCTCCCGGCCCGCAAGGCGCAGAGGGGATAGCACCTTTGCGGGACTCCAGCGTATCGGCGGATAAGCCGCCCGTGTTTCCCAAAATGATGAAGTGGCTATTTATCAGCTTGGCAGTCGCCGTGGGGGCCGCCGCGGCAACGGTTGCATGGATCCTGCACTCTTTAGGGCCGATGCCTTCTTTTGGCTAGTTACAGGTGGCCCCAGGTGGATATCTTGACTGGCTCTGGGCACAAGATGGCGTCAACGCTTGGCGAGTTCCGGAGGGGGTGACCATCCTCCTCCCAAGGCACGGAATACCGCTATCGCTGCTCGAGTGGATTCCGCTTGAGCCTGCGCCCTTGCGTCCGAAGCGCGCAGAAGTTGCTGGTCAGCGTTCAGCACATTGATGAGACTGGCAGCACCGCTCTGGTAGGCAGCAAAGGACGATTGTCTCGCTCGCTTGAGTGATGTTTCACCTTGTTCGAGGTTATCGGTCTGCGCCTCTCGGTTGACCAACGCCGACAAGGCGTTTTCCACGTCCTCTGAAGCGAGCAGTACCGATTTCCGGTAGTACGCCAACGCTTCAGCCTCTTGCCCCTTGGCTTGATTGATCTGCGCGTTAATACGGCCAAAGTCAAAGAGCCGCCATTTCAGGCCCAGGAACGCCGCCGACTGATTGGCAGTACCTGAGAAAAACTTCCCGCCGGAAGTAGCGGCACTGCCCGCTAATGCACCTAGCGAAAATTTTGGATAGTACTCACTGATCGCACTGCCGATCAAAGCATTGGCCGACATGAGCCGGCGTTCGGCGGCTATTAAATCAGGCCTGCGCCGGAGCAACTCGCCGGGTGCGCCGATATCAATCAATTGAGGTGCGCGGGGGATGGGCGAATTACTGGAAAGCTCCACTCGATGTGTGCCGGGTGGGCTTCCAAGCATCACATCCAGGGCATTCAAAGCGGCATCTACACCCGTACGTAGAGCCGGAACACTGGCTTTGACTTGCGCGAGTTCGCCTTCAGTCTGGCGAACTTCATAATCGGCAGCGAGCCCGTTCATATTGAGCAGTTTAACCTTGGCCAATAGCTCTTGCTGGGTCTTGACTTGTTCTTCAGCAATCGCAAGCCGGGTTTGAAGTCCCCGCAGCGTCGTGTAGATGTCAGCAGTCTGGGCTGCAACGGCGAGACGAGTGGCAATCGCGCCGGCTTCGGACGCTTGGTACTGCGCAAAGGCTGCTTCCCGATTGCGCCGCAAGCCGCCGAACAGATCAATGTCCCAGCTTGCGTCAAGGTTCAGCTCATAGCTGTTTCCGTAACGATCATAGCCTGGGGTCGAGTTGAGCACCTGACCCAAAGGCGTCTCGACGGATTGATATGAACGGGCCGCTTGACCGCTCACGCCGGCGCTTGGCGCGAGGGTCGCGTTGGCAAAACCCAAAGCGGCCCGCGCCTGAGTAACCTGAGCTTGAGCCTGAGCCAAGTCCAGATTCTGCTTAAGCGCTTCGGTAACGTATCGGGCCAGTAACGGATCTGCGAATCCGTCCCACCACGAATCAAGGATGACAATCGGTTTTTCTGACCGCTTGGCTATGTCCGCTTTACCTACGTATTGGTCTGCCAGCGGAGCGTCGGGCTGTTTATAATCGGGCCCGACCATGCACCCTGCAGCCAGGCTGGCGCTCAACACAAGAGCAATCGTTCGATAGGGTGGCATGATGATTCTCGTCTCTACACAAGTTGTGACCATATTACAGTTTGGTCACATACTGTCAATCAGATCCCAAGCAGGGTACGCTTTGAGCATGACTACACATTCCCCCACCCCTGCCACTCGCGGCCCAGCGGATCATGACGTCCGAGACCAAGTGATCAACGCTGCGATGGAGCATTTCGCCCACTACGGGTATGAGAAAACGACGGTCTCCGACCTGGCCAAGAGCATTGGCTTCTCGAAGGCCTATATCTATAAATTCTTCAACTCCAAGCAAGCTATTGGAGAGGTCATTTGTTCCAATCGGCTGTCGTTGATCATGCAGATCGTCAGCGATTCCATTGCTGATGCGCCTACGGCATCGGAGAAGGTGAGGCGTCTATTTCGCTCGATTTCAGAGGCTGGAAGCGATCTTTTCTTTCATGATCGAAAGCTGTATGACATCGCCGCAGTCGCATCGCGTGATCAATGGCCGTCCGTGATGGCGCACGAGGCACGCATCCGGCAGGTCATCCAGGAGATTTTGCTGGAAGGCCGGGAGAAGGGGGAGTTCGAGCGCAAAACCCCTCTGGACGAGGCTACCCAGGCGATTTATCTGACGCTCAGGCCATACGTCAATTCTGCCCAGTTGCAGTACAACCTGGACACTGTTCAGGAAGCGGTCGTGCTGCTGCCCGCGTTGATCTTGAGAAGCCTGGCGCCATAATTCTGATTTGTGACCATTGACAGTATTGGTCACTAGAATA
The DNA here is from genome assembly GCF_900105475.1 of Pseudomonas asplenii. NCBI lineage: Bacteria > Pseudomonadati > Pseudomonadota > Gammaproteobacteria > Pseudomonadales > Pseudomonadaceae > Pseudomonas > Pseudomonas asplenii. The sequence goes on along the minus strand of NZ_LT629777.1, from coordinate 5,192,918 downwards.
AGAATGGGATTCCTACATAGCTCTATGAGTAAGGGATCCCATGCGCCTCAATCCCGTCGCATTCGCCATTTGTGCACTTCCTCTCGTCCTCGTGGCATGCGGCGATTCGTCCGCTCGCAAAGACCCTCGTGACAAACCGCCTTTAGTCAAAACGGCCACGGTGGAAAATTCCTTTGTGGCTGCTCGCTCATTCACCGGAATCGTGGCCGCCAGGACGCAGAGCGACCTCGGCTTCCGGGTCTCCGGCAAGATACTTGAGCGTCTGGTTGATACCGGCGAGACAGTAAAACGCGGCCAGCCTCTGATGCGCCTCGACCCTGTAGACCTGAAGCTACAAGCCCGAGCGGGACTGGACGCTGTTGAATCGGCCAGAGCTCGCGCCAGACAAACGGCCGACGATGAGGCCAGGTATCGCGGCCTGGTCGCTGAAGGTGCCGTTTCGGCATCGGCCTACGATCAGATCAAAGCCGCAGCAGATGCCGCAAAGGCTCAGCTGAGTGCAGCCCAGGCTGAGGCTGACGTGGCGAGAAATGCCACTGAGTATGCCGCCTTGTTGGCCGATGCTGACGGTGTTGTGATGGAAACGTTGGCAGAGCCAGGCCAGGTGGTCAGCGCAGGGCAACCTGTGGTGCGGTTGGCAAGGGCAGGGCAGCGGGAGGTCATTGTCCATCTCCCGGAAACGCTGCGCCCAGCGGTGGGTTCGGTCGCTCAGGCCACCCTGTATGGCAACCCCGGAAATACCGTGCCCGCCAGGCTACGTCTTCTCTCCGAAGCAGCCGACGCCACCACGCGAACCTTTGAAGCCAGGTATGTACTTGCAGGTCCGCTAGCGAACTCGCCGCTTGGTGCAACAATCACGCTGAAAATTGAGCAACAAAGCTCGGGATCAGAGGTACGTCGGGTGCCCGTGGGAGCACTTTACGATCCCGGCAATGGGGCGGGCGTCTGGGTCATCACCGGCGAGCCTGCAAAGGTCTCATGGCGGCCCGTTCAGGTGCTTACTGTCAGCGACGAGGCTGCACGGGTAATCGGCGAGCTGAAACCGGGTGAACAGGTCGTTGCATTGGGCGTGCATCTTTTGCAAGAGGGTGAACAAGTACGGACTGCACAGGCGGTTTCCGCTCAAACAGCGGGGAAACAGCCATGAGCGAGCGCCGTTTCAACCTTTCCGCGCTGGCGGTACGCGAGCGCTCTATCACGCTCTTTCTCATCTTGCTGATCGCGTTCGCAGGTACCCTGGCATTCTTCAAGCTGGGTCGTGCAGAAGATCCACCGTTTACCGTCAAACAGATGACCATTGTCGCAGCGTGGCCGGGTGCGACAGCCCGGGAGATGCAGGAACTCGTCGCCGAACCATTAGAGAAGCGCATGCAAGAGCTGCGCTGGTACGACCGTACTGAAACCTACACTCGGGCAGGTCTTGCCTTCTCCGTGGTCTTTCTGCGAGACAGCACCCCGCCGTCTCAAGTCCAGGAAGAATTCTACCAAGCACGAAAAAAGCTGGGCGACGAAGCCAAGACTTTGCCTGCTGGCGTCATTGGCCCAATGATCAACGACGAATTTTCGGACGTTACATTTGCGCTGTATGCCTTGAAGGCCAAGGGAGAACCTCAGCGTCAGCTGGTACGTGACGCCGAATCGCTACGCCAGCGTCTGCTGCACGTTCCGGGGGTCAAGAAGGTCAATATCCTGGGAGAGCAGGCGGAACGGATCTTCGTATCCTTTTCTCATGATCGTCTGGCAACCCTGGGCGTCACACCACAGGATATCTTCGCGGCCCTCAACAGCCAGAATGCACTGACACCGGCCGGCTCGGTTGAAACCCAAGGGCCGCAGGTAGTGATACGTGTGGAGGGTGCCTTCGATCAGCTTGCGAAGATCCGTGAGACGCCTATCGCCGCACGTGGACGGATTCTGAAGCTGTCCGACGTGGCAGAGGTGGCGCGCGGTTATGAAGACCCCGCTACGTTTCTTGTCCGAAATGGCGGAGAGCCTGCACTGCTGCTGGGCATTGTGATGCGGGAAGGGTGGAACGGCCTCGACCTGGGCAAGGCGCTCGATGACGAAACGACAAAGATCAACGAGGGCATGCCTTTAGGCATGACGCTGAGCAAAGTCACCGATCAGGCAGTCAATATCAGCTCATCCGTCGACGAGTTCATGATCAAGTTCTTTGTCGCGCTGCTTGTGGTCATGCTGGTGTGCTTCATCAGCATGGGCTGGCGGGTCGGGGTCGTCGTAGCGGCTGCCGTGCCGCTGACACTGGCCATCGTGTTCGTGGTGATGGCTGCGACGGGCAAGAGCTTCGACCGTATCACTCTAGGCTCTTTGATTCTGGCTTTGGGTCTTCTAGTCGATGACGCCATCATCGCAATTGAAATGATGGTGGTGAAAATGGAGGAGGGCTATGACCGCCTCAAGGCTTCGGCGTATGCATGGAGTCACACTGCCGCGCCAATGCTCAGCGGGACACTTGTCACTGCAATCGGCTTCATGCCCAACGGCTTTGCTCAATCGACAGCTGGCGAGTACACCAGCAACATGTTCTGGATCGTCGGCATAGCCTTGATTGCGTCCTGGGTTGTCGCAGTGGCTTTTACACCCTACCTGGGGGTCAAGCTGCTGCCAGCTATCAAAACGGTGGAAGGTGGTCACGCCGCTATCTACAACACCCGCCACTACAATCGATTCCGTTCACTGCTCGCTCGCGTCATCGTCCATAAATGGCTGGTAGCGGGCGCTGTTATCAGCGCATTCGTGATAGCGGTCCTCGGTATGAGTCTGGTCAAGAAACAGTTCTTCCCGACCTCCGATAGGCCTGAAGTTCTGGTGGAACTGCAGATGCCCTATGGTACCTCAATCGAGCAGACTCATGCCACTGCGATCAAGGTTGAGTCGTGGCTGCGCAAGCAAGCTGAAGCGAAGATCGTGAGTTCTTATATAGGCCAAGGCCCACCCCGTTTCTTTCTGGCGATGGCGCCTGAACTTCCAGATCCTTCCTTTGCAAAAATCGTCGTGCTCACCGAGAGCCAGGAGGCCCGGGAAGCCCTCAAACATCGCCTGAGAGAGGCAGCTTCCGAAGGTTTGGCGCCCGAAGCGCAATTACGCGTGACGCAACTGGTGTTCGGTCCTTATTCCCCATTCCCCGTGGCTTACAGGGTGATGGGGCCTGACATTTCGCAACTGCGTCAGATCGCTGCTCGCGTTCAAGATGTACTGCAAGCCAGTGCGATGATGAAAACGGTGAATACCGATTGGGGCCCGCGTGTACCCACTCTTCATTTCTCGCTGGATCAGGATCGCTTACAGGCCGTTGGCTTGACCTCTAATGGCGTCGCCCAGCAACTGCAGTTCCTGCTCTCAGGCGTGCCCATCACTTCGGTACGTGAAGATATCCGCTCAGTACAAGTGGTAGGCCGAGCGGCGGGCGATGTGCGTCTGAACCCCTCAAAAATCGAAGACTTCACTCTGATTGGGGCTGCCGGTCAGCGGATACCGCTGTCGCAAGTCGGGGGAGTCGATGTACGCATGGAAGACCCGATACTGCGGCGTCGTGATCGCACCCCTACGATCACAGTCCGTGGTGACATTGCCGAAGGGCTTCAGCCTCCGGACGTATCCACGGCGGTATGGAAAGACCTTCAGCCAATCATCGAGACGCTGCCGGCGGGTTATCGGATCGAGATGGCAGGCTCCATTGAAGAGTCGGGTAAGGCGAGCCAGGCCATCGTGCCTTTATTGCCCATCATGATCGCGCTGACCTTGCTGATCATCATCCTTCAGGTTCGCTCGATTTCGGCCATGGTGATGGTATTCCTGACCTCACCTCTGGGCTTGATCGGGGTAGTGCCTGTGCTGTTGCTGTTCGGGCAGCCGTTTGGGATCAATGCCCTGGTCGGCCTGATCGCGCTCTCGGGCATCCTGATGCGCAATACGCTGATATTGATCGGGCAAATCCACCTTAACGAAAGCGAAGGTCTTGACCCGTTCAAGGCCGTGGTTGACGCCACGGTACAACGGGCCAGACCCGTGTTGCTGACAGCGCTCGCGGCCATCTTGGCGTTCATCCCGCTGACCCATTCAGTGTTCTGGGGCACGTTGGCCTACACGCTAATCGGCGGCACGTTCGTTGGCACCATCATCACCCTGGTGTTTCTCCCAGCGATGTACTCCATCTGGTTCAAGATCCGACCAGAACCTCAAAACACCTCCACTAAAGCCTGACGCTTCGTGTCTACCAACCCTGGCCCCAGCGTATACAAGCCCAGCCCCTGGTTTATCCAGGGGATGCTGTTGAATCAAGAGAGAACATCATGAGCCCCATTTCGAATCAAAAGCGTATCGTGATAACCGGCACCGGGATCGTCAGCCCCCTGGGTTGTGGTGTGGAGCAAGTTTGGCGTCGGTTGCTGGCGGGGCAGTCCGGTATTCGTCAATTGTCAGCTGACATTGTCGAAGGCACTGGCGTCGCCGTTGGCGGCCAGGTGCCGACGTTCGAGGAGGACTCAGTCGCCGGGTATCAACCGGAGCTGATCATCGCCCCCAAAGAACGCAAGAAAATGGATCGGTTCATCGAGTTTGCACTGGTCGCTGCTGCTGAAGCACTCCAGCAAGCAGGTTGGCATCCAGAAACCAAAGCGCAGAAGATGAGAACCGCCACGATCATTGCATCAGGTGTGGGTGGTTTTGGAGCGATTGCCGACGCGGTGCGCACTACCGATTCACGCGGCCCTCGCAAGTTGTCACCTTTCACGGCTCCCTCATTTCTGGCGAACATGGCAGCAGGGCATGTTTCCATTCGCAATGGTTTCGAAGGGCCTTTAGGGGCGCCAGTGACGGCCTGTGCAGCCGGCGTACAGGCCATCGGCGACGCGGCTCGGCTGATCAGGAGCGGCGAGGCCGATATTGCCATTTGCGGCGGGACGGAAGCGGCTATTGATCGGGTGACCCTGGGCTGCTTCGCTGCGGCCCGTGCCTTGTCCACGGGATTCGCCGATAAACCGCAAGAGGCTTCGCGACCCTTCGATCAGAGCCGTGACGGATTCGTTATGGCTGAAGGTGCAGGTTTACTCGTCATCGAGTCACTTGAGCATGCCATGGCACGCGGAGCCACTCCTCTGGCTGAACTCGTTGGCTACGGAACCAGCGCCGATGCATACCATCTCACCGCAGGCCCCGACGATGGCGACGGCGCCAAACGTGCCATGCAAATGGCCTTGCAGCAGGCGGAGGTACAACCTGAAGAGGTACAGCACATAAACGCACACGCCACCTCTACTCAGGTAGGAGACAAGGGCGAACTGGCCGCGATACGCGCAATCTTCGGTAGCGACAGGACGGTGGCTATCACATCGACCAAGTCCGCCACCGGCCACCTCTTGGGTGCTGCAGGTGGGATCGGGGCGATTTTCACTGTCTTGGCATTGCGCGACCAAATCGCGCCGCCGACTCTAAACCTGGTCCAGCCGGATGAAGCGGCGGCGGGCCTGGATTTAGTCGGGCTTGAGGCCCGCAGAACGTCCATGACGCATGCCCTCTCTAACGGTTTTGGGTTTGGCGGCGTTAATGCGAGTGTGCTGTTCCGTCGGTGGGAGGGCAGGCTATGAGCCTGCCTTTCAATGCGCTATTCACTTTTCCAGATTCAATAGATGTCACTCAATGTCAACTGACCTTGAACCGCTCCACCAGGCCCCGCTGATGCTCGGCCAGTCGAGCCAGCTCGCGGCTGGTACTGGCTGTCTGCTCGGCACCGGCGCTGACCTGGATGACCAGTGAGTTGATGTCGTTGACATTGCGGTGGATTTCTTCGGCAACCAGGCTTTGTTCCTCGGCGGCCGAGGCAACCTGGATGTTGCGGTCGCTGATGCTGGCAATACCCTCGGCGATTTCTTCCAGCAACTCACCGGCACGAACCACGTTGTTCGCGCCTTCCTGGGCCTTGCCCAGGGTTTCCTGCATGGAAGTGGCGGCGCGGTCGGAACCGGATTGCAGGTTGCCGATCATTTTCTGGATGCTGACGGTGGAGTCCTGGGTCTTTTTGGCCAGGTTGCGGACTTCGTCGGCGACCACCGCGAAACCCCGGCCCTGCTCGCCGGCGCGAGCCGCTTCAATGGCTGCGTTCAGCGCGAGCAGGTTGGTTTGCTCGGCAACACCGCGAATAACGTCCAGCACCGAGGAGATGGAGTCGCTTTCACCCTTGAGCTCCATGATGATGCTGGCGGTCTGGGCGGCCTGCGCTTCAAGTCCCTGAATCAAGCTGATGGTGTTATCGATTTCGGATTTGCCCTGGCGGGTGCTGGCATTGACCCGCTGTGACATTTCAGCGGCATCGGTCGTGCTGCGGGCTACGTCTTTGACCGTGGCGCTCATCTCGCTGATGGCGGTAACGACCTGATCGGTACCCTGGCTCTGCAGTTCAACGTTCTGACTGGTCTGCAATGCCACGGCGGAAGACTGTTCGGCGGCGGTGGCGACCTGGGCCGTGGCGCTGCCGATCTCACGGATGACTTCGCTGATCTGCAGGGCCATGTTGTCCAGGTTGCGCGATATCTCGCCAAACTCGTCCTTGCCCGTGTATTGGGTCCTGACGGTGAGGTCGCGGGTTGAAAGCGAAACCAGGGTACGGTTCACGTCGACGACGGCGATCTTGATGTTGCGGATGATCACCAACGCCAGCCACAGCACGACAACCGATATCAGGATAACGATGGCGATTGCCGCATACAGGCTGCGCTCGGCTTCGTGACGTGCATCATTGGCCAGGCCCACCACGTTCTGGCCCAGTTCCGCTTCCACCTGAGCCATCAGGTCGATGCGGCTGGTCGCGACGTTGAACCAGTCCTCGGGCTTGATATTGAGCGGGTTGCCCAGTGGCGTATCAAAACCCAGGCGTTGCAGGCGAGCCACTTCCAGTGACACGGGTTGTTGCAGTACGGCATCCAGCTTGTTCTTGAACTCGACGGGAGACCAGCGCTGAAAAGCTTCGAAGTAGCCAGAGAACTCACCCATATTGCGGCTGAAGCGTGACAGCAGGGGGGCGTCGAAACGATTCTGGTTGAACGCCAGGCCCAGCAATACGCGTTCGCGGCCTGCACGCTCTTTCATGTCCACAAATTGATTGAGCGAGCCCAGGGCGCGCAGGATATGTGGATTATCGATGCTGGCTTCCAGCGAATAAGTGTAGCCGACCAGGGTTTTGATGAGGTCGGTAAAAAGGGCGCCGGATTCGGTGTTGTTGATCGCCAATGTATCGACTTTCAGGCGCAGGGCCGTCAGGTCGTCCATTGCGTGCGCGACCTTGTCCGGAGCGGGAACACCCTCGGTCGACTGCGCGCGCATCTCGGCCACGGCCTTGTTGGTTTCCTGGCGAAAGATTTGCAGCTTGTCCTGCATGGACTTTCCACCGCTGCCGATAAAAACGCCGCTGGCTCCGCGCTCGCGCTGGAGGGTGGTCACCAGATCGCTGAGTTTCTGTGCGGTACTGGTCGCGGTGAATGCGCGGTTCATGGCGCCAAGCGTTGCGCTTTTGTCTGCCACGAAAATCCCGGCGAAGGCCAGAAAGCCCAGCAGGGGAAACATTAGTATCAGCAGTAGTTTTGCACTCAAAGGAGCGTTTTTAAGCATTGCAAACCTCAGGATTTACAGATGTCGATTAAAGCTACCTCCGGCAAACGTTCTATTGCGTTGACGTTTTAAGAAGCCAAAGATGACCCGATATGAGCCTATCCTGGCCCTATTCTGTTCAGTTCAACTGCTTCGGCGGTAAAGCTCAAAGCTTTACCTGTCGCTCCGAATAAAAGTAAGGCACTCGGGGACAAATCCAGGTCTTTATGAGGGCGGGCAGGCTTAGATCCGTATGCCCGGTAACCTGTTTGAGCGGACGATGAGTCCTTTAGAGGTACTTCTTGAAGCTGCCCACCGCGATGCTCGCGATCAGGCCCAGGGCAATCGCGCCAGGCAACAGGATCAACAGTGGATTCACGCTGATCGGCAGTGCGGGATAAATGATCCAGGGGGCGACCCACAGCGGGATTATCAGCCGCTTGGCGCGGTGATAGATGAAACCGGACTCTCGCCCCGCACCAAAGCGCCGCAGGTCCCGGCGTACCAGGCCATCCACCACTCCGGTGAAGACGGCGCTCAGCACCAGAGGAAGGCTCAGGAGCAGGATCATGACGCGCGCCAGGAGGGTCAGTACGGCATACACCGCCGCCAGCCCGTAATCCTCGATGTGCACATAGGCGCGCCCCAGGTAATGCAGCAACCCCACACCTTGCCGGTTATTCAGGCGAGCCTGCTCGGCGGATCGGTTGATCCAGTGGATCAGCCCGGTTTGCTCGAAGCACCACTCGTAGGTCAGTACGATGATCCGCCGGGCGCTCTGCCCGACGTCATCGAGCCACAGGCTGTCGTGGTAGGTGGCCGAGATCCACGCGAGTTCGCTGTTCAGCATGTCCTGGGAGTGGCGCCAGCCTGCTTGCGGCCAGAAAAAGAACAGCCCGATCCATTCGCTGACAATGCTGAAAAACAACGCGACCATCAGGATGCCGAGGAAGGCGAAGGGCAGCCCCAGTAACGTGCTGATCAAGCCCTTTTCACGATAGGCCTGCTGGTTTCTTGCCGTTTCAGTGGTGCTTGCCATGGCCGTCTGTACTCAAGGGATTGATCGAGAGACGCCGGCAACGGGGCGGCAGGGAGAGCCAGGTCTCCCGATGTGCCCACGCGGCGATGAGCACACGCTTACACAGCCGTAGGGTTGTCACCGCAAGGAAACTGGATCAGGGTTGCAGGGTTCTGGCATCCGCCGCAGATGAGCCTCGTAGTACCGCGCCGCATGTCGAGATCAGAGCGGTGGGCGACGCGCTCAGGACATTTACTCTCTGCTGAAAATCCGTAAAGTGGCGTGCCGTCTCGTTGCGACACATCAGGGAAGAAAAATAATGCATAGCCCGCACCCCAAGGATTCCAACGGCCAGTTGGCGCAGGGTTTCAAACCGCGCCACGTCACCATGCTGTCCATTGCCGGGATCATCGGCGCCGGTCTGTTCGTCGGTTCGGGGCATGCGATTGCTGCGGCCGGTCCTGCGGTGATGCTGGCTTATCTGTTTTCCGGACTGTTGGTCGTGCTGGTCATGCGCATGCTCGGCGAGATGGCCGTCGCCAATCCGGACACCGGTTCCTTCTCGACCTACGCCGACCAGGCCATTGGCCGTTGGGCCGGTTTCACCATCGGCTGGCTCTACTGGTGGTTCTGGGTACTGGTGATTCCGATCGAGGCCCTTGCTGCCGGGCACGTGCTGAACCAATGGTTCCCGCAGGTCGATGCCTGGCTGTTCGCCTTGCTGTCGATCGTGCTGCTGGTGGTGACCAACCTGTTCAGCGTGTCCAAGTATGGCGAGTTCGAATTCTGGTTCGCGATGGCCAAGGTCGTGGCGATCATCGGCTTCATCGGTTTGGGCTTTGCGGTGCTGATGGGCTGGATTCCCGAGCGCGAGGCCAGCGGTCTGAGCCGGCTCATGGAGCAGCACGGCGGCTTTGCCCCCAACGGCCTGTCGGCGGTGGTCGGTGCGTTCATCACCATCATGTTCAGTTTCATCGGCACCGAGGCGGTGACCATTGCCGCAGCCGAATCCAACAACCCGGCACAGAACATCGCCAAGGCGACGCGCTCGGTGATCTGGCGCATCGGGGTGTTCTACCTGCTGTCGATCTTCGTGGTCATCTCCGTGGTGCCCTGGGACGACCCGCACCTGACGTCGGTGGGGTCCTATCAGCGGGCACTGGAGCTGATGAACATTCCCCATGCCAAATTCATGGTGGACGCGGTGGTGCTGATCGCCGTGGCCAGTTGCATGAACTCGTCGATCTACATTGCCTCGCGCATGCTGTTTTCGCTGGGTAGGCGCGGCGATGCACCCCGGCCGCTGAAGCGTACGTCGTTGGCCGGTGTGCCACGCGCGGCGGTCATCGCCAGCAGTGTGCTCGGTGCCGGTGTGACCCTGTTCAGCTACTTCGCCCCCGCTGGCCTGTTCGACTTCCTGTTGGCCAGTTCCGGGGCCATCGCCTTGCTGGTGTATCTGGTGATTGCGATATCACAGCTGCGCATGCGCAGACGGTTGCAGCGGCAGAACATCGAACTGGCCTTCCACATGTGGCTGTTTCCGTGGCTGACCTATCTGGTAATCGTCTTCATCTGTGCAGCGCTGGCGGTGATGATGATCACGCCCGAGCACCGCACGGAAGTGACCTCGACCATCGTCCTGGCGTTGGCGATTTCCTTTATCGGCCTGGTGACGGCGCGTCAGCATCGGCCGCTTGAAGAGGTTGCGCTGGCAGGGGAAGCCTAGGCCGATCAGGATGAGCTGGGGGCTGTCGAGGCGCTCCACCACTCGCCACCACCGTCGACATAACGCCTGCGCATGTGCGTAGCCAGGGTCTGCAGGTCCTTGGGCATGCAGTCATCCGGGTCGGGGGCGGGCAGGGGCATGCGGACTTTCCAGAGGTTGGCGCCTTCGATCAGGGCGAAGGCCTGGCCCTTGGGTAGGCTGACGATGTGTGCCGGCTCGATCAGCGGGACGCTGGTGGAACTGACTCGATCCTGGGTATTGCTGGTGAAGTCGGTACTGCCCGAGACATCCGAACTGTCGGTGGCGCCGCTGACCAGGGTGGTCGAGTAGACGTCGACCTTGGGCAACTGCCGGGTCAGTAGTTCGGCGGTGGCGGTTTCCCGCACCCGCAGCATGAACAGGTTGTTGAAGTTGCCGACCACCTGGCCGGCCTTGGCGCGGTTGCCGAGCCGCGCTTCGATGTCGCTGAGGGTCTGGGTATAGGCCGTGACCTGGATGCCGGCGCCGCCGCCCTTGTTGATCATCGGGATGAACTCTTCGCCCATCAGTTCGTTGAATTCGTCGGCGTGCAGGTTGATCGGAATCTTCTGTTCGCGGTCGGCATCGGGCAGCCCGTCATCGACACCGAATTTGTAGATATGGCCGGCCACCGAGACCAGGTCGGCGAACATCGAGTTGCCCACCGCTGCGGCCACCTCGGGATCGGACAGCGCATCGAGCCCGACATACACCACCGCCCGTTTACGGATCACCTGCATCCAGTCGAAGATCGGCCGGGGGTCGTCGAGGTCGCTGTAGTCGGGGGAGATCAGTTCGGCCATGCGTCCGGTGGTGAGTTTTTCCAGCAAGGGCAGCAGCGAAGCGACGATCTTGTCGAAATAGGTCTTGTCGTAGCGCACGGCGGAACGCAGGCCGTCCAGCACCGGGTCGGCGATCCGGGTGCGTGAGAGGTACTGGTCGATCGCCGTCACCCGTGGCTGGCGGCCGCGCAGGTTATGCGGAGTGTTCTTTTCGTTGAGTTTGCCTTCGAGGCTGGCAATCGATTCCCAGGCGTCCGGGTCATGGCGGGTGAAGTAATAGTGGCTGTAGTCGATGAACAAGGCATCGATGTTGATCACGTGCTGCTGGATCTTCAGGTAGTCCGGGCGGGTGCCTAGTTCCACCAGGGCCCGGGCGATGATGTTGACGAAACGCCAGGCGAACTCGCGAAACGCGGCGCTGCTGCCTTCGCCGCTGAGTTGCCCGGAGATTCGGCTGGCGACCTCGGAGATTCGCCCGAAGCGGCCGACGGCGTTGTAGCGGGCGGAGACATCCGGCCAGCCGAGATGAAAGACATGGAATTCCTTCTCGCGTCCGGCGCGGCGGGCTTCGACATACATGCGCTTGAGCAGGTCGGCATCGCCCTTGGGGTCAAAGACGATGACCGGTTCGAACTCCGGGCCTGCGTCGCCCTGTTTGACCCGGCGAATGTCCTGGGTGATGAACAGCTCGGCCAGGCGGGTTTTACCGACCCGTGTGGTGCCCAGCACCAGGCTATGGCCGACGCGCTCACCGAGCGGCAGGGAAACCTCGACCTCACTGGGTTCTACGCCGTGCAGGCGGGCAGAACCGCCTACGGGGGGCAGCGGACGGACCGGGTTGAGTGGGCTGTCCCAGGCGGTGAGGCGGGGGATCAGGCTCCAGGGAAAGGTCGCATGCTCAAGACGTCGCTCCAGGCGGCGAGCCTGCTGGAACAGCGGAGCGGGGTCGACATAGCGGCGAAACTCCGGACGGTAGGTCTGCATCAATCTTTGGGTATGGCGTTGTTCCCATTTGAAACCGATGCCGACAAACAGTCGCTGCTGACTGACCGGGATGCAGTGGCTGGTGATCACATAGCGCGGCAGGCGGCGGATATTGCGGCGAAAGCGCAACACTGTCAGCGCCTGGCGCAGACGGCACCAGCCAAGAGCCAGATAGAGGAGTGCCGTCACGGCACCGAACAACGGTGTCAGACCCAGCACCCAGGGCGCGAACAGGCAGACGCCGATACCGAGCAGGCACACCGCGACGGTGTACAGTTCCACGGCAGGGCGCAGCAGCACTTCGACGGTATGTTGTTGGGTCATGATCCTGGCTCTCCGTGCTGACCTTGAAGGCGCACGGTGGCAGAGCCGCAGGGGCGGTGCAGCAGCAAAACCGGCATCGGCGGCGAGGGTTTGCCCGTTGCAGTCTGTCACCCGCCATGGCCTGTTCTACCCGCCATACGACTTCCTGGATCGGATCAGCGGCGCGGCTGCAGCAGTAACGCCACCAGCGCACTCCAGCCGGTCTGGTGGGACGCGCCAAGGCCGCGCCCGTTATCACCGTGGAAGTACTCGTGAAACAGCACCAGGTCGCGGCTCGCCGGATCGGCCTGCAACTGCGGGTAGGCCGCCATGGCCGGGCGGCGGCCGTCTTCGTCGAGCAGGAACAGTGAGGTCAGTCGTCGGCCCAGCCCGTCGGCCACTTCTTCAAGGGTCGCCAGGTAACCGGAGCCGCTGGGGTACTCCACCGAAAAGTGGTCGTCGTAATAGCGGTGAAACTCACGTAGCGATTCGATCAGCAGGTAGTTGATCGGCATCCACAACGGCCCACGCCAGTTGGAGTTGCCGCCATACAGCCGCGAATCGGATTCTGCCGGCTGATAGCGGGCGCTCAGGCTCTTGCCTTCGAGTTGCATCGCCAGTGGTTGGTCGGCGAACACGCGGGACATCGAGCGGATGCCGAATTCGGAAAGAAACTCGGCTTCATCGAGCATGCGCTTGAGCAGGTTCTTGGTCCGTTCGCCACGTAGCAATGCCAGCAACAGACGGTTGCCGTCTCCCGGTTCGTTCCAGCGTGAAACCAATGCTGCCAGGTCCGGACGGTGGTGCATGAAGCCCAACAGTCGGTTGCGCAGGCCGGGCAGGTCCTGGTGTTCACGTTCTTCCAGCACCAGCACGGCGAACAACGGCATCAACCCGACGATGGAGCGCAGGCGTACCGGCTCACTGCGACCGTCCGGGTGCTGCAGCACGTCATAGAAAAACTCGTCCTGGGTGTCCCAGAGCCCTTCGGCGCTGTCGTCGACCCGATTGAGCGCCCCGGCGATGTACAGGAAGTGCTCGAAGAATTTCACGGCGATATCCACGTACACCGCATTGTGTTTGGCCAGTTCCAGGGCGATGCGCATCATGTCCAGGGCGTAGGCCGCTACCCAGGCGGTGCCGTCGGCCTGGTCGAGGGTGTAACCGGGGGGCAGGTCGTCGGAGCGGTTGAACAGGGCGATGTTGTCCAGCCCCAGGAAGCCGCCCTGGAACAGGTTGCGGCCTTCAGCGTCCTTGCGGTTGACCCACCAGGCGAAGTTCAGCAGCAGCTTGTGGAAGACCCGTTCGAGAAAATCCTGGTCGCCGCTGCCGGTCAGTTGCTTCTCCCGTTGGTAGACCTGCCAACAGGCCCAGGCATGCACGGGCGGATTGGCATCATCGAAACTCCATTCATAGGCCGGCAACTGGCCGTTGGGGTGCATGAAGCGATCCTTGACCAGGAGCAGCAGTTGCTGCTTGGCAAAGCCCGGATCGATCAGGGCGAAGGCCACGGCCTGGAAAGCCAGGTCCCAGGAGGCGTACCAGGGGTACTCCCATTTGTCCGGCATGGAGACGATGTCGAAGTTCGACAGGTGTCGCCAGTGGCTGTCGCGTCGAGTCAAGCGCTCGGCTGGCGGCCGTGGTTGGGCCGGGTCGCCGTCGAGCCACTGGTTTACGTCGAAGTAGTAGAGTTGCTTGGACCACAGCAGGCCGGCCAGGGCCTGGCGCTGGACCAGGCGGGCATCGGCGTCGGTGAGTCCGTCCTGCAGGGCCGCGTAGAAATCATCGGCCTCCTGGCGACGGGTTTCGAACAGGCGACGGGCATTGATCTGGGGCGCTTCGGGTGGCGCGAAGCGCAGATGGACCGTGCGGGTTTCCCCGCCTTGCAGCTGCAGGCAGAAGTGCGCGGCCACCCGTGTCCCGCTGTCCCGGCGAGTGCTTGGGGCGCCGCTGACCACATGGTCGTTGATGCCATCCTTGAACGGTCCGTCGGCCTGCGAACCTTCCAGGCGGCGGGTGTTGGTTTCGTTCTCGCAGAACAGCCATTCGAAAGGCGCATCGCCCCAGGCGCTGGCTTGCATCGGGTCGCAGCCGGGGTGCCGGGCGTCGACCCGCTCACCCAGCAGGCTCAGGCTCGGCCGCCGGGCATGCTCGTTCCAGCTCCAGTCGTTGCGCGCCCAGAGTTGCGGTAATACCCGCAGGCGGGCGGGTTGGTGGAAGCGGTTGTGCACGCTGATCCGCATGACGATGTCGTTCGGGCCCTGCTTGGCGTACTCGACCGTGACATCGAAATAACGGTCGTCCTCGAACACGCCGGTGTCGAGGATCTCGTATTCGGCATCACCGAGGCCGCGGCGGGCGTTTTCCGTCACCAGGTCGTTGTAGGGGAAGGCGGCCTGCGGGTACTTGTAGAGCATGCGCATGTACGCATGGCTGGGAACGCCATCGAGGTAGAAGTACAGCTCCTTGACGTCCTCGCCGTGGTTGCCTTCGGCGTTAGTCAGGCCGAACAGCCGCTCCTTGAGAATGGGGTCGTGTTCGTTCCACAGGGCCAGGCCCAGGCACCAGTGCTGGGACTTGTCGGAGAATCCGGCCAGGCCATCCTCGCCCCAGCGGTAGGCCCGGCTGCGGGCATGGTCGTGGGGAAAGTAGGCCCAGGCGTCGCCGTCGGCACTGTAGTCCTCGCGCACCGTGCCCCATTGCCGCTCGCTGAGGTAGGGGCCCCATTCGCGCCATTCGCTGGCGTTTTCGCCCTTGAGACGTTGGCCTTCAACGGTATCGAAAGCGCTTGCCGCAGGTTTTTCCGTCATCGGTGACTCCGTTGCGAAGGGTGTTTTGTCTGCGCCACAGCAGCCTCATGTCTGGCCTGCAGGAACATCGCCAGGCTGACTTCCTCCCGATGCAATCCCTTGCGCATCCGCGGCTTGGGCAGTTCGGCCAACTCGCCAAGGACGAAGGCTTCAAGGACACCTGGATGGATATAGCACTTGCGGCAGACGGCCGGGGTATTGCCCAACTGCCTGGAAACACTCTTGACCATTTCGACGATCTGTTTCTTTGCCTCGGTTTCCGGTTCCCACTGTAGTTCGCGCAACATGGCCAGGGCCATGGCGCTGCCGGCCCAGGTGCGGAAATCCTTGGCGGTGAAGTCGGCGCCGGTCAGCTCATGCAGGCAGGCGTTGACGTCCGAGGAAGTGACGACATGTCGCTCGCCGTTTTCGTCCAGATATTGAAACAGGTGTTGGCCCGGCAGTTCCAGGCAGCGTTTGAGCACCGTGGCCAGGCGCCGGTCCTTGACTGTGACTCGGTGCTCGACGCCGCTCTTGCCGCGAAACTGGAAGATCATTGCGCTGCCGTTGATCTCGACATGACGGTTACGCAAGGTCGTCAGACCGTAGGAACGGTTTTCCCGGGCATAGCGGCTGTTGCCGATGCGGATCAGAGTGGCGTCGAGCAGGCTGATCACGGTGGCCATGACCTTGTCGCGGTTGAAGCCGGGTCTTGCGAGGATGTGCTGTAATTGTTGCCGCAGCTTCGGGAGCGCCTTGCCGAAGGCCAGCAGCCGCGCGTATTTGTCCTGGTCGCGGATCTCCCGCCAGCGCGGGTGATAACGGTATTGCTTGCGGCCCCGGGCATCGCGACCGGTTGCCTGCAGATGGCCTTGCGGGTCGGCGCAGATCCACACATCGGTGTAGGCCGGCGGCACGGCCAGCGCATTGATGCGCTGGATTTCCTGCGGGTCGCGAATGCGTTCTCCGGTTGCGGTGAAGTAGGCGAAGCGGTTGCGCGATTTCCTGCGGCGGATGCCAGGCTGGGTGTCGTCGACGTAATGCAGCTCGGCAGGCAGTTCGACGGGCGCTGAAGCATCGGGCATGGCGGCGTCCTTGATAGAAAATCAGGCGGTATGACTGATGGACCGCAGCCGTGTCCAGAGGTGCCTTTTATCAGGCCAGTACGGCCACCGCCTTGATCTGCGCCCACAGCCGTTGCCCGGGCCGCAGCTGCAATTGGTCGCGCGAGTAACGGGTGATCCGCGCCAGCAGCGGGCTGCCGTCGGCATCGAGCCTGACCAGTACATGGGCACTGTTGTCCGCGGCGGTTTCGCCAGTCACGGTCACGGGCAGGCGGTTGAGGATGCTGCTGTGTTCTTCCGCCTGCAGGCTGAGGCTCACGTCCCGTGCCTGGACCTTGCAACGCAGTTGCTTGCCAATGGCCAATGGGGCATGGGCCACGCGCATGCTCCACGCACTGCCGGGCAGTTGCAGGGTGACCAGTTGGTAATCCGCGTCGTAGGCGCTGACCTGGCCGGCGATCACCACGCCGGCATCATCGCCCAGGGCCAGGGGCAGGTCGAGCCGCGCCAGGGTCTCGCCAATCGGGCCGCTGGCCAGTGCCTTGCCGTCGGCGAGCAGAACGATATGGTCGGCCAGGCGCGCGACTTCATCCTGGGAATGGCTGACGTAGAGCACCGGGATCTCCAGCTCGTCATGCAGGCGTTCGAGGTAGGGCAGGATCTCGTTTTTGCGCTGGCTGTCGAGTGCGGCAAGGGGTTCGTCCATCAACAGCAGCTTCGGGCTGGTGAGCAGCGCGCGGGCGATGCCGATGCGTTGGCGTTCGCCGCCCGAGAGGTGTTGCGGGTGGCGTTCCAGCAGGTGGCTGATGCCCAGCAGTTCGCAGGCCTGGGCCAGGTCTACCCGTCGCTCGGCGCGGGGAATACGCCGCAGGCCGAACGTCAGGTTAGCCTGCACCGAGAGGTGCGGGAACAGGCTGGCTTCCTGGAACACGTAGCCGAGGGCACGCTTGTGCGGCGGGACAAACTGCTGGCGGTCGCTGTCCTGCCAGATTTCGTCGTTGATCTGGATAAACGCCTGCGGGGCCTTTTCCAGGCCGGCGATGCAGCGCAGGCAGGTGGTCTTGCCCGAGCCCGAGTGGCCGAACAGCGCGGTGACGCCGCGTCCGGGCAGGTGCAGGTCGAGATCCAGGCTGAATGCCGGGTAGCTCCGTTGCAGGCGCACCTGTATCGACGAGGTCATGGCTCAGCTCCAGCCCATCCGGGTCTTGCGGCTTGAGTACAGTGCCAGCAACACGATGAAGGAGAACACCAGCATGGCTCCGGCCAGCCAGTGGGCCTGGAGGTATTCCATGGCCTCGACGTGGTCGTAGATCTGTACCGAAACCACGCGGGTTTTCTCCGGGATATTGCCACCGATCATCAACACCACGCCGAACTCGCCGACGGTGTGGGCGAAGCCGAGGATCGCGGCGGTGACGAAGCCGGGTCGTGCCAGGGGCAGGACCACGCTGAAGAAGGTGTCCCAGGGATTGGCGCGCAGGGTTGCCGCCACTTCCAAGGGACGGGTGCCAATGGCACTGAAGGCATTTTGCAGAGGTTGCACCACGAACGGCATCGAGTAGATCACCGAGCCGATGACCAGCCCGGTGAAACTGAAGGTCAGGGTGCCCAGGCCAATGGCCTGGGTGAACTGCCCGATGAACCCGTGGGGCCCGAAGGCCAGCAGCAGGTAGAAGCCGATCACCGTCGGCGGCAGTACCAGCGGCAGGGCCACCACCGCGCCGATCGGGCCGCGCAGCCAGGATCGGGTGTGGGCCAGCCACAGGGCGATTGGCGTCCCGATCAGCAACAGGATTGTCGTGGTCAGTGACGCCAGTTTCAGCGTCAGCCAGATCGCCGCGAGGTCGCTGCTGTCGAGTGGCATTTACAGTGTGTAGCCGTAGGATTTGATGATGGCTGCGGCTTTCGGGCCTTTGAGGTATTCCACCAGTGCCTTGGCGGCGGCGTTGTCCTTGCCCTTGTTGAGGATCACCGCGTCCTGCTTGATCGCTTCATGCATATCGGCCGGGACGATCCAGGCCGAACCGCTGGTGACTTTGCCGTCCTTGTAGATCTGCGACAGGGCGACGAAGCCCAGTTCGGCATTGCCGGTGGAGATGAACTGGTAAGCCTGGGTAATGTTCTGGCCGGTGACCAGCTTGTCCTTGACCTTGTCGGTCAGGCCCAGCTTGGCCAGTACCTGGGTGGCGGCCAGGCCATAGGGCGCAGCTTTCGGGTCGGCGATGGACAGGTGCTGGTAGTGGTTGTCCTTGAGCACCTGGCCCTTGGCATCGACGTAACCGTCCTTGGCCGACCACAGCGCCAGGGTACCGATGGCGTAGGTGAAGCGTGAGCCGGCGACGATCTCGCCTTCCTTCTCCAGCTTGGCCGGAGTGGTGTCGTCGGCGGCGAGGAACACTTCGAATGGTGCGCCGTTCTTGATCTGGGTGTAGAACTGGCCGGTGGCGCCATAGGCGGCGACCAGCTTGTGCCCGGTGTCTTTCTCGAAATCGCTGGCAATGGCCTGGATCGGCGCGGTGAAGTTGGCGGCGACCGCCACCTGCACTTCGTCGGCCTGGGCCGAGGCGACGGCGAACATCCCGAGCAGGGCGGCCAGGCAGGTCGGGGCAAGGCGTGAGGCACGAGGGATCATGAAGCAGCTCCGTTCAAAGGTCTTGGCGCTGGCGTCGTTTGTTATAAGTTGTGTGCGACGCCGAATGAGATGAATCGCTATATAGTGAAATATATAGCGATTTCATGGCCATGGCGAGCGGAAGGGTTGGTACACGGTTGGATGGCCGCCCTGGGCGGATCGCCAGCAAGCCGGCTCCCACATTCATACTGCGCCGGGCACACATTCTGCGTACACAGAAATACTCGTGGGAGCCGGCTTGCTGGCGATCCGCCGGAGGCGGCCATTCCATGAGGTCAATGGCCCTTTAGCCTGGTCAATGCCTGTTGCGCCAGTTGCCGGGTCAGCTCCTCGGCAGGCAGTTCCACCGCCAGCCGCAGCGCCTGGCCCGACCACAGGTTGCTGAAGTCCGCTTCGCCCTTGGCCCGCAGGGGCATCAGCGCGCCGCCAGCCAATGGAAACGCTGGCGCCATGTCACTGATCGGCCCCAGCTCACGCATGACCCGGTTCATGATCCCGCGCGCCGGCCGGCCGGTGAAGAGGTTGGTCAGGGCCGTCTCGCTTTCCTTGGCTGTGCGCAGTGCCTGCTGGTGAGATGCCGAGATCTTCGCTTCCGGGGTGAACAGGTAGCTGGTACCCAACTGCACCGCACTGGCACCCAGCATGAAGGCTGCGGCAATCCCCCGGGCATCGCCGATTCCGCCAGCGGCAATCACCGGCACCTTCACCGCATCGACGATCTGCGGCACCAGCGCGATGGTGCCGACCTGGGTGTTGAGATCGTTGCTGAGGAAAATCCCGCGATGGCCACCGGCTTCGTTGCCCATGGCGATGATCGCGTTGCAGCCGCGTTCCTGCAGCCAGCGTGCTTCATCCACGGTGGTGGCGCAGCCAATGACGAGCGCGCCGGTGGCCTTGACCCGATCGAGCAGGGGCTTGGGCGGCAGGCCGAAGTGAAAGCTGACGATCTCCGGGCGCAGCTCTTCCACCAACTGGCAACTGGTTTCATCGAACGGTGCCCGGCTGGAGACGGGTGTCGGCGCATTGAAGTCCAGACCTTGTTCACGGTAGTAGGGCGCCAGGCGCTCCTTCCAGCGCTTCTCCCGTTCCGGATCCGGTGTGGGCGGTTGGTGGCAGAAGAAGTTGATGTTCAAGGGCGCCTGGACCGCGCGGCGAAACGCTTCGGTCTGCTGGCGGATCTGTTCCGGGGTCAGCATGGCGGCAGGCAACGAGCCCAGGCCTCCCGCCTTGGCGACGCCGACCATCATGGCGAGCGTCGTTGCACCGGCCATGGGGCCCTGGATGATCGGTTGCTGGATGCCGAACAGGTCAAGCAGGCGGGTATCGGGCCAGTTGCTCATGACGACTTCTCTCCGGGGCAGATAAAGGGATTAAGACGAGAACAACACAAGCTTGTATCAGGAATGCCAGCGGCAAGGCCAGTGACGGTTTGGTAAAAGACTCTTGCCCGATGACGGCGAATCAGAACCCGCCGATCAAGGCTGGCCGGCAGTGCGCAGGGTGAAGTTGATGCGTTGCGCGCCCAAAACGGGGTGGTGGCCCTCCCGGATCGGCAGGATGCCGTGAAAGCGCAGGCGGTCGACGCCACCCCAGACCACCACGTCGCCATGCAGCAATGGAATGCGTTGGCTCTTGTCGGCACGGTCATGGCCGCCAAACAGGAACATCGCCGGCAGGCCCAGCGAAACC
This sequence comes from Pseudomonas asplenii, assembly GCF_900105475.1. Taxonomy (NCBI): domain Bacteria; kingdom Pseudomonadati; phylum Pseudomonadota; class Gammaproteobacteria; order Pseudomonadales; family Pseudomonadaceae; genus Pseudomonas; species Pseudomonas asplenii. The sequence goes on along the minus strand of NZ_LT629777.1, from coordinate 5,172,311 downwards.
GATACCACCGGGGCGTTGAGGTCGCGTTCGTTACGGTCCTGATGCAAGGACATCTTGGCCCCCGGCACATAACGATTGATCAGGCAGGCATCGGGCGCGAAGTTTTCGAACCCTGCAGCCTCGGCCGCGTCCACCGCCAGTTGCCGGATCACCTCGGGCATGGCCGGCCAGGGCAGGCCGCTTTGTGGGTCGAGAGCGCTGTAGCGATAGCCGTGGCGGTCGCTGGTCCAGCCCCAGGCGCCACAACTGCTCAGGCTGGCGGACATGGTGAAACCGCCCGGAGTGACCATCTGGCGAAACGGCGCCTGGCGGATGACCTCACGCAGGGCGGGGAGCAGGTGCTCGACCCGGGGCAGGGCGAAGCCACGCAGTACCCAGGATTGTTCGCCGATCCGCTCGTGGCGTTCGGGTTGCCGCAGGTCTTCATCGGCAAACAGATCGAGGCTCATGCGTATGTCTTACAGCGCCTTGCTGACTTTCACATCGCTGATCACATCGTCTGCGCCATGCATCGCTTCCAGCACGGTGCGGGCCTCGGCTTCAGTGCCGTTTTCCAACTGGGCGAATTCGAAACGGCGTTCGCCGTTGAGGGTGTATTTGATGACGTATCGGGTAGTCACGGTCATTCCACTCATGTAAGAAGGAGGGGCAGTGCCTGGACTCAGCGCAGTTTCGAGCTGGAGCGGCGGATGATGCGGATCGAATGCTTCATGGTCGGCTTGCGGGTGACACTGATCGCCCGTTTGGTGACCACGGTGTCCAGCGTGATGTTCCAGAAGCCGGTACTGGGTACGGTGATCCTCGCGGGAAAGGTGTCGAAGGCGCCGCCGTGATAGCTGTGACGACCGCCGTTCTTGAAGCTGCGAAAGTTGGCATCGCTCATCAGGCGGATATTGCAGTTCTGGGAGCACTCGATCACGACAATGTCGTCTTCGTTGAGGTGCTCGCGCTGGTGGATGAATTTCATGACCGCCTCCAGAAGGCTTTTTCTACAAAATCAAAAAGATAGCACGTAGCGCAGCACGATTTTGCGGCTACGATGGGTTAATTCTGCGGGTAGGGTAACAAGTCTGACGGATTACACTGCTTTGTCGCCATAGAAGTTGGGTTAAATTCTACGCCACCAGGGAGAAAATTCGTGTTGATGCTGTCGGAGCGTCTTTATTGGAGGGTTTTTCATGAAGTGGGGCACTTGGATCGCTGTGGTGCTGGCGTTGGGGGGGTGTGCAAGTGTTTCGGATATTCAGCAGACGCCGCCGACGCTGAATGTGATATCGGGCAAGAAGCCTAATGAATACGCTCATTGTGTGGACACCATTCTGAACAAGAGTCGTGGTCCATCGTTGATGACCCCGCACAAGAACGGAATCAAGATGGTGGTACGCGATCGCCTGTCGACTTCGCCGGCTGCGCTGCTCGACATCGAAGAGCGCTCCAACGGCAGCAGCATCCGGCTCTACGAGAGTATGTCGAACAACCCGTTGCGCTCCAGTGCGGTCCTGGATGCGGCAACCCGTTGTATTTCAGGCCAGCCCTGAGCTGGCCTGAACGCCCGGGTCACTTGCAGATGACGATGACGCTGCGGCTCTTGAAATTTCCGACATCCACACCGAGGGTCTTGTCGCTCTCCTTGGGTTGCGGAGTGCCGTCGGTGCCGACGATGGTGTAGCCAGTGCCCGCGCAGGAGTCATTGGCCTTTTCGTAGCATTTGGCCCAGGACATCGCCTCGCCGGAGCAGTCGATTTCCAGACCTTGTTGACCATTGTTCAGGTAGGTTTTGGAGGCCGTTGCGCATCCCGCCAGGGCCAGTACCGCGAGCAGTGCCAGAAAACGCTTCATGTCATTCAGCCTTTATTTTTCGCGACGTTTGGCAGACGGGGCAGGGGTGTCTTCGAACACCGAGGCGACTTCACTGGCCAGGGCCTCGGTCGCGAACGGTCCGGCAATCTGCTCGCCGTCGTCACCGGCAACCCACCATTGGCCATCTGCCGCTTGGGTAATCAGGTAACCGTTCACTTTCTTTGCTGCCGACATCGATCCATCTCACTCATCAGGGGAATGTCAGGATGATAGCGCAGAACCCGGCACGAACCGCTATCTGCCGCTAGAATCAATTCGTCGGCAGTGTGCTGGACAGGGAGCGTCGGGGTCTGCCCCTGCCGGGCATCGGACAATTTTCCAATGTTTTGGAACTATCTGCCGCGATTTTTCTCTATGTTGACGTCAGTATGCTATCAGCGGGGCATTGTAAGGTGACTGCCGCCTGATTAGACTGCGCCGAAACTCGTACACACCGCCCTTTTTAAGGACTCATATGATCAAGAAATGCTTGTTCCCAGCAGCCGGTTACGGTACTCGCTTCCTGCCAGCGACTAAAGCCATGCCCAAAGAAATGCTGCCGGTGGTGAACAAGCCACTGATCCAGTACGGCGTTGAAGAAGCGCTGGACGCTGGCTTGAACGAGATCTCGATCGTTACCGGCCGCGGCAAGCGCGCACTGGAAGACCACTTCGACATCAGCTACGAGTTGGAAAACCAGATCAAGGGCACCGACAAGGAAAAGTACCTGGTCGGTATCCGCCGCCTGCTGGACGAGTGCTCGTTCTCCTACACTCGTCAGACCGAAATGAAAGGCCTGGGCCACGCCATCCTGACCGGCCGTCCACTGATCGGTGACGAACCGTTCGCCGTGGTGCTGGCGGATGACCTGTGCGTCAACCTGGACGGCGACGGCGTACTCAAGCAAATGGTCAAGCTGTACAAGCAGTACCGCTGCACCATCGTTGCGATCATGGAAGTCGACCCACAGGAAACCAGCAAGTACGGTGTGATCGCTGGCGACCTGATCGGTGATGACCTGTACCGCGTACGCAACATGGTCGAGAAGCCAAAGCCGGAAGATGCACCATCGAACCTGGCGATCATCGGCCGTTACATCATGACCCCGGACATCTTCAACCTGATCGAGCAGACCGAACCAGGCAAGGGCGGCGAGATCCAGATTACTGACGCCCTGATGAAACAGGCTCAGGACGGCTGCGTGATTGCCTACAAGTTCAAAGGCAAGCGTTTCGACTGCGGTGGCGCTGAAGGCTATATCGACGCGACCAACTTCTGCTTCGAGAATTTCTACAAGACTGGCAAGGCTTACTGATAGCTGCCGACTTCGTCGTCTCGTCGTAAAGAAAGCCACCTTCGGGTGGCTTTTTTGTTGTGCGCCCTTATGTAATGGCTAACTGACCAGAGAGGCTACAGCGGTTATGCTGTATGCCTGCCGAGGAGATAGAAATGGCCTACGATTTTGATCTGTTTGTGATTGGCGCCGGTTCCGGCGGTGTACGTGCGGCGCGGTTTGCCGCCGGTTTCGGGGCGAAGGTGGCGGTGGTTGAAAGCCGTTATCTGGGCGGGACCTGCGTCAACGTCGGCTGCGTGCCCAAGAAGTTGCTGGTCTACGGATCGCACTTCGCCGAGGAATTTGAACAGGCCAAGGGCTTTGGCTGGTCGTTGGGCGAGGCGAACTTTGACTGGGCGACGCTGATCGCCAACAAGGACAAGGAAATCAACCGCCTCAACGGCATCTATCGCAACCTGCTGGTCAACAGCGGTGTCACCCTGCTCGAAGGCCACGGCAAGTTGGTCGATCCGCATCAGGTCGAGGTCAACGGCCAGCGCTACAGCGCCAAGCACATTCTGATTGCTACTGGTGGCTGGCCACAGATCCCGGAGATTGCAGGGCATGAGCACGCCATCAGTTCCAATGAAGCGTTTTTCCTCAAGGAACTGCCCAAGCGCATTCTGGTGGTCGGCGGCGGCTATATTGCCGTCGAGTTCGCCGGTATCTTCAACGGTCTGGGCGCCGATACCCAATTGCTGTATCGCGGCGACCTGTTCCTGCGCGGTTTCGACGGCGCCGTGCGTAAACACTTGGCCGAAGAACTGACCAAGCAAGGCTTGAAGCTGCAGTTCAACAGCGATATCGAGCGTATCGACAAGCAGGCTGACGGCAGCCTCAAGGCCACGCTCAAGGATGGCCGCGAGTTGATCGCCGATTGTATTTTCTACGCCACCGGGCGGCGTCCGATGCTGGACAACCTGGGGCTGGAGAACACCGGAGTGAAGCTGGACAAGCACGGCTTCATCGAGGTCGACGAGCAGTACCAGACTGCAGAACCGTCGATCCTTGCCCTGGGCGATGTGATCGGTCGCGTGCAATTGACGCCGGTGGCCCTGGCCGAAGGCATGGCCGTGGCCCGGTGGCTGTTCAAACCCGAGCAGTATCGTCCGGTCGACTACAACCTGATCCCGACCGCAGTCTTCAGCCAGCCGAATATCGGCACCGTCGGCCTGACCGAAGAGCAGGCGCGAGAGCAGGGCCATGACGTGACAATCTTCGAAAGCCGCTTCCGGCCGATGAAGCTGACCCTCACCGAGTGCCAGGAAAAGACCCTGATGAAGCTGGTGGTGGACGCCCGTACCGACAAGGTTCTGGGTTGCCACATGGTCGGACCGGACGCCGGCGAGATCGTCCAGGGCCTGGCGATTGCGCTGAAAGCCGGTGCGACCAAGCAACACTTCGACGAAACCATCGGCGTGCACCCGACGGCGGCCGAAGAGTTCGTCACGATGCGTACGCCTGTCGCAGGCTGATCATGGCACTGGCCGCACCGCCCGACCTCAGCGACACCAACCGGCCCGTGCAACCACTGGCCCGGACCTACCCGAGGGGCTTGTACATCGAGCCCCACGAGCATGTTTGGGGGCAGTTGCTGTATGCGATGTCCGGAGTGATGTGGGTCGAAACGCCCGATGAGGCCCTGGCAGTACCGCCACAGCGGGCCGTCTGGCTGCCCCCTGGGGTTTGCCATGGCATTCGGGTGGTTTCGGATTTGCAGATGCGCAATATCTACCTGCGTCCGTCTCTGGCCAACACCCTTGAAAGCACGGTGCAGGTGATCGAGGTCGGTGGTCTGCTGCGTGAGTTGATCATTGGCCTGGTGGAGCAGGCCGACGAGGCTCGGCGCGACTATTACGAGGCGCTGGCCAACCTGGCGCTGCTGGAGTTGCGGCGGGCACGGCGTTCGATGCTGAAAGTCGCTTTGCCTTCCGGCAGTGACCGTCGTCTGTTGACGGTGTGCCAGGCGGTGATGAGTGCGCCGTCGCTGGCGATTTCCTTCGATCAGCATGCCGAGACCGCCGGTGCCAGTGTGCGTACCCTGGCGCGGCTGTTCCAGGCGGAACTGGGCATGGGCTTCGCCGAATGGCGCCGTCAGGTGCAGTTGGCGACGGCCGTGGCGGAGTTGATCCAGGGCGTGCCGGTCAGTCGCATCGCCCGTTCACTGGGGTATTCACCCAGCAGTTTCAGCGACATGTTTCGCCGCGCCTTGGGCATCTCGCCTTCGCATTATCCGATCGATTGAGCCGCTTCTTCCGCGTTTGACCGATATCCAGAAGTCTTTGGCCGATTCCCTCTGTTGGCCGGTCATAGACTGCAGGCATTCCTTCCTGGAGCCTGGATTTCATCATGAGCTATCTGATTTCTCTCGTCATCGGCGTTGCAGTCGGGCTGCTTTACGGCGGGCTCGATTTCCGTTCCCCGGCACCTCCCGCCGTGGCCCTGGTTGGCTTGCTGGGCATGCAGTTGGGCGAAAAGGCCTGGCCGCTGGGCAAGCAACTGGTGGCTGGCTGGTTGTCCTGAAACTCTTTCCGTTCCCTGTCTGGATGCGCACTCTATGAAAGCCCTGCAATTTTTGAAGACCGGTGACCTCTCGGCACTGCAACTGGCCGAGTTGCCGATGCCCGTACCCGCTGCTGGCGAGGTGCTGGTGCAGATCAAGGCGGCTGGCCTGAATCCCAGCGATGTGAAGAACGTGCTGGGCCGTTTCTCCTACACCACCTTGCCCAGGGTGCCCGGTCGCGATTTCGCCGGAGTGGTGGTCGAGGGGCCGCAGGCGCTGCTCGGCCAGGAAGTCTGGGGTAGCGGCAAGGAACTGGGCTTCACCGGCGATGGTTCCCACGCACAGTACCTGACCCTGTCGGCCAAGGGCGTGGCGCTCAAGCCGACACATTTGAGTTTCGCCCAGGCGGCCAGTCTCGGAGTTCCCTACACCACGGCCTGGGATGCCCTGGAGCGCAGCCTGGTGAAGGCTGAAACGCGCCTGTTGGTGATTGGCGCCAATGGCGCGGTCGGCAGCGCGACGATTGCCCTGGCGAAGATTCGCGGAGCGCAGGTGTTGGCGGCGGTGCGTCGGCCGGAGCAGGCCAGGGCGCTGCAAGCCAGGGGCTTCGAGGCGATCGTGCTGGATAAGCCGGAGGACCTGGCGGCGTCGGTCAATGGCGTTTTTCCCGGCGGGGCCGAGGTGATTTTCGACACCACCGGTTTCTGGCTGCCGGCGGCGGTCGCGGCATTGGCGCCGTTCGGCCGCATCGCGATCATTGCCGCTCCGGTCGATGGGCATGTGCAGTTGCCGGCATTGGCCTTGTACCGCAAGGGTGGTTCGGTGGTGGGTATCAATTCGTTGCTCTACGGCACCGAGGCGTGTGCACGGATGCTCGAGCAATTCGGTCGCTTCTTCGATGAAGGGCTGCTGGAGCTGCCGTCGGGTTTGCGCGAGTCGCCATTGGCAGAGGGGCCGGCGCGGTATGCCGAGGTCAATCAGGGCAGCAGCGAGAAGGTGATTCTGCTGCCTTGAGAGCGTCTGGACCCTGTTGCGCAACGGTTTGGGAACAGGCTCGCGCTGAGCCGCGAGCACTCCACTGATAGATATCAGGGTTCCAGGTGCAGGCTGGCACGGATGCCGTTGACTGCCGCTTCCTGCGCCTTGTAACCGTCTGCGGAGCCGGCGTACAGCAGCGAATAGGCCTTGCCTTCGCGAGCTGCGGCGACCAGGGTCTGAGTCATCACGTGGCCGCCGTTCTGGGTAATGGTGCAGGTGGTTTCCACTGCCGGCATGCCACCCAGGGTGCTGTCGTGGATGTGGTTGCATACGCTCATGAAACCGCGTTCGACGAAGTTTTTCTGCACCGCCTTGCGCATTTCCAGCAGTACGCCGGGCAGGTTGACCTCATGTCCGGGAGTCAGCGCCGACTGGGTCAGTTCCATGACCATCAGCGGATCACCGTTGGCATCGTTCTTCACGGCGCGCTGGCGCAGGCCACTGATGACCTCGCCGGCGGCATTCTGCGCGGGTGGCAGGGTCTGCACTTCCCAGTCGCCAGGCCAGGTGATCATCAGGTCGTCGGCCACGGCCGATGAGCCACACAGCAGCAGGAGCAGGGCGGTGAAACAGGCACGCGATTGCACAGGGGTCATGGACGGAGACTGCCGGGAGGAAGATAAGATATTGTTACAGTGTATCAATATCTTATCGGATTTTGCCGAATCTTCTACGTGCAGGTCGAGCCCCGGGTATTGATCCCGGGTGGCACCTAGCGGGGCGGTTGTGCCAGGAACCCGACGATCAATGAGCTGATCTGTTGGTGAAGGGTTTCCCGCGGACGGGCACCTTCACCATCCCGGCAGATGAAGCTTTCGCCCGGCGACGCTTCGTCGATCAGGGCTTCGGCGCCCGGCTTGCAGGTGGCCATGAAGGTGAAATGACTGGCTTCGCCGATTTTCACGTGTTGTATCAGGGCTTTGGGCAGGCGGCGGGCAAGGTCGTCCGACTCCAGCTCGGCGGGCAGCTCGGTAGACGGCACGCCAGCGGCAATGATCAGTGTCGGTACTTTCATGGCCGCAAGGCTGGCGTCGGTCAGGCCGCGTGACAGGCCCAGATCCAGCACCACGATCGCCGTGACGCGCTTGTCGCGCAGATCGCCGGCCAGCCGAGTCTTCAAGGCCGGGGTGCTGGTGGACGCCATCTGTTGGTACACCGAGCAACTGGACAATTCAGAGTGGGTCTTGCAGTCCTGGTCGAAGCGATCCGGATCGAAACGCGCCCCGGCGATTTCCATGGCGGTCCAGCCGCCGAGCGAATGGCCAACCACGGCAATGCGCTGCTTGTCCACCACGCCAAACCGTTGCGGCTCGGCCAGGACCGCATCGATGGCACGGCTGAGGTCGACCGGCCGTTGCCATAATTGTGCGGCGGCTTGAGGGCTGCGGTCCTTGCTGGTGCTACCCGGATGGTTGACCGCCGCGACGATGTAGCCCTGATGGGCCAGGGCGCTGGCCAGCCAGGTCTGGTTGCCCCAGTTGCCGCCGAAACCGTGGGAAATCACCACCAGTGGATGCGTGCCGCCAGCCGGTGCCGCGTTTTTGATCGCCGGGGCGCCGACAAACACGGAGTTGTCGGCGATCAATACTGGCTGTTCGGTGGTTGCGCCGGGATACCAGACCACCATCTGCAACGGTCGGTCGAGGTGGGTGTCTCGCAACTCGGACTCCTGGAAGCCGATCGTGGTATCGGCCGCGACTGCGGTGCGGACCAGGCAGAGCAGAAGCAAAACGCAGAGAGGGGTTTTCAACGGGGATGTCCTTGTCGGTGAAAGTAGGCTTCCTGCCCGTGAGCGGCTTGAGTCATGGCTCAAGCATTGGCTTGAACGGGCGCGGCAGTATAACCGGTCGGCGCACTGTCGCTCCTCGGTCATTGCCGGGTTGAATCTGCCGAAAAATGGCTGAACTGGCCCGGAAAACGGTGACGGGGCACGTTGCAGATGCTTGCAAAAACGCCGATACAGCCAACCGTTGCTCAGCTAACCCTTTGCTTCTCAAGCATAATCCCGGACAATCGCGCCCCTCTTATGGCCGGGGCGCTGCCAATAAGCTGTTTTTCCGTCCCGGTCGCGTGGTAATGACCGGCTAACGGAGATTCGACCGGATGAATGACCAGGCCAACAGCGTCGATGAACGCTATGAATCGGCTCCCGCTGTACTGAGCAGTTGGAGCCGCCACGACACTACCTGGATGCTGGGCCTGTTCGGCACGGCGATTGGGGCCGGAACCCTGTTCCTGCCGATCAACGCAGGTTTGGGCGGTTTCTGGCCGCTGCTGATCCTGGCGCTGCTGGCATTCCCCATGACGTTCTATGCCCACCGTGGCTTGACCCGCTTCGTGCTTTCCGGGCGTGATGGCTCGGACATCACCGAAGTGGTCGAAGAGCACTTCGGCCTCACTGCCGGCGCGCTGATCACTCTGCTGTATTTCTTCGCGATCTTTCCGATTCTGCTGATCTATAGCGTCGCCCTGACCAACACCGTAGGCAGCTTCCTCGAACACCAGTTGCACATCGCGCCGCCGCCGCGGGCGATTCTGTCGCTGGTGCTGATCCTCGGCCTGTTGGCGGTGGTGCGGTGTGGCGAGCAACTGATCGTCAAGGCGATGAGCATGCTGGTCTACCCGTTCATTGTCGCCTTGCTGTTTTTGGCGGTGTACCTGATTCCGCATTGGAACGGTGGCATTCTCGCCACGGCGAGCAGCCTGCCCGAGCCTTCGGCCCTGCTGCATACGTTGTGGCTGGCGATTCCGGTGATGGTATTTTCGTTCAACCATTCGCCGATCATTTCGGCCTTCGCGGTTGACCAGAAGCGTCGGCATGGTGCCCATGCAGAGGAACGCAGCAGCCAGATACTGTCCCGCGCTCACGCGTTGATGGTGGTGATGGTGCTGTTCTTCGTGTTCAGTTGCGTGCTGACCCTGTCACCTGCGCAGTTGGCTGAAGCCAAGGCGCAGAACCTGTCGATCCTGTCGTACCTGGCCAACCATTTCAGCAACCCGACCATCGCCTTCGCCGCGCCGCTGATTGCCTTCGTGGCGATCTCCAAGTCGTTTCTGGGCCACTACATCGGTGCCAGTGAAGGTCTCAAGGGACTGATCGCCAAGAGCGGTCGCAAGCCGGGTGCCAAGGCGCTGGACCGTATGACGGCGGCTTTCATGCTGGTGGTCTGCTGGCTGGTGGCAACGCTGAACCCGAGCATCCTGGGCATGATCGAAACCCTGGGCGGACCGATCATCGCCGCGTTGCTGTTCCTGATGCCGATGTATGCGATCCGTCGTGTCCCATCGATGCGCCAGTACTCGGGCAAACTGTCCAACCTGTTTGTGACGTTGGTGGGGCTGGTGTCGATTTCGGCGCTGATCTACTCGCTTTCGGCTTGATCCCATCCCTGGCAGGAGCCGGTAAACCGGCTCCTGCCAAGTCCTACTGAATCAGCTTCCAGTTCTTGTAGAACACCCGGCGCAGGGCGAACACCGCCCCTGCGAAACCGGCGATCACCCCACGCAGAATGAATGGCATGCGCGACGGCCGCACGATGTCGATGAACAGGCAGTAGCGCTTGCTGTCGTTCTTGTTGAACGAGGCGTGCAGCAGTGTGTCATCGAAGATGAACAGCGGATCGTCGTGCCAGAAGTGTTTGTCCTTGCGGCACTGGATGTAAACGCCGTCATGATGGGGCGCCGGTGCCATGTTGTAGAGCACGCGGAACATCATGCGCAGCGGGCCGAAGTGAAACGAGGTCGACTGGTTGGCGTTGAACACCGAGACGCCGATGGTCTTCACGTAGGGATACTTCTGTTGCAGTTCAGCGATATCCAGCTCGGTGTCGATCTTGCGTCCGTACCACTGGAAGAACAGCATCCCGCGCTTGTTCTGGGCCATGCGGCCGTCGAGGAACTCGATGATCTCGTCCTTGTGGGACATGGCCCGGTCGATGACCTGCTGCAGTTCACGCTGGCAGTCTTCGGGCAGGTCCTGCATCCGGTAAACGCCACGGTTGCGGCGGCTCAGCAGGTCGAACAGGGTGTTGAACGGCGATAACACCCACGTGTTGCGACCGCTGCCGATGAAGTATTTCTTCGCCAGTTCAGCGGTGTAGATACCATTGCGCAGGAAATCGTAGATGCCGCAGACCACCACTAGCGCGAGAAAGCCGAAGACGGTTTTCGGGAAGCAGTAGATGATCAGGAGCACGCCCAGCGTCCAGAGAAGCGAGACGATTTTCTTGCGGATGTTGAGGATACTCATGAACCTGCTCCCTTAGAGCGAATGCGTCAGGTGTGGCGGGCGCCGGAATGGCGCGTTGGAACCCAGGGAAAACCGTGACCGAGGCGACGGCTTGCCCGGATCAGCAGGCCGTGTCGGTATTACGGTACCTAGCATGATAGAAGTTCGGGCGATGGATAATCGTATCAAATGTTACTGTTTTGTAAGGTTTCTTAACAATTTATTTAATGCGGTTCGTGTATGCAGTCATTGATTATCGGGGATTGGATATCCGACCCCAACAAGGAGCAGGGCGTGAAGATGAAGTGGATTGCTGGGGTATTGGCCGTATTGATGTTGTCGATGGGCGGCGCGCAGGCAGATCAGCCGTCTTCATCGGGAAAGAGCAAGCAGAAGGGCCAGGCCGGTGAATTCGACTATTACTTGCTGAGCCTGTCCTGGTCGCCGACCTTTTGTCTGACGCATGCCGGTAACGAGCAATGCAAGGGCAAAGGCTACGGTTTTGTGCTCCATGGCCTCTGGCCACAGTATGCCAAGGGTGGTTGGCCACAGTTCTGTGCGCCGTTGACGCCACTTTCGTCCGCACAACGTCAGCAGGGACGCACCCTGTTCCCGACGGCAAAACTGCTCGAACATGAGTGGAACAAGCACGGCACTTGCAGTGGCCTGGGAGCCGACAATTACCTGAATACCACCGACCAGGCGTTGGGCAAGTTGCAGATCCCCGAGGCGCTGCAGCCGTCAACCAGCGTACGCGAGTTCTCCGCCGAGGAAATCGCCCAGTTGTTCCAGCAGAGCAATCCGGGTCTGCCGGCGGACGGGATTGCCGTGGGCTGCAGCGGTCCTCAATTGTCGGAAGTGCGTGTTTGCATGGGCAAGGACCTGGGCTTTGAGTCGTGCGGCAAGGGCGTGAAGAACCAGTGCCGAGACGGCAAGGTCCGCCTGCCGCCGATTCGCTGAGGGACATCGATTCCATGGGCGGTGCCGGATGACGCCGCTCATGTTGCAAGATCGTTCAAGACAAAGCGCAAATGACCTGCCACAGTCGGCTGCCATTTCCTGAAGTCCGAGCTTTATGTCAGAACATTCCTTGCCCCGCGCCGCGTTCCTGCGCGGTGCTGTGGCTATCATGCCGCTGTCGCTGGCAACCGCTCCCTGGGGGCTGCTGGCCGGCTCCATGGCCATCGAGGCCAACCTGACTCCGCTGCAAGGCCAAGGTCTGTCCAGCATTGTGTTTGCCGGTGCCGCGCAACTGGTGGCTATCGGCATGCTCAAGGGCGGGGCGGGGATCTTCTCGATTCTGCTGACCACCGCGCTGCTGACCTCACAACATCTGCTCTATGGCATGAGCCTGCGGTCGATGATCGCGCCGTTGCCGGGGCGTTGGCGCTTCGGTCTTGGGTTCCTGTTGACCGACGAGTTGTTCGCCCTGATCAGCCAGTATGACAAACAACAGTTTGATCGCTGGTACGCGCTGGGAGTGGGTCTGACGTTTTATATTGCCTGGAACCTGTTCACTCTGGCGGGGATCGTGCTGGGCAGCAGTATTCCCGGTCTTGAACATCTGGGTCTGGATTTTTCGATCGCCGCGACCTTCATTGCCCTGATCACCCCGGTGGTGCGTGATGTGCCGACGCTGCTATGTGTGGCAGTGTCACTGTTCTGTTCGGTGCTGTTCAGCTACTGGCAGTGGGGGACGGCGCTGGTGTTGTCGGGGCTGGCGGGAATGGCGGCAGGATTTGTCTGCAACAAGCTGTATCGGAGGCGCGAATGATGGTCTGGGCGGTAATTTTCGGGATGGGGCTGCTGGTGTTTCTCAACCGCTATGTATTTCTCGAACCTCGGCTGCCGTTGCGCCTGAGCAGCAACGCCCGGCAGTTTCTCGGTTTTGCGGTACCGGGCATGCTGACAGCGATCTGCGGGCCGATCGTGTTCATGCCCGAGCGACAACTGAACCTGCATCTGGACAACCCCTATCTGATCAGCTCGCTGGTGGCCGTCGCTCTGGTGCTCTATACCCGTAATACCCTGCTGAGCATGTTGCTGAGCATGGCGTTCTTTTTTCTCTTGCGCTGGTGGCTTTAGGGCCAGGTTCGTGGCTTTGAACTCGTCGCGTTTGCGTCGATAGCTCAGTTGCCCAAGGTCACCAGCGTTCCGGTGTCGGTATAGGCCAGCGACGCAGCGCAGTGCTCAAGAACCGCCCAGCAAGTCGTGGGCGTTGAGCAGTTCGTAGGCGATTTCCGGACGTTTTTCCAGCCCACGGCGAATCGCCGCCGGGATCGCCTGACGAGTCTTGCGGCACAGACCGGGGAGTTCTTCGATGTGAATGCCGATACCACGCATGGTCCGCACTTCGTTGGGCCCCGGGGCAATGCTCAGGCGAATCCCCAACTGCTCGTACATCCGTTGTTGCAGGCGCTCCAGGTCAGCCAGGGTTTTGAAATCTTCGAGTCGTTCGAGCAGGATTTTTTCTTCCTGACGAGTCAGGCGCAGGATCCGTCTATCGCTGCCGGGTGTCTCCAGCAACTGATCCCGCTCGCAGATGCAGGCGCCGGGAGGACAGGACTGGCGAATCGGAGGCATGGTGTTCATGACCTCCGATCATAGCCAAGCGCGAGGGCTTTTGCCCATGGGCAAATTTCATCTGGCGGGTGTATGAGCGGTTGAGTGTTACTGCATTTTCGCCACCGCGCTCAGCACCTGGTAGGCGGCCTTGACCCGCACCGGATTGGGGTAGTTCTTGTTGGCCAGCATCACAATACCGATGCCCTTGGATGGCACGTAGGCGACATAGGCGCCAAAGCCATTGGTGGAACCGGTCTTGTTGACCCAGCTGTCGGCACGGGGCGGTTTGGGCGTCTTGAACCAGGTGGTCTGTTGCGGCTCCAGCATCGTGTTCGAGTTGCCCGCGAGCAGTCTGTCCAGCGTAGCCGGGTAGGGGTACAACTCCCAGCCGAGGCCCTGGGTGGTATCGGCAAATTGATAGAACCCGCTGTGGGTCAAGGTAATCGCCTTCTGCAGCGGTGCCTCAAGCTGTTGCGGCTGCATGTTCACCTGGGCGTAATGCAGCAGGTCGCTGGACGTGGTCTTGATGCCGTAGGCCTCCGAGTCCAGTGCTCCCGGGCCAACCCGTGAAGGGCTGTCGTTCTTGGTGTAACCCTGGGCGTAGCGGCTCTGTTGGTCCTTGGGGACGGTGATGTAGCTGTCCTTGAGCCCCAACTTGGGCAGCAATGTCTTTTCCATCAGTTCGTTAAAGGGCTGGCCGAGACTCCGGGCTGCCAGGTAGCCGAACAGGCCGATGCTCGGGTTCGAATACTGTCGCTTCTCTTGGCCCGGATATAGCGGTTTCCACTGTCGGAAGTAACTCATCATCTTGTCCGGATGGTCGGCTTCGCTAGGGAACTGCAGCGGCAGGCCGCCGCCGGTGTAGGTGCCAAGGTCGAGTACGCTGATCTTGTCGAAAGCACTGCCGCGCAGTTCGGGCAGGTAACGACTGGCGTTTTCCGAAAGCGACAGTTTGCCTTCGGCCACGGCATAGGCGCCAAGGGTGGCGGTAAAAGTCTTGCTGACCGAACCGATCTCGAACAGGGTGTTTTCCGTTACCGGCTGTTTCTCCGTCTTGGAGCTGATGCCGTAGTTAAAGTAATGTGCCTTGCCGTTGACGAGCACTGCCACGGCCATGCCGGCAATGTTCTGTTCCTGCATGACCGGTTGAATCGCGGCATCGACGACGGCCTTGAGCGGGTCGACTGTCGTACTGGCTGCAACGCTGTTTGCGCTGCCGAGCAGGCACAGGGCAGTGATGAGCAATGTGCCATTAACTGGGTTTTTTCTAGACATAATCATGGAATTTTCCGTAATTTTGATTTTTTTCCGCATCCTGTCGGATTGATGGTGGCGCCTCTCGCCCATCCTCAAACGTGTGGCCTGATGATCGACTGATCTGGACGGTGGTTGCGGTGCGGAACTCAATCTAGGGGATGGGGCGACCGTCGACAAACGATGAAATCTCGGATTAGCCATTAGAAAAATTAGGAGCAAAACATGGTTCGGCCCAGTTTGCCGCTTAATGCCCTGCGGGCTTTCGAAGCATCGGCGCGGCATCTGAGTTTTACCCGGGCAGCGGTCGAGTTGTGTGTGACCCAGGCAGCGGTCAGCCATCAGGTCAAGAGTCTCGAAAACCAGTTGAAGGTTGCGCTTTTCAAGCGTCTGCCCCGTGGGTTGATGCTCACCGCCGAGGGCGAAAGCCTGCTGCCGGTGTTGTGTGAGTCCTTTGACCGGATTGCCCTGGCCCTGGGGCGGTTCGACGGCGGACACTACCGGGAAGTGCTGACAGTAGGGGCGGTGGGGACTTTCGCCGTGGGCTGGCTGTTGCCGAGACTGGCGGATTTTCGCGATAGCCATCCGTTTATCGACCTGCGTCTTTCCACCAATAACAACCGGGTGGATGTGGCCGCCGAAGGGCTCGATTTCGCGATTCGCTTTGGATTGGGAGCCTGGCATGGTGTCGAGGCCATGCGCTTGCTGGAAGCGCCACTTTCGGTGTTGTGCACCGCACAGATTGCCCAGCAGCTGCAATCACCGGCCGACGTGCTGACGCAGACACTGCTGCGTTCCTATCGTACAGATGAGTGGCCCGAGTGGTTCCAGAGCGCCGGTTTGCCGGCAAACAGCCTGGTAGCCCACAGTGTCGTCTTCGATTCGTCGTTGGCGATGATGGAGGCTGCGCGGCAGGGCGTGGGGGTGGCACTGGCACCGCCGATGATGTTCTCCCGTCAGTTGGATGCCGGTGATATCCGACAGCCTTTTGATATCGGTATCGTGACGGGCAGCTATTGGCTGACGCGTTTGCACTCACGCAGCGAAACACCGGCGATGTTGGCTTTTCGCAGTTGGTTGAGCGAGCAGCTTGAATGAGCTGTGTTCATGTATGGATCAGCGCCACGGCGAAAGAAACTACGATCGCGCAGGCAATGGCCAGGTTCAGGTTCATGGTCGAGCGTCCGACAGGTTGAGAGGTGGCTTATCCTGTCTTGAGTGCGCACAAATAAAAAATTCCGTTTTGCGATTTGAATGATCAATGGAAATGATGACTCCATTGACGAGCCGGGCCCCAGCAGCGCTCGCCGTTGCTAGCGCCGGTTCAACGCGTGAGCAAGTCGAACGCCAGCTTGAACAGCGGTACCGCTACACAGATGATGATCAGGCCGATCTGCCAGCGCATCACGTTGATCTGTGATTGCAGCCCAGACATCGATAATCGAAGGTCAGCTCCCTGCTGCTGTATCGATAGGCGTAGCTCGCTGCCTTGCTCCCTGATCTCGGCGCGCAGTTCGGCACCTTGTTCAAAGATCAGCGTGCGCAATTCATGATTCTGTTCCCTTAGCTCGTTGCGAAACTCGTTGCCTTGCTCCTTGATCAATGTCCGTAGCTCGTTGCTCTGCTCCCTGATCAGTGTCCGCAGCTCTTTACTTTCCTCGTTGAGGATCTGACGCAGTTCGTTGATCTGCTCATTCATCGTGGTACGCAGTTCGTTGATCTGCCCATTCATCGTGGTGCGCAGTTCGTTGATCTGCCCATTCATCGTGGTGCGCAGTTCGTTGATCTGCTCAGTCATCGTGGTGCGCAGTTCGTTGACCTGCTCAGTCATCGTGGTGCGTAGTTCGTTGACCTGCTCAGTCATCGTGGTGCGTAGTTCGTTGACCTTCTCGCTCATCGTGGCGCGTAGTTCGCCACACTGATCCTTGATCAGGTTGCGTAGATCCTGGCCCTGCTCCGAGAGCGAGGTCCGCAGACGTTCTTCGGTCTGTTGCAGATCAGATTTTGACGCAAGGTTTTGCACATCGGCCTCCCAGGCATCTGCCGCTGCCTTGGCTTTTTCGGGTGGGGCGCTGGCCGCAGTCAGCGCCTCGTATAAGCTCAGGGATAAATTCATCATGGCTCCTGTAATAGACAATAGCGATCCAGATGCGATAGTCGATTCAAACTGGCAGGAGCTGATAGTCAGGTCGTTCTTCAGATTTTGTAGGTAATTACCTGGCTTTTTGCATGCAATTGAACGGCGTTGTGCTGTCTGACAGCGGGCCATGGCACTATCGGTGCCGACAGGTTTTTCCGGCAGCCTGAAACACCTTTCATTGACTTGAATATCCCCGAATCGATCGCGAGGCATGATAATGGCCGCATCCTTTCACTCCAGGCACCTGTACCGATGTTCGAAATCAAACCGTTCAACCCCGAGACCTATCGGCAGCAGACCCGTCGCAGCACGCTGATCATCGCGGCGACCTTCGTGTTGCTGGCCATGTTGCTGTCCGGGCTGGCCGTGATGTTGTTCGGTACACCCGGTGGCGACAATTTTCGCTTCAATGCTGGTGGGGTGTTGGTCGCCGTGCTGCTGATGGCGGTGTTGATGCGCCAGGTCTTCTGGTCGCAACCCTGGATGGCCGCGGCCGTCTACGGCTGGCAGCTCAAGCGTAGCCTGATGCGGATCACCAACGTCATGCATCGGTTGAAGGCGGCGGTACAAACCCGTGATCCAGCGGCGATGAAACTGCTGCGCTTCTATCACCTGGGCTTGAACCAGATGCATCTGTTGGACGGCAACACCAGCAGCCTCGACCAGATGGCGGATGAGGTGGAGCAGCACAGGATTGCCATGCAGGAGCAGGGTCTGGACCCCGAGCAACTGCGGCTCGACCGGCAATGGCTGGAGCTCGTCAAGTAGGTCGGTGTCGGCTGAACATGTGACGCCAACTCCTCACCAGGTCTCCTATAGGATAGAGTCGACGCCTACGTCGATGTACCTCATTCGAGATCCGAGTCCTACAATGCAGCCACACCCGCAACGTCGCCTCTGGCAGGTCTATCTGGTTTTCCTCGCACCCATGGTGCTGTCCAATTTCCTGCAGTCGTTCTCCGGCACGCTGAACAGTATCTATATTGGCCAGATGCTGGGCACCGAGGCCCTGGCGGCGGTGTCCGGGATGTTTCCGGTGGTGTTTTTCTTCATTGCCCTGATCATCGGCCTGGGGGCCGGTGCTTCGGTGCTGATCGGCCAGGCCTGGGGCGCGCGTGAACCGCAGGCCGTCAAGGCCGTGGTGGGGGCAACGCTGACCCTGGGCGCGTTGATCGGACTGGGCGCGGCGGTGCTCGGGAGTATTTTTGCCCGGCCGGCCCTGCAAGGGCTGGGGACTCCTGCCGATGTGCTGGATGCCGCGGTCGGTTATGCGCAAGTGATGATGCTGACCATGCCGCTGTTGCTGATCTTCATCCTGTTCACTCAACTGCTGCGAGGTATCAGCGACACGCTGTCGCCTTTGCTGGCGTTGCTGGTGTCCACCTGTATCGGCCTGTTGCTCACCCCGGCGCTGATCCGGGGCTGGTTGGGGCTGCCGCAAATGGGCATCCAGAGCGCCGCCCTGGCCGGTCTGGTGAGTACGGCCTGTGCGATGTTGTTCCTGGGGCTGCGTCTGCGGCACAAGAACAGCGTCATGGCGCCGGATCGGGCGATGCTGGCGGCGATGCGTCTGGATCGCGACATCCTCGGCAAGATCTTGCGTATCGGTTTGCCGACCGGCTTGCAGATGATCGTGCTGTCCTTGTCCGAGCTGGTGATCCTGGCGTTGGTCAACCACCACGGATCCCAGGCCACGGCGGCTTATGGTGCGGTGACGCAGATCGTCAACTACGTGCAGTTCCCGGCACTGTCGATTGCCATCACCGCCTCGATTCTTGGCGCACAAGCCATCGGGGCAGGGCACCTGGAGCGTATCGGGCCGATCCTGCGCACCGGCATGCTGATCAATACCTGTCTGACCGGCGGACTGGTCGCCCTCGGATACGGGCTGTCCCATTGGTTGCTGGGCCTGTTCATTACTGACGCGGCGACCCAGGCAACCGCCGAGCACCTGTTGCATATCATGCTCTGGAGCCTGCTGGTGTTCGGCTTCCAGGCGTTGATTGGCGGCATCATGCGTGCCAGCGGGACGGTGATGGTGCCGGTGTTGATCATCATTTTCTGTATCGTCGGGATCGAGTTGCCGGTGGCTTATCTGCTCGATGCGCGCCTGGGACTTGAGGGGGTGTGGATGGCCTTCCCGGTGACGTACATCAGCATGCTGTTGTTGCAGATTGCCTATTACCGGCTGGTCTGGCGACACAAACGGATCGAACGCCTGATCTGATCGCCTGAAAAACCTTTGCGGCAGAGGGGCGCAGCTTGAATCGGGACACGCTTGAACAGCACCAGATACCGGTCTATTTCGTCGCGGTGATCGTCGCCATGCTGGTCGGGTTGGTGTCTCCAGCTATCGCGCAGGGCCTCGCGGCCCTGGTCACACCGGCAATCGCGCTGCTGATGTACGCGATGTTCCTGCAGATTCCCTTTCTCGACCTGCGCCGGGGGCTTGGCAACAAGGGCTTCATGACGGCGTTGCTGCTCGCCAACTTCGTACTGATCCCATTGCTGGTCTGGGGCCTGAGCCGTGGCCTGGCGGGGCATCCGGCCATTTTGCTGGGTGCGCTGCTGGTCCTGCTGACGCCCTGTATCGACTACGTGGTGGTATTCACTCAGATCGGCCGAGGCGATTCGCGGCGCATGCTGGCGGCAACGCCGATCCTGCTGCTGCTTCAACTGATCCTGCTGCCGGTCTACCTGGCCTTCATGCTGGGCGAGCAGTCGGTGCTGGTGATTTCGATCGGGCCGTTTGTCGAGGCTTTTCTATTGCTGATCGTCGCGCCGTTGCTGTTGGCCGTGATGACCTCGGCCCTGACCCGACGCTCGCGCCTCGCCACGGCCTGGTGCAATATCTGGGTCTGGATGCCGGTCCCGGCCATGGCGGCGGTACTGGTGGCGGTGGTTGGTTCGCAGATCGCCGCCGTGGTACGTGACATCGACCGTCTTGCGCCCGTGTTGCCGGTGTATCTCGGCTTCATGCTGCTGGCACCGCTGATGGGTGCCTTGGCCGCACGCCTGTGCCGGCTGCCGGCGAGCCCCGCCCGGGCGGTCATCTTCAGTGCCTCGACGCGCAACTCCCTGGTGGTGTTGCCGTTGGCCCTGGCGTTGCCCGAGGATATCCGCGGTCTGGCGGCTGCTGCCGTGATCACCCAGACCCTGGTCGAACTGGTGGGGGAGCTGATCTATATCCGCGTGATCCCGGCACTGGTCTGGCGCAAACGTCCCGACGACTCCTTGAGCTGAAGCCGTCTACAACTCCTCGATGGCGGCCCGGATCTGATTGGCGACCGGTTGCTCCAGGGTGCTGTAGAGCTGCGCCAGCACCCGGCCGCTTTTCGAGCGATAGACATGCGGGCCGGCCAAGGCCTTCAAGGCATGAAAATGCTCCTGCAGGTGATCGCAGTATTCGCGCGTTTCGCAGACGAAGAACTGGCCGCCCTTGGGCGCGATGCTCGGGAACGCCACCTCCACCCGTTCCTTGTAGGTGTTGGGCAGCAGGCTCAGGGGCTTGCGTTTGGGGTAGCTCACGGCCCCGAAGGGCACGCCATTGGCTTTCAAGGCTTCCAGCACGGCACTGGCGGTGGGTGGGGTGTCGCTGCCGCAGGCGACCAGGGGCAGGCCAGCGATTATCAATAGAAGGGCTTTCATCCTGACATTCCTTGTTTCATCACGCTTTTCATCAGTGGCGACCGATGGAAACTGACAGGTGGATCGGGTATTTCTGTCCGTGCAGATTGTGCAGGAGGCGTGTTTGGCGGCTTGTCAGCCATGTCTCGATATTTCCAGGCCATTATTGCGCGTGGTGTCAGTCACTTCGTATGGCGGCCCTGTCCGAATAGACAGGGCTATTCGCCTTCTAGCCGTGCTGCACTCCGGCACGCTTGAGCAACTGCTTGCAGCGCTCGGACAGGTGTTCGACCCGCAGGTGCTTGCCGGCCTTGGCATAACGTTCCCGCAGGCTTTTCAGCGCGGCAATTGCCGAGTAGTCGACAAAGCTCAGGTGGCGGCAGTCCAGCACCACCTTCTGTGGGTCGTTGGCCGGGTCGAACAGGTTCTGGAATGGCGTGGTCGAGGCAAAGAACAACGTGCCATGCAGGCGATACAGCTTGCTGCCGTCGGGCTCTTGGTGGGTGTCGGCGTACAGTTCACGGGCATGTTGCCAGGCGAAATTCAGCGCGGCGATCAGGATCCCGCACAGCACCGCTGTCGCCAGGTCGGTCAATACCGTGATCACGGTGACGGCAATAATCACCAGCACATCGTTCACCGGCACCTTGTTCAATACCCGCAACGAGGCCCAGGCGAAGGTCTGCTGGGACACCACGAACATCACCCCCACCAGCGCGGCCAGCGGAATACGTTCGATCAGCGGCGACAGGAACAGCACGAACAGCAGGATCATCACCCCGGCCACCACGCCGGACAGCCGGCCACGGCCACCGGAACTGAGATTGATCACGGTCTGGCCGATCATGGCGCAGCCACCCATGCCGCCAAACAGCCCCGAGACCATGTTGGCGACACCCAGCGCCGTGCACTCACGGTCCGGGTAGCTGCGGGTCTCGGTGATTTCGTCGGTGAGGTTGAGGGTCAGCAGGGTTTCCAGCAGCCCCACCAGGGCCATCAGCACCGCATAGGGTGCGATGATATGCAGGGTTTCCAGGTTCCACGGTACTTGCGGCAGCGTTGGTAGCGGCAGGCCGCCGGCAATGTGCGCCATGTCGCCCAGGGTACGGGTGGGCAGACCGCACAGGTAGACCAGCAGGCCGACCCCGAGGATGGCCACCAGTGCCGGCGGTACAGCGCGGCTCAGACGTGGCAACAGGTAGACGATGGCCATGGTCAGTGCCACCAGCGCGAGCATCACGGTCAGGGGTTCACCACTGATCCAGCCTTCGCCGTCCTTGAACTGCTCCAGTTGGGCCAGTGCGATAATGATCGCCAGGCCGTTGACGAAGCCGAGCATCACCGAGTGAGGCACCATCCGCACCAGCTTGCCCAGGCGCAACAGGCCGAACGCAACCATGATCAGACCGCCGAGCAGTACCGTTGCCAGCAGATATTGCACACCGTGTTGCACCACCAGCGCGACGATCACCACAGCCATTGAACCGGCAGCACCGGAGATCATGCCTGGCCGGCCTCCGAACAGCGCGGTCAGGGTGCAGATGATGAAGGCGCCGTACAGGCCCATCAGCGGGTTGAGGTGAGCGACCAGGGCAAAGGCGATGCACTCGGGCACCAGGGCGAAAGAGGTGGTCAGTCCGGCCAGGACATCGGCGTGTAGGCGGGCGGGTTTCATGGTGTACCTGAGGTAGGGGCCAGCGGGGGCAAGCGAGGGGTCTATGAAAGGCGGCGAATGTTACGGAAATGTCACAGGTCCTGCAAAAAACTCGGTCATTGCCACTAGGTGAATTCTTCCCCAGCGACTACCTTGGTAAAGGCCTGCGCAGACAGGAGTCTGCGTTTCCAGCTCATAAGAAAAAGAGAAATCGGTCCATGAAATTCGAACCCCTTTCGCGCTCGCTCCTGGCGACGGCGCTGATTCTGGCTGTTACCCCTGGTCATGCTGCTTCTCAGGCGCCGGTCGCCGGTGAGAACGGTATGGTTGTCACCGCGCAGCATCTGGCTACCCATGTCGGGGTCGATGTGCTCAAGGCCGGTGGCAATGCGGTGGATGCCGCAGTGGCAGTCGGTTATGCCCTGGCCGTGGTCTATCCTGCTGCCGGCAACCTGGGGGGCGGTGGCTTCATGACCGTGCAACTGGCCGACGGCCGCAAGACCTTCCTCGACTTCCGTGAAAAGGCACCGCTGGCAGCCACGGCCAACATGTACCTGGACAAGGACGGCAACGTCGTCCCCGACCTGAGTTCGAAAGGGCACCTGGCCGTTGCCGTGCCGGGTACGGTGTCGGGCATGGAGCTGGCACTGCAAAAATACGGCACGAAAAAGCGCGCCGAAGTGATCGCTCCGGCCATCAACCTGGCTGAAGAAGGCTTCACGCTCGAGCAGGGCGACGTCGACCTGTTGCACACCGCTACCGCCGAGTTCAAGAAGGATATCCACGATTCCGGCGCGATTTTCCTGAACCAGGGCGAGCCGATGCAGGTCGGCCAGAAACTGGTGCAGAAGGACCTGGCAAAAACCCTGCGGGAAATTTCCACCAAGGGCACCGACGGTTTCTACAAGGGCTGGGTTGCCCAGGCTATCGTCGATTCGAGCCAGGCCGGCAAAGGCATCATCACCCAAGCCGACCTCGACCAGTACAAAACCCGTGAATTGGCGCCCATCGAATGCGATTACCGTGGCTACCACATCGTTTCGGCGCCGCCGCCCAGCTCCGGTGGCGTGGTGATCTGCGAGATCATGAACATCCTCGAAGGCTATCCGATGGAGCAACTGGGCTATCACTCGGCCCAGGGCCTGCATTACCAGATCGAGGCCATGCGCCACGCCTATGTCGACCGCAACAGCTACCTGGGCGACCCGGATTTCGTCAAGAACCCGGTGGCGCATCTGCTGGACCGGGCCTACGCGGAGAAACTGCGGGCTGCGATCGATCCCCACAAGGCCGGGATCTCCAAGGATCTCAAGCCGGGCGTCGCGCCTCATGAGGGCAACAACACCACCCATTACTCGATCGTCGACCAGTGGGGCAACGCGGTGTCGGTGACCTACACCCTCAACGACTGGTTCGGGGCCGGGGTGATGGCCAGCAAGACCGGAGTCATCCTCAACGACGAGATGGACGATTTCACTTCCAAGGTCGGCGTGCCGAACATGTACGGTCTGGTGCAGGGCGAGGCGAATGCCATCGCGCCCGGCAAGACGCCGCTGTCGTCGATGAGTCCGACCATCGTCACCAGGGACGGCAAGACCGTCATGGTGGTCGGTACGCCAGGCGGCAGCCGGATCATTACCGCGACCCTGCTGACCATCCTCAATGTCATCGACTACAAGATGAACATCCAGGAAGCGGTGGATGCGCCGCGTTTCCACCAACAATGGCTGCCGGAGGAAACCAATCTCGAGACCTACGCGGTCAGCCCGGATACGCAGAAGATTCTCGAAAGCTGGGGCCACAAGTTCACCGGGCCCCAGCCGCTGAATCACCTGGCCGCGATCCTGGTCGGGGCACCTTCGCTCGGTGGCAGGCCGGTGGGGAACAACCGCTTCTACGGTGCCAATGACCCACGGCGCAATACCGGGTTGTCACTGGGCTACTGATTTTGCCCGCTTAGCGGCCCGGAGCTTGCGGGCCGTCCTCGGTTCAGCAACTGGCGTTGCTCGACGTGTAGTAGCGACCCTTTAAGGGCGGCTTTCCGTGGGCTCCAGCGGCCCGTCCCGCCTTGGAGTATAGGCCACGCTGCCATCCTCGCGGTTATGTGTCAGCCGGGCGCCGTTGGTGGGTTGGGTCACCACGGTGTCATGGTCGGCTGCGAGGTAGTCCAGGGGCAGTGCATCACCGGCCTTGAAACTGGTGATGATCAGCGTCCGCGTCGGGTCCCAGCGGCGGCCACTGGTCTTTTCCAGCCAGTCGATCAGGTCGTCGCTGTTGCCGTTGCGTGGGTAGTCCTGATTTTCCTGCACATAGTAGAAGGGCGTGCCCTGGTTGTTCAGGTACATCGGCAGCTTGTTGTCGACCTCGATCATCACCATCTGCCATTCATCCCATGGCGCTCTCTGACTGGCCTTGGCCTGCACGTCGTCGGCAAAGCGCATGACACCGCCACCGCTGTTGCTCCACGGGGAGACGACGCCGATGATCAGCAGCACAAGCGCCGCTGCCCCCGCGAAGCCCTTGGCCCAGCCGGGGCCGCTGGGTTTCCCTGCGGCGCGTTTTTCGGCCATGTGCCGGGTTACCCACCAGGCCGCCAGCAGTTGCGCGAACGGTACCAGGGGTAGTACGTAGTAGCTGCGCCGGCTGCCGCTGGCGGTGAAAAACGCGAACAGCAGGCCCAGGCTCCAGATCAGCCAGCGGGTGTTGGGCTCGATCCGTCGCCATTGGCGCAGCGCCAACCAGAGGCCGAGTAGCCAGTACGGCGCCCACGGCAGGGTGTAGGCCGGTAGATAGATCAGGTAGGTGTAGATCGGACCCATGTGGTCGAACGGGTCGAAGAACCGCACGACGTTTTCCCTGAACACCAGGGCCAGGCCGCTTTCGTTGTAGTTCGGCGCACCGTAAAGGTTCGACAGCACGAAAGGCAACGCATAGAACGCGAGAGCGATCAGCAGGGCAATCAACAGCCGCAGGTTCAGATGTTTTTTCCAGCGACCTTCGGTCAGCAGGTGCGGTAGCAAGATCAGTCCCGGCAGGATGAAACCGATCAGCCCCTTGAGCAGCGAGGTCAGCGCCAGGATCAGGAAAAACACCGTGTAGCGTCCCAGGCGCGTGTCATCCGGGCCGCGCCAGTACCACCAGACAGCGGCCAGCACGCCGAACACGGTAAGGATATCGGCGGTGGCCACGCGAGCCCAGAGCACGAAGTAGAAGGTTGTCGCCAACATCCAGCCCGCCACCAGGCCAGTGCCCTTGCGCCACAGGCGCTCACCGATCAGATAGACCAGCCACACGCTCAGCCAGGCAGCAATCACCGAGGACAGGCGCAGCGAGACATTGCCTAGCCCGCCCAGCAGTTTGGCGCTGGCGGTGATCAGCCAGTAGGAGGGCAGGGGTTTGTCGTAATAGGGCAGGCCCTTGAGGTACGGCTCGAAGTAGTTGCCCGACTGCAGCATCTGCAAGGCGATGTTCGCCCAGCGGGTTTCCGCACCCCAAAGCTCCCGTGTGCCGAGTCCCAGCAACAGGAGCACGGCCGAGACGCCCAATAGCAGGGTCAGGGCGCCCCTGTCGGTTTTCCAGTAGGTCAGGTTCATGGTTGAGTCTGTGGGAAGATAATGATTTCGCGGTCACCTTTTTTATAGCGTTTGCCATCGGGAGGCAGCAGCCCGATTTCCTCCATTTCTGCCGTGCCCTTGACGCGCATGACCACCCCGACCGATCCCTGTTTGCGTGCTTCGCTCATCCACTGCCCGATGGTCTCGAGCGTGACCTGGCGACCCTGCGCATCAGGGTAACCCAGGCCATATTTCAGTTCGCCGACGGTGTTGAACAAGTCGACCTGCGGCCGTTGCAGGCGCCAGGAAAGTGCTGCGGCAGTCCCCAGTTCGTTGCTCAGCAGGCGATGGGTCTGGCGCAGTTCATCGAGATGCTCGGCGATGAACTGGTCGGGCATCTTGTTGCTCACCACGCTGGCCGGCATGCCGGCCGGCAGCAGGGTCACCAGCAGGGCGCAGCCCACTGCCGGCATCGCCCAGAATGCCACGGGGCGCAATACCTGCAGGGCATTGGCGATGATCCAGACCATCAGCATGATGAACACCAGAGATAGGCTGAACACCTCGGCATGGCTGTTGGCATAGAGGCCGCTGGTGGCCTGCAGCACGATCAGGCCCACCAGGGCCGCCACGCCGAGGATCAGGTTGAGGATGCCGTTGAGGCGCAGTGCGCGGCCTTCGCCGTGCGCCACCCGGTCGATTACGGCGTTGCCCATCATCAGTGCCAGTGGCAGCAGGCACGGCATGATGTAGGTCGGTAGCTTGCCTTTGCTCAGGCTGAAAAATACCAGCGGCAGAACGAACCACAGCCAGAGGAAACCGCTGCCAGCCAGGCGCTTCTCCTGCCAGGCCTGCTTGAACGTTGGCACCAGCAGCACCGACCACGGCAGGCACGACACCACCAGCAATGGCAGGTAGAACCACCAGGGCTGGGCGTGCTGCGCGTTGTTACCGGCAAAACGCTGGATATGCTCGTGCCAGAAGAAGAAATTCCAGTAGTCGGGCTCCTGGGCGTGGACCGCCAGCACCCAGGGCAATGCAACCGCCACTGCTGCCACGACGGCGATCGGTCCCCAGCGCAGTAACTCGCCAAGACGGCGCTGCCAGATCATGTAGGGCAGGGCGATCAGCACCGGCAACAGCAGGGCCAGAAAACCCTTGGTCAGAAAGCCCATGCCGCAAGCCAGCCCCAGTATCGCCCAGGACCACAGGCGATGACGGGATTGCTGGCTGTCGGTCGCGAACCAGAAAGCGACCAGGCTGAGGTTCGACCACAGCGTGAACTGCGGATCGAGGTTGGCATAGCCGGCCTGTCCGGCGATCAGACCGAAGCTCATGAACAGCAGGGTCGAGGCGAAGCTTTTGCGCGGGTCGTTCCACAGGCGGCGGGCGATCAGGTAGGTCAGCAGTACACTGAGCCCGGTGCTGAGCGCCGAGGCAACGCGGACGCCGAACAGGTTTTCGCCGAAGATCGCCTGGCCGATGGCGATCATCCAGTAGCCGGCAATGGGTTTTTCAAAGTAACGCAGGCCCATGAAATGCGGGGCGGTCCAGTTGCCGCTCAGGAGCATTTCCTGGCTGATCTGGGCATAGCGGGTTTCATCGGGAGTCCATAGGCCGTGAAACATCATCGGCAGCAGGTAGCACAGCCCGAAGGCGAGTATCAATATCGGCAGCGACCAGCGCTTGAGCGCGGCAAGGGAAAGAAATGGCAGGTGAGCGTTCATGGGTCGGCCTTAGCGGTGTCTACCGCCACAAGGGTTTTAATCAGGATTTGCGACTGCCAGATACACGCTTGGCCGCACCGGCTCACGCTCGGGGGAGCGTGAGCCGGTGTATTCATGACGAAGGCGAAAAGTCGGATCGGGCAGCGAGTGAGACGTCAATCGAAGTCGGCGAGGCAAGATGCATTCACATGACGGCCGGGTTTGAGGGCCGTCATGTTTAAAATTGCAAAATGTCGTTACATGTCCGCCTATATTCTGGTGCGCAGGACGCTTTGCCAATCTTCGGCATTAAGCGTTCCCAGCAGGTTCAGCTGGCCATCGGCACCCACCGAGACAAATACTGAGCTGGTGTATTCGCTCTTGTTCGGATGTCGATAGCCCAGCTGTTTTTCGAGGTCGTCGATGCAGCCGCTGTGGGTCACCAGCACCAGGTTGCGATGCGCGGCCTTGTGGGCGAGTGCATCCTGGCCCAGGCTCGGCCCACAGCTCAGTAGCCAGTCGGCGGTGAGAGCGGTCTTGCCGAACATCGCCCTTGCCGTCTGCGTGGTGCGGGTAGTCGGGCTGCTCAGCACGTCGGTGTTGGTCATGCCGATGTTCTGGAGGGCGTTGCCGACATCGGTCGCGGAATGATTGCCTAACTGGGTGATGCCGTCCGCAGGGCCCAGGCACGGGTTGCTCGAGCGATCGCAGCGTTCGGCATGGCGCACCAGTACGATCACGTCCCCGGCCTTCCAGTGGGCATACACCCCAGTGCTGTGCATATGGTCTTCTACCGCCAGGTTCAGTGGGGTACGGGGCCACAGGGCGAAACCGGTAGCCGTCATTGTGGCCAGGGTAAGACCTATCGCCAGCAGTACTGATTTGGCGCGAAATGTGAGGGGCTGCTTCAACACCGCTTGAATTGCAGTAGGGATAACCACGACTTCACCCATTGATTGATTTGGCCCCTTGGACGGGCATTGACTCTGAAAAGGCAATCGGCGTCAGGCAACTCATGGGGCTGCTGATAACGATGGGGAGAATGTAAAGAGGGACAGGTGGGCGCGAAGTGAAAGCGTTGTGAAAATTTTGAAAGTGCGGTTAACCCAACGTTTTCGGCATTTTGAGCCAATACGTGGCGTTATTTTTTGAGGGCATTACGAGGGATGTACGGCATTGCCCGTGCCGATCGGCGACTCGATCGGCACGGGCAGCAGTGTTTGGGCACAAGCGTTACTCACCGCGAATATACTGTTCCAACTGCTGAATCAGGCTGGCCTGTTCGGCGATGGCTTCCTTGACCAGGTCACCGATCGACAGCAGGCCGATCAACTGACCGTTTTCCACCACGGGCAGGTGACGCAGGTGTCTGTCTGTCATGATGGCCATGCAGGTCTCGACTTTCTGGTGTGAATCCACAGTAATGACTGGCGCATTCATGATCTCGCAGACCTTGGTTTTCACCGAACTCAGTCCATGCAGGATCACTTTGCGCGCATAGTCACGCTCACTGATGATGCCCACCACCAGGCCTCTTTCATCGACCACCGGCAGGGCACCGACGTTTTTCTCGGCCATCTTGATCAGCGCCTCGAACACCGTGTGATCGTTGCGGACGGTATACACCTCCTGGCGCTGGCTACCCTTGAGTTTCAACAGTTCTGCGACGGTTTTCATCGATGGCTCTCTCATGCGGTTTCGTGTGGTTCTTGTGTCCGGCCACACTCCATGGCGGCCGGTCTTACAGAATCGTAGACTGATCCCGTGAAGATAATGCAGAAAGCGGCCTTCAGGCGTGAAAAAACGTCATTTTCCGCTGTCATGGGTTCAACTATCGCCGTTCAGTCGCTTCCAGTCCAGATCGAAGCGTGCCAGGTATTTGCGCAGGCGATCGGCGTCGTTCGGGTTGGCCTTGGCCTGGCGCGAGGCATTGAATAGCTGGCGGCCGGCATTCGAGAGGCTGCTGGCGCGCCGGCAGACCGCGATCACCGCATTGAGCTGCAGGCGGTCGAACAGGTCGAGTTCCCGGGCACCGTCACCCAGCAGATGATCCACGGCGTCCGCCGACTCGACGAGGCCCCAGGCACGTCGCAGGCGGACGATTTCCTCCTCGACTTGATGCTCGTCGATACGCCCACTGTCTGCCAGGGTGGCCATGCGGGTGATCGAGGCCGACAGTTCGCGGAAGTTGCCCAGCCAACTCGCCTGCTCGGAGCAGGCGAAGGTCAGGTAACGACGTCGTGCCTGGGCGTTGAAACGTGCCAACTGGCCTTGTTCGCGGGCGTGGCGTTCCAGTTCGAAATCCAGGTTGGGTTCGATGTCCTCGCGTCGATCCGCCAGACCGGGCAGGTCAAAGGTCCAGAGGTTGATGCGGGCGTACAGGTCCTCGCGGAACAGCCCCTCGGCGACGCGGCTGCGTAAATCGCGGTGGGTGCCGGCGATGATCAGGAAGTCGCTTTCCACTTCTCTGTCCGAACCAAGGGGGAAAAAACGTTTCTCCTCGATGGCCTTGAGCAGCATCGCCTGTTCGTCGAGGCCCAACTCGCCGATCTCGTCGAGAAACAGCAGGCCACCGTCGGCAGCCCGCAGCAGTCCCTCGCGACTGTTCTGCGCGCCGGTGAAGGCGCCTTTGGTGTGACCGAACAGTGTCGACATGGCGCCGTCGCCGCGCAGGGTGGCGCAGTTGACTTCGACGAACCGCCCCTGCACCTGGTGGCGGTTGCGCTTGAGTTCGTACAGGCGCCGGGCGAGAAACGACTTGCCGGCCCCGGTCGGGCCAATCAGCAGCATCGGTGCGCGTGAACGCACCGCGACCCGCTCGATCTGCTCGATGGTGCGGTTGAAGGCGGCGTTGCGCGTGGCGATCCCGGACTTGAGAAAGGCCAGCCCCTCCAGTTGTCTGTCACTGAAGCGCTTGGCGATCCGGTCGTAGCGCGACAGGTCCAGGTCGATCAATGTGTGGGTGCCGGTGACCCGCGCCTCTTCATTCAGGCGTCGTGCCGGGGAAGTCTGCACCAGCCGTGCGGGTACGTAACGGGCTTCGGTCAGCAGGAACCAGCAGATCTGCGCCACGTGGGTGCCGGTGGTGATGTGCACGAGGTATTCCTCATGCTCGGTGTCGAAGTGGTAGGCGTTGGTGAAGTCGTCCAGCGCGCCATAGACCTCTTCGAAGTCCCAGGGGTTGCGCAAGGTCATCGGGTGCAGGCGCACTTCGGTTTCCGGCGACACTTGCTGAATGTCGTTGCGTACCCGTTCGGCCAGGCTGATGTCGCGGGCATCGGTGCCGTGGATCAGTTCGAAGCGGTGTACCAGCAGGTCCGGCTGCTGGCACAGGCCCACGCTCGGGCGCCAGTGACTCCAGCGGTTGGCGCCCTTGCCGACGCGATCGAGGTTGGAGCCGATGAAACCGATGGTCACGCAACGCTTCGCAGACATTTTTATACTCACAGATATATCCTGATATCAAAGGATAAATAAATCATCGGGCGTCGTCACGAATGATGCAGCTTGGATAAGCTTTTTTAATATAAAAATACTTATAAAACATGTAGTTATGGATATTTTTGCGATTTATTGAAAAGTTGGCATCCTCGCTGCAATACCGTATTCAGCAGACAAGCCGGCAGACGCAAGCAGCCAGGCACTTGTCGTTGCTTTATCAGGACAGGGCCGGGATATCGGCCATCAGGAAGTGAAGAATATGCAAGACCAGACTTACACCTTGCTCGAAGTCGCCAACGGCAAACCGATCAAACTCTGGACCCAAGGGGTTCCGGTCGAGCCTGAAGCTCGCCAGCAATTGATGAATACGGCGAAGATGCCGTTCATCTTCAAGCACATGGCAGTGATGCCCGATGTGCATCTGGGTAAGGGGTCGACCATCGGTAGCGTGATCCCGACGGTGGGCGCGATCATCCCGGCGGCGGTGGGTGTGGATATTGGCTGCGGGATGATTGCCGCATGCACCTCGCTGACGGCCAGCGACCTGCCGGACAACCTGCAAGGTCTGCGCAGCGCCATCGAGCGGGCCGTGCCCCATGGTCGTACCAGCCCTCGCAGCGGGCGTGACAAAGGCGCCTGGGAGGATGTTCCGAATGTGGCCGACCTGGCCTGGTCGGCACTGGAGCCGCGATTCAAGGCCATTACCGACAAGTACCCGAAGCTGAAGAACGCCAACCATCGCAAGCACCTGGGAACCCTGGGATCGGGTAACCACTTCATCGAGGTCTGCCTGGATGAAGCGAACCGCGTCTGGTTCATGCTGCACAGCGGTTCGCGTGGTGTCGGTAACGCCATCGGCAACCTGTTCATCGAGCTGGCCCGGGCCGACATGCGCGAACACATCGTCAACCTGCCGGACCGTGACCTGGCGTATTTCGAAGAGGGTAGCCAGCACTTCGACGACTATGTGCAAGCGGTAGCCTGGGCGCAGGACTTCGCCCGGCAGAACCGTGCGGTAATGATGGAAGCGGTGATCGCTGCCACGCGCCAGGTGATCCGCAAACCATTCGACGTGGCGCTGGAGGCGGTGAACTGCCACCACAACTACGTACAGAAGGAGCGGCATTTCGGCGAGGAGGTGCTGGTGACCCGCAAGGGCGCGGTCTCGGCGCAGAAGGGTGAGCTGGGGATCATTCCAGGTTCGATGGGCGCCAGAAGCTTCATTGTTCGTGGATTGGGTAACGAGCAATCGTTCTGCTCCTGCAGCCATGGCGCCGGGCGGGTGATGAGCCGGACCAAGGCCAGGCAGATGTTCACCGTCGAGGATCAGATCCGCGCGACAGCTCACGTGGAGTGCCGCAAGGACGAGGCAGTGATCGACGAAATTCCGATGGCCTACAAGGACATCGACCAAGTGATGCACGCCCAGCGTGAGCTGGTAGAGGTGCTGCACACCTTGCGGCAGGTGGTGTGTGTAAAGGGGTAGGATCATGAATGATGGATATGAATCGAGGGGCCTGCGAGGTTGGCTTCCCGCGCTGGAAGACTACGAAGCGGCGCAGGTTCACGACGTGTTGTATCGGCACGATACGCTTGCCGCGCTGTTGATCCTCAGCCGGTCTGGCAACGGCTTTGTGCGTGAGGCTGCGGTTCGCGAGTTGTCGGGGCATGTGGGTGCCGAGGCGCTGGAGGTGTTGTTCGAACGCTTGAACGACTGGGTGCCGCAGGTACGGGAACAGGCCGCGTTGGCGCTGGAGCCTTACCTGGTGTCCGAGAACGCCAGATTTCTGCTGCAAGCGCTGAACGCCTTGCTGGCATTGGCAGGTGGCCGGCGTGCAGATCATGTCGACATCCTTGCCAGGGTGCGCTCTGCATTGCTGCTGGCGCCGTTACGTCAACCTATGGAGGAGGTTTTCCGGGCGAGCAAGGGCAAGGTCGCACGGTTTCTCTTCGGTGTCCTACTCGAAGATTCGACTACGCGCCTCGGGTTGCTCGAGGTGGCGCTGCGTCACCCGGACATGACCGTACGGCAGTTGGCGGTGGACACCTGTGCTGCATTGCCGGCGAAGGAGGCCCTGCCATTGCTGGACGAGGCGATGCGCACTTCGGCTGCCAGTGTCAGGGTCAAGGTGCTAAGGGTGTTGTTGACGCTGCTCGATGATCCAGGAGACGCCTTGGTCAAAGCCCTGTTGGATGCTTCGGCGAGCATGCGCAACCTGGCGATCTGGGCAGCGCCACGTTGGCAGGTGGATTGCCGCCAGGTGTTGTCGACTCGGTTGGCTGGCCCCGTTCCAGCCAGCAAGCATGAGTGGTTGGGGGTGATCGGCTTGGCCAGGGATCTGGATGAGCCTCAGGCAGATCCGATGCTGGTACAGGCACTGCGGTCCCGCTCACTGCATGTTCGGTTGCAGGCGTTGAATGCCTTGGGTGAACGAGGTGTTGCACAGCAGATCGAGGCCTTGGGCGATCCGTCGGAAAAGATCTTCAAGGCGGCGGTGGCCCTGCTTCGCAAGCAGCCCTGGGGGCTCTTCGACGGTGCGCTCGAACGGCTCATGGATGCCCAATGGCACCAACTGCCCGAGTCGCATCGCGGTCCGCTGTTGAGTCTCAAGCCGGGATGGCGACAGTTGGAATACCTGCTGCGGCGCCATGAGCAGGAAGGCAGCGGATCGAATGAATGGCTTGATCGACTGGCTGGCTGCTGTGCTTGTAGATGTACCTGGGGCGACACGAGTACACCCCGTGAGTTGCGCCAGGCATTACTGCGGCAATTACAGGTGCTTGAGGTGCAGGGGGCATTGCCCAGGGGCAGCGTTGATCGGCTCCGCTAGGAAAAGGGAAGGTATGAAGATGGAACACACCGAACGCCACCCGCTGGATGACGCCATGCGCACCCGGGTGCTTGAGGAGCTGGCGCGGATCGAGCGTGAGCGCAATGTGAAGGTGCTGTATGCCTGTGAGTCGGGTAGTCGCGCCTGGGGTTTTTCGTCGACCGACAGCGATTACGATGTGCGCTTCGTTTATGTGGAGAAGCCAGACTGGTTCGTCCAGGTCAGCGAGGCGCGGGATGTGATCGAGCGACCGCTGGACGATGAGCTGGACATCAGTGGTTGGGAGCTGCGCAAGACCTTGGGGTTGTTGCGCAAGTCCAACCCGACCCTGCTCGAATGGCTCGACTCGCCCCTGGTGTATCACCGTGAAGAGGCCGCGACCCGCTCGTTGCGCGAACTGGCGGAGGCGTTCTACAGCCCGCCTGCCGCGCGTAATCACTACCTGTCGATGGCCAAAAAGAATTTTCGCGGTTATCTGCAGGGGGAAACGGTGCGCTTCAAGAAGTACTTCTACGTGCTGCGGCCATTACTCGCGGTGCGCTGGATTGACCAAGGGCTGGGGCGGCCGCCGATGACCTTCGATGCGCTGCTGGGGACGGTCGATGATCCATTGCTGTTGGCGGAAGTCGATGAGCTGCTGCAACTCAAGCGCAGCGCGGATGAGGCCGCCTTCGGCCCGCGACGTCCGGCGTTGCACGGGTTTATCGAAGCGCAACTGCAGCGACCAGTGCCGGTATTGCCGTGCACCCACGAGAACAGTGAACGACTGGACCACTACCTGAGGGAGATGGTTCGTACCTATGCGTGACAGGAAGGCTATGAAAAAGGACATGATCGAACTGGACGGTGCCATGGGGGGCGGCCAGGTCTTGCGTAGCGGCTTGAGTCTGTCGATGCTGACGGGGCGGGCACTGCGTATTGGCAACATTCGCGCCAAGCGCAGTCGGCCCGGCCTGCTGCGCCAGCACCTGACTGCCGTGCTGGCAGCCGCCGAGGTCTGCGGTGCGAACGTGGACGGCGCGCAGCTCGGTTCGCAAAGCCTGTACTTCGAACCGGGACCGATTCGCGGCGGGGATTTTCGCTTTGCCATCGGCACGGCCGGGAGCTGCTCGCTGGTGCTGCAGACCCTGCTACCGGCCTTGTTGCGGGCTCCCGAGCCAAGCCGGGTGCTGATCAGTGGTGGCACCCACAATCCTCTGGCGCCGCCGTTCGAGTTTCTTGAACGGGCCTGGTTGCCGCTGTTGCGGCGGATGGGCGCGAAGGTCGAATTGCAACTGCTGCGCCATGGTTTCGTGCCGGCCGGAGGTGGCGAGCTGGAAGTGTTTGTCCAGCCTTCGACCTTGCAACCCCTACACCTGACCTCGCGTGGCGAGGTGCTTGAGCGTGATGCCCGGGTACTGCTCGCTTGCATTGCCGAAGGTGTCGCCGCGCGTGAACTGGCCAGGGTCGCCTGTCGCCTGCATCTGCCCGAGGAGGCGTGCCGTACGATATTTATCGACTCGGCGGACAGCCCGGGCAACGTGCTGCTGCTGGAGTATCGCTGCGAGCAGTTGAGCGAGCTGTTCTGTGCCTTCGGGCAAGTCAACATGCGCTCCGAGGCCGTGGCCGATGTGGCGATCAACGCCGCCAGGCTCTGGCTGAACAGCCAGGCGGCGGTGGCCGAGTATTTGGCCGATCAACTGCTGTTGCCCATGGCCATGGCGGGCGGAGGGAGCTTCACCACGCCGAAGATGACCGAGCATCTGCAAAGCAACATGCAGGTGATCGAAGCCTTCCTGCCGCTGAAAATGCGCTGTACGTCGGATGCAGATGGCGTATTGCGGGTCGAATGTCGAGCCTGATTCAGCGTTCCTGCTGCTGACGCCGGAACTGGCCCGGCGGCAGACCCTGAGTCGCCTTGAAACGGCGCGAGAAGTAGGCTTCATCGGCAAAGCCGCACAGTCTTGCGACCTGGCTGATGGGCTGGTCGCTATTGAGCAGAAGGGTGCGGGCCAGGTGCATGCGTCGTTCCAGGACCAGCGCCGAGAAGGTGTTGCCGATTTCCTTGCGCAACAGGTGCGTCAGGTAATTGGGTGAGAGGAACGCCGCGTCGGCGGTGTTCTTGAGGTTCAGCGCCGGGTCGGCGATGTGCTCGCGCAAATAGCGCGAGACCCGCGCCATGGCATCTCGCCGGCCCCGCCGGGCGGCCTTGTTCGCTGACAGGGCTTCGAGTTCGTTGCTGTAGCGGCTGCAGACCTTGCCGGTCAGTTGCAGCAGGCAGCCCTTGAGTGCCTGGCGGGTGCCCAGGTCGCGGCCCTGATCCAGTTCGCGCATTTTTTCCAGCAGCGCCAGAACGTCGGCGAAATCCTCTTCGTCGAGGATGAAGTCCAGGTGCTCCTGGTACTGGAACGGCGACAGCTCCGGCAGGTCCTGGATGGACAGGTCTTCCAGGTCCAGCGGATCGCAATCCAGATGCGCCAGGAAAAACGCCTGGGAAAAATTGATCAGGACGAAATTGCTGTCCTGCGGATGCGGGATCAGGTGCAGGCGATGGGGCAGGATAAACGCCAGGGCTCGTCGTGGGTAAGGCCGGATGGCGCCGCCAATGTGCTGCACGGTATCGCCGCCCAGGTTGATCTGGATCTGGAAGTAGTCGTGTCGGTGCGGGGTGACAATGGCCGGGCGTGCCTGCTGGTCACGAATATAGAAGTCCGGGCGGTCGCTGCGTTGTTGCATGCCATAGGTGCGCACGCGGGAGGAACTCGACATCGACACTGTCCTTGAGCGGCTGAAGCGGGATATCGGCATTCTAGGGCAATGGCGACATCCCGACATCCGGCTACCGCTTAGCGCTGGCCGATACTCAGCTCGAAGGTGTCGAGACCGTCGATCCCGGCGCTGATCCGATCGCCCGGCAGCAGGGCGCCAACGCCCGCCGGGGTGCCGGTGAAGATCAGGTCGCCGGCGCGCAGGGCAACTGAGCGTGACAGGTGGCTGATCACCTCCGGTACCGACCAGATCTGGTCCGCCAGGTCGCCGCGCTGGCGCTCGACCTCGTTGACCTTCAGCCAGATCGCACCACGTTGCGGATGCCCCAGGCTGCTGGCCCGGTGCAGTGCCGTGCAGGGGGCCGACTCATCGAAACCCTTGGCCCAGTCCCAGGGGCGTCCGAGTTTCTTGGCCTGGGCCTGGATGTCCCGGCGGGTCAGGTCGAGGCCGACGCCGTAGCCCCAGACATGGGCGAGGGCATGATTCGGCTCGATATTCTTGCCGCCTTCGCCGATCGCGACCACCAGTTCGACTTCGTGGTGCAGGTCTTCGGTCAAGGGTGGGTAGGCGACCACGCCGCTGGCCGGCACCACTGCATCGGCGGGCTTCATGAAAAAGAAGGGTGGTTCGCGATCCGGGTCATGACCCATTTCCCGGGCGTGCTCGGAATAATTGCGGCCCACGCAGAACACCCGTCGAATCGGGAAACGGGCGGACTCGCCGGCAACGGGCAGGGACGGGGTGGCTTGGGGGGCGAAAACATAGTCGCTCATGAGCAGTTCTCCTTGGTGGAATCGAGCCGTTGGTGATCGGCGATGACACCAGTGTGGAAGAACGGAGCGGCTTGGAGTTGGACAAATCCAGCAGGCTTCTGGACTTTTGCACGGCAGTTTGCCGCAGTGGGAGGAGGGGGCGGTGAGCAAGATGACAGGGCCATGCAAGCAGGCTGATCCATGACGGTAGAGCCTGCCCATCGCGGGCAGGCTGCAGGTTCAACTATCAGGCGCTCTTGGCCAACGCGTGGTGGGAGGCCCATTCGGCTTTCAGGGTCTGGAGTACGCGACCCATGAAGTCCTTGTCTGCGGCCGCCTTTTTCCCGGTATAGCCCTGGCCGCGACGGTACATCGCGAGGCAGGCCAGCAGGTTGGGCTGGGCGCGGCTGAAATGCTGTTCATCGATATGGGACGAGCGTCGATCGAGTTTTACCTCGCCGGTTTCGCTGATCCAGAGGATATGGTCGTCGTGGCTGTCCTTGCAGAATGCGAAGAGACCAGCCAATTGATCGATAGTCGGATGATTGTTCAGATTCATGTTAAAGCCCCTTTGACCACTCGTTAATCTGTCTGGTTTACGCGTGTATCGTTGCCAAGACGGCGAATTGCTGAGGTGCCGCATGCGGGCAAATACTGCCCGTGGATGTGGCGCCAGCCCTGGGGTGTGATGTGTGTAGCGGGGGGTGAGGTCCGCTACACGTGGCGTCTCGGCGAGAAGAAGCAGCGCTATCCTTGAACGGCGCTGACGACAGTAACGAAGTCAGCCACAAGCATTTTGAGGACGTTAGGCCGGTGCTTCTCGCCCGTTGGGACGATCACGACAGGTCAGCTTCATCAATCTGCCTTGTGGGCAGTACAGATCCGGAACAGCTCGACGGCTTGTCGAGCCTGTTGTCACAACAGCTTTTGCAGCGCTCCCGATCAGGGAGTGGCTTCATCATGCAAGTGCGAAAAGCGCGCGTCAATGGTTTTGTAGTGATTTTTTTATCTCACTACATATTGCGAATTCATGCCCACTTGCAATTTAGCCAAAGGGCTGATTGGCCGGAAAATGACCGGCAAGTCTTGGTTTTGTGGTGAAAACCAGTGGCGCCGCAGGTCTGGAGGGCGTCAGACTGTTGCAGAAGGTGCAACAGAGCGTTCGGCTTCTGCCGGTATAAACCGTCGGTCGATTGCCCTAAGCTCGATAACCTCTGAATCCGTCTCCGACACTGTTTTGGGAAACTCCATGTCACAGCTATTTCCGACCACGCGCTTGCGTCGTCTGCGCCGAAACGAAAGCCTGCGCGGCCTGTTCCAGGAAACCGAGTTCAGCCTCAACGACCTGGTTCTGCCCATCTTCGTCGAGGAGGGTATCGACGATTTCGTGCCCATCACCAGCATGCCTGGGGTGATGCGGATTCCGGAAAAGAAGCTGGCGAGCGAGATCGAGCGTTACGCTCGCGCCGGGATCAAGTCGGTGATGACCTTCGGTGTCTCCCATCATCTCGATGCCACGGGCAGTGATACCTGGAACGAGCAGGGCCTGGTGGCGCGCATGGCGCGAATCTGCAAGGACACTGCGCCGGAAATGGTGGTGATGTCCGATACCTGCTTCTGCGAGTACACCTCCCACGGTCATTGCGGTGTACTGCACGGCGATGCGGTGGACAACGACGCCACTCTGCGCAATCTCGGGCGCCAGGCCGTGGTCGCGGCCCAGGCGGGAGCGGACTTCATCTCGCCGTCGGCAGCGATGGACGGCCAGGTCCAGGCCATCCGCAGCGCCCTGGATGCCGCCGGTTTTCTCGATACCTCGATCATGGCCTACTCGACCAAGTTCGCTTCGGCGCTCTACGGGCCGTTCCGCGAGGCTGGCGGCACGGCGCTCAAAGGTGACCGCAAGGCCTACCAGATGAACCCGATGAACCGCCGCGAAGCGGTGCGCGAGTCGCTGCTGGACGAGCAGGAAGGGGCGGATGCCTTGATGGTCAAGCCGGCCGGCGCCTACCTCGACATCATCCGTGATATCCGCGAAGCCTCGCGCTTGCCGCTGGCGGCGTACCAGGTCAGTGGCGAGTACGCGATGATCAAGTTCGGCGCCCAGGCCGGTGCCGTCGATGAGCATCGGGTGTTGCGCGAGAGCCTGGGGGCGATCAAGCGTGCGGGTGCCGATATCATCCTCACCTACTTTGCGATGGATATCGCCCGCGACGGGATCTGAGCCACGGCTCGATATCCGCAGCCGTTTGCTTCATCCTGAGGGCTTCTCAGCCCTCGGGATCCTGCCTGCCCATGCGTTTGCGTCGATTCAGCATGACTCTTGCCGCCTTGTTGGCGCTGGCCGGTTGCGGTTCACAGCGTGCTCAGCAAAGCCTTGTCGAAGACCCGCAGCAGGTGCGTGCGCAGATCCTGCGCCTATTGCCGCCCAAGGTCGTGGACCGTGCCGGCTGGGCCGCCGATATCCAACTGGCGTTTACGCGTCGAGGGCTGTCACCGAGCGTCGAGAATCTCTGTTCCGTGCTGGCCGTGACCGAGCAGGAGTCGAACTTTCAGGTCGATCCAGCGGTGCCTGGCATGGGTCGGATTGCCCGGCAGGAAGTCGACCGGCGTGCGGCCAGGGTCCATGTTCCCGGCGTATTGGTGAGTGCAGCGCTGCGATTGCCCTCGTCCACGGGCAAGAGTTACAGCGAGCGGCTGGACAGCGCACGCACGGAAAAGGACCTGAGCCTGATTTTCGAGGACTTTATCGGCCAGGTCCCGCTGGGGCGTACCCTGTTCGATGGCTTCAACCCGGTGCATACCGCAGGTCCCATGCAGGTCAGCATCGCCTTTGCCGAACAGCAGGCACGGGATTATCCCTATACGGTCGAAGGCTCTATTCGCAATGAGGTGTTCAGCCGACGGGGCGGCCTGTACTTCGGCATCGTTCACCTGCTCGGTTATCCGGCGAACTATCCTGAGCCGCTCTACCGTTTCGCCGATTTCAATGCCGGTTGGTATGCCAGTCGTAATGCGGCGTTCCAGAGTGCGCTCAGCCAGGCTTCCGGGGTTCCGCTGGCCCTGGATGGCGACCTGATCAACTACGGCGCGCTGCTGCCCGGCACCACGGAACGCGCAGTCCGCCAACTCGGTCAGCGGTTGGGGCTGCGCAACCCGCAGATCCGCAGTCAACTGGAGCAGGGCGAAAGCATCACCTTCGAAAGCACCGAGGTCTACCGAAAAGTCTTCGCCCTGGCGGAAAAGGCCGCGGGCAAGCCGTTGCCGCGGGCGATCCTGCCGGGCATCACTCTGCAAAGCCCGAAGATCACCCGCACATTGACCACGGCCTGGTTCGCCAAGCGTGTCGACGAGCGTCGCCAGCGCTGCATGGCCAGGGCTGGCGGCTAAATCGCGAGACTACAGTGGCGCCGCCTGTTCATGGGCGATCAGCATCATCGCGGCCGACAGCGTGTGTCCGTCGGTGATGCGGCCAGCGGTGATCATCGCCAGCAATTCCTGGCGAGTGACGAGCAACACCTGGTCGACTTCACCATCGGTGCTTTCGGTCGCGTCCCCCTCGATGTCCACCCGGCAGACGGCGACTGCGCTGGCGATCAGCGAGGTGTTGCTGTGCAGCAGCCCCAGTTGCGTGACGTTGCGTGCCGGCCAGCCGGTCTCTTCCTGCAGTTCGCGGGCTGCGGCGTCGCAGGCGGTCTCGCCCTGGTCGATCGCGCCACGGGGAAATTCGATGGATTGGCCGCCGATGGCTCGGCGACGCAGCTGTGCCAGCATCAGGCGTCCGTCAGGCAGCACGGGGATCGCGACCACGCCGTTGATGGCCTGGCGTTCCTTGACGATGAAATAGCCGCCTTGCTTGACCACGTCGAAGTAGGGCGTGTGCAACAGGCATTCGGATTCGGTATCGGGCTTCATGCGGGATGTCACTCCAGAAAACAGCGGTCGAACAGATAGAGCGCGTCGGGCTTGAGGTTTTCCAGGGTGGCTTGCGGACGGCCGCCGTCCCCCTGTTTCTTGCGCCCGGTTTCGCGCAGGTAGCCGGCTTCGGTCATTTTCAGCAGGCGTTGTCGGGTACTGGTCTTGAGCACGGGACGTGCCAGTACCAGAGAGAAGATCGCGGTGGCTTCCGGGGCGCTGAACTCGGTGCCGAGGAACGTCAGGGGCAGGCTGCTGTAAAGCGATTTGGACAACAGTCGCTCCTGTGTGGCCGCCACCAATGCGTTGTGATCGAAGGGCAGGCGCACCGAACCGTTGGCGACACTGTCCAGGGCGAACCAGGCCTGTTGCTCGTTCAGGGGCGATGGCTGGTCGACGATGGCCAGGTAGAAGGTCGAGGATGACCAGCAGCGCGGGTCGCGAAAGGCATCACCGACGGTACCGACCTGTTCGATCCAGGCCAGCGGCAGGTTGACCTTGTCGCTGGTGCGCAGGCGTTCCACCGCATCGGCCAGCGTCAGGTCGGGCACCGCGCCGTTGACCACCAGGCCGGGCAGCGCCCAATGGGCCTGAAACGGCTCGGCCTCACGTTTGTGCAGCAGGATCTGCAGCGCCTGGGCTTCACGGCAGTAGAAAAGCACGCACAGGTCGACGGTGTGCAGATAGTCGCTTTTTTTCGGTGGGCTGGGTGTCGGGTCCGGCATATCAGTTCCTGTGTGCGGCGTAGAGGCCGTAGTCTACCGGATTCATCCCCGGTGCCATCCAGTGCGCGGGCAGTGTTTCGCCCAGCGCCAGGCGCTCGCGGAGCAAGGTGCTGCGCACGCCGACCTGTTCGTCCACGCAGAGCACCGAAAAACGTTCGAGCAGTTGCGTGCCCAGATGGAAATCCGGCAATTGCGCGGCGACGTCGTGGCCGACCACCAGGGCGATCTGCCGGGTCGGCAGGCCGGTGATTTGCGCGAGGGTGCACAGTAGCCCATAGCTGTAGACCGGTGCATCGGTCAGTTGGGCCAACTGTTGCTCGATCCGGCAGGTCGAAATGGCCGAGGAACAGAACGGACGCACCTGCTCGACAATCGCCTGCAGCCAGCCCAGGCGCAGTTCGTAGTCAGCCATGCGCTTGCCGTGGGGGTGCCTGAAGGAGGGGACCACCCACACCGAGCGGGCGTGGCGCGAGGCCTCGATCATCACCTGGGCGTGACCGGCGTGAGGTGGATTGAAGGCACCGCCATAGACTGCGAGTTCGTACATGGGAAGGTCTCCTTTTTTATGAAAGTATATGTCATGTACTTATTGGTCAAGGAGATTTCATGGGCTGATTTATTTATTGGTCAAGGTCCAAATATTTTCTTAGATCGGGCTTGATTTGAAAGTACATGACATGTACCTTTGTCTCATCGCAAAGGGAGAACCCGCCATGAACGCTCAAGTGATCAAGACCGCCGCCTTCGATGTCGATGCCCAGAAAGGCTTCACCCCTCTGTGCCCGGATGAGCTGCCGGTGGTCGGCGGCCACCTGATCGGCGCCGAGTTGAACTTCATGGCCTCGCTGGCCGAGATCCGTGTCGGCAGCAAGGACGCCCACAGCCCCAAGGCACCCTGGGTCGTCGAGTCCCATGAGCAGATGCTCAAGCCCACCGGCCTGGAACACGCTGACCTGACCTGGGTCAGCCACTGCGTCCCCGGTACCGAAGGCTTCACCCTGCTCGATGAGCTGCCGGCGCCCCAGGACTACGACTACTTCGTCTGGAAGGGCGTGGAGCCGGCGTTGCACCCTTACGGGGCCTGCTTCCACGACCTCTATCACCAGCTCTCGACAGGGGTGATCGAGTACCTGAATGCCCGTGAGGTGCAACAGGTGATCGTCGGCGGCCTGGCCCTGGATTTCTGCGTCAAGACCACCGCGCTGCAACTGGCGGGGGCCGGTTTCAAAGTCATCGTTTATCTGCCAGCCTGCCGGGCCATCAGTGCCGATGGCGCGCAACAGGCCATCCACGACCTGCAGCAGGCGCGGATCGCAGTCGTCAACAGTCGTGAACAACTGGTCCGTGCGACCGGCCACAAGGAGTAACTCATGGAAAGCGCATTCAACCGCGAAGGCGGCGTCATCCAGAGCTTGCTGGATACCGATTACTACACCTTCACCATGATGCAGGCGGTGCTGCACCAGCACCCCAACGTCGAGGTGGAATACCAGTTCATCGTCCGCTCCCGGGAGAAGCTCGGTCATCTGATTCCCGAAGTGCGCGCCGAGCTGGAGAAACTTGCCGGCCTGCAGATGCGCGAAGGCGAGCTGCGCTTTCTGTTCAACCGGCGCTTTCGCGAGTATCTGACGGTGGACTTCGAACAGTTCCTCGGCCTGTTCCGCTTCAACCTGCGCTACATCCACGTCAGTGAAGTGGACGGGCAACTGTCTATCCGCGTGCGGGGGCCGATGCTGCACTGCATCATGTTCGAGCAGCCGGTGCTGGCCCTGGTCAGTGAGTTGCGCAACCGCGACAAGTACCCGGATGTGGCATTGGAG
Organism: Pseudomonas asplenii; assembly: GCF_900105475.1. Lineage (NCBI taxonomy): Bacteria > Pseudomonadati > Pseudomonadota > Gammaproteobacteria > Pseudomonadales > Pseudomonadaceae > Pseudomonas > Pseudomonas asplenii. The sequence goes on along the minus strand of NZ_LT629777.1, from coordinate 5,128,638 downwards.
GACGTCAGCCGCAAGCTCTACCAGAAGTTCGAATGGCTGGAGAAGAACTTCAGTCGCGAGGAACTGGCCGACTTGCGGGTCTCGGACTTCTCGACCCGGCGGCGCCTGTCGTTCCGCGCCCAGCGCGAGGTGGTGGACATCATGCGCCGCGACTTCCCAGGCGTGTTCGTCGGCACCAGCAACGCCCACCTGGCCTACGAATTCGACCTGCCGCTGATCGGCACCATGGCTCACCAGTGGCTGATGGTGCACCAGCAACTCGGTCGCCTGCGGGAAAGCCAGAACGCGGCCTTGGAAAACTGGGTGCACGAATATCGCGGCCGACTCGGTATCGCCCTGACCGACTGCATCAGCACCGACTTTTTCCTTGCGGACTTCGACCTGTATTTCGCCAAGCTCTACGACGGTCTGCGCCAGGACTCCGGTGATCCGATCGTCTGGGCCGACAAGGTGCTGGCGCGCTACCGGCAGTTGGGGATCGATCCGATGAGCAAGGAGCTGATGTTCTCCGATGGCCTGAACTTCGAGAAATGCCTGCCGATCATGCGCCACGTGCGGGGCAAGGCGCGTTTCGGTTTCGGCATGGGCACCAGCCTGGCGTGCGATGTCGATGGCGTCGAACCGCTGAGTATCGTGATGAAACTGGTACGGGTCCATGGTGAACCGGTGGTGAAGTTTTCCGATGACCCGGTGAAGAACGTCTGTGAAGACCCCTCGTTCCTGCGCTATGCGGCGCAGGTGTTCAAAGTGACTGAAATCAATCGGCAACTGGAGGTGTGAGATGGCAACCGTGGCTCAGGATCGTATTGCCCAGGCGCTGGGTGTGAACCGGCAACTGGCTCCCGGCGACGAAGCCGGAGAACTGGCCCGGCGTATCGAGTTCATCAAGGCCACGCTCAAACGCTCCGGCTGCCGGGCACTGGTGCTTGGCATCAGTGGTGGCGTCGACTCGCTGACCGCCGGCCGTCTGTGCCAGTTGGCGGTCGAGCAACTGCGTGAGGAGGGCGTTACCGCACGTTTTATCGCCATGCGTCTGCCGTACCGGACCCAGGCCGATGAGCACGATGCCCAGGCCGCGCTGGCATTCATCCGGCCGGACCAGATCAGCAGCGCGAATATCTCGGCGTGCGTGGAAGGCCTGATGGGCAGCCTTGAGGCCGAAGCTGTACAGGCGACACCGGCGCAGGTCGACTTCGTCAAGGGCAACGTCAAGGCCCGCGCACGGATGATGACCCAGTATGCGCTGGCCAACTTCGTCGATGGCCTGGTGGTCGGCACCGACCATGCCGCCGAGGCGCTGATGGGCTTTTTCACCAAGTTCGGGGATGGGGCCTGCGACCTGGCACCGCTGTCGGGTCTGACCAAGGGTCAGGTACGTCGACTGGCATCGGCGATGGGCGCGCCGCAGCCGCTGGTGTTCAAGACACCGACAGCGGATCTGGAGGAGTTGCTGCCCGGCAAGCCGGACGAAGCCGCCTACGGCTGCACCTATGCCGAGATCGACGCCTACCTGTTGGGTGAGCCGGTTTCGGCGCAGGTCAGCGCAATCATCGAGGCGGCCTACGCCAAAACCGCGCACAAGCGGGCCTTGCCGTATTCGCCGGTGTGAGCCCGATCAGTCGAGGGTGTTGTTCAAGGCCACGTACTGCAACAGCATGATGGTCTTGGCATCAACGATGTCCCCGCGCCGCACGGCTTGCAGCGCGTCCTCCAGGGACAGTTCGAGGACTTCCAGGTCTTCGCCCTCGGCCTCCAGCCCGCCGCCGTGGCTGACCTTGCTGTCGCCGTCGTACTCGCCCAGGAAGAAGTGCAGTTTCTCGGTGACCGAACCTGGGCTCATGAAGGCTTCGAAGATCTTCTGCACGTTCTGCACCCGATAACCGGTTTCCTCCTCGGCCTCGGCGCGGATCCGGTCTTCGGGGGAGGCGTTTTCCAGCAGGCCGGCGGCGGCTTCCACCAGCATGCCATCGTGGCCATTGACGAACACCGGGAAGCGGAACTGCCGGGTCAGCACCACCGTGCGTTTTTCCCGGTTGAACAGCAGGATGGTCGCGCCATTGCCCCGGTCGTAGGTCTCGCGGCTCTGGCGCTGCCAGGTGCCATCGCTGCGCAGGAAATCGAAGGTGGTTTTCTTCAGCAGGTACCAGTCATCCGAGAGGACGGTGCTGTCGATGATGCGAACCCGGTCTTTCGTAGCGGTCATGATCCACGCCTTGTGGTGGGCAAAGCGCAGATCATACTTGGATTATGGGGTATCAGTGCGGACGCTTGCGCGCCGGCTCAGGCACCACTGACCTAACTGATCAGGCCGCAGCGGCCAAGCGCTTCTGCCGACCGGCCACCACCATGAAACTCAGCAGCGCCACCAGCGGTAGGGCACTGCCCAGCACCATGATCGCCGCCCAGCCGCCTTGTTCGTACAGACTGCTGGCCAGTGCCGAGCCGATGGCACCGCCGATGAAGATGCTGGTCATGTACAACGCATTCAGCCGACCACGGCTGGCGGCGTCGAGGGCATAGACCGAGCGCTGGCCGAGCACCATGTTCATCTGGACCGCGAAGTCCAGTACCACGCCGGTCACCGCCAGGCCGATCACGCTGTAGGCCGGGTGGATCAGCGCCGGGGCGAAACTCAAGGTTGCCAGCAGCATCGCCATCAGCGAGGCTCGGTGAGTATGCCCGGCATCCGCCAGACGCCCGGCCAGCGGCGCGGCCAGCGCACCCATCGCCCCGACCAGAGCGAACAGCGCGATCTGTGACTGCGACAGACCATGGACCCGCGACAGTTCCAGCGGCACGGCGGTCCAGAACAGGCTGAAGGTGGCGAACATCAGGCCCTGGTACCAGGCGCGCTGGCGCAGCACCGGCTGGTCGCGGAACAGCTTGCCCAGTGAACCGAGCAGTTGCCCATAGGTGGCGCTGTGGTTGGGCTGGCGCTTGGGCATGGTGGTCAGGATCACCAGCATGATGAACAGCATCAGCACGGCGGCGGCGATGAACACCGTACGCCAGCCGAAGTAGTCGGCGACCACACTGGACAATGGTCGGGCCAACAGGATGCCCAACAGCAGGCCGCCCATGATCCCGCCGACCACCCGTCCGCGGGACTCCTCGGGCGCCAGGTGGGCGGCGAGGGGAATCAGGATCTGGACCGACACCGAACTGAAACCGATCAGCAGCGACACCAGCAGAAAGACCCCGGGTTGCCGGGACAGGCCGGCCGCCACCAGGCTGATCATCGAGACCAGCACGGTAGCGAGCATCAGTTTACGGTTCTCCAGCAGGTCGCCCAGCGGCACCAGGAAAAACAGCCCCAGGGCATAGCCGATCTGGGTCAGGGAGACGATCAGGCTGGCGCTGTGGGTGGAAATGCCCAGATCGGGGGCAATCAGTTCGATGATCGGCTGGGCATAGTAGATATTGGCCACGATGGCGCCGCAGCAGAAGGCGAACAACATCACCAGGGCGCGGGTCATCACGGGAGCAGCATGGAGGTGGGTCGGCATGGCATGGAGGCTCTGGAACGGGTCAGGCCAGCCAGTTTAGTGATTGCGCCGGGGTGGTGTAAGGCGGTGGCAGAAATAGTTGATATCAGTTGCGTTGATGTTCCGCAGAGCGACGGGCAAGGGGCCGGGTGGCGTCGGCAAGCCGCCCTGTCCTCAAGGGCGGCTTGGTCGGGGTGCTGTGATCAGAGATCGGTGGATTCGACCAGGCGTACCAGCTTGACTTTCTTGACCAGCTCCTGGGTCAAGTCGTCGATGCTGTCGAACAACTGCGCTTCGCTGAAACCCCAGCGCTGATGGACGATGTAGAACTTGCCTGTGTTCCGGTCAGTGCGGATGACCGTGGTGATCAACGAGCGGTCCCGGGAGCGGTTGATCAGTACCGATCCTTGCGGGGTTTTTTCGACCATGAACATCCCGGCACGACTGAGTTTCGGATGGGTGTCGAGCCTCGGCTGGCGCAGGTAGGTGACATTGCTGAGTTCGACCACCTGTCTCAGGCCAGCTTGCTTGAGCCCCCAGATCAGGTCCTCGATGCTTTTGTAGCGCACGCCGCGTATATCGCCAAATAGCGGTGCCTCGACGTGGAAGCGGACGCTGGTATTGCCGGCGCTGTCGACCAGGCTGCTCTGCACAATCGGCAGTTCCACCGGCACCGGGAGCGAACGCTCGTTGCTGGCGGGTCGGCAGACGACACTGTACTGGTCACCTTTCTGTTCGATCAGGAAGTCCTTCTGCTGGGTCAGAAGCCCCCGGTGAGGGCCAGGTTGCTGGCGCAGTGGCTGGGCCGAAACGTTCACTTCCAGTTGGGCGTCGGCCCGCACGAACTGGATATCATGCACAAAGATGCCCTGGCTGTACTCGCCCTGGTCACGCAGCACGCGCAGCGGCAAGGGTTGCCCGCCAACATCGACGGCGCGCAGGTTGACCGCGCCCACCAGGTCGGCCAGCCCGGGTTCGCCCCGCACGGGGCTGGCATGCGAATCCTGGGTCAGGGCAATCCAGCGATGCGGGCCTTGTTGCAGTTGATCGGTGCTGATCACCTGGCGGGCGTAATATTTCATCGACCTGGCTCGATTGGGGGTGTAGCTCTGCAGGCCGCTGCGGTAGCTGGTGGCACAGTCGAGTGCCTGGACGCGAATGTCATAACGGTGTGCCGTGCGAATCACCTCGTGCAACGCCAGCGGTCCGTTCGGGTCGATCTGCTGAATGGTGTCCTGCGCCGCCAGCGTGCTTCGCAGGCGCTGCGGCATGACGCCGGTACGGTGGAAGTCGTTGAGGAGAGCCTGATCGAAATCCCTCAGCAGGTTTTCCATGTACAGGGTCTTGACCTGATTCTCATTGGCCAATACCCGCATGTTGTCGATCAGGAACTGACGACCGGCCTTGGCATGGTAGGATGCACTGATGATGATGCCGTTGCCGGTCTGGTAGCCCCGTTCGATCAGTTGTGTCGAGACGTTCGCGTCGAGCAGGTCGGCGGCCAGTGTCCGGGGCGCGGTGGCTGGGCGTTCGGCGAAGAACGACTCGGCGTCTTCGAGCAGTCGTCGCGAGAGCTGGTGCAGGTAGGAGGACGCCTGGCGCTGCAGCTCGGTGGAACTGGGGACGAACCAGCTCGGGTTGAGTCTGGCGTTATTCGTACGAATCAAGGGGTCGAGCGTGCCCCGGTGGGTGGCCTCGACTTCATAGCGAGCGGTACCGACCAGTTCGGGAGCGCCACCGCGCAGGCCTTTTATGGGCTGGGGTTGCCAACTGTCGCCGACCCGCACCAGTTCAATATCTTCCGTCCACTGATGCTCCTTGAGCAGCCAGCGTTTGCCGCCTCGGTAGCCGGTGCGGTACCACTTGCCGTCGAGTTTCAGGAACTGGTCCTTGCGCGGCGTGCGATCGACGAACAGTCCGTCGCGCAGGTAGTCCAGTTCCGGCAGCGTCTTGACTTCGTAGCCACTGAGGTCTGCGATCTGTGGCCTGAGCGGCGTGGCCGTTGAGGGTTCGGCCGTCAACAGGGGTTGCCGGATGCCGTCCCGGCCGGTGCGGGTGGTCTTGATCAGGCGGGAGATTTTCACGCCGGGGAGCGGTCGGATCTGCCGCAACAGCGGCTTGAACGCCTGCAGCGGCAAGGGTGCCGCTATATCAACGAGCGTCTCGATCAGCGCATCGGTGGCTTCCTGATAGTGCCCCAGGGCCAGTGCCTGGTTGACGTTGGCCAGGCCATACAGGCCGCGCAGCAGGTAGACCGGCAGGCTGAGCGGCAGCGCGGCGACGCCGAGGACGACCTCGATACCCACGCGCAGGCCGACCTTGATCCAATACCAGAACGTGTCGCGGTCCACTCGCTGGTTGCTGGCCGCGAAGTATTCCACGCTGCCGATCAGGTGCTTGACCCGGGCCTCGTACAGCGTGTTGAACAGGTCGCCTTCGATGGCAAAGTAACGGACCTTGGGCGCTTGGCGGGCGAACAGCTTGGCCGGATCCCACTGTTCGTTCCGCGCGGCCCGGGCAATGCAATAGTCCTTCCAGCCCGGCTGCTGCAGCAACGACTCGAGTGCGGATGCGCCCGCCAGTTCGCGCCAGGCTTTGCCATCGAGGGCTTGCGGCGAGTAGAACAGCAGGGTAGCGGCCGGATCGTCGCTGCTGACAACCAGCACCTCGTCGATGCTCACGCCGTTACGGGCCCGGTCCGTGCCGCCGAGCATCAGGTAGTTGGCCTGGACCCGGTAACCATCGAGCAGCGGGCGGCCCTGTGCCGAGGGGTATTTGAGCAGGTGCTCGATGCGCCTGTAGCCGGACTCCCGGGTGCTGCCCCTGGCGTCGAGAAAATCCCCACTCAGACGCGCCACGTAGGCCTGCAGTTTCATCCGTGCGCGTTCCCCCTCTATCCAGGTCGTGCGCAGCGAGGCCTTGTCCGGCCCCAGCAGTTTCCCTTCCAGCAGCGTCCTGTACTGACCTGGCGCGTCGACGTCGTGGACGATGGCTCTCACCTCGGCATCCGACAGGCTCAGCGTGGTGCCTGCCGGGCCGATGACTTCGGCCTTGAAATTCACCGATTCGCCCAGGCGTGTGCCCTTGATGTTCTCCAGCGCCAGGGCCGTCAACGACAGGCTGCGGGGACGTGTCCGTTGGACCGGCGGCTGGCTTTGCCAGGCCGGGCTCAGGTAGGTGGTGCCGTGGGTGGCATGCACGATGATGCTGTCCGGGGTGCTCGGTATCCGCGGATAGTGTTTTTGCAGGTGGCTCTTGAGCAGGCCGGCAGCATGGGCCTTGAGTGCCGGCAGTTCGCTGAGCGAGGCGGGCAGTGGGTCGTCTTTCAGGGTTGCTTGCCACAAGGCGGCGAGGCGGTTCTGTTCGTCCGGGCTGATGCTGTTGAGGCGGTTCAACAGATCGCTGAACATCAGGTCGCGGTTGCGCCGCTTGAGAACGGGGACGATATCCAGCAGCCCGGCCAGATTGACGGCATCACCCAGTTGCCGGGCGAATTCGCCGACGTCGTTCTCCAGGCCAGACGCACCCCTGACAAAGCGCCAGGCGTCGGCAAAGTCCTGTTTCTGGCGGGTGAGCAGCCCATCCACCAGGAACTGGAACGGATCACCTTCTTCAAGCCGGTAGCTGAAGAGGTCCGTGCCCTTGGGAACACCGGCGGGGCTCCAGTTGCGCTGTCGGCGGGGCAGCAGCTCCAGCAGTGTGCCACGCTCGACCTCGTCATCGAGGCGCTTGAGCAGATTTTTCTTGAGGGCCTGCAGGGACGCGAACTGCTCCAGGCCACGGCCGATCTGATAGAGCAGCGCCGGTAGCTTGTAGGTGTCTTCATCGGGACTGCGGGTAATGACCACGCAGCCTGCCAGTATCAGGTCGAGGGGTTGCAGGGCGATCCGGTAGATATGGATCGGCCCGCCGACGGGGAATGCCTGGCGTCGCTGGGCCTGGGTCGGGTGTTCGAGCACCCGCTCCAGATCCTGGCGGTTGCTTTCGTCCAGGTTCAGGTCCCGTTCTCGCAATTGCGCTTCGAGGCGAATCTGCGTCCGCAGGTTTTCCCGCAGCAGCGGCGCGGCGCTGACCCAGAAACTGTCCAGCTGTTCGCTGAAGCGGCTATCGAAGCCCAGGCCGGCATCTTCCAGGGTCTTGCCCAGGCGTGCGAGGTCCAGGCCGGCCAGTTGCTGGTCCTGGTCAACGGCGGTCGCGCTGGCGTAGAGGCCACTGGTGGCCGGATCGAAGGTCTGGGGGTTGCCGGCCAGGTGCCGGGCAAACACCTCCGTCAACGTGCTCGACTGGATGAGCGTGCGAGTGCGTACCTGTTCGCCGCGTTCACCACTCTCCGACAGCGGCCAGTAGAGGATTTGCTCGTAGGTGTTGAGGAAAATCGTATCGGGGTCCCGCGCGGCTGCCTGGGGAAAGTCCTGGGCCAGGCGCCGACCCAGAATCAGTGCGGCGAACCAGTAGAAGTGCGGTTGCTGGCTTGCCAGCAGCAGCGTTCGCTCATTGGTCGCGGCCAGGGCATCGAAGGTGGTGCGCTGGCGTTGGGCAAGTTCGTCGGGGCTGGCAAAGCCGGAGGGCGAGTCCTGCAGGTAGCCGTTGTCGTCGGAAAGACGTTGTGAAGGTTCCACGGGCGAGAGTCCGAACAGGGCGCGCAGGTGCGTGCGGGAAAGGGCAGGGAGCTGGCGCAGCCGTTGCAGGATGGTGTTGCGATCGCTCAGGCCGAGTCGCTTGCGCAAGGGCTCGGGCAAGGTTGCCAGGGCTGCGGGCAGGTCGGAGGTCGGCGTGGGCGCCAAGCCTTCGGTGCCAGACAGGGTGAATTGGCGACGGTTGTGCACGATGATGTGGCTCTGCTCGGCCCCCGGGGCACCGATACCGACGACCAATGGACCCTCCGGCGTCTGCTCGCGCAGCTCCAGGCGCACGTCGCTCGCCGGCCACTCCGGCCAGGTGGCGAGGGTGTGGAGCATCAGCCGGTGAGTGTCGTCATTGTTTTGGCGGCTTTCCAGGAAGAGGCCTTCATAGGCCTGGCTCAAGCGTTCTTCCTGCAGATACCAGTGGGCATCCAGCGCCTGCTCCTCGCTCAGTTCGCCTTCGGACAAGCTCATCGACTGACGATCATGCTCGTTCGAGTTGGCGAGCAGTTCATTGGCCACAGAGCGCGAAAGCTGCGGAATCCGGCTGCGCAGCAGGTTCACCAAGGGATCCCGCGACTGCTGTCGGAAGGCATAGAGGCTGTCGAACAGCGCTTGCCGTCGAGCGGACAGGAGCGAGGAGGCCCGCTGTCTGAGCGCCGACAGCTGGGCTTCGAGGGTCGAATACTCTCCGTCCAGCAGTGCTGCCCGCTGTGTCGGGCTCATCTGTTGCAACACGCTGCGCCACAGGTCGCCCTCGAGCACCAGGGCCCGCTCGATGCGCACCCTCGGCAGGCTGGGTGAAAGGTCGGGGCCGTACTCGGCCGCTGCCGAATCCTCCGGCGGATCGTACACCTGCAGCACGCTCGTTGCCGGCCAGATCAGGTCCAGGCCGAGCAGTTGCAACTGCCAGGAGAGCGTCGTCACTTTGGCTGCCGGGGGCGACGCCTTGCCCAGTGCGTCGATGAAGTCCTGTATCTCCTGTTCCAGTTCGAAACGCAGCCGGGTGTCGAGCAACAGCGCCGGCACTTGTCGGGATTCGCGGTAGGCGGCGCGCAGCGCGGGGCTGTCGATGCCGCTGGCCAGTCGGATGCGGCGGGCGGTTTCGTCGGGCAGGTCGCTGAGAAAATGCTCGATGGCGTGTTCCAGCGACACCGAGGCTTTGGTGCCGCTGGCTGGGTCGTTTGTGGTAATGGGGCTGCTCATGCTGAAGTCCTTCGTGGCGTAAAGGCGGTCATTCAGCGCGAAAGCTCAAGGTGCGGGGCGGTAGTTAATGCTCGGCGAGGATGTTCAAAGCGGTAACAAGTCTGCGTCACTGAGCCCACCGCTCAGACCGCCAGGCTCATGTCATGCAACGGGCTGGTGCTGGCCAGCAGGGTGGCGTGGTTGCGTTCCAGCGCCAGGACCTCCTCGGCCAGGTTATCCAGCAGGATACGGCCACGGGGGGTGAATTCGCGGCTGCCGGTCAATGTTGGCAGGGCCCGGCCCAGGCCGCGCAGGATGTACACCAGGTGTTCCTCGGCGCGCTGCATTTCGCTGGCTGGACGCTGGCGCACGCGCTCCAGGTACTTGAGCCGCATCAGTTGGGCGAAGAACGCCTGGAAGTACTCGGCCAGGCCACAGGGCCGGTTCGACCAGGGCAGGAAGTACAGGCATTCTTCATCGGCCTGCGGATCGACGACCGGGCAGATCTCCTCGATCCAGTAGAGCAACTGGTGGGCGGTTTCACGTACCAGTGTCGCTTCGACTTCAAGCAGCGAATGATCCCTGGCCGATAGCAGGATTGCGCCGCTGTAGCGTCTGGCCGAGCCTTGGCGGAAATGGCCGTCGGGCAGGTAGCAGATGAGCCGGACCAGATGGCGAAACTGCTCGTGGCAGCCGGGCCAGGTCATTGCGACGCGCGACAGCGCGACATTCACTACGTCACTGAAGAAATGAAGGGAATAGCCGCTGTTTTCCAGGCGCTGGCGGATCGCTTCGTCGGTCGGGAATTCGTAGCAGGGGGGCAGTTCGGCGACGATCAGCGGGTCGATCTCGAAACGCCGGACCGGCGGGCGATGGGCATGCCGGTGCTCGGCGGCGGCTTCGGCGAGACGCTGCAGTACCCCTGGTAACTCCCGCAGGCTCTGCAACAGGTGGTCACGCCCGCACTGCAGGCCATCGAGCACCTCTTTGCTCTGGCGGATGGTCCGGCGTGCCCAGATCTGGAAGGCCGGCTCATTGATGATCGCCCGCCGTTCGAGTGCCGGCAGCAGGATCAGTCTGGCCGTGTCGGCGAAGAACCCTTCGAGTTCGCGGCTGGCGGGAAACAGGCGATAGGCTTCGGCATACAGGGTGGCCAGGGCGGTGTAGCGATCCTGGCTGACCTGGGCCAGCAGGCGATTGAAACGATTGGGCGTCGAGTCGGGCAGAAAAGTATTGTGCTGGAACAGATCATCGAGTTCAGCCGGATGACACTGATGCATGGTAGTTGGCCTCCTGGCACATGTTTTCATTCTTGTCGGGGAAGTCCATGGGCTGGACTTTAACTTGGGTGGCTTGCGTACTTTTCTTGTTGCTTATGGTGCTGCCGAGGCCTATGGCCTAAGTGGTTGCGGGGTTTTCTATTGTTGGGGATGAAACCTGAATATAACGATTTGATTGTTCTTTTCAATATTGTTTTAAGTTGTTTTGGTGAGTCGGTTTGTTGTTTTTATTTTTATTGTTAGAGGCATTTCCTACCTATACTCAGTTTGTAGGATAAGTATGTAGGTCAATTCAGGTTTTAGGGTTTTCATGTGTTCGCAAGAGTGGGTGTACTGCTTGGGCGGCCAGCCCCCAGCTTCGCCGAAATTGCCGTGCGAAGCCGGGATTTCCGCTGACCTCAGTCTTCAGCCTTGACCGTCGCCACATCGGCAGCCTTGACCCGTACCACTTTCCCGGAAATGTCGCGGAACTCATAGAAACCATCGGCACTGTAGGTTTTCGGCATGTCCTGGGTCAGGTACTGGGTGCCGTTCTGCAAGGTCACCACCGTGGGCGTCGAGCAGCCGGCCAGGGTCAGCAAGGCCACGGTCAGCAGTGGCAGGCTCAGGGTTCTCGGCATCATGGGTATCTCCAGGTTCAGTTCCAAAGCGCAAATTGCCCAACCCAACGAGGGTGAGTGTGTCTGTCGGCTGTGACTATAATCGGGCGACGTTGTTCCCAGTCGCCAGCCGGAAGTCTTTCATGACCGATCTTTCGTCGTTCGCCATTACGCAAAAATGGCCCGCTCAACATCCAGACCGTCTCCAGCTGTATTCGTTGCCGACCCCCAACGGCGTCAAGGTGTCGATCCTGCTCGAAGAGCTGGGCCTGCCCTACGAGCCACACCTGGTGAGCTTCGCCACCAATGACCAGTTGACCCCGCAGTTCATGTCGTTGAACCCCAACAACAAGATCCCTGCGATTATTGATCCGGATGGTCCAGGTGGTCAGCCGTTGCCGTTGTTCGAGTCCGGGGCGATCCTGATCTATCTCGCCGAGAAGACCGGACGCTTCATCTCCGCCGACCCGGCCACCCGCTACGAAACCCTCCAGTGGCTGATGTTCCAGATGGGCGGGATCGGCCCGATGTTCGGCCAGCTCGGCTTCTTCAACAAGTTCGCCGGCAAGGACTACGAGGACAAGCGCCCACGCGACCGCTATGTCGCCGAAAGCAAGCGTCTGCTGGGCGTGCTCAACCAGCGCCTGGAGAGCCGTCGCTGGATCATGGGTGACGACTACAGCATCGCCGATATCGCCACCTTCCCGTGGATCCGCAACCTGATCGGCTTCTACGAGGCTGGCGACTTGGTCGGTATCCAGGACTTCCCCCACGTCACCCGTGCGCTGGAAGCGTTCCTCGCTCGCCCGGCGGTGATCAAGGGGTTGACCATTCCGGGGTGAGTCGACTGTTCGAGTCAGCCCAGGCGTTCGGCGAGCAACGGCAACAGTTGTTCGCAGGAGGCTTCGAACTTGAAATCCAGCAGGTCATCGGCGCGGGTCTTGCCCAGGTTGACGGCGATCAGCGGCTTGCCGCGTTCGGCCACGCGCTTGCACAGGCGAAAGGCTGAGTAGGCCATCAGTGACGAGCCGATCACCAGCAGTCCCGCGGCCTGCTCGGCGCCGGCCATGGCTCTGCTTGCAGTCAGTGGAGCGACGTTCTCGCCGAAGAACACTACATCGGGTTTCAGCCGCTCGCCCTGGCAACGGGGGCAGCGGGGTACCTGGAAGTTCGACTCGAAGTGGGCATCGAGCAGGGTGTCGCCATCAGGCGCCGGCACCGCCTCGACCTCCAGCAGATAGGCATTCTGTGCTTCCAGCGCGAGCTGCACGGCATCGCGTTCCAGGCGTATACCGCAATCCAGGCACAGCACCTTGTGCAGACTGCCATGCAGTTCGATCACGTCCTGGCTGCCGGCCTGGTCATGCAGGGTATCGACGTTCTGGGTGATCAGGCCGCTCAGGCGCTGGCGTGCCTGCAGGCTGGCCAGCGCCTGATGGGCGGCGTTCGGCCGGGCCTGGCGGACCCGCGGCCAGCCAAGCATGGCCCGGGCCCAGTAGCGACGGCGGGCCTGGGGGGAGCCGAGGAACTCCTGGATCATCATCGGCGGCTTGCCGCGGCGCACGCCGGCGCTGTCGCGGTAGTCCGGGATGCCGGAGGAGGTGCTGATGCCGGCACCGGTCAGTACCAGGAAGGGTTGCTCGGCCATCAGCGGCAGGAGGGTTTCCAGGGCACTGTCGACTTGCAGGTCGGGCATGAGTCATCTCCGGTGATCGAGAGGCTGGCAAGGATAGTCGCAGGGTTTGCTGGGCAACAAGCGTGTCCTTGTGCAGGCAGCGCGCTGCGTAGGGTAGCTCCGGGAGTCAACGGACGCTTGAGGTCAGCTCCCCCTGGTGGTCGCCTGAGCGCCTCAGTCGTCTCGCGTCAGCACTTCCAGCAATTCGATCTCGAATGTCAGGTCGGCACCGGGTGCAACCCGCGAGCCCATGCCGCGTTCGCCATAGGCCAGGTGCGCCGGCACGAACAGCCGACGCTTGCCACCGACCTTCATGCCCATCAGGCCGATATCCCAGCCCTTGATCACGCGGCCGGTGCCGATCACGCACTGGAACGGTTTGCCACGGCTGTGGGATGAGTCGAACTCGCTGCCATCGGCGAGTGTGCCGCGGTAGTGGGTGGTGATCAGCGCGCCCTTGACCACGGCCTTGCCGTCGCCTTCGAGCAGGTCGCTCACCTGCAGTTCAGTGTCTGTCATGACTTCTCCAGGGTTGGGGCCCCATGAACGATTTTCAGGCCGATGTTTCACAGCCGCTTCAAGAGGTCTTACGGGATTATCTTACGTAACTTATTTTGCCATGGATTAAGATGGCCACTGGCTATTTATCCTTTGTGTGCTCATGTTCAAGTCGACTGGTTTTCGCGGATGATCAACTGGATCGAGATATTTGTCGCGCTGACGATGGTCGTCCTGATCGTCGTGCTCGGGCTGCGCGAGCGCAGGGCTCGTCGGGAGTTGGCCGAGTGCCGGGTGCTGTTGCATCGGTTGCGCGAGTACCACCGTCACCGCGAGACCGCTGACGATGCCGAGCGCTTCCGGCGCAGCCAGTACTTTGCCCGGATCGGTACCTGGGACTGGCACGTCGATACCGAGAAGCTCTACTGGTCGGAAGCCATTTACGGCATGTTCGGCTACAAGGTCGACGAGGTGGTGCCGTCCTACGAACTGTTTTGCGCCAGCGTGCACCCCGATGACCGGGCCAAGGTGCGTGCCGGTGAGTTGCGCTGCATCGAGACGGGTGAGAACCACGATGAGGAATACCGGGTGATCTGGCCAGACGGCAGTATCCACTGGCTGCGCGAGACCGGTAACGTGGTGAAGAACGCCCGCGACACGGTCACCCGGATGATGGGGGTGGTGCGCGATATCACCGAGGAAAAGGACTGGGCCAACCAGTTGCATACCCTGGCCCACAACGATGCCCTGACCGGGCTGCCCAATCGTCTGGTGCTGGAGGCGCAGTTGTCCAGGGCCCTGGAGCGTGCCCGTGAGAGCGGAACGCGGGTGGCTCTGGTGTTTCTCGATTTGAACGGCTTCAAGGAAATCAACGATACGCATGGGCACGCCGCAGGTGACCAGATTTTGATTGTCACTGCGCACCGCCTGAAGAACCTGATGCGAACCAGCGATACCGTGGCCCGTATCGGTGGTGACGAGTTCGTGCTGATTTTCGAGGGGTTGGCGCAACAGGGGCTAGGGCTGACGGAAGAAATTCACCGCCTGTGCGCGAAGGTGCTGATCGAGCTGTCGGTGCCGATCAGTCTCGATACACAGCAGGTTCGCATCGGTTCCAGCCTGGGTGTGGCCGTTTTCCCCGATCATGCCGTCAGCATGGACACGCTGATCCATATTGCTGACCTTGCGATGTACGACGCCAAACGCAGCGGCAACAATCAGTATCGTCTTGGCCGATCGGGTGCACTGGCGGCCAGCCTCGACTGAACTTCAGGGCACGCGCATAAACGCATGTAGGACATGCATGTCGTCCAGGCTGCGATTTCCTGTCTGAATAGAGTATTGTGTTTGCCTACGAAAAAAATGTCATGAACCCGGTTATCCGGGCCGTTATCAGATTGAGGGTGTCATGGGTCAGGAAAGCATCAACTGGGACAAACTGGGTTTCGACTACATCAAGACCGACAAGCGCTACCTGTCTTACTTCCGGAATGGCGAGTGGGACAATGGCGTGTTGACCGAAGACAACGTCCTGCACATCAGCGAAGGCTCGACTGCGTTGCATTACGGCCAGCAATGTTTCGAAGGCATGAAGGCCTATCGTTGCAAGGATGGTTCGATCAACCTGTTCCGGCCTGATCAGAACGCCGCCCGCATGCAGCGCAGCTGTGCCCGCCTGCTGATGCCGGCGCCGTCGACCGAAGCCTTCATCGAGGCCTGCAAGCAGGTGGTCAAGGCCAACGAACGCTTCATTCCGCCCTACGGTACCGGCGGTGCGCTGTACCTGCGTCCGTTCGTGATCGGTGTGGGTGACAACATCGGTGTGCGGACCGCTCCGGAGTTCATCTTCTCGGTGTTCTGCATCCCGGTAGGCCCGTACTTCAAGGGCGGCATGAAACCGCACAACTTCGTGATCTCCAGCTTCGACCGTGCTGCCCCTCAGGGTACCGGTGCGGCCAAGGTCGGCGGCAACTACGCGGCCAGCCTGCTGCCAGGTTCCGAAGCCAAGAAGAAGGGCTTCGCCGACAGCATCTACCTGGACCCGCTGACTCATTCGAAGATCGAGGAAGTGGGCTCGGCCAACTTCTTCGGCATCACCGCCAACAACGAGTTCGTCACGCCGAAGTCGCCATCGGTACTGCCGGGTATTACCCGCCTGTCGCTGATCGAGTTGGCCGAGTCGCGCCTGGGCCTGAAAGTGGTGGAAGGTGATGTGCTGATCGACAAGATCGCCGACTTCACCGAAGCCGGCGCTTGCGGGACCGCTGCGGTGATCACGCCGATCGGTGGTATCGAGTACCAGGGCAAGCTGCATGTGTTCCACAGCGAGACCGAGGTCGGTCCTGTGACCCAGCGCCTGTACAAGGAACTGACCGGTGTGCAGACCGGTGACGTCGAGGCGCCAGCGGGTTGGATCGTCAAGGTCTGATCGGCCGATTGGCGGCACCTTATGGGCCGCTCGCGACGCTGACGACCCGTTGAGTCTCCAGATGCCACAAGGCCCGCTTCCGAGCGGGCCTTGTGGTTTTTGGCATCCTTTCGCTTTGCCCCGTATGTACTCAGAGCACGAACACGTTCACCTGTTTCTCCAGATTCTGGGCCAGTTGCTGCAAGGCCCGCGCGGTTTCGCTGGTTTGCTCGACAGCCTGGCTGTTTTGCTGAGACATCTGGGCGATGCGTTCGACGTTGCGTGCCACATCCTGGCTGGCTGCAGTCTGTTCGCGCAGGGCCAGGGAGATCTGGTCCACCACATTCACCACATTGCTCGACGCTTGGCGGATATTGACGATGGCCTCACCGGCTTGCTGAGCCAGTTCGACACCGCCTTTGACCTGGTTCACGCCGATATCCATGTTGTCGACCGCGTCTCGGGTTCCAAGCTGGATTTTCTTCACCATCTCGGTGATTTCCTGGGTCGAGTTGGCGGTACGTTGTGCCAGTAGCCTGACTTCATCGGCCACCACGGCGAAACCACGGCCCTGTTCGCCGGCACGGGCTGCCTCAATGGCGGCATTGAGCGCCAGCAAGTTAGTCTGTTCGGCAATGCCCTTGATAACGCTGACGATGCTGGATATCTGCTCGGCATGTTGATCCAGTTCGGCGATCTGGTTGGCTGAGGCCTGCACGGTCTCGGCAATCAGGCGCATGCTTGCCAGGGTCTCCTGGATGACGCTGCCGCCTTCGGTGGACTGGCGTCCCGACTCGCTGGAGAGGGTGTGGGCATCGCCAGCGTTGTCTGCAACGTGGTTGATGCTGACCGTGAGCTCTTCCACCGTGGCGGCCATGGAGGACGCCGATTGG
This sequence comes from Pseudomonas asplenii, assembly GCF_900105475.1. Taxonomy (NCBI): domain Bacteria; kingdom Pseudomonadati; phylum Pseudomonadota; class Gammaproteobacteria; order Pseudomonadales; family Pseudomonadaceae; genus Pseudomonas; species Pseudomonas asplenii. The sequence goes on along the minus strand of NZ_LT629777.1, from coordinate 5,111,994 downwards.
GATTGTTCCTGGCTCGAGGCCGAGAGTTGCAACGAAGCACTGGAAATATTCTGAGACGCGCTCACCAGGTGTTCGGCCCCCAGTTTGATTTCGCCGATCATGGTCCGCAGGCGTTCCTGCATGGTGGCGAAGGCTTGCAGCAGGATGCTGACTTCATCACGCCCATCGCTGGCGATCTTGCTGTCGAGGTGCCCGTCGGCGATGGTCCTGGCCACATCCACCGCCTGGCGGATGCGCCTGACCAGGGTGGCGGACAGCGACCAGGCAATGAGCATCGCCAGCACGGCCGCTGTTATGCCGCCGCCGATGAGAAGGTTAAACGCTGCTGCCTTGGCATCGGACATGGCATTGGCACGTGCATCCTGCAGGGCTTTTTCCGCATCGCGTAGCTGAGTGATGAGTTGGCGCATTGCGTCCATCTTGGCCTTGTCGTGACCGGCACTGATCTGATCGATGAGGGCGGTGATGGGCTGTCGGCCTGCATTGATTTCTTTGCGCAGGTTGATGTTGGCCTGGATGTCATCGTTCATCCATTGCTGGTAGAAGGCCTGGAGTTGTTCCAGCCGTGTTTGTTGTTGAGGGTTGTCGGCGGTCGCGCTCTTGAGTTGGTTGTAATAATCGCCGAAGGCCTTCTCGCCCAGTTGCATGGGTTCCAGGAAGCTCTCGCGACCGGTCAGCGCATAACCACGCATGCCGGTTTCGATATTGATCAGGCTGCGCAGCACGGCGCCGGACTGGTTCAGGACTTCGTAGCTGTGGATGTTGCTTTTGACGCTGCTGCTGACCTGATCGAAACCACGCAGGGCCGAAAGCACCAATACCACAATGATCAGCAGGACCAGGCCGAAACCGGCGTAGAGCTTCTGTGAAATGCTCAGATTGGAAAACATAGGAAGTGCTGCTCCCGAACCGTTGACTGAATGCATCACCAGTGCTTGCTATAAGCAGCGCAGGGTGATGGCCTATTGATGCCTAATTGGCATCATTGGTCGGACTTTTCTTATACAAAAAAAGTTCACTGTATAAGTAATTTTTATCGAGGTTGTCGGTGCGGGAAGGTCAGGCGGGGTCTTGTCAGGGCAAAGGCGAGGGGTAGAGCAGGGGGGCGATCAGTCATGGCCGACAGGGACTTGTCGGCCATGACGGGGTTCATCTCAAAGCTGGAACTGCCGGGTCAGGCGATTCAGGTTGGCTGCCAGGCCAGACAGTTCGGCCGTGGCGATAGCGGTTTGACTTGAGCCTTCTGATGTCTCGCTCGACAGATCGCGGATACTGACGAGATTCTGGTCGACTTCCCGTGCCACCTGCGCCTGTTCCTCGGCAGCGGTGGCGATCATCAGGTTGCGCTCGTTGATCTGGCCCAGGGAGTCGGTGATGTTGACCAGCACCTTGCCCGCGCCATGAGCCATCTCCAGGGTCTTTTGTGCCTGAGTGCTGGTCTGGCTCATCGAGGATACGGCATTGGAGGTGCCGGACTGAATCGACCCGACCATCTGCTCGATTTCCTGCGTGGATTGCTGGGTACGATGGGCCAGAGCCCTGACCTCGTCGGCGACGACCGCAAAACCTCGACCGGCCTCACCCGCACGCGCAGCTTCAATCGCGGCATTGAGGGCCAGCAGGTTGGTTTGTTCGGCAATGGCGCGAATCACATCCAGAACCTTGCTGATGTCGGTCGCCATGTTTGCCAGGGCCTGCACTTCCGTAGAGGTCATCTGAACACTGGAAACCATCTGGTTGATGGCCGCCACCGTCTCTTCGACCTGGGTGCGCCCCGCGATGGCCGCAGAACTCGACTGGGAGGTCAGTTGAGAGGTGGAAGCGGCATTGCTGGCCACTTCCTCTACAGCGGCACTCATTTCGTTGACCGCAGTGGCCGCCATTTCAATTTCGTTGCCCTGACGTTGAATGGTGCGTGAAGCGCTTTCAGTTACTGCGTGCATTTCTTCCGAGGTTGCCGCCAACTGTGTCGATGAGTCGCCAATCAAGGTCAGCGCATTGCGCAGATTGGTCTGCATTGCCGCCAGTGCCGCGATCATCCGTGCGGTTTCGTCCGAACCGTCGGCGTTGATGGGTTTGCTCAAGTCGTTGGCAGCGATCCGCTCGGCAGCTCTCAACGCTTCGCCAAGGGGCAGGGTCAGGCTGCGTGTGTAGAGCAATGCGAGGAACAGCGAGGCACTAATGGCAAGCACAATGAACACGCCCACGATCAGCAAGGTCTGCTGATAAATCTGATCCGCCTCTTTACCGGCCCTGCTGGCTTTTTCTTCATTGATGCTGATGAGTTTGGTTATCGCTGCTTCTACGGTGTCTGCGGCTTCTTTCATGCTGCTATTGGATATCTGGACAGACTGCTCCAGTTGTCCTGCGGCGACCGAGGCGAGGTACTGATCCTGGGCTTTGGTGTAAATCTCTTGGGCCTGCGTAAACTCTTCAAAAGCTTTACGCCCCATGGGGGTAACGATCAGCTTGCCCAGTGAGTCTTTTTTCTCTTTGATCACTTCTCGAGAGCGCTGGATGTCGCTGAGCGCTTTCACCTTGCGTTCCTGAGGCTCGATCGGGTTTCGCAAGCGAGCGTTGTTGCCCCGAATGGAGACGAACTCTTTATCGAGTTGCCCCAGCAACTTGACACTGGGTACGACGTTGCCTTCGACGAATTTTTCCGAATCGTTGAGACGATCGACCTGCCGCAAGGCAATCAGGCCAATGGCAAGTATCATCAGGCAGAAGAAACCGAAGCAAGCGGCGGAACGAGGGGCGAGGTTCAATTTACGAAGAATCATGGGGGTATATCCTGTACGGGCTCAATAGCCTATCGCCCATGCGCCGGGATACTTGAATATTCCAATTGCTTATCAATAGCCGTCTATCGGTAGGGGAGATATTGAGTAACTTTTTGTTTCGGGAGGCCGTGTAAGACTTGCAAATTTTAAAATGTAGGCATGCAGGTTCGACCGCCATGAATGATGGATAGAGTGTGGCGGCTGGAGACCGGCACGATGTCTTTTTTCGACCCGTTTTCTGCGGTTCTGGACATGGCCCGATCTGCGGATATCGCAGAATATCTGCCACAAGACTACTGCGCGTAGGCGCGATTCCAGCCAGGTACTGACGATCAATGGGCTTGTTGAAAAATGCACTGGGCGAACAGGCATTCGTGTGCCTGGTCGAATTCGTCCCCAAACCTTCCGCCCAGCACTTCGGCGCTTTCGAGCAGCTCATGCAGCGCTCGACGCTCTGCGGCTGGCCGATGATCGCCGCCGTTGCCGATCGGGTCGGTGGCAATCTCGACCTGTCGCCGTTGGATGCGATAGCCGAGTTCAATGGTTCGCGCTCCGCACTGGTGCATTTTTCCGGCAAGGACCGGGAGCGCCGCGAACTGCTGGCGCAACTCGAGCGGATGGCGGCGGCCGGGCTGGATGAGCTGCTGATGCTCACGGGGGACCGCTTGCCCGGCCATGATCCCGGACAGCGGCTGGTGCGCTACCTGGAGTCGGTTCCGGCGTTGCAGATCGCTCGCCAGGCCCGGCCGGAATGGCTGCTGGGGGCTGCGCTCAATCCCTTCAAGTACTGCGAGGAAGAGGGCGCGGCACAATACTTCAAGGCTGAGAAGAAACTGGCCGCCGGCGCGGATTTCCTCACGCTGCAACTGGGTTTCGACATCGCGAAGCAGCGTGAGGCGTTGGCCTGGATGAGCCGGCAGGCAACGCCCAAACCGCTGTTGGCCTGTGTCATGGGACTGACCAAGGCGCGTGCGGCGATGCTCGATCAGGTCGCTGGCGTCGTTATCACGCAATCGATGCGTGATCTGCTGGAGGCCGAAGAGGCGGTGTCCAAGGCTTATGCCCAGGAACGCAGCATCAGTCGTCTCGCTCTGCAGATCATCGGTTTACAGCGAATGGGATATGCGGGCATTCATCTCTCCGGTGTTCACCAGCTCAAGCAACTGCAGGCGCTCGAACAGGCGCTCACGGATTGGCAAGCCAGCCTTCACACCCAGGCGCAGTGGGACGCGGCCTGGATGGCCAGTTGGAGCATGCCTGATATTCCAGGGGTGACGTTTCATGCCGGCGCGTCGAACTGGCGCCTTGGCGAGTCGTACGTTCAAGCGTCCCGCCGGGAGAAGGTCCGCTATTGCCTGATGTCTGGTGTTCACTCGCACCTGTTCAACCGCACGAGCCGGCTGAGCCAGGCATTCGGTTGGGTGGTGACGCGTCCGCTGTGGTCCACAGCCACTGGCGCGGGCTGGTTGCACCGGGTGGAGCGCAGTCTCAAACGCCCACTGGTCGGCTGCGACACCTGCGGCCGTTGTCGCCTTGAAGACACCCTGTACATCTGTCCGGAGACCTGTCCGAAGGGATTGGCCAACGGGCCATGCGGTGGCACCCGGCTCAATCGCTGCGAGTTTGGCGACCGCGAGTGTGTACACAGCGTCAAGTACCGCACGGCCAAGGCGGTTGGGCAGGAGGCGGTACTGACCGATCGGCTGATCCCCTGCATTGAGGTCGAGACACGACATCAGAGCTCGTGGCCAGGCTGGTTCGAGGCGGACGTGCCCGTGCCGGCTGACGGCTGGAAGGCGGCACAAGGCTGAAAACCTTACCCTCCCGATTCTGTTTTCCGGCTGCTGGCGGTTTTGTTCCTGATGACACTGAGGCTCCGATATCCCAGTCAGGAGCAACCCATGTTCGATGTCATCGAAGGTAAACTCGGTCCTCTGCGCAGCGCCATGCAACTGACGTTGCATACCTTTCATGCCGTACGTCTCTGGCAAGGCCGGGCGGCCAGCGAGGAGAAAACCGCAATCATCGGTTTCAACGGTTTCGTCAGCGCGATCAGGAGAGTGACGCAGGGCGCCGAGCAGGGCGATCCCTACGCCGATCTCTGGATGCTGCGCATCCAGGAACGATTGCAAGGCTGCAAGGCCGAGTTGGCGCTGATTCAGGATAACCTGGAACTGCTCATGAGAGCCTTCCCGGACGCGATCAGCGTGGAGGAAAACTTCAATATCCGGCCGGTACGACTGCCCATCGTGATCACCACTCAGTACGGCTACCTGGCGATGTACCTGCTGATCGCCTATGACAATATCGTCCGTCGCCTGCTGCAGGCTCATCACGTGGCGCTGATTGATCGGCGAGAGATGGAAAGCCGGATCCATGCCGGCGCTCGCCAGTTGCGCGGCCTGTTCGGGTTGCCTCGCCAGTACCGCAGTTCGGGGGTGACGCGGGCCGATTTCGCCGCCGATAACGACCAGGCTCGCCAGGCCAGGGCGCTGTTTGGCGAGTTGCCATTGGACGTGCTGGAGGGCAGCCGCCGTGCCGATTTCGCGCCGCCGCTGATCGGGAGTCGACTCGGCGTGGCGGCTGACGGGCTTGCGCTGGAGGGCTCCTGGCCTGCCGCCGTGCCCGGGGTCGATGAGCACCCGGTCGCACGGTTGCGGGCCAACGACTGAATCCATCGGTAGGTCCCCGGCGACCCGACATGTGCAGGCCCTTATCGGCTGGCCCGACGAAAATGCTCGATTTTCGTCAGCGCACGCGCAACGTTCGGGTCGCCGTAGACGACGTACTGCCGGTCGACGACGACGGCCGGAATCTTGCTGACCCCCAGACTCCAGGCATTGACGATGTCTTGATGAGCGCGATCGATATCGGCTGCGGCATCGGCCGTCATGTGCTCCTTGAAGGCCGCTTGGGCCTGGGCGGGGTCAGCGGGCAGATCCTGAAAAAGACTGACTTCCAGTTGATCGAGACGGTCGAGCTGGATCAGTTGCGTATCGGCCGGCAGGTCGACGGGGTGTGCCGAATCGGTGATGACCCAGGTTTCAGCCAGGCAGGGAGATAGGCAGGCAAGCAGGGTCGCGGGGCTACACAGTCGCAGCAGTCGCAGGAGCAGAGGGTTCGTCATGGCGAGGGTCCGGTTGACAGAAAACCGAATCCTCGCGAAAAACCTGGGTGATCACAGCCGGAAAACTGTTTTGCGGGTTGCCGCTTTTATCGCGGCGGCTCTGCCTCTTCGTCACGGTAATCGATGTAGGCCGCACCTTCTGCCAGTGTAGTGATGCCGCGCGCCTGATCCATCCGTTGGGCCACGGCCATGGCTGCCTCCAGTTCGCTGATGCCCCGGGCATTCATCAGTGCAAAGCGTTCGGCCTTTTCTTCCGGCTCCGTCATCGCCATGGTCAGGTAGAGGCTTGGCGGTACCGCGCGAAATAGCACCTCCATGGACTTGGACAGGATCACCCCCTCGGTGAATTTCCCCGACTCCTTGCGGGCGGACAGCATCAGGGTTTTCTGCGCGTCGGTGAGCGAGCGGAAGCGGGCGATCTTGTTGACCTCATCCGGCGGCATGTTCAGGCAGATCCACCATTCGATCATGTTCAGCATCGGTTCTGCGGCCTTGGGCAGGTCGTCGACGTTCTGGGTGGCGAGCCAGAACCAGGCACCGAGCTTGCGCCACATCTTGGTGATCTTCACCACGTAGGGCGACAGCAGCGGGTTCTTGGTGATGATATGGCCTTCGTCGGTGACGTTGATGATCGGTCGTCCGAGCATCTGGTCACGTTCGGCGATGTTGTTCACGGTATTGATCAGCGAGATATAGGCAATCGACAGTTGGGCGTTGTAGCCCTCGCGGGCGTAGGTCGCGAGGTCCACCAGGGTGATGTCGGCTTCCGGCCAGGGTGTGCCGTCGCGGTTGAACAGGTCACCGTCGGCACCCTGGCAGAACATGTCCATGGCATCGGCCATTTCCTGCAGGCGCAGGCGGCGTGGTTCCGGCAGGCCGCTATCCTGGCCCATGTCGCGCAAGGCATCGCGTACGTCCTCGGTCAGCACGGTCTTGCCCCGTGCGGTGCAGGCCTGGGCGGCGTTGAGCAGGCTCTGGCGAATCAGGCTGCGGTCGGCACGGGTCAGGCGTTGCTCTTCCTTGTCTTCGCCGCCGGTGATCATCAGGCGCGCGGTGATTTCGAGTTCGCCGAGTACATCGCGCTCGTCGCCGTCGTTTTCATCGAGTTCATCGGTGTCCGCAAGCATCGCCCTGGTCGGTGTGTCCACCAGTCGGTGGGCATCGGCGAAGGGGGCCAGGCTGACGCCGGAACCGGGTGCGAGTTTGACCCGGTGGACCTTCAGGCCCAGGCGCCGGGCGAAGTCGGCAAACAGGCCGAAGCTGTTGCCGGCCTCGGCGATGAACAGCCGTGGCCGATACATCGCAACCACCTGGTTGAGCAGGTTGTTGAGGGTGGCCGACTTGCCGGCGCCGGTCGGGCCGAACAGGAACAGATGGGCGTTCATCTGCCGATCGAGGCGGTTGAGAGGGTCGAAGGTCAATGGCCCGCCGCCGCGATTGAAGAAGGTAAAGCCGGGATGCCCGGTGCCTTCACTGCGCCCCCAGATCGGCGCCAGGTTGGCGACGTGCTGGACGAACATCAGCTGGGTGTACCACTCGCTGTGGCGTACGCCGGGGTTGAATACGCACGGCAGCCAGCGCAGGTAGCTGTTGAGGGGGGCGACTTCATGCTCGTCGCGTACCGGCTGCAGCCCGGCGTTGAGCATCACATTGTTGAGTTGCAAGGTGCGCCGATCAAGCACCTCAAGATTCTCGCCGCGCAGGTAGAACGCCACGGCGGCGCGGTACAGTTTGTGGGCGCTGCCCAGGTGCGAGCGAGCCTGCTGCACGTCGTCCCGCGTCTGTTCGGACGCCAGGGTATCGCCCACGGATTTCTTGGCCAGGTGGTTGAGGTGCGCCTCCAGATTGTCCTGCGGGGTGATCACCAGCGTGATGCAGAGTACGGTGTCTTCGGGCATCTGATCGAACAGGGCGTTGATGGCGTCGCCACCCTTGGCCGTTTCTCCGGTCAGGTGGCCGGTCATCGGCGCGTTACGCAGGCGGTCGAGCACCACGACACGGTGGGGCATCCGGTCGAAGTACCACAGCCCATGCTCCCTGTCCGAGCTGGGTTGTTCGAAGAACAGGCGTTGGGCGAAGTCAGTGCCGCTGGCCAACGACAGTTCATCGTCGGCGTCATCCGGCGGATAGCCGGCCTGTTGGTAGAAGCGCTTGCGATCCTGCGGGGTGTCGCCCAGCAGATCCGGTTGCGGATTGAACCAGCGCAGCAGCCAATGGTGGATCTGCGCGCCATCGAGGCGGCGGGCTTTCACGCCGGCATTGCCCAGGCCGCCGACCAGGCGTTCGCACAGGCTGTTGAGCGCCTGCTCGCTGTTTTGTCCGCGTTGCCTCGGCGTGCCCTTGCTGCGCCGGTACACCACCAGGCGGATTTTGCGGCATTGCCCGCGCCAGGGCAGCTGGGTGACCGCCGTGTCTTCGAACAGTCCGCCCGCTTGCGACAGCGCCTCCAGATGCTGGCCGAACATCCGCAGATAGCAGCGGGTGAACGCCGAGCCATGGGCGCGCGGCTGGACGTAGGCGCCGAGTGTCTGCAGATAGCCCTCCCAGTCGGTTTCGTCCTGGGCATAGAGTTGCAGGACCCAGGGCTGTTGCTCCAGTTCGTCGAAGCTGTCTTGCAGGGCGTTCTCCAGAGCATCGCGCACGTTGCGCAGCCAACTCGCCTCGCGTCCCTCGGTGCCGATGGCGGTGAGCTCGAAGAACGCCGCCACCGACTCGCCATCCTCCAGCAGCAGGCATTGCGACTCGGGCAGGAACTCGACCCAGGGCAATAGTTCGACGAAACTGGGGGTGACGCTATAGAGGGCCTGCTCATCGGCTTCGGTGGCGGGTTTGCGCTGTTTCGATGGCATCAGTATTGCTCCGTGCGTTCGCCGGGCAAGGCGTATTGCACCCGTTGGTAGAAGGGAAACACCGTGCTGTAGCCCGGCACCGGTACCGGATCGGAGCCGGCCAGATGCGCAAAGACGTACATCACCAGGTCCGGGTTGGGCAGGCGCTTGAACTGGCTGTGGATCTCGTTCCGGGCGGTTCGGGTATAACCGGGCGTGTCGGTCGGGCGCTCGTCGATTGGGCGGTTCAGGGTCTGGCGCGTGTCTTCGAGACGGCGGTTCAAGGGCGCTTGGGTGGCGTGCCCGGACTGGCTGTCCCAGATATCCGTCATGGTCTGCGAACCATGGGGCAGCAGGTGCGCCTTGTCGGTGCTGCAGCCGCTGGCGAGCAGCAAGCCCAACAGCAGGCTGGGCAGTGGCTTAATCGAGGGTAGTGGCATGGGCTGCTCCTGCAACGTGCCGCACCTGGCGGCCAAGGGTTTCGTAGTCGATCTCCAGTTGCCGGTCCAGGTGCACGGCCACTTGGGCGCCAGGCTGCACATAGACCGCCGCGAAGGCCTGGCCATAAAGCTTGTTGACCCAGTCGCCGACGTCTTTCACGCCGCCGGAGAGAACGCTGTTGAGCGCCGACGGACCGGCGCCGACCGTGGCTCCGCCGGGCGTGAGGACGGTACCGGTATCGGCCTTGTCGGCTTCGAGCAGCGCCGCGACACCGGCTCCGGCGGCAGTGATCAGGCTTCGGCTGGCCAGGTACTGTTGGGCATTGGAGCGTCGTTCGCCGGCAATGCAGGGCACGCCATACGGGTCGCTGAGCCAGCCGATGCCGCCCTGGATCTTGCCGGACGAGGCGCCGGTCGCTTGGCTGTTGCCCTGTCGGCTGGTCAGCTTTTGTGGCGTCGGCAAGGTGCGTATGCGCCCGTCCTGGAAGACGAAGGTGAGGCTGAGGATCTGCCCGCGTACGCAGGACAGGGTCCAGTCGCCAGCGGCCGTACCGCTGAGCACGGCGCCAGCGACGTCTGGCAGGTCGATGCCATTGGCGGTCAGGTTGTCCGGGCCGATCAGTACCTTGAAGGGGTAGGGGTCATTGACCACGCCGTCCACCGGGACCCGTCCGATCAGCGCGGTCATGGCGACGGAGCCGGTCAGGGTGCTGTTTTCCGGCAGGGTGTAGACGGGGCTGGCAGACGCCTGGGTTTCAGCGTTGCTCAGGTCGCGGCTGACGGCACCGGTGTTTTCCTTCGGTTGGCCCTGATCGCTCCCGCTGTTGAAGGCGTTGGGGAACAGCAGGCCCTGCGTGGCCTTGCCGGAGGCCGCAGCCAGCGGCTTGCCCTGGTGGTCGAGGGCACTCGCGTCCTGAGGCTCGGTCCAGACCAGTTCGTCCTGGGCGAAGCGGCTTTCGTCGCCCGGCTCGAGACCGAGGCCAATGGGCAGGTCCGGGTCCTGCCTGCCCAGGAATTGAGTCGACAGCTTCTGCTGCAAGTCTTCCAGCAGGCTCTGCCGCTGTTGTGGGCTCAGTCCCTGGCTGGAACCCTGTGGGCTGCGCTGCAATTCGGTATTGAGGATCTTCTGGATGCGCTGGTCGATCTCGCTGTCGCGCTGGCGCAGGCGGGTGTTTTCCTCCTGCTGGTCCTTGTTCTCGGCGAGCAGCGCCTTGAGTTCCTCGCGCATGGCCTTGGTCTGGGCGACCAGGGTGGCGACGGTGTCGTGCGGGGTGTCGCCGTCGATCCCCAGTTGTTTCATTTCCTCAGGGGTCAGACGGTGCCCGCTCTGGTCGGAGGGGTCTTGCCCCGCGTCCTTGCCGGAACAGGCCCGCAGCAGGCCAAACAGTGCCAGCAGCACCAGGGGAAGCAGCAACCATTTGAGCAGGGCATTACTTTTCATCGGCATTCCCCCGCAGGGTATTGGCGCGCTGCTCTCCACCGAACGGGCTGATTGTGGGCAGCAGCGATTGCGCGAGGTCGCGTCCGCGTGTCACCAGATAGACCACCGTCGTGTCGCTGGGCTGGCCGCTGGCACCCAGGTAGGCATGCTGGAAGGTGGCACTGATGAAGTCGCCCTGCAGCTCGCGCGGGTCGAGCGCGAGAGTGGTCTTGGCGAGGTTTTTCAGCCTGACCGCGCTGACGATGTAATCGTCCAGTTGCCAGGCCCCCAGCAGATGGGGCGACACCGGCTGGCTGGGCAGCAGGCTGGAAAGATCCGGTGATCGGCGTAGCTGCATCGCGACCACATCCGGCAACGGTTCCACCGTCCGCAGCGGGGCGTAGAGATTTTGCGCCGCGTAGCGGGTCAGGGTGACCGGTATCGGTGTCTCCCGGCTGGTATGGGCCTTGTCGGTTCGCTCGTTTCTGTCTTTTCGCGGCGAGGTCGTCGAAGCGCCGGCATAACGGGCAGGCCGGGTGACGCCCTTGACGATGCGGATCGGCTCAAGGGCCGTCGCGCCTTGCCGATCGCTGGCCGCGATATCGATCAGGATGAGTTCACCGCTGTGCACGTCCTGCAGTTGCAGCCGGGTCGGTTCGATCGGCGCATTGGCCCGCAGGTACAAGGTGCCGCCCGTACTCTGGATACGCAGCTTGTCGCCGAGCGAGCGGGGTACGCCGACCCGCACGTTCTGGTCGATGAACAGCACACGCTCTTGACCCACCTGTAACGGCACGGCCAGGGGCAGGCGTTCCCAGGTCATCAGCTCGACGCCGTGTGCCGCGCCGTGGCCCAGGCAAAGGGCGATGAAAAAGCAGGTGTGGCGCATCAGGGGTGTCCTTACCGGGGATTGGCGTCGTCGTTAGACGACCAGGTGCTGATGCGCTGCGGCGCGCCGTCGTAGCAGTCCAGGGCCAGGCCGAACGGGTTTTTCTCCGGATCGATGTCCCGGCGCACCACCTTGAGCGGGTAGCGCACGAAGCTCTGCTTGACCCGCTCCGAGCCGTAGAACTCTTCGGTGGCGAGGTCGAGATTGAGTACCCATTGGTCACGCCCCAGCACCTTGACTCGCCGTTGCGGGGACTGGCCGTAGCTGCGCTCGGGAATCTCGAAAACCCCTCGGGTGCGGCTACGAAGTTCGCCGGCGGTCTGGCGCTGCTGGAAGTCTTCCTCCAGCAAGGCCGTGCAGTGGGGCGTGAGGTAGGCGGAGAGCTTGTGGATGGCGTGCAGATAGTCTTTCTCGCCATCGGTGGGCCAGCGGTTGAGTTGCTGGAAGATGTACAGCCCGAAGGTATAGACCGACTCCGGCGGTACTTCCCACCATTTGCGCGTGCTGCCTGAACGCAAGTCCGGCGGGATGTTGATGGTCAGGTTTTTCGGTGCGTCCCACCAACCCAGCCCCAGCAGTAGGGCCACACCGAACAGCAGGCCGCAACTGGCACGCAGGGAGGTGACGTGGGCCTGCAAGCGGCTCACTTCATTCTTGAAGCGGCTCATGGTCGTGGACTCCGGCGTGTGCTCCACAGGCCCGAACGGGTCACCAGATCGCTGGCACCGAGCCAGGCGCTCAACAGGGGACAGCCCGTTGCCAGGCGCCATTGCAGGTATCGGTACAACCAGGTCTGAGGCTTGCCGCGTTTGTGGCGACGCAGCAGCCTGCCACCCGTGAACAGGCCCAGGCCTATACACAACACGATCCCAGACGGTACCAGGGCGATACTCTGCAACAGCAACGCCGCGACGATCCCCACGCCGGTGCCGACCAGCGCGGCGACGGTGACGGTGATCCACATCTCATCCGCGGTGAGTCCCAGGACAATGACGGGTTGATGGTTGAGGCGCGACGGCAGAAAACGAATGGTGCCGTCGGGCAGGCAGTGATCCGGGTCGTAGGTCATTTCGGCTGTCTCCTCAACGCACCGCCATGGCGCTCAGTGCAACAAGGTGTCTTGAGGAACGAGAGGATGATCATTGGCGGCCTCCATGGCGTGCTGGGGAATGGGTGAACTCATCAGGTCGCCTGCGCGAGATCGTGCGGGCATTTCAAGGCAAGAGGCATGCAGGCGTTGCGCTTGAGGACCGTTCAGCGAGCGTGCCGCAGGCTGTACAGGCGCGCAGTCGGAAAACAGGACTGGCGCGCGTGGGTTTTGCGGTTCGACTTCTCTACGGGCATGGCGAGGTCTATTCCCTTCAATGAATGGTCACTTCGCGCAATTCGAAGCAGAGCAGCAATGTCCCGGCCACGGGGTCCTGGACCTCGATCCCCTTGGCCCCGACCCACCTGGGACTCAGGCCATGTTCCTGCAGCAGGGGGTAGAGGTTGTGGCCATCGAGCAGTCCCAACTGGGCCGCGCCCAACAGGGCGTTGAGGTCGGCGCAGATGGCCTGGGTCGAGGTGCTGGGCGCCCACAGTGCGACAAAACGCAACTCGACCCGGGAGGCCCATTTCATGGCTGCCTCGGCATCGGGTCCGCGGTGCGGGCAGGCGTGTCGCTGGCAAGGCTCAGTAATGCAAGGCGCAGTGACGCAAGGGGAAGTGACATGGCTATTGATCCAGGCCGGTGGCGGTGACGAGTACGGGGTAGTGTTCGATGCCCAGCCGCTGCGCCAGGTCGTCGGCTGGGGCCGGGGTCATGTCCAGTCCTCTGCCCAGTTGGCGTAACTCGTTCAGCGCCTGGAGGTTTGGCACATTGATCAGCAGACCGATGGCCTGCAGGTCGCGCAGCACTTCGAGCCGTTCCTGTAGCCAGCGCCGCGACAGGTCGTCATCGCCCACCAGGAAAATCGGGCGCAGGCCGGGGATGTTGTGTACGCGTGCAGCGACCCGGCCGGGCTTCAGGGCAGGCGAGCGGACCGGCAGCATGTCCGCCTCGCTGTAGGGGTTGCGGCGTACGTTGGGCAGGCGGATAGCGGCGGTGGGCGTTTGCCGTGTCGACAGATTGAGCGAGCGGTAATAGGCCAGCGCGGACGTGCCACCCAGGTCCTCGACGACCTGGAGCTCAGCCTCGATGCCAAGTGATACCAGCAGCGCCAGGGCACCGACAAAACGAATGGATGTCATGGGACGTTTCTTCCTTGAGCGGAGCCCGGCGAAACCCGGGCCAGATGGCGGGCAAAGGCCCTGCGATAACGTTCGGCCGGCGTGCCGCCGAGGGGGCGGTGATAGCGCCCGGCGGTAGTCACCCAGTCGATGCCGGGCTCCTTGTGTGCCCGCAACAGGCGGGCGGCAACGCTCAGGTTGTGGTAAGGGTCCAGCGCCTGGCAGGGATGGCTGAAATGCTGGCCGTTCCAGCCCAGGTTGATCTGGCCGAGCCCGGCATCCACGCGTTTGGCGCCCACGTCATCGAGGGCCAGCAGCAGGGCCCGGCAGGCCGAGCGACGGTCGGCAAAGCGCTGGCCTTCACCGGCGACATTCAGGGTCCAGGGCCAGGGGACCCGCCGGCCCCGCAGCCAGGCGCCACTTTCCTGCAGGGCCAGCGCGTACAGAACGGCTGCCGGGACCTCGGTGCCTTGCGTGGCCCATTGATAAGCCAGGGGCGGTGATGACGCGGTGGCGGGCAGGGCCAGCAGGCAGCCGCTCAGCAATGCACCGTATAGCCATGGATGAGCGCCGTTCATTGGCGTGTCCAGCGACCGTTGGCCGATCGCATCACGGCCGGCATGGCCCCTTGGTCGCCCAGGCGTGCCCAGTGTCCGGAGTCGTGATTGAGGGTGATCTCCCGCAGGCGTACCTTGTGCGGGTCGATGCCGGCCTGTCTGGCCCAGTCGCGCAGGAGGCTGTCATTTGCCTGGGCATCGGTCAGGTAGAGATCGAAGGGTTGTCCTTCCCGTTGTAACTGTCGGACCCGGCTCATGCAGGCCTTGCACCGGGGTTTGACGAACACCGCGAGCCGGCCTGTGGTTTCCAGTGGCGAGGACAGCGGCGACTGGCCGTTGCCCAGCAGGTTGACTGGCAAGTGACCGCTGTACAGGCGTTTGTAGGCCCGGTCATAGGCGTTCTGATAATCCATCAGTTTTTGCAGGCGGACGAACTCGATCTGGACCTGCAGATGGGCGTAGCGCTCCTGTTCGGCCGAATCGCGGGCCTCGATGCCCAAGGCCGTCAGTGGATCGAGATGGGGTGAGTAGACCCCCAGCGGGCCTTCCATCAGGCGTCGATAACGCTGCCATTCCTCATGCTTGAGCCCCCAGTCGGTGGCGCGCTGCTGCTCGAGCTGGCTCTCTTGGTAAACGCTGCTTTCTTCGGCCGGCGGGTTGAATGCCTGGGCCTGTGCCACGCCAGGCAATGACAGGAGCGCCATGCTCCACAGTGACCACATCGGGTAGGCGTTCATGGTTCGGCCCTCATGGAATCGACAGCGTGGCAACCGCGCCGTCTGGTTTGAGCCAAGCGGCCTTTGTCGAATCCAGGGCCGTCAGTTGCCAGCCTTGGAGGCGCATGCCGGGGCGCAGCAGGTGCACCTCTGCCAGCCGCTGAAGGCCTTGGGGAATGACGGCCAGAAATGACTCGCCCGCGCGTGACTCAAGGCCTATCAGGGTGAAAGGTGGTGGACCGGGCTGGCGCAGGGCCGGGCTTTTCGCGCGGGTTTTCCTGCTGGAAGGCGCTGGTGTGCGGGCGGGCTCCGTAGTGGCGGCGCAGGCCAAGGGACATTTCTCCCCGGCAGCTTTCAGGGTCAGCAACGTGGCTTCGAGGTCTTGTACCTGGGTATTTATCGTGGTCACGTTCGAGGCGACGCTATCGACCGCACGGGCGCTGGTTTCCAGGGCCGCAAGTCTCTGCAGGGCCGACTGCTGGGCGTGCTGGTAGTCCTCCTTGAGCACGCCCGGGAAGGGTTGCAGGCCTTCCAGTTCGTGATCGAGCCTCTGCAACTGCTGTTGCAGACGTTGTATCTGTTCGGCGCAGTGCCGTGATTGCACCGCTTGCGAGAGCGTCGCGAGCTTAGTGGCGAAGAGCACTGCGCAACCGACCAACAGCAGCACTGCGGCTCCTTGTATCAGCACAAGCCGAGAAGGGCGTTTCATCGTGGATCTCCCGCCAGTTGTGTCGCACTGAAGCAGATTCGTCTGGCACGCTCGTCGACCTCGACCTGCCAGGCCGGTCCCGCCAGAGCCAGCAGGGCGTTGCCGAGCGTGACCGGGCCCAGGTGGTAGTGCGCGGCGGGTAGCGGATGGGCATACAGCACCTGCACGCCCTCGGGGGCGGTGCACAGGCGATAGCCCGACTGGCGCAGGACATGCGTCATGGCGTCTTGAACGTTGGGGTTCAGGTGGTCCGGTATGCGGATCTCGATCACCTGTTGCAGAAGATCGAGCTGATCGGTGCGTGGCAGTGTGTTGGTCAGGGTGTAGCGCCCCGTGCGTAGCGGCGGCGAACGTTCAGGCTGCAGCGGGTGGGGTTTGGATGACACGGGCAGTCGCGTGACCGTCGCCAGGCCGGGCACTGCTGGCGCAGGTGACGGTTCTGGCGAAACGCAGCCCGACAGCGCGATCGCCGTCAGCGGTAAAGCAAGGGTGACAAGAGCGGCCAGGGGCCGGGTAGGGGAGTGATGCATCCGGGTGTCCTCACGCGGTGATGAGTACACGGTTGCAAATCAGCCGGAGCGTTGCTGCAAGGAAACTGGATCGGGGTGAGTGGGGTTTTGCAGAAAAAAGCCCGACAGCGTCGGGCTTGAGTGTGGTTTGCCGAGGGGCAATCCCGAGGGTCACGCGTTCGATTCTTCCTTGAGCGAAAGGAGCAGGTACGGTGGCCCGTGGATGGGGTTCACCAGGTTGAGTACCAGCTTCAAACGGAACCGTCTCTCCAGAAGCGGGTACAGGTCGAAATGAACCTGCTGCGCTTGCGGGTGTTGCCTGTGTGCCTTGGCCGTTGCCTGAAGCACTTCGCGCAGCCGGCTTTCAAAGGTTGAACCCCGTTGGTTCTTGTAGCCCTTTACGGCTTTCTTCCAGACCAGCGGGGTCAGCACAATGGCGTATTGAGGGGTATCACCCGCCTGTTGCAGAGGGGACATATGACTTCTCCTGATCGAGAGAAACCACCGGTCCCGACCGGGAGGTGATTTCCCGGTTGAGGTAGCAAGGCGATGCAGCAGGTCGCGCCCGTGTCGTTGAGCACCTGCTTTGAGCGGAGGGTGTAAAGGGGAGAACAGCGGCGTGACAGCAAGGCTTCCATCGACGCAGGTCGATTGGTCGCATGACTGGAAGCGCTGCGACCTGGGGGCGGACCCTACGCAATGGCGTAGCGTAGCCCTTCGGATCCAAGCTACATCGGCAAGGTGCTGACGAGGTCAGCGGTATGCCCTCTCACAATGAACAACAGCGAGAGGGCTGTCAAAACCCCTTCTGCAACAGGTTTTTTCCGCTGTCGCCCGTCAAGGCGTGACGAACAGTGCCGACGTCCAGACCCGCGACTGATCACGCTGGCGGGCGCTGATGAACAGCGGATGCTCGCGACCTTTTTCCAGATTCAGCGAACCCAGTTCGATCCGCCCTGAGACCTCGCGCGGCAGTGGTGCCTCGCTGATCTGCTCCAGCGAAACCTGCAACTCGGCACCCGGTAGCTGCCTGATGATCGAACCACTGGCCAGCAGTTCCTCGCCGCTCAGTTGCAGCGCCACCGTAGGGGCATGCACATGCGGGTGCGGTTCGAGCGGGTCGCCGACCTTGACGTAACCCTCGATCCGCAACTGTACGGTGATATGGCTGCCAGTCAGCTGCGAAATATCGATTTCCAGGCTATCGGTGTCGCCGTTGGTGTCGGTCTTCAGCGCCAGGGTGGTGGCGTCCTTGCGCCATGCCACCTGTTCGGGGTGGTCGGCACCGAGGAAGCGGAAGGCGTTGAGGGTGGCTCCGGTGAGGCTGATCTCGCCGCTCCAGTAGGCACCGCGATAGCGATCCTTGATCCGCGCACCGCCCAGGCGCAGGCGAATCCGTCGTGACGACAAGCCTGCCTCGGCATGCAGGTTGCGCGACCAGATAGGTTGCTCGCCACGGAACAGTTCGATCTGTTCCCAGCCGGCATCGCCCAGCAGGCGGTAGTCCAGGGCCGTTTCGCCGTTGACCGTCACCACATCGCCCATCAGGTGCTCGCCCAGCCTTAGTGTCGCCAGGCTGCGTTCGCCGGTAGTCGCGAAGGTATGGCGGGCGCGCAAGGCACGGCCAACCCCGGCGCGGTCGAAAGTTTCGGCGATCACGCCGGTCAGGCCGCCGCGCGAGCCGAATACCGCTGTGGCCGGTACACCGCCGCCGCAACGCCCCTGGTGCTCGTCGCTGTTGGCAGCAGCGCCGACGCGGTAGCCGCGTTGCAGGGCCTCGGCGTAGACCCAGTGGAACTGGCCCCAGGCCGAGCCGACTTCCACCAGGCGCTCCAGCTCGGGGTGGTGCCAATCGAGGTTGCAACGCCGGCCGCCGACGTGGGGCATCATCAGGTGGCCTTCCGGGTTGTGCGCGTAGGCCGCGTACAGCTCATCCACCGGCCAGGTGCCGGGCTTGATGGTGCCGGCAGTGAACTCGTTCCACTCGAAGGATCGCACCAGGCGTCCCTGGGCGTCGAACGGGAACTCCGGCTTGCCCTCGTGGAGGAATACCACGTTGCGGTCGCCACCGGCGCAGGAGTTGCCGCACCACTCGGTGCCTGGGTAACAGACGAAACGTCCCGGTTCGTTGAGTTCGTGGATCAGCTTGACCGCCGCGTCCCAGCGTTGTTCGGTGATGTTGAAGTCGTTGGCGGTGTAGCCGAGCACATCCAGACCGGCGACATCGCGGCCGTAGCTCAGGTTGTACAGGGTGTCATTGGTACCCACGGTATCGTCGGAGTGGACATGCAGGTCGGCATACAGCGGCCGTAGGGTGTCGAGCGCCGTGTCGACGTTGACGAACGCCGAGGCCGGTTGGACGCCGGCCTGATCGGTGACGGCCTGGATTGACCATTCGCCTTGCGTCTCCAGCTCGATGGACGGCACCCGCAGGATGGCCCAGCCGTCGCTGGCCAGGGTGAAGGGCAGGCGTTGCATTTGCGCGGCGGGCCCGGCCAGGCTGAGTTCACCCGCCAGCGGGGTGTGTCGGCAGGTATTGCCCCAGGCGTCGTCGGCCCGGAGCAGGATGTCGAACGGCTGGCCTGCGCCGACCAGGCGTGGTGCGATCACCTGCAACCGCTCCGGCGCGCCGGGGACGATGTCCAGCAACAGGTCGCCCGGTACTTCGGCGAACTTGGAACTGCCCAGCGGATCGATGAACAGCCGCAAGCGGAAGTCCTTCTCGACAAAGCTCTGCACGCGGGTGCCAGCGCCACCCTGGCGACGGTCGCCGAGACGGATGATGATGCGGTCGCCGGGGTTGAGGTAGCCGTCGACGATGTCGATCAGGATGGCCTTCTGGAAGGGCCGCTCATGACCTTTCTGGTCGAAGCGCACCTTCAGGTGCTGCACCGTGGCCGGGCTCTGGCCCGGCACCAGTTCGCCGGCCTGGTACTCGGCACTGACGTAGTTGGCGGCGCTCGGGTTGGAGGTCTGGAACAACGCCCAGTCCGAATAGAACTTGAACGCCAGCTTGAGCCAGGCACCGTCGGCCAGGCCACTGGCGCCGACTTCGTAGACGAAGGTGATCTCGTCCCACTGGCCGGCGACCAGGGTCTGGCGGTCGCAACGGATGCTGCCAAGGAAGGGCAGCGCCTTGTTGCGGGCGTAGAGTCCGCTCGGCGCGATGTACTCGCCGGCATCACGGGGATCGAAGGTCTGGCTCACGGAAATACCTCGTTGGACGTCGTGAAGAAAAAAGGGAGCAGCAGGGCGCCTCAAGCGGCCCGCCAGGATTGGTAGTGATGTTCCAGCCTTCGGAACACCAGGCTTTCCATCAGCCAGGCGAGCAGGCCGATGATGACAATGCCCAGCAGCACCTGGCTGCTGTTGCCGATCTGGCCGCCCATCGAGACCATCCAGCCGATGCCCTGAGAGGCACCGATCATTTCGGCGGCCACCAGCGCGCGCCAGCCCTGGCTGAAACCGATGCGCAGTGCGGCGGTGAGGAACGGTAACGACGCTGGCAGGTAGACATGCACCAGCAGTTGCAGCGCGGTGGCGCCCAGGGTACGGGCCGCGCGCACTTCACCGTCGCGGATGCCGAGTACGCCTTCCTGCAGGGTGACGATCATCGGGAATACGGCAGCGATGAAAATCACCAGCATGATCGAGAAGAACCCCAGCCCGAAGATGATCAGGATCAGCGGCGCCCAGGCGATCGGCGGGATCGCCATGAACAGACTGTTGAGCGGCGCGACGAACTCGCGCAGACGCCGCGACAGGCCGGCGGCGGTGCCGACGATGACCGCGACGATCGCCGCGCTGCCGAAACCGACCAGTTCCTCCAGGGCGCTGGCGCGAAACTGCTTCCACAGCGAGCCATCGTCGATCCAGCGCAGCGCCTCGGCGGCGACCACCCAGGGTTGCGGCAGCACATAGCTCGGGAAGCGGCTGGCCAGGGCGATCCAGACCAGCAGCAGAAAGGGCAGCGAAGCCCAGCCCCAATTGGGCCTTGGCAATTTCATGGGCGACTCAGCGCGAGGCTTTCTGCAGGTAGGAGGTGTCCACCAGGTCCTTGAGGGGCACGGTGGTGTTCATGAACTTGAGCGTGTTGGAGTAGCCCATCAGCCGCTCGATGAATTGCTGGTCGGCATCGCTCAGCTCGGCCGACCAGCCCAGGCGCTTGCGGGCTTCGGCGACGATGGCCCGGCCATCGGCCTGGCTGCCGTCGGGACGTTGCACCGGTTCCAGGCGGAACGCCTCGGCGATGATCGCGTTGGATTCGTTCGGGTGCTCGTTCAGGTAGGCGATGGCGCGGCGATGGGCGCGCAGCAGCTTCACCACGTCGTCGGGACGATCACGCAGGGTTTCCGGCAAGCCGATAACCACGTACCAGGGGTAATGCGGCAGCGCCTGGTTGACGTCCAGCAGCAGGCGCGCCGAGCCCCGCAACAGCGCCTGGCTGACGAAAGGTTCCCAGGAAAACGCGGCATCGACGATACCTCGGTCGAGCGCGGCATTCATGTTGCCCGGCGGCATGTCGACGATGTCCAGGTCGCTGTCCGGATTCAGCCCGGCGCGCTCGCCCAGTACGTAGCCGCGCAACAGTACGTCCATCCCGCTGCCTTTCTTCACCCCGGCCAGCTTGTGGCCCTTGAGGTCGGCCAGGTCGTGGATCGGGCTGTTGCTGCCGGCGAGCACGGCGGCCTGGCCGTAGTTGACCTTGGCCAGGATCACGCTTTTCAGACCACGGGCGTACCACTGGTACACCGGTGGCGCGCCGACGTAGGCGACATCCAGTTCGTGGGCGGCCAGGGCCTGTTGGATCACCGGGCCGTCACCCAGGGCCTTGAGGTCGACGTCCAGGCCCTCGTCGCGGTAGTAGCCGAGCTTGTCGGCGATCAATACCGGCGCGTTGGCCATGGCGAACACGTAGCCGATGCGCAGCGGTTCGGCGGCCTGGGCGCACGCCAGCCAGGAGGATGCCGCCAGGGCGACGGGCAGGAGCAGTTTCTTGATCATGCGGGGCTCGTTATCAGTGGGTGGAGTCGATGCGCAGGGGCGACGCGGCCATGACCTCGCTGATGCGCGCCATCAGCTCATTGCGGTAGTCGAGGAACGCCGGCAAGCGGCGGGTTTCCAGGTTGCTGCGCGGGCGCGGCAAATCAATGCTCAGTTCACTGTGAAGGCCGCCGGGCGCGATGTTCATGACCACCACGCGGTCGGCAAGAAACACCGCCTCGTCGATGTCATGGGTGATGAACAGCACGGTCTGGCCGAGGGTGGACCACAGCCGCAGGGTTTCCTCGTTCATCGCCGCGCGGCTGATCGCGTCGAGGGCGGCGAACGGCTCGTCCATCAGCAACACTTCGGGCTCCAGCACCAGGGCGCGGGCCAGCGAAACACGTTGCTGCATGCCGCCGGAGAGCTGGCGCGGCAGTTGGTTCGCGGCGTGTTCCAGACCGACCAGGCGCAGGTATTTCAAGGCCTGCCGGCGTTGCTGCCCAGCATCACCGCGGCCAGCGAGCTTGAGGCCGAAACGCACGTTCTCCAGGGCGCTGAGCCAGGGGAACAGTTGCGGGCTCTGGAACACATAGCCGAGCCTGGGCAACTCCGGCTGGGTGGCCTGGCCGTTGACCAGCACCTGTCCGGCTTTCGGTTTCTGAAAACCGGACAGCAGGTTGAGCAGGGTGGTCTTGCCACAGCCCGACGGGCCGAGAATGGCCACGAACTCACCGGGGCTGGCCCGCAGACTCAGTCCCTTGAAGACGGCATGCCCGTTCGGGTAAGCAAATTCGACATCGCGAACGCTCAGCGCATCGGGGGGCAGGTAAAGTTCGGCATGGGACATGGCAAGCGGCACCGAGTCATCTAGAATAGTCAATGCCTGATATAATACGTATTAATACAAGTTGTCCCAAGACGAAATGGTCATAACCTTAGAAGCGAAGCGCCATCACTCGACTTCATTCATTCCAACGGATCGGTAATCACGTGACTCTTCAGCGAGCAAGCGCCACCTCCCTCTACGAACAGATCGTCCAGCAGTTGCTGCAGGAGATTCAGCAGGGCCATTACGGCATCGACGGCAAGCTGCCGTCCGAGGCCGAATTGATGGCGCGTTTCGCCGTCAGCCGGGTGACCATTCGCCTGGCGCTCGGCAAGCTCGAAGAAGAGGGCGTGGTGGAGCGCAAGCAGGGCAAGGGCACCTTCGTCGCCGCCCAGCAAGTGCGGCACAACCTGGATGCCTTGCGCAGCTTCCATGAGTCGTTGTTGCTGCAAGGACTGCAGCCGACCATGAACATGCTGGGGCATGCGCGCATCCCGGTGCCCGAGGAGCTCAGGCTGCTGTTCGATGACCACTGCGTGAAGGTCGAGCGCCTGCATTGGGTCGATCAGGAACCTATCGCCTATGCCTGCAGCTACCTCACGGACGAGCTGCGGGAGGTTGACTGGAAGGAGATGGCAGAGGTGCCGTTGTATTCGGTGCTGGAGCGCACC
The DNA here is from genome assembly GCF_900105475.1 of Pseudomonas asplenii. Classification (NCBI taxonomy): domain Bacteria; kingdom Pseudomonadati; phylum Pseudomonadota; class Gammaproteobacteria; order Pseudomonadales; family Pseudomonadaceae; genus Pseudomonas; species Pseudomonas asplenii. The sequence continues at coordinate 5,089,322 of NZ_LT629777.1, read as the reverse complement.
ACCGGACGCGCGGTGATCCGCGCCGACATGGCCATCCGTGCCCGCGAGGCGGACAAGGCCCTGGCCGCGCATCTGGGAGTGAAGCGCGGTACGGCGCTGCTGGTGATGGAGCGCACCTCCTGGTTCGACGACGACCGCTGCTGTGATCGCACGACGTTCTTCATCCGGCCGGAGCGGTATGCGTTTGTGCTCAGTGGGGTGTTCAAGACTCGCTGACTGGCAGCCGGGCTCCGTCAGGCTTTTACCTTCTCTTGTAGGTTTTGTGTTTTGCGATGCTGGAATTTTGCATCTGGGGTCAGTAGGCAGGGGCGTTTTTTGACGGTACGACCCAGGCGTTGCTTATAGTCTTTTGCCATTGCGTTGAAACCGGATTCTGCCACGGGGCGGTCGTTATCCAGATCGACCGCTCTGGCGTTTCAACGTGAATCGGCCAAGAGGGCATCTGTTGAAGTAGGGATTTTATGGGCTTGGTCTTCGCACTGTTGCTGAAAGCGTCGTTCGGGGCTTTTCGCAAGTGCCGCAAGGTACGAGCAACATGCCAATTGATATTCGGGGTGGGCTGGGCGGTGCGTCCGTGCAGTCGATTTCCGGGCCGCCGATCGAGCGCGCCCGGTGTGATGTCACCTTATTGGGTCGGTCGCTTGAGACGGTTCGCAATACGCAGACCTACTCTTCGATACTGCAACGTGCGCCCAGGCCTGTACCGGCTGTAACGCCCTCAAGCCTCAAGGCAGTGCCTTGCGTCGATGGGACGGTTGCCAATCGATTGCAAGGTGCGGCAAACGTTGCCGGATGCCAGGTCATTGAGCCGTCCAGCTCGATCAAACCACCTGTTTTCAATGGCCTGCTCGGTGGGTTTGCCAATACGTCGGCGTTGTGTCGTTTTGGCGTGAGTGTCCGCGAGGGCTTGTCCAGTGCTGGCTATGATAATGTCGAGCCGATTCTTCAGGGCAGCGCTGTAACGGGTAAGAACTTCCGCACAGGGCAGGCCTTTGATGTTCGCCGGATCAGCGATTTCGATGTGGCGCTGGCCGGCCCGACAATCCTGGAAAAGGCCGAGTCCCTGGGCATTGGACTCAGAAGTGGCGGCCGGCGTACGGGGCCACTCGCTGCCAGGGATCTCAAGCGATTGGGCCTGGATGATCTGGCGGATCGATTGAGCCGGCAGGCAGGACGGGAAGTCAACTTCATGATTTTTGGCTCAGTCGCTCTGGCAACCAGCCGGGCCCCCAGTGTCATTTTGCCGAAGTGAGTGTGATGAGTATTTATGCGTTGTATGGCCTCAAGGGCCTGAGCCTTATGGATGCCCGGTCGAAAGTCGAAAGTGCCTTGGGCTGTACTTTCGAAGAAAGGGAAAGCTCATATCAGGCTGGGATCTACTACCGGTTTCAGGCCGGCGAAGAAGAATCCTTCGTGTTGAAAAACAATCTCGACCCTTTTGATGGGGAGGCTGTTGAAGCACGGTTTGCCGAGTATGACGTGTTGCTCTATGTGGATGCTACGCAGCGCTCTGCACCAATCAGGTCGTTGTTGAGCCCCGAGTTCTGCCTGCTCAGGGAGGAGGCATACGATTAGACGGGGACGATGCTGATAACATGATGTGATCTTTGATTCACTTTCTGGAACACATTCATGAGTACCCCGCATTTTCGCCAACCTGTCGCCCCAGACGCCGAGCGCTGCTACGAGATCGAAATTGGCGCCTATGAGGGTGATGAAGCCGCTACCCTGGAAAAGATCCGCACCCGCATCACCCAGTACCCGCAGGGTTTCCTGCTGCTTGAGGCAGACGGCGACATCGCCGGCTTCATCAACAGCGGCTGCGCCCATGAGGTGGTGATGTCCGACGAGGCGTTCAAGGAACTGGTTGGCCATGATCCGCTGGCGCCGAACGTGGTGATCATGTCGGTGGTGGTCGACCCTGCGCATCAGGGCAAGGGCTACGCCAAACTGCTGATGAACGAGTTCATCGCGCGCATGAAGTCGTTGGACAAGCAGACCATCCACCTGATGTGCAAGGAACAGCACGTCGAGTTGTACCGCAAGATGGGCTATGAGTACGTACGGCCGTCGCCATCGGATCACGGTGGCATGGCCTGGCATGAAATGATCCTGTCGCTTTGAGCGGCTTGTAGAACTTGAGAACGCTGATAAAGTAGAGTTCATAACAAATTATGTTTGAGCCTCTACATAATGAGTTGGCTTCTTCTCGTACTCGGCCTCCCCACCGCGAACTCGACCGAACGCATGCGGGCCTGGCGGGCCCTTAAAGCCTGTGGCGCCAGCGTGCTTCGCGATGGCGTGTACCTGTTGCCCGACCAGCCGGCGGGGCGGGAGGCTCTGGAGTCGGTAGAGCGCGAAGTCCTGGCCATCAACGGCACCGCCTACCTGTTGCGGGTCGACGATGACGGCGAGCGATTTGTCCCGTTGTTCGACCGCAGTGACGAGTACACCAGACTGCGCGAGGAGATCGCGGCCTGTCAGCGTGAGCTGATCAGCGAGAACGCCCTGCAGACCGCCCGACAGGTGCGCAAGCTGCGCAAGAGCTTCGCGCAGATCGGCATGATCGATTTCTTCCCCACGCCAGCCCGGCAACAGACTGATGAGGCCCTGCAAGGGCTGGAAACGGCGATCAGCCGCGCGCTGTCGGCGGACGAGCCCAGTCGTGGCGACGAAACGCCGCGTCTGTTGGCCATCGCGGACTTCCAGAACCGCCGTTGGGCCACCCGCAAGCGGCCGTGGGTAGACCGCCTTGCCAGCGCCTGGCTGATTCGCCGTTTCATCGACCGAACCGCTGAAATTCTCTGGCTGGACGCCCCGAGCGATTGCCCGGCCGACGCGCTGGGATTCGATTTCGATGGGGCGACCTTCAGCCACGTCGCAGAGCGTGTCACCTTCGAAAACCTGCTGGCCAGTTTCCAGCTCGATGACCCGGCGCTGAAGCGTATCGCGGCGCTCGTTCACTATCTGGATGTGGGCGGCCACCAGCCGGCCGAAGCGCCCGGCATCGAGCGGGTGCTGGCGGGACTGCGCGAAAGCCTGATTGACGATGACCAACTGTTGCTGGCTGCGAGCGGTATCTTCGATGGCCTTCTGGTTGCCTTTGCAAACGACGAGAAAAACCATGACTGACTCCACTGTACATGCCGCTGGGCCGGCGGCCGAGGCAAGGCCACCCGTGAGCCTGTTCGAAGCCTTCCTGTTCTGGTTGAAGCTCGGCTTCATCAGCTTCGGCGGCCCCGCCGGGCAGATCTCGATCATGCACCAGGAACTGGTCGAGCGCCGCCGCTGGATCAGCGAGCGGCGCTTCCTGCATGCCCTCAACTACTGCATGTTGCTGCCGGGCCCGGAGGCGCAACAGCTCGCCACCTACATCGGCTGGCTGATGCACCGCACCTGGGGCGGGGTGATCGCCGGGGTACTGTTTGTGCTGCCGTCGTTGTTCATCCTGATCGCCCTGGCCTGGATCTACGTGGCGTTCGGCGAGGTGCCGGTCGTGGCCGGCCTCTTCTATGGGATCAAGCCTGCCGTCACCGCCATCGTGCTGCACGCCGCCCACCGGATCGGTTCGCGAGCGCTGAAGAATGCCTGGTTATGGGCCATCGCGGCGGCGGCCTTCGTCGCGATCTTTGCCCTCGATGTGCCGTTCCCGGCCATTGTCCTGGAGGCGGCGTTGCTGGGTTACCTGGGCGGACGTTTCCTGCCGGGCCAGTTCGTCATTGGCGGTGGGCATGCCGCGGCGAAGGCGAGCCATGGCCCCGCGTTGATCGACGACGACACACCCACGCCCGAGCACGCACGCTTTCGCTGGGGGCATCTGTTGCGTCTGCTGGTGATCGGCGTGGTGCTCTGGACGCTGCCCATGGGCCTGCTGACCGCCGCCTTCGGCTGGCAGGGAACGCTGACGCAAATGGGCTGGTTCTTTACCAAGGCCGCCTTGCTGACCTTCGGCGGCGCCTACGCGGTGCTGCCCTACGTCTACCAGGGGGCGGTCGGCCATTATGGCTGGCTGTCGCCCACCCAGATGATCGACGGCCTGGCCCTGGGCGAGACCACGCCGGGGCCGTTGATCATGGTGGTGGCGTTCGTGGGGTTCGTCGGCGGCTACGTGCAGCCGATGTTTGGTGCCGACCAGCCGTTTCTCGCCGGGGCGGTGGCCGCCAGCCTGGTGACCTGGTTCACCTTCCTGCCTTCTTTCCTGTTCATCCTGGCGGGCGGGCCGTTGGTGGAATCCACCCACAACGAACTGAAGTTCACCGCGCCGTTGACCGCCATCACTGCGGCGGTGGTCGGGGTGATCGTCAACCTGGCGCTGTTCTTCGCCTACCACGTGTTCTGGCCGAACGGCATCGAGCACGGTACCGACTGGCCGTCGCTGATCATCTGCGTAGCGGCCGCCGTTGCCCTGTTCAGGTTCAAGCGTGGGGTGATTCCGGTGCTGTTCGGTTGTGGCTTGATCGGCATGCTGGTGTATCTGGTGCGGCACGGGCTGCTGTCTTTTTGAGTGGATCCGCGAGAGGCCAGCAGGCACCACACAAGACCCGTATCAGCCAGCAGAGTCCAGCGCACTCAGGCAGGTATGGGCACCCCATCGAGCAATGCATCCACCACGGCCCGTGACAGGCCGACTGCGTGGACCAGCCCCATCATCAGGTCCCGTTCAAAACCCTCCAGGCGCGGGCAGATTTCGTCGGCGTTCAATTCGGCGGATCGCAGCAGTTCCGACACCTGAGTCAATCCGATCTGTGCGCTAACGCCTGGCGTGACGCAGAACAGCGGCGGGGTGGAGGTGTTGCCGGGCTCGACGTTTCTGAAGGCGGTGGTGCCGAGCGTTTCAAGCGGTGTCGGCTCTTCAGGCGGCGATGGCCTGGATTCGATCTGGGCCAGCGAGTCATGCATGACCTGGCTCAGGTATGCGGCTTTCTCTTCAAGACTGGAAGTGCTGCTAGGTGGGGCGGGGGTGATTTTCTTGGTCATGAAGAATCTCCTATTCGGGTAAGGAGCCCGCCACGTTTCGTTACCAAGCGAAGGGGTGGCGAACTGTACGCAGGTTGGTAAACCGGTGAATAGGAACCGGCAGGCGAAGCCTCCTGCGCACAGCCCGCCATAACAGCGAACACAAAAAAGCCACTTTCGCGGCGCTGTGCGCCTACTCAAATCCGGGTTACCAAGCCCGGTCGCTGAATGTGCAGCGACCCTTGGACTCTAGTCACCACCGTAGACGCACACAATATTCTCCCATGCCGATAACACGTAGGAAACCGGCGTATTTTCGGAAAGTCGTTTCGTCTCTTTACCAAGTGTTGCGAGATTGGCTGACCGTCAGCATGCGATGGCCGGAGATCACGTGGTCGCCAATCTCATCAGATCAGATCTGCGCCTGGCCGCCGTCGACGAACAGTTCTGTGCCGTTGACGAAGCTGGCGTCGCTGGAGGCGAGGAACAGTGCGGCGCTGGCGATTTCTTCCGGTTCACCTACGCGTCCTTGCGGGATCTGCGACGCGAGGTAGTCCAGCAGGCCTTGCTGCTGCGCCGCGTCCGGGCCGGCCAGGTCGACCAGGCCAGGCGTGCGGGTGGCACCAGGGCTGATGGTGTTGACGCGGACATTGCGGTCTTTCAGGTCGAGGATCCAGTTGCGGGCGAACGCACGCACGGCAGCCTTGGACGCGGCGTACACGCTGAAGGCGGCGGTGCCGGAGCTGGCGGCGGTGGAGCCGGTGAGGATCACCGAAGCGTTGTTGGCCAGCAGCGGTAGGGCTTTCTGGACGGTGAACAGCACGCCTTTGACGTTGCGGTCGAAGGTGTCGTCGAAATGCTCTTCGGTGATCTGTCCCAGTGGCAGCATCGAACCGCCGCCAGCGTTGGCGAACAGCACGTCGATGTGGCCGCGCTCGGCCTGGATACGCTGGTAGAGGGCGTCGAGCTGGTCGAGGCGGGTCGAGTCGACCTGGACGCCGGTGGCGTTGCCGACCTGGGCCACGGCGGCGTCCAGTTCGGCCTGGCGGCGGCCGGTGATGTAGACGTGGGCGCCTTCCTGGGCGAAGCGTTTGGCGGTCGCCAGGCCGATGCCGGTGGTGCCGCCGGTGACAACTGCGATTTTGCCTTCAAGTTTGCCAGTCATGATGTTTCTCCGATTCGGTAAGTGGTTGCGGTGTGGGAGAAGCTTATCGACGGGTCGATTTTTTCAAAATAGAATTGCCTGAAACTTATCGTTGCAGAAATGAAATGAGCAAATTGCCCGATTTCGAAGGCCTGGCGATGTTCGCCAAGGTCGCAGAAGAAGGATCGTTCGCTGCTGCTGCCCGGGTCATGGGCGTGTCGGTGCCGACGGTGTCGCGCGCCGTGGCCAGGCTGGAAGAGCGATTGGGCGGCCGGCTGTTCAATCGCACCTCGCGTCAGTTGTCACTCACCGAGTTCGGTTTGAGCATGGCGGCCAAGGCCGGGGACATCTATCGCCAGGCCGAAGAGGTAGAAAGCGAAGCCCAGGAACTGTCGGTGCAACCGCGTGGCCAGGTGCGCCTGGCGATTCCGATGGTGTTCGGCCTGCGCTGGGTGGCACCGCTGCTGCCGGAGCTGATCCGTCGTTATCCGGAGTTGTCGGTCGACCTGCACCTGTCGGACGCCTCGGTGGACCTGATTGCCGACGGCTTTGATGCTGCCTTGCGGATCGCCGCGTTGCCGGACTCTTCCCTGGTCGCCCGGCGGCTCTGCGCGGTGACCCAGTTCCTGGTGGCGTCCCCCAGCTATCTGGAACAGCACGGTCGCCCGCAGCATCCGCGTGATCTGGCGAATCGGCGGTGCCTCAGTTATGCCTATCGGGCGCGGACCCAGGTGTGGCGGTTCACCCAGGACAATGGCGTCGAAGAAGACGTCGTGCCCAATGGCCCACTGCGGGTGACCAACTCCAATGCGATGATTCCGGTGTTGCTGGAAGGGCTGGCAATTGCCGAACTGCCGGAATTCATTGCCAGCGAATACCTGGCGGACGGTCGCCTGGTGCGCCTGCTGCCTGACTGGAGCATGACCCATGGCGGCCTGTACTTCGTGACGCCATCGGCGCGTACACGGCCGGTGAAGATCCGCGCACTCTCGGACTTCTTCGCCGAGCACCTCAGTGAGCCGTCCTGGCGTTGGCCTGGGTAGTGCAGAGCCGTACCGAAGGTGTTTGATTTCAGCAAGGAAACCCTCGGGGCTTCAGGCCACCACCGCCGTCGTGCCTTGAGAGACGGCCTGGTACTGCCCATTCTTGATCGAAATCAAGGTGCCCGCGCGCCCGGCACGCTAGGTTGAAAGCCACTTCCGTTTGCCTTGCAAGGAATGCCATGGCCAAGCCCTTTCCCATCAATCCCAAGCATCCCGAGCGTATCTGCTGGGGCTGCGACCGTTATTGCGCAACCAACGCGCTGTCCTGTGGTAACGGTGCAGATCGCACCATGCATCCTGCCGAGATGCTCGGCGAGGACTGGTATCTGCACGGCGACTGGGGGATTGAGCCGGTTCCGGTCAAGGCGCCCGCGGTGGATGACCCGGTTGCGAAGGGTTGATCCAGACAACTCGTAGACTTTACCCGTGAGCTGAATGAGCCGGTGCCGTCTGCTCCATCGCCTCATGTGCTTCTACGGCGTCGCTCAGATCCTGGGTCATGCGCAGTTCGACGCCGGTGGCCGAGTATTGACTGGCCGCAGCAAACGGCGCCGCAGCGATCGGTACCGGGTGCGCGCGGCGGCGCCAGACGAAGAACGCCACCAGCCCCAGATTGAGCACCGCGAAGGCCCAGAACAATCCGGAAGGCCCCGCCCAGCCCATCAGTGGCGAAATCGCCAGTGGGCTGATCGCCGAGCCAAGGGAGTTGATCAGCAGCAGGCCCTGGATCATCCGCACCAGGGCGCCGGACGGCGCGCTGTCGGCCGCGTGGCTGACCGCCACCGGATACACCGCGAACACCCCGCCGCCGAGCAGGAACATCACCACCAGCATCGGCCAGCCCGAAGGCGGCAGCAGCAGGGTGATCGCCGACAATACGACGCAGGCGGCACTCAGCACGATCAGTACGGTCTGGCGGTCCTTGCGGTCGGACCAGCGGCCCACCGGGTACTGCAACACCATTGCGCCGAAAATCACGGCGGCCATGGTGTGGCCGACCTCGGTCACGCTCAAGCCCACTTTCTGCAGGTACAGCGGCAGCAGGGTGTACACCGCCGCGATGATCACCCCGGAGCCGAAGCAGCCCATTACGCCAGTCGGGGTGATACGGATCAGTTGGCTGGCCGGCAACGGCTCGGCGCGCTCGACCAGGGGAGTCACCCGGGGAATCATCGCGATCGGCACCAGCGACAGTGAGGCGAGCATCGCCGCAAGAGTGAAGGGCACGCTTTCACCGGCGCCCATCACCGGGCCGAGGCTCATCTGGCCGATCAGGCCGGCGCCGTACAGCGCGATCATGTACAGCGCCAGCAGGCGCCCGCGAATCTTCGGTTCGGCCACCAGCAGCAACCAGCTTTCCACCACCAGGTACACGCCGACGAGCGCCCAGCCGCCGATCAGGCGCAGGCCGGACCAGATCCACGGGTCATGGCTCAGGCCCTGCAGGCCAATGGTGACCGCGATCAGCGCGGCGAAGCAGCTATAGGCACGGATATGGCCGATGCGCACGATCAATCGTTCGTTGAAGATCGAACCCAGGGTCAGGCCGATGAAGTAGGCTGACGACACCACCCCGATCATGCTCGCGGAAAACCCCATGGCATCCAGGCGCAGGGTGGTCAGCGACGACATCAGTGCGCTGCCGATGCTGATGATGAACAGACCCAATAGCGGTGCCAGCGCCATGGCCAATAATTGCACGGACATAATGACCTCAAGAGAACAGACGGAGTAGCGGTGTTGCAGGCGGGGTTTTATAAGAGTTCTGGGCTGGCAACGCAGGCGCGAATCTTAACGGGCAGGGTTGCGCAAAAGAAGACACAGGCGCGCGTTTTTCGGCAGGCTCGTCGGATGTGTGATGATTTGTCGCAGGGGGACGATAGAGCGGCTGGCGGCGGCATCGGCCGCTAGCGCGGACTCCAGCCATCGGCCCCGGCGAGAAACCGTGCAGGGTCGGATTGTTGGGCGAGGGTGGCGGCATCGAGCTTCACCATGAACGCCTCGCGCGCTTGCGGGTTGCGCCCGGCGCCCCGGGAGCCGACTTCCGCATAACGTGCGGTCGGCAACCGATGTTCCTGGTTCCATTCGGTAAAGCCTTGGGGCAGGACTCGCCCATCCAGCTCACAGCCTAGGTAGCTGACGGTAGCCAGGTCGCGCCAGGGGCGGCCCAGGCTGATGGTCTGGACCGACGAATCGGCGCTGACCGTGCAATCGTGAAAGACGAACCCGCTGTGCTGCCCGGCTGACACCCGGCTCTGGGCGGTGAGGGTGATCGAATTGCGTTGAATACCGCGCAGCTCGACGTGTTCGAAGTAGGCCAGGGCATCGCCAAAGATGAAATCGACGGTGCCGGTGATCAGGTCGTCCTGGTAATACTGCCGGTGGCCGTTCCCGCCGGCGTACAAGGTGTCCTGACTGCCCAGAAGGTGCAGGCCGATGAAGCGTTGCCGGTCACCCGTCGCCGACAGCGCAATGGCCTGGGCACCGTCGCTGACCTCGGGGTGGTGTTCGTGGAAACGGTTGGCAATGGTCAGATGATCGATCTGCAGGTCGTCGGCCTGGGCAAACACCGTGGCGGACTTTGCGGTGCCGCCACTGTCACCGGCACTGTGATCGGCTTCGATGACCACGTCGTCGGGTTGGCTGCCGGCGCCGGTCAGCCGCAGCCTGGGCACGGTGATGTGCACGACTTCGTGGTAGACGCCGGGATCAATGCGGATGGTGTCGCCTGGGCGTGCGGCATCGACGGCCTCCTGGACTTGTCGATAGCGTTGCGTTGCCCCGACCTTGAGCACGCCGGGGCTGTCGGCCGGCTGCGGAAAACTCGTCCAGCGCTGGTCGCAGGCTGACGGCGCCGGGCTGCCTGCCGGGGCGTTGAGGCCGGGTACGGGCGGGCTGACGCCGCCGGGGCCTGCCTTGAGGTCGGCGCGGCTCACCTGCCATTGCGCGGTCGGTGCGAAGTGGACATCGTCGAGGGTCAGGCCAATTGCTGGCGAGGCGCCGGTGGCCTGGATACGCAGGATACCGTCGGCGCCATGGACGTGCTGCAGCACAATGTCGCGATAGACCGGAATGGCGTTACCGGTCACATCCTTGGCGTAGGCCGTGTCGATATCGATCGGCTGACGATTGTTGCGCAGGCAGATGTCCTGATAACGAACGTCCTGGACGATGCCGCCACGCGACGCATCGCTTTTGATCCGGATGCCCGAGGTGGTGCCGTCGAGGGTCAGGCCGCGTACCAGCACATCGGAGACGCCCGAGTTGGTTTCGCTGCCGATCGACATGCCGTGGCCGCTGTAGAAGTGGTTGTCGAGGATCGACAGGTGCCGGCTGGGGCCTTGGGAACCGGCCTTGATCGCGACATTATCGTCGCCGGTACGAATGAAGTTGTGGGCCAGGGTAACGTTGCTCGAGCCCATGGGGTCGATGCCGTCGGTGTTGCGGGCATCGGCGGCGGTATCGATGATCAGGCCCCAGGCGGTGAAACCGTCCACCTGATAGGCGACCACGTGGAAGTTGGCCGCGTTGTGCAGGCGCAGGCCATAGAGGGTGATGTCGCGCGAGCGGTCGATCTCGATCAGGCGCGGGTTGTTCTGCTTGCCATTCTCTCTTTGGGCCTGGCGTGCCAGTTGCCACCAGCTCTGGTCGGTGCCCTGGATGGCTTTGTCGCCCTGGCCATCGATCTCGCCCTGACCGACGATGGCGCTGCCACGGGCCTGGACGATATGAATGAAGGGGCGACAGCCAGTGCCCTTGTTGTCGATACGACCGCAGGTTCCGGCGCCATTGTCGTAGGCCCGGGCATCGGTGGTGGCGGTCAGTACCACGGTTTTATCCAGCCACAAGGTCACGCCGGAGGGAATCTGCAACGGCCCGCTTGGGAACACCGCACCCTTGGCTCCGGCGGCCAGGCGCACCGCCTGGCCCTGCGGGCAGCGATTGAGCGCATCCTGCAAGCGCGCGGTTTCACTCTGCCAGGCCGAGGCGGACAGTGGCTCCAGGGTTGCGCAGACCTGGCCGGGCAGGCGAGGCTCCTCGACGTGACGGGTGTCTTCGGCCCAGGCACTGTGGGTCGCCAGCGAGCACAGCAGCGTGACAGCAATTGAAAGGCGCGACATGGAACGGCTTTGGCCTCCAGGTTGGAAATTGAAGGCCATGATTGGAGGGAGCGTCGGGATTAATCAAATGAAGATTGCGACTCGATCGCCCGGACGGGTCGCAGCCTGATGCCTGCTCAAGGGCCATGGCCCGGTGCATCGGGCATGACGGCCAGGTCAGCGCCGCTGAAGCTGAATGGATGCGCGCGGTGGCCGACATTCTCGATTGCCCGATGCCGCCATTGCTCGCGGCATGACAGGGCGCAAGCTTGCCTGCATCTATCCGGGTAATCGATGCGTTACACTGATCAATCAGTGTCCGATGAGAATACCCCGTGGCGATCAACTTCGATTTGAACGATCTGCAGGCCTTTCGCGCCGTCGTCGAACAAGGCAGCTTTCGCAAGGCCGCCCAGGCCATCAGCATTTCCCAGCCTGCCTTGAGTCGAAGGGTGGAAAAGCTTGAAGAGGCGCTCGGCGTGCGGCTGTTCGAGCGCACCACCCGGCGTGTCAGCCTGACCCAGGTCGGCCGGTCGTTCGCACCGACGGTGGAACGCCTGCTGGATGACCTGGATGTCGCGCTGCTGGGCATCACCGACGTTGCCTCGACCCGGCTCGGCCATGTCACCGTGGCGTGTGTGCCTTCGGCCGCGTATTACTTCATGCCCAAGGTGATTGCCCATTATCACCGGCAGTACCCGAAGATCAGGATCAAGGTGCTCGATTCCAGTGCCAATGACGTGCACGCCGCAGTCCTCAGTGGCGAGGCGGATTTCGGGTTGAGTTTTACGGGCAACCTGCAGCCGGAAATCGAGTTCGAGTTGCTGGTGGAAGAGCGTTATGTAGTGGCCTGTCGTCGCGACCATCCGTTGGCGCAGCGCACGAGCGTGACCTGGACAGAGCTGTACCAGCAGGACTACATCAGCCTCGACAAGACCTCGGGCAACCGCTTCCTGCTCGATCAGGCGCTGATTCGTATCACGCCGGAAAAATCAGGAGTGTGCGAGACCCGGCATGTGACGACCATGATCGGCTTGGTGGAGGCGGGGTTGGGGGTGGCGGCGGTACCGACCATGGCGCTACCGGGGCCTGGGCATCCGCTGCTGACCGGGGTGCCGCTGGTCGAGCCCGAGGTAATGCGCAAGGTCGGTTTGCTCAAGCGCCGGGGCAGGGTGTTGACCCCGGCGGCTTTGGAACTGGAGCGGTTGATCGTGGAAATGAAGCAGTCGTTCAGCGAGTGACGGAATCCAGCCCGGTGGCCTTGACCGTTTCCTGAGCAGCCGGCGCGGCCATGTATTGGAGCAGTGCCTTGGCCTGCTCAGGGTGCTGGGCGTCCACCGGAATCCCGGCAGCGAAGCGCGTTACCGACTGCACCGACTCCGGGATCTTGCCGACATACGTCACCCCTGGCACCGGCAGCAGCTCACTGACCTGCTGGAAGCCCAACTGGTACTCGCCCGTCGCCACGACCGAGGCCACCGGAATCTTCGGTACCATGCTTGCCTTGGGCTTGAGCTGGGCTTCGATACCCAGGCGCTTGAACAACTGATCCTGAATGTACACGCCGCTGGCGCTGTCGGAGTAGGCGACGGACTTGGCCTTGAGCAGCGTGTCTTTCAGTTCCTGTTCGGTGCCGATGGCCGGTTTGGCACTGCCTTCGCGTACCACCAGACCGATGCGCGAATCGGCCAGTTCGACCCGCGATGCGGGCAAGACCTTGCCTTGCTTGATCAACTCGTCCAGGGCGTAACCGACCATGATCACCACGTCGGCTTTCTCGCCACGCGCCAGCCGATTGGGGATCGCTTCCGGCGCCTTGCCCATGGACGGGCCGAGCGTTGTATCGAGGGTGTTGCCGGTTTCGGCGGCGAATTTCGGACCGAGGATCTTGTAGGCGGCGGTGAAGCCACCAGAGGTCATCACGCGGATTTCCTCTGCCTGGGCGATGCCGCCCAGTGCCAGGGTACCGAGCAGGCTCAGTTTCAGGAACAGTGCTTTCATTGGGTTTCTCTTGTTTGAGTTGGAACGATGGAACCCCGCTTTGCCTTGTGAAAGTCGACTTCCACAGGGCAGAGCGGTGCTCCGACTTACATCGCTGGCTTGAACTGCACTTTTGCCTTGCGATACAAAAACAGCGTCGCACACAGTGCACAGATCGCCGCGAAGCTCATCCAGTAACCCGGTGCTGCCTTGTCGCCGGTGTATTGGATCAGCGCCGTGGAGATCGCCGGCGTGAAACCGCCGAACACCGCTGTCGCCAGGCTGTAGGCCAGGGAGAAACCGGCCACACGGACTTCTGCCGGCATGATCTCGGTCAGCGCGGCAACCATCGCGCCGTTGTACATCCCGTAGAGGAACGACAACCACAACAGCACCAGCAGCATGCTGTTGAAGCTCGGCGCCTTGACCAGCAGCGTCAGCGCCGGATAGGCCGTGGCCAGCGTCAGCCCGGCCATCGCCAGCAGGACCGGACGCCGACCGATACGGTCGGAGAGGGCGCCGCCTACCGGCAGCCAGCAGAAGTTCGAGATACCCACCAGCAGGGTCACCAGCAGGCTGTCGGCAGTGCTCAGGTGCAATACCGTCTTGCCGAAGGTCGGCGCGTAGACGGTGATCAGGTAGAACGCGGTGGTGGTCAGTGCGACCATCAGCATGCCGGCGACCACGATGACCCAGTTCTGCGCCAGGGTGCTCATGACTTCGCGCATGCCTGGGCGACGTTTGCGTTGGGTGAACTCTTCAGTTTCCGCCAGGTTGCGACGCAGGAAGAAAATGAAGGGCACGATCAGGCAACCGATCATGAATGGAATGCGCCAGCCCCAGTCGGCAACGATGCCGGGAGCCATCCATTGGTTCAGCGCATAACCCAGGGCGGCGGCGACCACCACGGCAACCTGCTGGCTGCAGGACTGCCAGGCCACGTAGAAACCCTTGCGGCCCGGTGTGGCGATTTCCGCCAGATAGACCGAGACCCCACCCAGTTCCGCGCCGGCGGAGAAGCCCTGCAACAGGCGCCCCAGCAGAACCAGCGCCGGAGCCAGCAGGCCGATGCTTTCGTAGCTCGGTACCAGCACGATCAGGATGGTGCCGCTGGCCATGATCGACAGGGTGACGATGAGTCCCTTGCGCCGGCCGACTTCATCGATATAGGCGCCGAGAATCACCGCACCCAGCGGACGCATGAGGAAGCCGGCGCCGAATACGGCGAAGGTCATCATCAGTGAGGCGAATTCGCTGCTGGCGGGGAAAAAGGCCGCGGCGATGTAAGTGGCGTAGAAGCCGAACAGGAAGAAGTCGAACTGCTCGAGGAAGTTGCCCGAGGTAACGCGAAATACCGCGCCTGCCTTGGCACGGGCAGAACTGGCAGTGGGAAGTGTGGCGTGCATCGTGAGGTCTCCAGCGTTTTTATGGCCTGCATTGCGGTGCAGATTTTTATTGGCGCAGATACTGGAGCAGCCTTATCGATTTGATAAGTGCATTTTTAGAATGGATTGATGCGTATTGCGGATCAATTGGCTCAGAAAAACGCTACTGTATCAAGTCGGGCCAGGAAATCATCGTGGGCAAGTGAGGTGCTGTGAGGCTTTGTTTGATGTTGTACAGGCAGGGTTCAGCAACCTGTCGTTGTCGATATTGGGCAAAAAGCTATGATCTGCGTCATAGAGCGGATTTTGGGGGTGTGTGATCAGCGGGTTATCAGGAATTTTCGGGGTGCGCCTGTCGCGGCAGGCCAGGGGCATGTTGGCGATCCTGATCGCCATCGGCCTGTCATCGCTGGACACCGCCATTGCCAACACGGCACTGCCGGCCATTGCCAAGAGTCTGCACACCACGCCGGCGGCCTCGGTGTGGATCATCAACGCCTATCAGTTGGCGGCGGTCGCGACCCTTCTGGCCTTTGCTTCGCTCGGCGGTATATTGGGACATCGCAAGGTCTACCTGTTCGGTCTGGTGTTGTTCACCGTGGCGTCGGCGCTGTGTGCGATGTCGACGACCTTGACCCAGTTGACGCTGGCGCGGGTGCTGCAGGGTGTCGGCGGCAGCGCGATCATGAGTGTCAATGCGGCGCTGATCTTCAGCCTGTTTCCACCGGAGAAGCTCGGCAAGGGCATGGGCCTCAATGCACTGGTGGTGGGTATCTCGTTCGCCGCCGGGCCGACCGTGGCTTCGCTGATCCTGTCGGTGGCCGACTGGCCCTGGTTGTTCGGGGTGAATATTCCCATCGGCCTGATCGCGTTGGCGATGGCGATTCCTTCGTTGCCGCACACACCACCCAATGGCCAGCGTTTCGCCTGGGGCACTGCGGTCCTGAGTGTGCTGACGTTCGGTTCACTGATCTACGCGTTGGGCGAGGGCGCCCAGTTTGCCGGGGCGCTGGCGATCTGCGGCGCGCTGCTGGTGTGCGTTGGGGCCGGTTACCTGATGATCCGCCGCGAGGCCGGGCATCCGGCGCCGATGTTCCCGATCGATCTGCTCAAGCGGCCGATGTTTGCCCTGTCGGCGATGACCGCGCTCTGCGCGTTTGCCACTCAGGGTTTGGCGTTCGTCTCGCTGCCGTTCTTTTTCGAGACGGTGCTGGGTCGCGACCCGGTACAGACCGGCTACCTGATGACGCCCTGGTCGGTGGTGGTGGCGGCGATCGCACCCTTCGCCGGGCGTCTGTCGGACCGTTATCCGCCGGGCCTGCTGGGAGGCATCGGGTTGGGCGTGCTGTCGCTGGGCATGTTGTCGCTGGCCATGATGCCCAGTGATCCGAGTGCGCTGGATATCGGCATTCGTATGGTGATCTGCGGGTTGGGCTTCGGATTCTTCCAGTCGCCGAACCAGAAGGCGTTGCTGACCAGCGCGCCGCGCGAACGCAGCAGCGGAGCCAGTGGCACCATTGCCACGGCACGCTTGCTCGGGCAGTCGACCGGGGCGGCGCTGGTGGCATTGAGTTTTGGCATCTCGAGCCATCAGGGGCCGACCTTGGCGCTGTACATCGGCTCGGGATTCGCGGCGGCGGCGTGCCTGGCGAGTTTCTCCCGCTTGCTGGCACGTAACCCGGTTTGAAAGCGTGATCGCCTGGCGTTAGGACAGCGCTGTCCCGAAGCGTGAGGAATGTTTTATGCTCGCGCTTTGGGAGGGAGAACTCGATGGGCAGGGATTACCTGGCGTTTTTCGTTTCGCTGTTTCTGTCACGGCTGGCCGATCAGATCCTGCTGTTCATCGTTCCGCTGCTGGTGTTCCAGACCACCCAGAGTGCGTCCTGGACAGGGCTGGCCTTTTTCGTCGAAACCTTGCCGCGATTTATTGCCTTCCCTATAGGCGGGGCGTTGTGCGACCGTTTTTCGCCGGTGCGCCTCCTGCACCTGAGCCAGGCTTTTCGGGCGCTGGCCTGCGTGATCGCGGTCGGCGGTCATGGGCTGTTCGATGGTCTCTACTGGCTGGTGGCGCTCTCGGCACTCTGTGGGGTGTTGACCACCCAGGGCATCATGGCCCGTGAGGTGCTGTTGCCGCATGTCTTTACCCGTTACAGCTACACCAAGACGCTGTCCTATTCGCAGATCGCCGACCAGACTGGCCTGGTGCTCGGGCCGCTGCTGGCGGCGCTGTTGCTGCAAGCCATGGCCTGGCCCTGGGTGGTGCTGGGCGTGGCCGGGCTGTTCGTGCTCGCCGACCTGGCGATGCGGGTCTGGCAACGCACCAGCGTCTTTACCCTGCCAACCGTCGAGCAACCGCCCTCGGGTCTCTGGCTACAGCCGTTGCGCATAGCCTTCGGGCACATCCGGGCTTTGGCCGAACTGCGCCAGATCATCGGCCTTGCGGTCGGGGTCAACCTGATCGTCGGCGTGACCCTGGCCACCTCGGCGGCGCTGGTGGTGGGCAGTTTCGCCCAGGGCAAGGACGATTACGCCGTGCTCCAGGCGGTCGGGGCTGGAGTGACCATTGCCATCCTGTACCTGCTGGCACGGGTCAATCTGCCGTTGCGGGTGCTCGGCGGGTTGTCCTATTCGCTGATCCTGCTGGGTGGGTTCATCAGCGGCTGCAGCCTTTCGATGAGCGGGTATGTGCTCGGCTTCCTGCTGGTGGTCGGCTTCGACAAGATGTTCAACGTCTATATCCGCAGCGTCCGTCAGCGGGTCATTCCGGTGCAGGACTTTGGCAAGACCGTCGGGGTGATCACCCTGCTGAACAATCTGTCGCAGCCTCTGGCCGGCCTGCTGGTGGCCGTTCTGGCGGCGCCACTGGGAACACGTGGCGTGGTGTTGGTGCTGACTGCCATGAGTACGCTCATCGGTGTGCTGGTGCTGTGGTGGTGGCGTTCCGGCAGGCCGACGCTGTCACTGGAAAAACCCGCCTGATTGGATATCCTGTGCGGCGATTCTCGACCCGGCCAGCCGCCCGGTCGGCAAGTCCGATTGATAGCGTAGGGGATGTGGTGATGGCGGGCAGGTTGATCTATCTCATCGGGCCGTCGGGTTCCGGCAAGGACAGCTTGCTCGATGCGGCCCGCGAGCCCCTGGCACAACGTGACTGTCGCATCGTGCGGCGGGTCATCACCCGTTCCGCCGAGGCCATCGGCGAGGCGGCCCACGGGGTCAGCGCCGAGCAGTTCGCGACGATGCAGGCGCAGGGTGCCTTTGCCCTGAGCTGGAAGGCCAACGGCCTTAGCTACGGCATTCCCATCGACATCGAGCAGTGGCTGGCGGCTGGGCAGGATGTGCT
Source organism: Pseudomonas asplenii (assembly GCF_900105475.1). Lineage (NCBI taxonomy): Bacteria > Pseudomonadati > Pseudomonadota > Gammaproteobacteria > Pseudomonadales > Pseudomonadaceae > Pseudomonas > Pseudomonas asplenii. The sequence goes on along the minus strand of NZ_LT629777.1, from coordinate 5,071,371 downwards.
GGTCAATGGTTCGCGCGGCTACCTGCCGCAGGCCCGCGAGCGTTATCCCGAACTGCTGGCCGTGCTGCTGACGGTGGACCCTGCGGTATTACGCGAGCGTCTGCTGGCGCGCGGTCGCGAGTCGCTGCCGCAGATCGAGGCGCGCCTGGAACGTAACGTGCAGTTCACCCTCGGCGAAGGCGCCCTGGCGGCAGATGGTCCGGCGCTGGTGCTGCTGGACAACTCCGGTCCGATCCGGCAGACGGTGAGCCGGTTGCTGGCCCTGATCCAGGAGGCGTGAGCCGCTGCCTGGGCTTGCGCTTACCCCAAAAAGCCCGTCTGACCCGGCAAACGGTCTGTCCTCAATACGGCCTGTGCTCCCGGTTGATCGAGGGTGCAAAAAAGCCCGTGATGCCCTATAACGGCTGTCATCACAAACCCGACACGGCGTTACGCCGGTCGTGTTTTGTCTGGGGGTGAGGTTGACGATGTTGCGTATTCGCGGGTTGAGCAAGGCTTACGCTACGGCCCAGGGACCGCTGGCCGTCTTGCAGGGTGTGGATCTGGCGTTGGAGCAGGGCGCGAGCCTGGCACTGATGGGGGAGTCCGGCAGCGGCAAGAGTACCTTGCTGCATCTGGTGGCCGGCCTGGATCATGCCGACAGCGGGGCGATCGAGGTCGCCGGACGTGATCTCTGCCAGATGAGCGAAGTGCAGTTGGCCGCTTGGCGCCGCCAGGAGATCGGCCTGATTTTCCAGCAGTTCAACCTGATCCCCAGCCTGACCGTGGCCGACAACCTGGCGTTCCAGGCCCGACTGGCGGGCCGGCATGACCGGCGTTGGGAAGCGCAGTTGGTCGAACGCCTGGGGCTGGGGCAAACCCTGTCGCGCTATCCCGAACAACTGTCGGGTGGTCAGCAGCAGCGTGTGGCCCTGGGCCGTGCGCTGGCTGCCCGTCCGCCGCTGATCCTGGCCGACGAGCCCACCGGCAGCCTCGACGAAAGCACCAGCGACGAGGTGCTGGACGTATTGCTGGAACTGCTGGCCGACAACGCCACCAGCCTGCTGATGGTCACCCATAGCGAACGCATGGCCAGTCGTCTGGAGCGTCGGATACGCTTGCACAATGGCCGATTGAGCGAGTCATGAGGACGTTCTACTGGGCCCTGCGGACCCTGCTCAGTCACTGGTGGCGTCATCGGGTGCAACTGGCCAGTGTCTTGGCCGGGTTGTGGTTGGCGACGGCCTTGCTCACAGGCGTGCAGGCCCTCAACAGCCAGGCCCGGGACAGTTATGCGCGGGCCAGTCAACTGATCGGCGGGGCGGCGCCTTATCGTTTGGTCAGCCGTGATGGCGGGCGTTTCGAGCAAGCGGTGTTCGTTCAGTTGCGCCTCGCCGGCTGGCCGGTGTCGCCGCTGTTGCAGGGCCGCCTGGAACTGGACGATCCACGCCAACCCGGCCATGTCCGGCACTGGCAGGTATTGGGTATCGATCCGGTCAGTCTGCCACGGGGCAGCACCCTGGCCGGGCAGTCGGTGGACAGCGACTCGTTGCTGGCTTTCATCGGTGTGCCGGGGCAGACCTGGGTAGCGGCGGATACCTTGCAACGCCTGGGACTCAAGGTCGGCGACCGACCCCGCAGTCCGCAAGGACAGCTATTGCCGCCATTGGCTCTACGCCCGCAGTTGCCGCCCGGCCTGCTGCTGATGGATATCGGCGCGGCGCAGCAGGTGCTCAATGCTCCGGGACAGCTTTCGCAGTTGTTGCTGGCGACCGACTTCGCCCGCGCCGAACCCCAGTTGCCAGCCGACCTGCTCAATCGTCTGCGCCTGCAGGCTCCGGGTGATGAAAGCGACTTGGCGCATCTGACCGAAAGCTTTCATCTCAATCTCAGTGCCCTGGGTTTTCTGGCATTTATCGTCGGTTTGTTCATCGTGCATGGCGCCATCGGCCTGGCTCTGGAGCAGCGCCGTGGACTGCTGCGTACCCTGCGTTCCTGTGGTGTCAGTGGCCGTTGTCTGCTCAGTGCGCTGGCGGTGGAGCTGTTGGGCTTTGCTCTGGTGGGCGGCGTGCTCGGTGTGATCAGCGGTTATGGCCTGGCCAGCGTGTTACTGCCGGATGTCGCGGCCAGCCTGCGTGGACTCTACGGCGCAGAGGTGGCCGGCAGTTTGAACCTGCCGCCCAGTGACTGGCTGGCGGGGTTGGGGCTGTCGGTGGGCGGTGCTCTGCTGGCCGGGACGGGCAGTGTCTGGCGAGCGGCGCGCCTGCCGTTGTTGGCGTTGGCCCAGGCCGAGGCGTGGCGGGCGGCCCAGGCGCAGCGTCTGCGTCAGCAGTTCGGGCTGGCGCTGCTGTTGGCGCTGGTGGCGTTGGCCTGTATCGGTTGGGGCGACAGTCTGGCCAGCGGCTTCGCCTTGATGGCCGCGTTATTGATGGCGGCCGCATTGTTGCTGCCGGTGTGCCTGAACGCGCTGTTGAGCGGCCTGTTGCCGGCCTGTCGCCGACCCTTGAGTCAATGGTTCATCGCCGACAGCCGCCAGCAGTTGCCGGCCCTGAGCCTGGCGCTGATGGCCTTGTTGCTGGCCCTGGCCGCCAATATCGGCGTCGGCAGCATGACCTCGGGCTTTCGCCAGACCTTCACTGCCTGGCTCGACCAGCGTCTGGCTGCGCAGTTGTACATTACCCCGCAGGGCCCCGAGCAGGATGCGCAACTGGAGCACTGGCTGGCCGCTCGTGGTGATATCCAGGCGGTATTGCCTGGTTGGGACGCCGAGATCAGCCTGCAGGGCTGGCCGACCCAGGTGCGGGGTATTCCGGATGAGCCGACCTATCGTCAGCACTGGCCGTTGCTGGAGGCTGCTGACCAGGCCTGGTCGCGCTGGGCGGCGGGTGACGGGGTGATGATCAGCGAACAATTGGCGCGGCACCTCGGGCTTGCCCTCGGCCAGCGTCTGGTCCTGCCGACACCGGTCGGCGACTGGTCGCTACCGGTATTGGCGATCTACGCCGACTACGGCAATCCCAAGGGGCATCTGTTGCTCGAAGGGCGGGCGCTGCAAGCTCATTGGCCGGACCTGCGGCCGAGCCGCTACAGTCTGCTGACATCGGCCGAGGGGGTGGCGCCGCTCAAACATGAACTGCAGCAGACCTTTCATTTCGATGAAGCGCACCTGATCGACCAGAGCGAACTCAAGGACAGCGCCGGCAAAGTCTTCGAACGCACCTTTGCCGCAACCACCGCCCTCAACAGCCTGACCCTGGGTGTGGCGGGTGTAGCGCTGTTCATCAGTCTGCTGAGCCTGAGCGAAAGCCGCCTGGGGCAATTGGCGCCGTTGTGGGCGCTGGGTGTCGGTCGTCGGCAACTGCTGCTGTTGAGCCTGGGACAGACCCTGTTGCTGGGTTCACTCACCTTGTTGCTGGCGATTCCCCTGGGCCTGGCGCTTGCCTGGTGCCTGGTCGCCGTGGTGAACGTCCAGGCCTTTGGCTGGCGTTTACCGATGATTGTCTTTCCAGGGCAGTTGCTGCAACTGTCGTTGTTGGCGCTGGTGGTGACCCTGGTGGCGGCGGCCTGGCCGCTGTGGAAGTTGCTGCGGGTCAGCCCGGTGGCGTTGCTGAGGACGTTTGCCAATGAGCGTTAGGGGCTTGTTCGCACTGCTGTGCAGTTTGCTTCTGGCGGGTTGCGATCAATCGCCCCCCGCAGACTCGGAAGGCTTCGCCGGGCTGGGTTCCAATGCTGCCGACTTCGCCCAGGTCGTGCCAGGAAAGACCCTGGAGTTTCCCCGTGACCACGGTGCCCATCGTGACTACCGCATCGAGTGGTGGTACATCACCGCCAACCTCAAGGATGCCGAGGGGCATCGTTATGGCGTGCAATGGACCCTGTTTCGCAGCGCCCTGAAAGTGCCGGGCGAATTGACCGGCTGGAGCGAGCCGACCTTGTGGATGGGGCACGCGGCGCTGACCAGCGAGCGCGGTCATCATTTCGCTCAGGCCCTGGCGCGCGGCGGGGTCGGCACGGCGGGCGTCGAGGCCGAGCCTTTAAACGCCTGGATCGACGATTGGCAACTGCGCAGCCTGTCGCCGAGCAATCAGGGGCTGGGGCAGATGCAACTGTCGGCCCACGGCAGCGATTTTGCCTATCGGCTGAACCTGAGCAGTCAGCGCCCGTTGGTGTTGCAGGGCGATCATGGCTACAGCTTGAAATCCGGCAAGGGGCAGGCGTCGTGGTACTACAGCCAACCGTATTTCCAGGTGAGTGGCAGCCTGCAGGTCGATGGGCGCGAGGTCCAGGTCAGCGGCCAGGCCTGGCTCGACCGCGAGTGGAGCAGCCAGCCGCTGGCTGCCGAACAGTCGGGGTGGGACTGGTTTTCCCTGCACCTGGCCGATGGCGCTAAGGTCATGTTGTTCCAGGTGCGGCAGCAGGGTGGCGAGGCCTATCGGGCCGGGACCTGGATCGGGGCTGATGGCCAGGCGCAGGTACTGAAGGGCGACGATATCGTGCTGACACCCGGACGGCAGGCCAGCGTCGCCGGGCGTAAATTGCCAGTGGAGTGGCGGTTGGAAATTCCGAGCAAGCATTTGCGCATCGAAACGAAACCGCTACGGGACGATGCGTGGATGGGCACCACATTTTCCTATTGGGAAGGGCCGATCAGTTTGAGTGGCAGCCAGCAGGGCGTGGGTTATCTGGAGATGACCGGGTATTGAAACCCGGACTGCGCGGTCGGGCTACTCCACTGGTTGCTGGCTCACAGTTGGCATGATGTTCGAATCGAGTCACTCATGCCGGGCGGGGATAACGATGAACTCGATCTATCTGGAGGGTTGATCGTCAAGATGCTCCTCACTTCTGAGTTGCAGGCTCATGGCATCACAACTGTCAGACCAGGAAGTCAGCCAATTCGGCATCTCGGGTGATTGCTCGGACAATCCCAATGCCTGAACAAATTCGCTCGGGGGCACTGTGCCTTTCGCTGAACGAAACAGCCCGCGCATGATGACCACTCCAATCACTCTGCCTTTACTGACAAAACGATGCTCCATGAAGCTCCACTTGTCATCCCAGCCGAGCATCTTCGTGTGGATTTCAAAGGACTCGAACAGCTTCAACTCACGACGGAATTTACCCCAGGTATCTCCTACGATGGGCAGCGCCTTTTTGCGCAGTGCCACTCGATAGGCGCCGCTGCGCAGAACGAAGTCCATGCGTCCGACATCTGCCAGGGTGAAGTATCGGCCATTGGTGACGTGTCGATTGAAGTCGAGGTCCAGTGGCCATACGCGCAGGCGAATAATGGTGGTTTCCAGCGCTTTGGCCGGCTTTCGCCAGGGGCGGCGCAAGATCATGAGGAAGAGTCGGAACCAGAGATTCATGAGTACGTCATTGGTGGGATGAGCCCTGCACTCTAGAGTGAAAGGTGCGGCCCAGGTAGGTTCATAAATGACAGTTTTCGCCTGAGTCGTGCATTTGGATCATTTGTCCGCTGCAACTTGCGGAAGATCCAATGATGTTCTACCTGGAGAGGGGGCGGACTTACTTGCACCTGGGGAAGTAAGCCCGTCCTTTCAAGTCACTTGGCGACGGTGTCCTTCGGCGAGCCAGGGGTGCGGTACAACGCCAGGTGATTGGCAATGCACATGTCGTAGGCTTCCACCAGGAACAGATGGGGCCTGGATGCAATCGGTGGAACCAGGCAGCGGGTGGTGACGCGTTTGCCGAGTATTTCCGTGTCGATATAGATGAGATTCACCGGAGACTTTTTCGGGTTTTCCTCTGCAGTGAAGTACGCCCGGGTGTATTCCTCTTTGCCCTCGGTTTTATCCAGCGACTGGCTGTCGATCTGGGTGGTCAGGACTTCTCCGGCCGGAAAGGTCTTGTCCGCCATCAGTGCAACGCCGATAGGACCGGTGAACCCGGCCAGCAGCGAGTTCTTGCGCAGTTGCGATTGCAGGTTGGCGTAGGTGACGAAGTGCAACACCTTGATCGAGGGCTGTTTGCTCAGTTCCGGCAGCGTTTCATAGGCTCGATGAGCCAGCAGGCGCGGTCCCGTAGGCTTGGTCGCGGTGTCCGCCACACGGTAAATGGCATAGGCATCGCTTGTAATCAGCAGGCTGAAGATCTCTTTTTCGCTCTCGGTATGGGGGCGCAGGTCCTGGATGGTGATCTTGTCGGACTGCTCCAGTCCCGGAAACTCCGGTGGCGGTACTGGAGGCTGGCTGGCGCAGCCGGCAATGGTGAGGGCACTGAGGGCGAAAAGCATTTTCAATCGGTGCATGGAACGTCCTGTTGTCATGAAGGGTAGAACTTTGAGTGAGCTTCGCATTGATCTGCTGGATGAACGATGAACGTCCATCGGAGAAATAATGTCGCATAGCCATCTTCATGATAGGCGGCAAGAGGCTGAAAAAGGTATCGGTTTAAGTGATTACCGTGCTCGGTACGGTGGGTAGAATTCCACGGCAGGATCCTGAACATAACAAGTCTTGATGCATGGCACCCGGGAGAAAGACGATCAATGAGTTCTTTTGGCATTCGCAAACTGGAAGAGACCGACACCCAGGCGTTACTGGCATTCGAAGTCCGTAATCGTGAATGGTTCGAATCCCGGATCGATGCACGCGATCCGGCTTTTTACTCATTGCAGGGCGTGACCGGACATATAAGGGACTATCTGTGCGGCTTTGCCGATGGCATCTGGCATCCGTTTGTCATTGAGGACGAGGCCGGCAATATCGTGGGGCGGGCGAACCTGAAGGACATCGACTCGTCGACGGGCACAGCGGAGGTCGGCTATCGGGTCGGTCAGGACGTTGGCGGGCAGGGGCTGGCAACACTGGCCCTGAGGCATCTGATTGAGCAGGCGCAGCAACACTGGAAACTCACGCAACTGGTGGCATACGTCTACCGGGACAATGTCGGTTCGAGAAAGGTGCTGGATCGTTGCGGATTCCTGATGGAACAGCAACCACACGAAAACGCAGCGGATGAGCTCTGTCGATTCGTGTTGTCGATTTAGCCGATCCTTGCGGGCGCATAGGGTAGGGGGCTTGCTACGCTCGACTTGCTGAATCGTTTCACTAGCGTTATAAAAGTCGAACAATTCCAATAAGGACCGCCCATGAACACCCTCCGACTGATTTTCGGCGTCACCGCTCTCACCACTGCTTCCCACGCCCTGGCCTGGGACTATGTGCTGCTCGACAGCGACACCCCCGCGCAGAACCGCCAGATCACCAGCCAGCAACTGGGAATCAAGACCGACAAGCCCTTCTCCGTCACGATGCGTACCTTGCACGGCGGCCGCCAGGAAGGGGTCAGCATCGTCGATATCGATAACGGCACGATGAAGCTCTCGGTGGTGCCGACCCGGGGCATGAACGTTCTGCATGCCTCCGTGGGCAATGTGCGCATGGGCTGGGATTCGCCGGTCAAGGAGGTGGTCAACCCGGCCTTTATCGAACTCAACGGCCGTGGCGGCCTGGGGTGGCTGGAGGGGTTCAACGAATTGGTGGCGCGCTGCGGCTATGAGTGGGTCGGGCATCCGGGGCTGGATAACGGCGAATTGCTCACCCTGCATGGACGGGCGGCGAATATTCCGGCCAGCAAGGTCACCCTGCATATCGATGAACAACCGCCTTACGCCATTCGTCTTCAAGGCGAACTGAAGGAACAGGCGTTCAAGAAAGTCGACTTCTCCGTGGTCACCGAACTGTCGACGTTGCCGGGTAGCGTGAGCTTTGCGCTCAATGACACGCTGACCAACAACGGCGACTATCCGAAGGAATACCAGGCGCTGTATCACAGCAACTTCAGCACTCCGTTCCTGGAACAGGGCGCGCGTTTCGTCGCGCCGGTGAAACAGGTATCGCCGTTCAACGACAAGGCCAAGGGCGACCTGGCGGACTGGCAGACCTATCGCGCGCCGACCAAGGACTACGACGAGACGGTCTATAACGTCGTACCTTACGCCGATGCCAAGGGCGATACCCTGGCGGTGCTGCACAACAAGGCCGCAAACCTTGGGGTTGCGGTTGGCTTCAACACGCAACAGTTGCCGGTGTTCTCCCTGTGGAAAAACACCGACACCCAGGGCCAAGGTTACGTGACCGGGCTGGAACCGGGCACCAGCTTCTCCTATAACCGCCGTTACCAGCGGCCGCTGGGGCTGGTGCCAACCATCGGTGCCGGGCAGAAACGGCAGTTCCAGATCAGCTACAGCCTGCTGGCGGACAAGGCCGCAGTGGATAAGGCGGTGCAGCGGGTGACGCAGATCCAGGAAGGGCGCAAGACGGAGGTACGGGGTACGCCGTTGGTGGATTTGAGTAAGGAATAATCCCCCTCAAACGCAGCACGAAGCGGGCCCTGATCGTCTCGGCCGGCCACCCAGGCCACTAGCCAACGGCGATCAGGTTGTCCCGACACTCCAGAATCAACCGGGCACCGGTGTTTTCGCCGGTGCCGATCTTCAGGTTGAAACCGTGCAGGCTGATGATCGCCGCGACAATCGACAGACCCAGGCCGAAGCCGCTCTGCTGGTTGCCGTCGTCGCACCGGTAGAAGCGCTGGAACACCGCGTCGCGTTCCGAAGGCGGGATGCCCGGGCCGGTGTCGATGACCTCGATCCGCGTGCTGCCGTGGTCGTTGACCGCCAGCAACACCACCTCGCCGCCCGGTGGGGTGAACTTGATCGAGTTGCTCAGCAGGTTCGCCAATGCCTCGAAGAGCAGAGCGCGGTCGCCGGTGATGGCGGGTAGCGTCTCAGGCAACTCCAGGCGCAGGCTGATTTGTGCTTCTTCGGCCAATGGCAGGTAGAAGTCATGCAGCTCGCGCAGCAGCGGCAGCGGGTCGAGCACCACGAAGCCGGAGCGACGCTGGTGGTCTTCCAGCTCGGAAATCCGTAACAGCCCCTTGAAACGCGCCATCAGGGTGTCGGTCTCGGCGATCACACCGTCCAGTTGCTGCGCCTCGGGTGAGTCTTCCGGGGCCTGCTGCTGGATGCGATAGAGTTGCGCGCGCAATCGGGTCAGCGGGGTGCGCAGGTCATGGGCGATGTTGTCACAGACGCCCTTGACCTCATTCATCAGCCGTTCGATGCGGTCGAGCATGGCGTTGACGATGGCGGCCAGCATGTCCAGCTCGTCACGGCGGTTGGACAGTGGCAGACGGTGACCCAGGTCACCGGCGACGATGGCCTCGGCGCTGGCCTGGATGGCCCGGATGCGGCGGATCGGTCGGCGCCTGAGCAGGTGCCAGCCGGCTACGCCGGGCAGGATGGTCAGCGATACCGCCCAGAACAGCGCATGGAGGATGATACGTGTCACGCCGAACAGCGAGCCGTTGTCACGTACCAGCAGCAGCCAACGACCGTCATGGGTCTGGGTGGCGACGGCGTCGCAGCTGTCCTGCGGCAGGTTGGGGTCGTCGGAGTCGATGCAGTTGGCCAGCTCGTGGATATGACCGTCCATGATCAGGTCTTCCGGCATTGCCAGGATCGGGCCGCTCAAATGCATTTTTTGCGCGTTGAACAGACCGTAGGCATCTACCCCGCGCATGTCGAAGGTCATGCTGGTGGTCAGCGCGTCCAACAGTTGCTGGCCCTGGAAACGCGAGAACAGGTGCTGGCGCTGCATCAGCGAGTGCCGCGCCAGGGTGTCGAGGTAGCCGGACACTTCGTAGTAGAGCACGCCCATCAGGCTGCAGCTCCAGGCCACGAAGAGGAAACTGTACAACGCCAGCAGGCGGCTGGCGGACGAGCGCCAGCCCTTAGAGGGGTTCGGCAATGACATAGCCCGAGCCCCGTACCGTGCGGATCAGCGGTGGCAGGCCCGGACTGTCGATTTTCTTGCGCAGACGGCCGATGTGTACGTCGATCAGGTTGGTACCAGGGTCGAAGTGATAGCCCCAGACCTCTTCGAAGATCATCATCCGCGAGAGGATCTGCCCGGTGTTGCGCATCAGGAATTCCAGCAGCTTGTATTCGGTCGGCAACAGGCTGAGCAACTGGTCGGCGCGGGAGGCTTCGCGGCTGATCAGGTTCAGTTCCAGGTCGGCGACGCGCAACGAAGTCTCGAATTCCCGTGCCGGGCTCTTGCGTCGCAACAGCACTTCGACCCGCGCAGCCATCTCGTCGGAGGCGAACGGCTTGGTCAGGTAGTCGTCGCCGCCGGCGCGCAGCCCGCGCACGCGTTCGTCGACATCGGACAGCGCGCTGATCATCAGGATCGGCGTGGCCACGCCAATGGTCCGCAGGGTGGTGACGATGGCCAGGCCATCGAGTTCCGGCAGCATGCGATCGAGTGTGATCAGGTCATAATCGCCGCTCACGGCGCGCACCAGGCCTTCGCGGCCATTGTCCACCCAGTCCACTTCAAGCCCATGGCTGCTCAGTTCAGCCACGATTTCCTTGGCGGTTACAGCATCATCTTCGATGGTCAGGATGCGGGTCATTGCAGTTGCCTCGTACGGACCTTTCACAGCAGGTGTGGGATTTTGCCAACAAAAGGGTGAAAGCTTTCTGAAGAAATCTTCACGTCCATCTGGCGGTCGTTAAGGGGTCGCCTCGACATCGGTATGAGGCTTGAAACATCTAGCCACACCTTTGCTGAATAAAGCCTGTCACCAAGTTTTCCAAAGACGTTGCGAACGTTCATCAGGATTTGGTATCTGTTTGTTGGCAGCCACCGAGAGTGCGTGGTGGTTGATTCCCCTGTCTGGCACCTTGGGTTTGCGGTGTCCGGATCGTCCTCAGTACAGGTCTTTTTATGCATCGCCGTAATCTCCTGAAAGCTTCCATGGCCCTGGCGGCCTACACCGGCCTGTCGGCCAGCGGTCTGTTCGCGGCGCGGGCGCTTGCCGCCACCGCGGACGGTGACATCGAACATTTTGATTTCCAGGCGCTGCAGGCCCAGGCCAAGCAACTCGCCGGCAAGCCTTATGTGAGTACCCGGCAGGTCCTGCCGCCGACCCTGGCGAACATGACCCCGCAGCAGTTCAACGCGATTCAGTACGATGCCCGGCATTCGTTGTGGAATGAACTCAAGGGCCAACTGGATGTGCAGTTCTTCCATGTCGGCATGGGGTTCAAGCAGCCGGTACGGATGTACAGCGTCGATGCGCAGACGCGCCAGTCGCGGGAAGTGCACTTCCGGCCGCCCCTGTTCAATTACGCCAACAGCGGTATCGACCAGGCCCAGCTCAAGGGCGATTTGGGGTTTGCCGGCTTCAAGCTGTTCAAGGCGCCGGAGATCGATCGCCACGATATTGTCTCGTTCCTCGGCGCCAGCTACTTCCGCGCGGTGGACAAGACCGGCCAATACGGCCTTTCGGCGCGCGGCCTGGCGATCGACACCTACGCGCACAAGCGTGAGGAGTTCCCGGACTTCACCAAGTTCTGGTTCGAGACCCCGACCAAGGAAAGCACCCGGTTCGTGGTCTATGCCTTGCTCGATTCGCCGAGTGCCACCGGCGCCTACCGCTTCGACATCGACTGCCAGGCCGAACAGGTGGTGATGAGCGTCGAGGCCCATGTCAATGCGCGGGTGGATATCGAGCAATTGGGCATCGCACCGATGACCAGCATGTTCAGTTGCGGCACCCATGAGCGGCGCATGTGCGACACCATTCACCCGCAGATCCACGACTCTGACCGTCTGGCGATGTGGCGTGGCAATGGCGAATGGATCTGCCGACCGCTGAACAACCCGGCCAAGTTGCAGTTCAATGCCTTTGCCGACAAGGATCCCAAGGGTTTTGGCCTGGTGCAGACCGATCATGAGTTCGCCAGCTACCAGGACACGGTGGATTGGTACAGCCGCCGGCCGAGTCTGTGGGTCGAACCGACCACGCCGTGGGGCGAGGGCTCGGTGGACCTGCTGGAGATCCCGACCACCGGCGAGACCCTGGACAACATCGTGGCTTTCTGGACGCCAAAGCAGCCGGTGAAGGCCGGCGACTCGCTGACCTATGGCTATAAACTGTACTGGAGCGCGCTGCCGCCGGTGGGTACGCCGCTGGCACGGGTACATGCGACGCGCTCGGGCATGGGCGGTTTCATCGAGGGCTGGGCGCCGGGTGAGCATTATCCCGAGGTCTGGGCCCGGCGGTTTGCCGTGGACTTCAATGGCGGTGGGCTGGAGCGGCTGACGCAAGAGACCGGGATCGAGCCGGTGGTCACCGCTTCCAACGGTCAGGTGAAGGATTTCAGTGTCCTCAAGCTGGATGAGATTGGTGGGTATCGGGTGATTTTCGACTGGTACCCGACCAATGACAGCGTCGATCCGGTGGAGCTGCGGCTGTTCATCCGCAGCGGCGAGCGGACGTTGAGCGAAACCTGGTTGTACCAGTACTTCCCGCCGGCGCCGGACCAGCGGCGTTATCCTTGAGGGTGAGGCACCGCCTGGAATGGGCGGTGCCTGTTCTGGTCTATTCGCGGGCAAGCCCTGCGCCTACAAGGATGTGTCGAACGCAATAGTTGCGTACTGCACAAACGGTAGGGGCGGGGCTTTCGGGGCGCCGCGACGAGGCCCGCTGACTCACTGCATATTCGGCACCAGCACCGGATCAGCCCGATACAGCTGCGGCTCCATCCGCTTGAGGTTCTCTACCTTCGGCAAATCGTTGAGGGCAATGTACGGCGCATAGGGATGCAGCGTCAGGTAGTTCTGGTGATAGCCCTCGGCCGGATAGAACACCTTGTGGTCCTCGATCCGGGTGACGATCTTCGAGGCAAACACCTTCGCCCCATCCAGTTGCTCGATGTACGCCTGGGCGACCTTTTCCTGTTCGGCATTCACCGGGAAAATCGCCGAGCGGTACTGACTGCCGCTGTCCGGGCCCTGGCGGTCGAGTTGGGTCGGGTCGTGGGCCACCGAGAAGAACACCTGCAGCAGCTTGCCGTAGCTGACCTGGCTCGGGTCGTAGGTGACCTGCACCGCTTCGGCATGGCCGGTATCGCCGCCGCCGACCTGTTCATAATGAGCGGTGCTCGCCGCGCCGCCGGCATAACCGGACACCGCGTTCTGCACCCCGCGCACATGCTGGAACACGCCCTGCACACCCCAGAAGCAGCCGCCGGCAAAAACCGCCGTGGCCTGGCCGGGGGTGGCCGGTTCATCGAGCGCCGGTGGGGCGATCTGCACCGCCGGTTCGGCTGCGAAGGCAATACGCTGGACCAGCAGGATCGACAGGGCCAGACCGGCCACTGCGGCAATCGTCAACAACGGCGAGGTGGATTTTTGCGGCATTACGGATTTGCTCATTTCATGGATCCTCTTGGCAATCAACCGAAGGTAAAGGCGTAGGCCTGTGCACCGGGGTCGAGAAATTCGATGGAGAAGGTGTGTTCGCCGACATCACCGGCCTGACGCACCAGTTGATAGAGGCGCTGCTCGGTCACTGTGCCCAGGCCACTGGCGTCGGTATCGGTACCATGACTCGCGGCGGGCGCCTTGCCGTCGATCAGCACCTTGAAGCGAACGGGGCTGCCATCGCTCGAAGGACCCAGCACCAGATGCAGGTCGCGGGCCTGGAAGCGGAAGACGATGCCACCGCCGGCCTGGTTCAACGCAGCCTGCTCCGAGCGTACGGTCCAGTTGCCGCTCAGGCCCCATTGGTTCAACAGCAGTTGTTGTGGCGCGCTGTAGTGCTTGGGCTGGTCGGCTGTCTGCTGGCCTGGAGAGGCGAAGTGCTCGGCACGTTCATAACCGATGTAGGTTTCCGGGGATTTCACTTCGGTTAAGTCGGCCGCCTGCATCACACCGCTGGCTTGAGCGTTGACCATACCCTCGGCGACGTGCGTATTGCCGGCTTCGGCCAGCAATTGCTGGATGACGCGCTCGGACCCGGCATAGTCGCCTTCGCCGAAGTGGTGGTAGCGCACCCGGCCCTGGGCATCGATGAAGTAATGCGCAGGCCAATACTGATTGTTGAAGCCGCGCCAGATCGCATAGTTGTTGTCGATCGCCACCGGGTACTGGATGCCCAGTTTGCTGACGGCCTGGCGGACGTTGTCAATGTCGCGCTCGAAGGCGAACTCCGGAGCATGCACGCCGATCACCACCAGGCCCTGGTCGTGATACTTCTGCGCCCAGGCGTTGACGTAGGGCAGGCTGCGCAGGCAGTTGATGCATGAGTAGGTCCAGAAGTCGATCAGCACCACCTTGCCCTTGAGTTCGGCGGCGTTCAGCGGTGCCGAGTTGAGCCACTGCACGGCGCCTGAGAGGTCGGGCAGGGTGCCTTCCACCGGCAGGGCGCGGTCGGCGGTCTTGGCGACCATCGCCATCATGCTGCCGCTTGGCTGTTCATCCTGGGCCACCGCAGCCATCATCGCACCGCCTTGCAGCATGGCGCTCTGTGGTGGCGCTGGATTGAGGGTATCGAACAATTTCTGTTCGAGGCCCGAGGTGGCGACCGTCGACACCCGGGTCAGCAGACCGCTGTCCAGGCCCAGGGCAATCGCCGCCACGCCGGCCAGCATCGCCGCGCCGAGGCCCCGACGCAGCCATTGACCGGTGCCGAGGTGGCGTTTCATCGCGCTGAATACCCGTCCACCCAGCAACAGTGCCGCGGCCAGGGAGCTGGCGGCGCCGGCAGCGTAGGCCAGCAGCAACAATGTGGTGCCGATATTGGCGCCTTGCAGGGCCGCTCCCGTGAGGATCAGACCGAGAATCGGCCCGGCGCACGGTGCCCAGAGCAGGCCGGTGGCGATACCGAGGACAAAGGACGAGCGCACGCTCGGTTGCTCGCTGCCGCCCTGGGCCGAGCGTGACAACCGGTCACCGGCCGACACCAAGGGCCGGGCCAGGCGGTCGGCCAGATGGGGAAAGAGCAGGGTGATCGCGAAGAACGCCATCAATGCCATCGCCAGCCAGCGTCCGTACTGGTTGGCCTGTACCACCCAGCCGCCGCCGACGGCAGCGAGGGTGGCGACCAGCGCAAAGGTCAGGGCCATGCCGCAGAGCAGTGGCAGGCCGCTGCGGCGGAACGATTCGCCGGAGCGGGCGAATACGAAGGGCAGCACCGGCAGGATGCAGGGGCTCAGGATGGTCAGCAGACCGCCCAGATACGCCAGAATCAGTAGAAACATGGTGAAGATCCTTGTCGGTGAAAGGAGGTCCGGCAGCAAACCGGCTGCCATGACAGAGCGTCAGGCTGCTTGCGCGCTTGGCGTAAAACTCATCGCCACGCCATTCATGCAGTAGCGCAACCCGGTCGGTGCCGGCCCGTCAGGGAACACATGGCCCAGGTGGCCGCCGCAGCGATGGCAGTGCACCTCGGTTCGCGCCATGCCCAGCGTGCCGTCGCGGCGGGTGCCGACAGCGTTCTGCAGGGGCGCGGTGAAGCTCGGCCAGCCGGTGTGGCTGTCGAATTTGGCCGATGAGGAAAACAGCGCCTGTTGGCAGCCGGCGCAGGCAAATACGCCGTCGCGATGCTCGTCGTTGAGCGGGCTGCTGTAGGGGCGCTCGGTGCTTTCATGGCGTAGCACCTGGTACTGGTTGTCGTTGAGTAGCGTGCGCCATTCGGCGTCGCTGTGGCTGACCTCGAAGCTGTCGTTCGGCTCGCTCGGTGCAGCGCTGCCGCCCAAGGTCGCGGCAACTGCACGCCAGTCGACAAACCCGGCGGCGAGCACAGCAGCGGTACTGGAGAAAAGAAAGCGTCTTCTGGAGAACATGGCGTCACGTCCACGGCGGTTGATCAGGCTTTCAGTTTCGGTGGGCAACGGTCGCCAAATCCTCCCGCAAAGTTAAATTAATCGTGAACATTTTCTCCCTGCCGATTCGGCACAATGGGCTCGACGTCATATGCTGTGAACGTCACGGATCATTCTCTTGCAGGAACGCCGCCCCATGGATTCACCCAAACGCATTCTGATCGTCGAAGATGACCTGCACCTGGCCGGGCTGCTGAGCCTGCACCTGCGTGATGAAGGCTACGAGGTCACTCATTGTGCCGACGGCAACCTGGGCCTGGCGCAACTGGAAAAGGGCGGTTGGGATGCGCTGATCCTCGACCTGATGCTGCCGGGCGTCGATGGTCTGGAAATCTGTCGCCAGGCGCGGGCCATGGCACGCTACACGCCGATCATCATCACCAGTGCCCGCTCCAGCGAGATGCACCGGGTGTTGGGCCTGGAACTGGGCGCGGACGATTATCTGGCCAAGCCGTTTTCCATGCTCGAACTGGCGGCTCGGGTCAAGGCGCTGCTGCGCCGGGTCGATGCCCTGGCCAAGAGCCTCAAGGTCGACGCCGGCCGCCTCGAACTCAACGGCCTGAGCCTCGACCCGCTGACCCGCGAGGCGAGGGTCGACGGCCAGGAACTGGACCTGACCCCACGGGAGTTCGATCTGCTGCATTTCTTCATGAAGCACCCCGGCACGGTCTATTCGCGCCTGGACCTGCTGAACCAGGTCTGGGGTTACCAGCACGATGGCTACGAGCACACGGTCAATACCCACATCAACCGTCTGCGGTCGAAGATCGAGGCCGACCCGGCGCAGCCCGAACGGATTCTCACGGTTTGGGGCCGCGGCTATCGCTTCGCTCCTGCGGGACACGCAGAATGAACCTGACCCTGTCCCAGCGTCTGTCGGTGGTGTTCTCGATCCTGTTGCTGGCCTGCTGCGGCGCCTCGGTGTGGCTGCAGGTGCGCGCCAACGACATGCACGAAAAGGAAGTGGTGCAGGGGTTGTCCCGTGACCTGGCCCGCAGCATCGCCCTGGAAAATCGCCTGGTGGGCACCGAGGGCCTGACCATGGAAGGCGTGCGGACGTTGTTCGGTCAACTGATGAACGTCAACCCCAGCGTCGAGGTCTACCTGCTCGACCCCAGCGGGCGTATTACTGGCGACGCCGCACCGCAGGGCCATCTCAAGCGCGAGCGGGTCGATCTTGGACCGATTCATCGCCTGCTCGACGACCAGCCGCTGCCGATTCTCGGCGACGATCCACGCAGTACCAACGGGCGCAAGGTCTTCAGCGCCGCTGCGCTGCAGGGCGGCGGCAAAGCGTTAGGTTATCTTTACGTGGTGCTGCAGGGCGAGGAACACGACCGCTTGGCGGCGCGGGTTAGCGCCAGCTCGGTGCTGCGCACGACTCTGTGGGCGATGGGCCTGGTGGCGCTGCTCGGTCTGATCGCCGGCCTGATCGCCTTCCGTCTGATCACCCGGCCACTGCGCCGGCTGACCGAAACCATGCGCGACTTCGACACCGAGGCAGTGCCGGCCAGCCCGCCGGCATTGCCTCTGGCCGGTTCGGGCGGCGGCAATGAAATCCATGTCCTGGAAGCCAGCTTCGCGCAGATGGCGACGCGTATCGGTGAACAGTGGCGAACCCTGACCCAGCTCGATCAGGACCGTCGCGAACTGATCGCGAATATCTCCCATGACCTGCGCACACCGCTGGCCTCGCTGCATGGCTATCTGGAGACCCTGTCACTCAAGGGGGAACTGCTGGCACCGGACGAGCGCCGGCGCTATCTCGGCACCGCGCTGGCACAGAGTAACAAGGTCCGGCAACTGGCTCAGGCGCTGTTTGAGCTGGCGCGGCTGGAGCATGGCGAAGTGCGCCTGGAGCGGGAAAACTTTTCGCTCAGCGACCTGATCCAGGACGTGTTCCAGAAGTTCGAACTGATGGCCGAGACCCGTCACTCGAAGCTGTTGGCGGTGTTGCCGCGGGGCGCGTCGATGGTGAGTGCCGACCTGGGCATGATCGAGCGGGTGCTGACCAATCTGATCGACAACGCTCTGCGCCATACCCCCGAAGGCGGCAGTATTGAGGTGGCGCTGGTGCATGAGCCGGGCAAGGTGCGGGTGACCGTCAGCGATACCGGGCCGGGCATCCCGCCCAAACTGCTGGAGAATCTGTTCCGGCGGCCCTTCAATCAGGACGGCGAGCGCCGCAGTGGCGGCCTCGGTCTGTTGATCGTGCGGCGTATCCTGCAATTGCATGACAGCCAGATCCGGTTGTTGTCGATGCCTGGCAAGGGCGCGGTGTTCTGCTTCGAGCTGGCGGCCAGCGAGTGACCGGCGTCGCGGCCATTCACGGCCTCAGGCCGGTTCTGGTGTGGTGGTTGCCGGCAACAGGCCGTATTCGCGGTCGGTAGCCTGGGCCACGGCATAGCCGTGCCGGGCGATACGGTCGAATACTTCGGGGCTCAGACGGTCCAGGCTGGTTGGGAAATGCGCGGCAAACGCCGCATCGCTGCCTGGCTGGGCCTCGATCAGGGTGCTGGCGATGCCCATGTAGCTACCTCGCCCTTGCGCCTGGTCGAGGTACTCGACGAAGCTGCGTATGCGCAGAGCCCGGGACTGGTCGGACATGATGTCGGCCATGCGCTTGAGCCGCCAGGGGCTCAGCACACCAGCCTTGAAGCCAGGCTGGAGTGGCGCGCCGGCATCGCTGACGACAATCGGGTATTCGGAGCGTTTGCTGCGCCCGGTGGCCGCGTCGAAGAAGGGCTCCAGGCCAAGGTTGTCGTAGACCCCGCCGTCGTACAGATGCAGTTTGGCGAACGGCAGTTTCGTTTCCACTGCGCTGTTGAGTGGAGCCTCCCAGCCGCGTTGCATCCACTTGAAGCGCCTGCTGTCGAGCACCAGCGGACCGATCCCGCCGGGAAACGCCGCCGAGACCGCCAGGGCCTCGGCCAGGGGCATGTCGCCCGTCTCGGCGTAACCGATGGAATAGTCGCCCATATTGTTGCGCTTGAAGCGAAAGCGCTTGCCGTTCTCGGCCGTGGTGCCATTGATGGACCAGTCCGGTCGCGCATCGATCTGCGCCAGCCGGCTCTTTACGCCCCACTCATTACGGAGTCCGAGGGCCAGCAGGTTGGCTCGCGACAGGATGAAGCGCCAGTTCAGCGGATTGCACAACTGACGCAACGCACTGAACAAGAGGCTGCGCGAGCATAGCTGGGTACGCAAGGCCACATACGATTTTTGCAGGAACGCTGCAGAATCGGGCCATTTTCCGTCATTTTCATGCAGCATCAGCCCCACCAGCAGGCTGCCGCCAGACACGGTCGAAAGTTGGCTGACTCGCTCCAGCGCGCCTTGTTCGGCCAGGTACTTGAGTACCCCCAGATGAAACACCATGGCCCGGACACCGCCGCCGGACAAGGCCAGGGCGAAATCCGAACGTTGACCTGGCGAGACTGCAGGAAAATCCATTGTTCCTCTCTGAATGGGCTGATATGGGAAAAGGTGCAGTAGTAGCTTTTCGATATTAACTGGTTTGTCGGCGAAGCGTCGTGCGCGCTGTGCCCAATTCCGCACTTGCGACCGGGGAGTTGGAATAGAGTCAGTATGTTGTGTAGGACGGGTCTGGATTGCTGGCGGTGGGTACGTTTGGCATGAACGTGTCCGCGTACGCGGATCTTATGATGAACGTGGCTGCAGGCTCATTGCTTATTTGTCGTCATTGTTAAAGCTCACGGGCTGGCGATCCGCCGAAGGCGGCCATTCACTTGCCAGCCCGTGGGCTTGCACAGGACAAGGCTCAACAGGTCATGCGGTCTTGCGTTGCTCGACCTCGGTCGGCTTGCCGAGATCGGCCATCCGACGCTCGATCAGCACATTGCGCAATGCCTGACGTGAAGGCGCGTCCAGTTGATGGGCGCGTAAATTGAGTTCCAGCAGAATCGGGGTGGACCAGTTGCGGTAAGTGCGTTCGGCGATCAGTACGGGGGTCGTCATTGATTTCTCCTTGAACAATAGTCTGCAGAGCAAACGGGGATTCCATAAGTCGCAAAGGCTAGTAGAGGAAACGATGGGATGCATGCAATGTCCGACGGCTGGCATTGTGCAATCGTGCTGTTCGTCGGATAGCCGATGGCCTGCCGTGAGGTCGGGACGTCCTCCTTCAGATGCGCGCCAGGGCCTGCGCCAAGTCGGCCCGCAAGTCCTCGACATCCTCCACGCCCACCGACAGGCGCACCAGCGCATCGCCGATGCCCAGTTGTGCACGGGTAGGCGCCGGGATGGTGGCGTGGGTCATGATCGCCGGGTGTTCGATCAGGCTTTCCACGCCGCCCAGGCTCTCGGCCAGGGCGAATATCTGCACGCTTTCCAGGAAGCGCCGCGAGCCGGCGAGATCGGTTTTCAGGTCGACAGAAATCATTCCGCCAAAGCCGCGCATCTGTCGACGGGCCAGTTCGTGCTGCGGGTGTGAGGGCAGGCCGGGATAGTGCACTCGGGCCACTTGTGGCTGGCGCTCCAGCCAGGTCGCCAGTTCCAGCGCATTGCTGCAATGCCGCTCCATGCGCAGTGCCAGGGTCTTCACCCCGCGCAAGGTCAGAAAGGCATCGAATGGCCCGCTGATGGCCCCGACCGCGTTCTGCAGGAAACCCAGACGCTCGGCGAGTTCGGCGTTCTGTCCGACCACGGCGATGCCTCCGATCACGTCGGAGTGGCCGTTGAGGTACTTGGTGGTCGAGTGCACGACGATATCGAAACCCAGTTCCAGCGGGCGCTGGACCCACGGGCTGGCAAAGGTGTTGTCGGCCACGCAGAGGATACCCCGGTCGCGGCAAAGACGGGCGACGGCCGCAAGGTCGGTGAGGCTCAGGAGGGGATTGCTCGGCGTCTCGATCCAGACCATCCGTGTATCTTCCTGCAGCGCTGCTGGCAGTGCGTCGGGGGCGGTCAGGTCGACGAAGCTGAAACGATGCCCGGCGCTGCGCTGGCGGACCTTGTCGAACAGGCGGAAGGTGCCGCCATACAGATCATTGCCGGACACCACGTGGGCGCCGGCGTCGAGCAGTTCCAGCACGGTCGAGATCGCCGCCAGCCCGGAGGCAAAGGCGAAGGCCCGGCTGCCGCCTTCCAGATCGGCTACGCAGCGCTCCAGGGCGAAGCGCGTCGGGTTGTGCGAACGGCCGTAGTCGAAGCCCTTGTGCACGCCGGGGCTGTCCTGCAGATAGGTGGAGTTGGCGTAGATCGGCGGCATCAGCGCCCCGGTGGTCGGGTCGGGCGCCTGTCCGGCATGGATCACCCGGGTGGCGAAAGCGCGAGAGGCTGCGGACGGTTCGTGCTGGCTCATGCAAGGGATCTCCGTAGGTGGTTGAGCAGGTCGAAACGGGTGATCAGGCCATGGAAGCCTGAAGCGTCGGCAATGATCGCCACCAGTCCGCGATCCAGTTCCGCCTGCAGCTCGGCGAGGCTGGCGCCGGGCGAAAGGGTCTGCAACTGGTCGGTCATGACACTGGCGACACTCAGGCGGAAATGCGCGGCGTCATCGTGCATGCCGAGCAGGATGTCGGACTCGTCGATGACGCCAACCAGCCGCTGACCATCCACCAGCACCGGCAGTTGCGAGACATCCGCCAGGCGCATGCGCTGGAAGGCGGTAAGCAGGGTGTCGTCCGGGCCGACACTGATCACCCGGCCATCCTCGAAACGACGGGCGATCAGGTCGCGCAGGTCGCCGTAGCGCTTGTACTGCAGCAGGCCCTGGTCGTTCATCCACTGGTCGTTGTAGACCTTGGACAGGTAGCGGGTGCCGGTGTCGCAGACGAAGGTGACGACGCGCTTGGGGCGGGTCTGCTCGCGACAGTAGCGCAGTGCTGCGGCCAGCAGGGTGCCGGTGGAGGAACCGCCGAGAATACCCTCGGCGCGCAGCAGTTGGCGGGCGTGGTCGAAGCTTTCCTCGTCGGTGATCGAATAGGCCTGGCGCACGCTGGACAGGTCGGCAATCGATGGGATGAAGTCTTCACCGATGCCTTCGACGGCCCAGGAGCCGGCCGTGCCGAGGATGGCGCTGCGGCTGTACTCGGCGACCACCGAGCCGAGCGGGTCGGCCAGCACCATCGCCAGGTTCGGCTGTACGCGCTGGAAGAACCGGGTCAGCCCGGTCAGGGTACCGGCCGAGCCGACGCCGACGACGATGGCATCGACGTCATGCTGGGTCTGTGCCCAGATCTCCGGTGCGGTACTGGTTTCATGGGCCAGGGGATTGGCCGGGTTGTTGAACTGGTCGGTGAAAAAGGAATCGGGAATTTCCCTGGCCAACCGGGCGGCGACGTCCTGGTAATACTCGGGGTGGCCCTTGCCGACGTCGGAGCGGGTGATATGCACCTCGGCGCCCATGGCCTTGAGGTGCAGGACTTTTTCGGTGGACATCTTGTCCGGTACCACCAACACCACCCGATAACCCTTGGCCCGGCCCACCAGCGCCAGACCCAGGCCAGTATTGCCAGCGGTGGCCTCGATAATGGTCGCGCCAGGGTGCAGGCGCCCGTCGCGTTCGGCGGCATCGATCATTGCCAGGCCGACACGGTCCTTGATCGAGCCGCCGGGGTTCTGCGATTCGAGCTTGAGAAACAGCGTGCACGGGCCGGTATCGAAGCGGCTGACCCGCACCAGTGGAGTGTTGCCGATCAGTTCGAGTACGGCGGGGCGGGAGTTGTTCTGCATGTCATCACCTCGTTACGGGTGGGTTCGTACTGGATGGACAGCGGCTCAGGGAGCGGGTTGTGAAAGGGCGTTGTTTGGACCATAGGTCGCTATTGCGCCGATCGCAAACGCAGAGGGGCAGGATGTGTTGATCGAACGCGTGCAGCCAGTGGATAGTGGCGTTTTGATCGTGACTAAATAAGTCGCTGTATTCAAAGAAATTTTTATTGCCGGGGGCTTCCCATTACGATCAAAGGTTGATACATTTGTCCGCGTTGTCGCAGTGGCCCGCCAGGGTTGCCAAGTAAAGCGGCAATGTTCAGCTGTAAGCTACAGGGGCGTCGCCAAGCGGTAAGGCAGCAGGTTTTGATCCTGCCATGCGTTGGTTCGAATCCAGCCGCCCCTGCCATTTTCTTTTTGCTTTCCAGTTTCCATGACCAGCCAGGCCTCAATAGCCTGAAATCCCCGATTGTCCGCAGAGCAGGAAACTTGCTAAAACGGACGTTTCGCTGTGTGCCGAAACCAGGGATGGCCGAATGATCCATGACGGATTTGTTGTTCTGATCCACTACGGGCTCTACCTGATCCCGGGCCTGCTGCTGTGCGGCCTGTGGTTCTATCTGGTGCCCAAGAACCAACCCGCCTTGCGCATCGCGATCCTGCTGCTGACCTTTGTGCTGCTGCGCGACGCGATGACCCCGCTGGGCTTGTGGTCGCTCAGTGGCGATTTGCAAATCGGTTTCATCGCCAATCCGTTCGTATTGGCCATGCTCGGTGGCTTGTCCCTGGGGCTGGTCGCGCTGCTGGCCTGGCTGACGCCGCCGTTGTGGCAATTGCTGGTGGTGTTCAAGGGCAACCGGATTGTCGGGCTGGCGGTGGGCGTCGCTGCCGGTTGCCTGATCGGCTTGCCATTGCGGCTCTATCAAGACATCGAACCCGCTGCGATTGCCGGTTACTGGAGCTGGCTGCCTGGGATGCTGGTGTTGGCTTATGGGGCCAATGCGCTGGAGGAGGTGCTGTTTCGCGGGTTCCTCCAGGGATATCTGGAGGGGCAGGTGACGCCCCTGCGGGCAGCGTTGATCAGTGCGGTGGCATTTTCCGCCTGCCATTCGTTCCTGGCGCTGACGGTGACCCAGTTGGGCTGGCCGGTGCTGGCTTTTACCCTGTTGGAAGGGGTGGCTTGTGGGCTGGTGCGGATGCGCTATGGCGTGGTGGCCTCGACGGCGACCCATGGCACGGCCATCCTGCTGATTGCCGTGCCGATGGCGGGGTGAATGGCCGCCTATGGCGGATCGCCAGCAAGCCGGCTCCCACGGGGCGTTGGCCAGAGTGGCGCAGCATGCCGATGCTGCCGGCTCAGCACTGGGCGGTGCACTTAGGTGTATTCTTCAGGCCAGAACACTCTTCTTCAGGCCAGAACACTCAGCCACGCCGACACCAACAGCAGCAGCGCCATGCAGCGATTGAAGCGCTGCAGCGCCAGTGGCGAGCGCAGCAGCCGAGCCGATCCGGCGCCGAGGATGGCCCAGAGGCCCATGCACGGCAGTGAGACCAGGAAGAAAGCCAGAGACAGCGAAATGATGTGAGCCTGGCGTTCGGCACCGTTGCCGGCGAACACGCCGACCACTGCCAGGGCCATCATCCACACCTTGGGGTTGATCAGTTGCAGGCTGGCTGCGCTCAGCAAGCCGAGCCGCCTTGGCTCATGGGCACCGGTTTCCAGGCCGCTCACCGGGGCATTGAAGATCTGCCAGGCCAGCAGGCTCAGCCAGGCGATCCCCAGCCATTGCATGACCCTGTGTACCCGTGGCAGATCGCTCAGCGACTGGCCGACCCCACTGCCCACCAGCAGCACGATCAACGCGGCACCAGCACCAGCGCCGAGAATGATCGGCAGCGCCGCCATCAGGCCATGGCGCGCGCTGTTGCTCAGTACGAGGATATTGTTCGGCCCCGGCGTGACCGAGGCGACGAAGGCGAACAGCAGAAACGGCAACAGGTTGGGGAAGTTGGACAGCATGGTTCAAGACTCCGCGAATGGATCGATGTGACGATCTTCGCGGCTGTCGCCTCAGGCGTCTGGAAGGTTTGAGCAACGCTTGCGGTAGGCCGCTGGTGTCAGGCCATAGGCGCGGACGAACCAGCGTCCCAGATGGCTCTGGTCGGAGAAGCCGAGACTCATGGCCACGCTCGCCGGTTGTTCGCCCATCGCCAGCAAGCGCCGTGCCCGGGCCAGGCGCAATTGCACCAGGTAGGCGTGGGGCGGCAGGCCATAGGCTGACTTGAAGGCGCGGGTCAGGCGAAAGCGGTCGACGCCGGTCGCCCGCGCCAGGTCATCCAGGCTGACATCCAGGTGCAGGTTGGCGTGCAGGTACTCGCGCGCACGTTGTGCCACCTGCGGCAGGCGCGGGTCTTCGCGGTAGCGGGTACGCCAGTGCAGGTGGCGGGTGAGGGCGTCGAACATCTGGTCCAGGGCGCTTTGCTGGACAATCCGCAATTCCGGGCTGTGCATCGCCTGGAACGCCGCGCTGGTGGCCAGGGCCAGACGACTGTCGCCGGTTGCCAGTGGCGTACAGAACGCCAATTGGCTATTGGCCGGGGCTTCCTCGAACAACGCACCCAGCTCGCGCTCCAGCCAGTGTGGCTCAAGGTACAGTGTCCGGTAGGTGAAGCCGCCTTCGGTGGGCGCATCGCCGTCGTGGATTTCCCCGGGCTCGAGCATGAACACGTGGCCGGGCATGCTGTGATAGCGGGTGCGCTGGCAATTGAACTGCTGCACCCCCTGTTCGGTGACGCCTATCAGGTAGGTGTCATGCCAGTGGGCGTCATAGGCGTGCCCCTTGAAATGGGCACGGAGGGTTTCGATACCGGTATCGCGATCCTGAGTCAGGTCGATCCAGTTGTCGGCGTTGCTGGACATGCTGTACCTGGAACATTGCTCAATCGTGCAGGGTGCCAGTAGGCATCGTTTTGCCAGGGTAAGTCTAGAACATCCGTGCAATCGTGGGGGCCTGGACCCGCGTGCTTCGACCGGGGATGGCGGGGGCTATATGTACGGGTCACATCTTGCGCCACTAAGAACATGCGATAAATGATAAAACCTGCAAGTTGATAAATGACTGGCTGGTCACTTATTGGTGTGCAGGGCTTATGCACTTTTTCGACTTGAATATTTCCAATGTCCTGCTGATGAAGCTCGGAAAAATCCTTCAGAAAATATTTTCAGGGGAATAAGCAATGTTTGCGGGATCTTTCCGGTTTAAAGCATTTTGATATCAAAAAAAGCGCTAGACGGTTGATTTCAAAATGTGTCAATTTCTCGCTGCCTTCAAAAAAGGCGAGTGATAGGATGATCTCGCCAAGGGATTGTCGCTATCTGACAAAAACTGTTTCACTTGCAAACAAGGAAGTGTGTTTATGTCGAAAGTCAAAGCGAAAGCTATTGGTTCGGTAGAGTCGGCACTGGCGGCCAGTGGTACAAGTTCCGCCTTCAACCAGATCGATAGCTTCAGCCATCAATACGACCGTGGTGGCAATCTCACGGTCAATGGCAAACCCTCCTATTCCGTCGATCAGGCCGCCACGTACCTGTTGCGTGACGGTGCCGCCTGGCACGATCTGAACGGTAGCGGCAAGATCGAACTGACCTATACCTTCCTGACGTCCCCGACCTCGAACTTCAGCGGTCTGGGCGTTACCGGGTTCAGTCAGTTCAGTACACTGCAGAAGTCGCAGGCGGTGTTGGCCATGCAGTCCTGGGCCGACGTTGCCAACGTGACCTTCACCGAGGCCGCGAAGGGTGGCGATGGTCACATGACCTTTGGTAACTACAGCGGCGGCCAGGAAGGGGCGGCGGCATTCGCCTTCCTGCCGGGCACCGAACCTGGCTATGACGGCCAGTCCTGGTACCTGACCGGTAGCGGCTACAACGTCAACAAGACGCCTGGCCTGAACAACTACGGTCGCCAGACCCTCACCCACGAGATCGGCCACACCCTGGGCCTGTCCCACCCCGGCGACTATAACGCCGGCGAGGGCAACCCGACCTACAAGGATGCGACCTACGGGCAGGACACCCGCGGCTATAGCGTCATGAGCTACTGGAGTGAAAGCAACACCAGCCAGAACTTCAGCAAGGGTGGTGTCGAGGCCTATTCGTCCGGCCCGCTGATGGACGACATCGCCGCGATCCAGAAACTCTACGGCGCCAACTACAGCACCCGTGCCGGTGATACCACCTATGGTTTCAACTCCAATGCCGGTCGCGACTACCTGAGTGCCAACTCGTCTTCGGACAAGCTGGTGTTCTCGGTCTGGGATGGCGGCGGCAACGATACCCTGGACTTCTCCGGCTTTACCCAGAGCCAGAAGATCAACCTGCATGCCGGCTCGTTCTCCGATGTCGGTGGCATGGTCGGCAATATCTCGATTGCCCAGGGCGTTACCGTCGAGAATGCCATCGGTGGTTCGGGCAACGACCTGCTGATCGGTAACGATGTGGCCAACGAACTGCGTGGCGGTGCCGGCAACGACATCCTCTACGGCGCTGGCGAAGCGGACAAACTGTGGGGCGGTGCCGGTAGCGATACTTTCGTGTTCGCCGCTGTGTCCGATTCGACGCCGAAGGCGGCCGACCGGATCATGGATTTTGTCAGCGGCCAGGACAAGATCGACCTGTCCGGGATCACCCACGGTTCGGCGTTGAACTTCGTCAACGCGTTTACCGGGCATGCCGGCGATGCGGTGTTGACCTATGCCTCGGGCACCAATCTGGGCTCCTTGGCGGTCGACTTCTCCGGGCATGGCGTGGCGGACTTCCTGGTCACCACGGTGGGCCAGGCGGCGGTCAGCGATATCGTGGTCTGATTCGATGATACGGGAGGCGGCGTTCGCGCCGTCTCTTTGAAAGTTGTGTCGACTTATCCGCTTCGGCAAAGTTCTGAGTGGTGGATCGGCATGTTGATACTGTTGTGTTGATTTTTCCTATTGAAATGGATCCAACGTCGGATGTCTTGACAGAAGAATCACTTTCAAAAGATGAGAGGGCGGTATTTGCAGGAACTTTCGGATAAGAGGCTGTTCAATGCGCGCCCCTGTTATCGGGCAATGACTGCTCGTATACATTTTTCCATGCATTAAGGATTTCGCGTGATAACTCCTCATTCCGAAACAGCAACTTCCGAACCCCTTTCGTTCAAGCTTCAGGCCAGTCACCCGGAACTCTCCGAACGGGGTGGACCGGGGCTGATCAATGGCAAGCCGTCCTATTCGGTGGATCAGTCGGCCGCACAGATCAGTCGCAGCGGCCATACCTGGAAAGACCTGGACAATGACGGCAAGGTCCACCTGACCTATGCCTTTCTCGACAGTCCACCGGCGAATTTCGTCGAGTTGGGGATGAATGTGGGTATCAGTGGTTTCAGCGCGTTCAGTGATGTGCAGAAAGCCCAGGCGAAGCTGGCCATGCAGTCCTGGGCGGATGTCGCCAATCTGAGCTTCACCGAGGCGCAGGCCGGTGGTGACGGACATTTGAGCTTCGGCAATTACAGTGCCGGGCCGTCGGGGGGCTCGGCGTTCGCGTTTCAGCCCCAGGGTGAGCCCGACTACGATGGGCAGTCCTGGTACCTGATCGGCAGCGGCTACGACACCAACAAGACGCCGGAGCTGAACAATTTCGGACGTCTGACGCTGGTTCACGAGATCGGTCATAGCCTCGGCCTGTCGCACCTAGGCGATTACGATGCGACCCGTGGCAATCCGAGCTACAAGGACGCCCTCTACGTGCAGGACACCCTCGGTTTCAGCGTCATGAGCTACTGGAGTGAAAGCAACACCGGTCAGAACTTCACCAAGGGCGGGGTCGCCGCCTATTCGTCCGCTCCACTGCTGGACGATATCGCGGCGATCCAGAAGCTCTATGGTGCCAACCACGACACCCGGGCCGATGACACCGTCTACGGTTTCAATTCCAACACCGGCCGCGACTACCTGAGTGCCCGCTCGGACGCGGATGCACTGGTGTTTTCGGTGTGGGATGGTGGCGGTAACGACACCCTGGATTTCTCCGGTTTCAGCCAGGACCAGACGATCAACCTGAACGAAGCCTCGTTTTCCGATGTGGGGGGACTGGTGGGCAACGTGTCGATCGCCAAGGGCGTTACCCTGGAAAACGCCCATGGCGGCAGTGGCAATGACCTGATCGTCGGCAATGCGGCGGATAACCGGATCATCGCCGGTGAGGGCGGTGATCTGCTGCACGGTGGTGACGGTGTCGACTTCCTCGACGGCGGTGCGGGTGACGATCAACTGGTGGGCGGCAACGGCGATGACATTTTATTGGGGGGGGCCGGGGCGGACCTGTTGAGTGGCGGGGAAGGACGGGACACCTTCGTGTTCAACGCGATATCGGATTCGACGCATTACACCAGCGACTGGATCATGGATTTTGTCAGTGGCCAGGACCGGATCGACCTGAGCGGAATCACACAAGGTGCGGGGCTGAGTTTCGTCGATACGTTCACCGGCCAGGCCGGTCAGGCGGTATTGGACTATGACCCGCATTTCAAGGATGGAACCCTGGCGATCGATTTCTCCGGCAATGGCGTGGCGGATTTTCGGATCACCACGATCGGCCAGATGGCAATCACGGACATCGTGGCCTGAGCGGTGCAACCTCGGGGCAGCGTTCGCGCTGCCTCGTCGAATCGTATGAAGCATGAAAGTGGCTGTGTTGGAGGTACCGTGTCGACTTTTCTCATGGATGATGTGCCCGACTCGGATGTCTTTTTCGAGAAGTCGGCATTTGCACGTCGGGTGAGCGTTATCTGCTGGAGCCGCGAGACGCGAGCCTGTCCAATGCGCGCCCTCGTTGCCGGGCAATCGCCTGGACGAGCACGTTCTTTCCATGCCTCAAGGATTTAGCATGACTCTTCTGCATTCCCAAACACTGACCTCCAGGCAAGCACTCTCCGAGGACTATCAAGCCGGCGGCAAGCCGTCCTATTCCGTGACCCAGGCGGCCACACAGATCACCCGTACCGGCGATGTACTGCAGGACCGGGACAACAATGGACGGATCGACCTGACCTACACCTTTCTCAGCGCTGAACCCTCCGACTTCGCCGACATGGAGTTGCGCGGGTTCAGTGAATTCAGCGAGCAACAGAAACAGCAGGCGCAGCGCTCCATGCAGTCGTGGGCGGATGTTGCCAATGTCACCTTCACCGAGGCGGCGAGTGGCGGGGATGGGCACCTGACCCTGGGTAACTACAGTGACGGCGATCTTAGCGGTGCAATGGCCTTTGCGTTCATGCCCCATCCCCTTGAGGAAGGCCAGTCCTGGTATCAGGTCGATGCTATCGACAGCTGGGCTGGCTGGTTCTGGCGCCAGCTCGGTATCGACAACGAGCCCAACAAGACCCCGGCACTGAACAACCTGGGTCGTCATATCCTCACCCACGAGATCGGCCATAACCTGGGCTTGTCCCATCCCGGTGACTACAACGCCGGTGAAGAAAGCTGGTTCGACTGGCTCTGGCAGGTGGTCAGTGGTGACGATGGCTATGGCGGCGCGAGCTATGCCGAAGACTCGTCCGGCTACAGCGTCATGAGCTACTGGAATGAACGCAACACCGGCCAGGATTTCACCCGCGACGGTTCGCGGGCCTTTTCCTCGGGCCCACTGATCGACGATATCGCGGCGATCCAGAAACTCTACGGGGCCAACCTCCACACCCGTGCCGACGACACCGTATATGGTTTCAACTCCAACACCGATCGCGATTACCTGAGCGCCACCTCGTCCTCGGACACGCTGGTGTTCACTGTCTGGGATGGCGGCGGTAACGACACCCTGGATTTCTCCGGCTTTACCCAGGACCAGAGGATCTATCTCGCCGAGGATCTGTTTTCCGATGTGGGCGGGTTGCGAGGCAACGTGTCGATCGCCCTGGGCGTCACGGTGGAAAATGCCTACGGTGGCAGCGGTAACGACCTGATGATCGGCAACGAGGCGGACAACCTGCTCAAGGGCGGTGATGGGGATGACACCTTGCTGGGGGATCTCGGCAATGACTTTCTGTACGGTGATGCCGGCAACGACGTCCTCCATGGTGGCGTTGGATTGGACAGGCTGGAGGGCGGTAGCGGGCGCGACAGCTTCGTGTACTCTTTCGCCGCGGATTCAGCGCCGGGCGCCGCCGACTGGATCATCGACTTCGCCAGTGGCGAGGACAACATCGACCTGACGCAGATCACCGAGGGTTCGGGCCTGAGTTTCGTCCAGTCCTTTAGCGGACAGGCCGGGCAGGCGGTGCTGCGCTACGACTCGCTGTACGACGTAGGTTCCCTGGAAATCGATTTTTCCGGCGCCGGCCTGGCCGGTTTTCAGGTCCGGACGGTGGGACAGATGGCGGTCACTGACATCATGGCCTGATTGAACGTTGACGAGCAGCGCCTGCGCGCTGCTCCCTGAGGAGAGTGCGAGGGCTCATGATCGACCGATTCATTCCCCGTGTTGTATTGAAGGTGTGGCTACTGGCCGCATCGATGCTGTTGACAGGAGAACACTGTATGGCACGTAGCTTGATTCTTCCCGCCCCCGACACGCTGGTCGGGACCTGGCGACTGTATCCCCAGGATGACAGCAACGCCGCCTGCGAGCTGCGGCTGTCGACCCAGGCGCCGGCACTCGACGGTGATCTGGACTGTGCGACCCGCTGGCTGGGCGAACGCCCGACGAGCTGGGAACCGACGCCGGACGGTATTTGGCTGTATGGCGCCGCAGGCAGTGGCCTGGTCCACCTCAACCGGCAGGAGGACGGCCTGTACGAGGCGCGCCTGCAAAATGGCAAGACTCTGGTGCTGGTACGCAAGTCGACCTGAATGACCGGCGGCCTCGGCGACAGGGCTGAGGTCGCCGGGCCGCACGAACTCTTGAAATCAGTATGATCAGGGAAGATAAATGAAGTCGTTGAACACGATGCCCGGCACACCCTTGTTCCGCGTGCTGGGTGACTATAAAAGCACGCTGATCAGCGTCGGTTGTTTTACCGCGTTGATCAACCTGCTGATGCTGGTCCCATCGATCTACATGCTGCAGGTCTACGACCGGGTCCTGACCTCGCAGAATGAAACCACCCTGGTGATGCTGACACTGATGGTGGTGGGCTTCTTCGCCTTCATCGGGCTGTTGGAAGTGATCCGCAGTTTTATCGTGATCCGTATCGGCAGCCAACTCGAACGGCGCTTCAACCTGCGGGTCTATCAGGCCGCATTCGAGCGCAACCTGTTTCGCGGCCAAGGCCACGCCGGACAGGCCCTGGGCGACCTGACCCATATCCGCCAGTTTCTCACGGGACCGGCGTTGTTCGCGTTCTTCGACGCGCCGTGGTTTCCCATCTACCTGTTGGTGATCTTTCTCTTCAACCCCTGGCTGGGTGTCTTCGCCAGTGTGGGGGCGGTGCTGCTGATCGCGCTGGCCTGCCTCAACGAATGGCTGACCCGCAAGCCGTTGGGCGAGGCCAGCGGCTATTCGCAGAAGTCCAGCCAATTGGCCACCAGCCACTTGCACAACGCCGAAACCATCCAGGCCATGGGCATGCTGGGAGCCCTGCGCAAGCGCTGGTTCCAGGTGCATTCGCGGTTTCTCGCGCGGCAGAACCAGGCCAGCGATACCGGCGCGCTGGTGACCTCCTTGAGCAAGTCGCTGCGCTTGTGCCTGCAATCGCTGGTGCTGGGTCTTGGCGCCTTGCTGGTGATCAAGGGTGACATGAGTTCCGGGATGATGATCGCCGGTTCGATCCTGATGGGCCGGGTGCTGAGCCCCATCGACCAGTTGATTGCGGTGTGGAAACAGTGGAGCGCGGCCAAGCTGGCGTACCGGCGGCTTGATGAACTGTTGCGCGAGTTTCCGGAAGGCGAATCGCCCATGAGCCTGCCCGAGCCGAAGGGCGCGGTGGCCTTCGAACAGGTCAGCGCCGGCCCGCCAGGTGTGCGCGGAGCGACCCTGCACCAGGTGAGTTTTCAACTGGCGGCCGGCGAGGTGCTGGGGGTACTCGGCGCCTCGGGGTCGGGCAAATCGACCCTGGTGCGGATTCTGGTGGGGGTGTGGCCGACCCTGGGCGGTGTGGTGCGTCTGGACGGTGCGGATATTCATCGCTGGGACCGTAATGAACTCGGTCCGCATATCGGTTATCTGCCGCAGTCGATCGAACTGTTCAGTGGCACGGTCGCCGAGAATATCGCCCGCTTCAGCGACGCCGATCCGCAGAAGGTGGTCGCCGCCGCTGTCCAGGCTGGCGTGCACGAACTGATTCTGCGCCTGCCGCAGGGCTACGACACCGTGCTGGGCGACGACGGCAGCGGCCTGTCCGGTGGGCAGAAACAACGGGTTGCCCTGGCCCGGGCACTGTACGGCGGCCCGCGGCTGGTGGTGCTCGACGAGCCGAACTCCAATCTCGATGCGGCGGGCGAAGCCGCGTTGACGGCGGCGATTACGCAACTCAGGGCCCAGGGCAGCAGCGTGATTCTGGTGACTCACCGTTCCAGTGCCTTGACCCAGGCAGACAAGCTGCTGGTGCTCAATGAGGGACGGATGCAGGCCTTCGGGCCCAGTGCCGAGGTGCTCAAGGCACTTTCCGGCACGGCACCGACCGGGCCTCAGCCGGTACCCTCGCAGCCGCCGGCACCTGCCGGGCTCAGCCTGAACCGGCAATACAGCGCAGCGAACCGCAGGAGCGAAGCATGAGCCAGGATAGCCTGATGCAACACGACGACAGTTTCGAGCGCCCGGAGCGTGATGCGCGATTCTTTGTCCGCGCCGGTTGGTGGTTGGCGCTGCTGGGCGCGGGTGGTTTTTTTGCCTGGGCGACCCTGGCGCCGCTGGACCAGGGCATCGCGGTGCAGGGCACCGTGGTGGTTTCCGGCAAGCGCAAGGCCGTGCAATCGCTGGGTGGTGGAGTGGTCGAGCGGATTCTGGTGCACGAAGGCCAGTTGGTTCACCAGGGCCAACCGCTGTTCCGTCTTGACCAGACCCAGCACGCCGCCGATGTCCAGTCTCTGCGTGCGCAGTATCGGGTGGCCTGGGCCAGCCAGGCGCGCTGGCAGAGCGAACGCGATAACCTGCAGCGCGTGAGTTTTCCCCCAGAGCTGACCGGCGACAGCGATCCGCAACTGGAGCTGGTTCTCGAAGGTCAGCGCCAGTTGTTCAGCAGCCGGCGTGAAGCCTTCTCCCGCGAGCAGGCCGGTATCCGCGCCGCCATCGAAGGCGCCAGTGCGCAACTGGCCGGCATGCGCCGAGCCCGTGCCGACATGAATGCGCGCGCCGACTCCCTGCGCCGGCAGTTGGACAACCTGCGTCCCCTGGCAGAAAACGGCTATATCCCCAGCAACCGATTGCTGGAATACGAACGGCAACTGTCGCAGGTGCAGCAGGATCTGGCGCAGAACAACGGTGAAAGCGGGCGGGTCGAGCAGGGCATTCTCGAGTCGCGCCTCAAGCTGGCGCAGCACACCGAGGAATATCAGAAAGAGGTGCGTAGCCAACTGGCCGACGCCCAGCTCAAGACCCTGACTCTGGAGCAGCAACTGACCTCGGCCCGATTCGAGCTGCAGCACAGCGAAATCAGCGCGCCGGCCGAGGGTATCGCGGTGAACCTGGGTGTTCACACCGAAGGCGCGGTGGTGCGTGCCGGCGAAACCCTGCTGGAGATCGTGCCGCAAGGCGAGCGCCTGGAGGTGGAAGGGCACTTGCCGGTCAATCTGGTGGACAAGGTCGGTACGGCGTTGCCGGTGGACATCCTGTTCACCGCGTTCAACCAGAACCGCACCCCGCGGGTCAGCGGCGAAGTCAGCCTGATCTCCGCCGACCAGTTGCTCGACGAGAAAACCGGTGCGCCTTATTACGTGCTCCGCAGCTCAGTCAGTGACCTGGCGCTGGAAAAGCTCAACGGGCTGGTGATCAGGCCGGGCATGCCGGCGGAAATGTTCGTACGCACCGGCGAGCGGTCGTTGCTCAACTATCTGTTCAAGCCCCTGATGGATCGTGCGGGCTCTGCGTTGACCGAGGAGTAGGATGTTGCGCCTGATGAAAAAACCGCTGTGTCTTGCGGCTGCCTTGCTGTTGTGTTCCGTCGAGTGCCAGGCCATGGGGCCGTTTCAGGTCTATGAGCAGGCGCTGCGTAACGATCCGGTGTTCCTCGGCGCACTGAAGGAACGCGATGCCGGCCAGGAGAATCGTGCCATCGGCCGCGCGGGCCTGCTGCCAAGGCTGTCCTACAACTATAACCAGGGTCGTAACGATTCGCGCGCCACCTACCTCAACGAGCGCGGCAATGCCCATGAGGACCGGCGCTACACCAGTTCCGGTTCGACCCTGATGCTGCAACAGCCGCTGATCGACTACGAGGCCTACGCCAACTATCGCAAGGGTGTGGCCCAGGCGCTGTTCGCCGACGAAACCTTTCGCGGCAAGAGTCAGGAACTGCTGGTGCGGGTCCTGACCTATTACACCCAGGCGCTGTTCGCCGAAGACCAGATCCAGATCGCCCAGGCCCGCAAGAAGGCGCTCGATGAACAGTTCCAGCAGAACACCCAGCTGTTTCGCCAGGGTGAAGGCACCCGCACCGACATTCTCGAAGCGGAGTCGCGGTACGAGTTGGCCACCGCCGAAGAGATCGAGGCCCAGGACACACAGGATGCCGCTTTACGCGAGCTGGGCGCGCTGATTGGCGTGCCGACGGTGGCAGTTACCGATCTGGCGCCCTTGAGCCAGGGGTTCGAGTCCTTTCCCCTGGAACCGTCCAGCTTCGCCACCTGGCATGAGCTGGCGCTGAGCAGCAATCCGACCCTGGCGTCACAACGTCAGGCCGTGGAGGTGGCGCATTACGAAGTGGAGCGCAACCGCGCCGGGCACCTGCCCAAGCTCAATGCCTATGCCAGCCTGCGCAAGAGCGAATCCGACAGTGGCAACACCTACAACCAGCGTTACGACACCAATACCGTCGGTTTCGAGGTCAGTGTGCCGCTGTTCGCCGGTGGCGGCGTTTCCGCTTCGGTGCGCCAGGCCAGCGCCAATCTGGAGCAGGCCGAGTACGAACTCGATGGCAAGACCCGCGAAACCCTGATCGAGCTGCGACGCCAGTACAACGCCTGCCTGTCCGGGGTAAGCAAGCTGCGCGCCTACCGCAAGGCACTGGCCTCGGCCGAGTCGCTGGTGCTCTCGACCCGGCAAAGCATCCTCGGCGGCGAGCGGGTCAACCTCGACCTGCTCAACGCCCAGCAGCAGCTCTACAGTACCCGGCGGGACCTGGCACAGGCGCGCTACGACTATCTGATGGCCTGGACCCGCTTGCACTATTACGCCGGCACCTTGCGTGAAAGCGACCTGGCGCGGGTCGATGAGGCGTTCGTGCCGAAGGCGGCATTTCATTAGGCACTGCGGGACACCCGCAGTCGCGGCAGATGTCCCGCAGTGCCTGACCCTGTTTCGTGCTTTCTCGACAAGTTCAACAACAGAGAGGCAATACCATGGGTGTCTTTGACTATAAAAACGCGGGTTCCGAGATTTCCAAAGCGTTGTACTCCGACGCAATGGCGATCACCTTGTATTCCTATCACAACCTCGACAACGGCTTTGCCGTAGGTTACCAGCAGCACGGCTTCGGCCTGGGCTTGCCGGCAACGCTGGTAAAGGCGCTGATCGGCGGCACCGATGCGCAGGGCGTGATCCCCGGCATTCCGTGGAATCCGGATTCGGAAAAGGCCGCTCTGGCGGCCGTGAAGGCGGCTGGCTGGACGCCGATCAGTGCCAGCCAGTTGGGCTACGTCGGCAAGACCGATGGTCGCGGTACCTTCTATGGCGAGAAGGCCGGTTACACCACGGGACAGGCGGAAGTGCTCGGCAAGTACGACGCCCAGGGACACCTGACGTCGATCGGCATTGCCTTTCGCGGTACCAGTGGGCCGAGGGAAACCGTGATCAGCGATACCCTCGGCGATGCGATCAACGACCTGCTGGCGGCCATCGGTCCCAGGGACTATGCGAAAAATTACAGCGCCAATGCCTTCGATGGGTTGCTCAAGAGTGTCGCCACCTTTGCCACGGCCAATGGCTTGAGTGGTCACGATGTGCTGGTCAGTGGTCATAGCCTCGGTGGCCTGGCGGTCAACAGCCTGGCAGACCTGAGCAAGGAGCGCTGGGGTGGTTTCTACCGCGATGCCAACTACATCGCCTTCGCCTCGCCAACCCAGAGCGGCCCGGGGACCCAGGTGCTGAATATCGGTTATGAAAACGACCCGGTGTTCCGTGTGCTCGACGGCTCCAGCGTGAACCTGGCGACCCTTGGGGTCCACGATGGCTACAAGGCTTCGGCGACCAACAATATCGTCAGCTTCAACGACCACTATGCTTCGGATGCCTGGAACGTCCTGCCGTTCTCCATCGGCAATATCGCCACCTGGCTGTCGCACCTGCCGACCGCCTATGGCGACGGCATGCAGCGCATTCTCGCCTCGACGTTCTACGATCTGACCAGCAAGGACTCGACCATCATCGTCGCCAACCTGTCCGACCCGGCACGGGACAAGACCTGGGTCCAGGACCTCAATCGCAACGCCGAGGCCCACACCGGCACCACCTTCATCATTGGCAGCGAGGCCAACGACCTGCTCAAGGGTGGGCGGGGCAACGATTACCTTGAGGGCGGCGGCGGCGATGATACGTTCCGCGACGACGGCGGCTATAACATCGTTATCGGTGGCAAGGGCCATAACACCTTCGACCTGCAGAAACCCCTGGGCAGTTTCGATATCGCCAACGACGGCCAGGGCACCCTGTACATCCGCGATGCCCAAGGCGGTATCACCATCGCCAAGGACATCGGCACGCTGATCAGCAGCGAACCGCACCTGGTCTTCATGACCCGCGACGTCGCCCACACGGTCGGCAACCAGGGCCTGTCCGGCGGGCAGTACGTCGCTTCACAGGTGGGTGGCGCGGGGGACGATACCCTCACCGCCAAGGCATCGGGCGAATGGCTGATCGGCAATGCGGGCAACGATCACCTGATCGGCGCGGCCAAGGGGGGCAACCTGTTCATTGGCGGCGCTGGCAACGACCTGATGGAGGCGCGGGGTGGTGGTAACACCTTCCTGTTCAACGGCGCCTTTGGCCAGGATCGGATCAGCGGCTTCCAGGCGTCGGACAAGCTGGTGTTCATGGGCTATGCCGATTCACAGGGGCACAACATGCTTGAGCATGCCAAGGTGGTCGGGAATGACACCGTGCTCAGCTTTGGCGCTGATTCGGTGACGTTGGTCGGGGTTGGGTTGGATGTGTTGAAGGGGGCCAGCGTGGTGATTGCCTGAGGATTGCAGTATTTGGCCGCCTGCGGCGGTTCGCGGGCAAGCCCGCTCCTACAGAATGACACCAATCCCTGTAGGAGCCGGGCTTGCCCGCGAACCGCCAAAGGCGGCCATCCGCCGCGTCAAGGCTGCTTGAGCAACACAAAATCATTCTTGTCGAACCGCCCGCTCAGTACCGGCACCAAAGCCCCTGCCTGCGTACCTTGCAGCTTCTGGTAATCCTGCTTGTCCATTACCAGCCACGCCGGACCGGTCACGGCCTGCAGTTGCTCTGCGGTATCGGTGAACAGCGGTCGCAGGTCCTCATCCAGATTGACCATGAACTTGATCGCCTTCGCATCCTTGCCCATGGCATGTAGCACCACTGGCGCCGGCGTCTGATGAATCAACTGCTGGGCGGCCCGGGTGAACGTGCGGGTGTCGTAGATCGTGCGCTCGACCGGCTCGACGATCAGGATGTAGCTCGCCCACATCGCCAGTACCGCGCAAGCGGCCAGTCCGAGTGCGCGCCACCGGGCCTTGAACAGCACGACCACGGCAATCACTTGCAAGGCACCCGCCAGCCAGGGCGCGAGCCCCAGCGTCGGCAACGCTTCGGGAAAACGCCGATGCAGGAGGATCATCCCGGCGATCAGCAGTCCCGGCAGCAACAGCCAGATGCCCTGGATCAAACCGCGTAGCCAGGCGAACAGCCGCCCATGGCTGGCCTGGAACGGAAACGCCGCGACGATGGCGATCATCGGCAGCATCGGCAGAATGTAACGGGCCTTTTTCGCCTGCGGCACCGACAGTCCGAGCATCACGATCAGGCCCGCAGCCAGGCAGTAAACCGTCAGTCGCAGCGCCGGGCCACGCGGTTGGCGGGCGCCGAAGAGCAGCGCCGCCACGGTCAGTAGTGTCAGCGGATAAGCCAGTGCATAGTTGCCGAACGAGCTGCTGAAGTAATACAGCACGCCGCTGGAGCCTTCGCTGCCGTCCATGCGACCGGTGAACTGCATGCGGATCACTTCATGGAGCAGGAAGTCGCCGCCGTCCAGCCAGGCCAGCCACAGCAGCAGACCGATGCAGGCCACCAGCAGGCCCAGCGCCTGGAAACCGAAGATGAACAAACGCCGCCATTGGCCACCCAGCAGGTAATAGCTGCACAGCATGCCAGTGGGAATCACCAGGCCGATCGGCCCGCGAATGGCAAAGCCCAGCACCAGCAACGCGAGGATCAGGCCGTGGCGTTTCGCGGCGGCGAAATGCTCGGCGGCATAACCCAGGTAGAACACCGAGAAGCTGACGGCGGCCAGCAACAGGTCCAGCGAGACCGCACGGGTTTCGGTGATGAAGGTATTGCTCAGCAACAGCAGGGCAATGCTCAGCAGGGCCCAGCGCGGCGAATAGGGGGCGACCAGCCGATACATCAGCACCACGATCCAGGCGGCTGCCAGCGCGCTCGGCAGCCAGGCTGCCAAGGCATTGACCGTGCCGAAGGGCAGGGCGAACAACCAGACCAGCAGG
Organism: Pseudomonas asplenii; assembly: GCF_900105475.1. Lineage (NCBI taxonomy): Bacteria > Pseudomonadati > Pseudomonadota > Gammaproteobacteria > Pseudomonadales > Pseudomonadaceae > Pseudomonas > Pseudomonas asplenii. Next base: position 5,032,145 of record NZ_LT629777.1, on the reverse strand, counting down.
GTCGAGAACGCCGAATAGTCGGGATAGGGCTCGCCATAGGTGGTGGGGAAGAACCCCGGACCATGGCGCAGCATCTCCTGGGCGAACAGGACGAAGCGGGAGTCGAAGCCGATGGCGGCCTGTTGATAAACCCCGGCGAGAAACAGCAGCAGGGCGATCAGGCCCAGGCCCAGGGATTGACGATTGAGGGTGTCACGGGAGGTCAATGTCACAACGGAGTCCTTGGGAAAGGCGGATGACACCGGGAGGATTTGCCAGGGGCAGAAAACATACGGTTTCTGTGGGAGCCGGCTTGCTGGCGATAGCGGTGTATCAGTTGACGAAATGTCGACTGACCGCTCGCTATCGTCAGCAGGCTGGCGCCTGCAAGAGCAGGGGGATCAGGCTTCTACGTGGCCGTGGCGGGTCACCGGCAGTTCCAGGGATGCACCGCGACCGATCGCGAAGTAGGTGAACCCCTTGCGCTGCATGCGGCTGGCGTCGTACAGGTTGCGCCCGTCGAAGATCACCGGCGACTTGAGACGCTGTTTGATCCGCTCGAAGTCCGGCGCCTTGAACTGTTGCCACTCGGTGCAGACGATCAGCGCATCGGCGCCGACCAGCGCCGCTTCCGGGGTACCCATCAACGACAGGCCCGGCTCGTCCGGGTACAGACGCTGGGTTTCCTGCATGGCTTCCGGGTCGAAGGCACGGACCTGGGCACCGGCGGCCCACAACGCTTCCATCAGCACGCGGCTTGGCGCATCGCGCATGTCGTCGGTGTTGGGCTTGAACGCCAGGCCCCAGAGGGTGAAGGTCTTGCCCTTGAGGTCGCCCTTGTAGAAGGCGTTGATGCGGTCGAACAGCTTGTGTTTCTGCCGTTCGTTGATCGCTTCCACCGCTTGCAGCAGGTCGCTGGAGCAGTTGGCTTGCTGGGCGCTGTGGATCAGCGCGCGCATGTCCTTGGGAAAGCACGAGCCGCCGTAGCCGCAGCCCGGGTAGATGAAGTGGTAACCGATGCGCTGGTCGGCGCCGATGCCCATGCGTACGGCTTCGATGTCGGCGCCGAGGTGTTCGGCCAGTTCGGCGATCTGGTTGATGAAGCTGATCTTGGTCGCCAGCATGCAGTTGGCGGCGTACTTGGTCAGCTCGGCGCTGCGCAGGTCCATGAACATGATGCGGTCATGGTTGCGGTTGAACGGCGCGTACAGGTCACGCATCACTTCGCGGACTTCCTCGCGCTCGCAGCCGATGATGATGCGGTCCGGACGGCGGCAGTCCTCGACGGCTGAACCTTCCTTGAGGAATTCCGGGTTCGAGACGATATCGAACTCCAGGGCGCGACCGGCTTTCTGCAGGCCTGCTTCGATGTGGGCGCGCAGGGTGTCGCCGGTGCCCACCGGCACGGTGGATTTTTCCACCAGGATCAGCGGTTCGAAACGGTGGCGGACCACTGCGTCACCCACCGACAGCACGTACTTGAGGTCGGCCGAGCCGTCCTCGTCCGATGGCGTACCGACGGCGATGAACAGCACCTGGCCGTGTTCGATGGCCAGCTTTTCATCGCTGGTGAAGTGCAGGCGGCCACTTTCCAGGTTGCTCTTGACCATGGTCTCCAGCCCTGGTTCGAAGATCGGGATATGACCCTTGCGCAGCAAGTCGATCTTGTTCTGGTCAACGTCCATGCACACGACGTCATGACCGACTTCGGCCAGGACAGTCGCCTGAACCAGGCCTACATAACCGCTACCAATTACGCTGATTTTCATACGGAGTCTCTAGGACGGGGTATACGTGGAGAATTGATCGTGAGAACGCCGAGGATGACCAATGCCACCCCCAGGGTCTTGGGAAGACTGAAACTTTCGTTGAAGAACGGCAGGCTGGCCGCCAGCAGGTAGACCAGCGCATAACTGACACTGAGCAACGAATAGGCGCGGCCCAGCGGTACATCACGCAGGGCCATCAGCCAGCAGAGCATCGACAGCGCATAGGCCAGAATCGAGGCGGCCACTACCGACAGGGCTATCCAGGAGACGTTGCCGGTCATCAGCGCGTCCAGCCACTGGGTCGGCTCGGGCAGGCGGGTCATGCTCCACCGCATGCCCAACTGTGCGCTGCTGACCAGCAGGACACTGCCGCTGGCGAAGGTGAAACCGCGGGCCAGACTCATAGCTGCAGCCCCAGCAACACCACGCCGGCCATGATCAATGCGACGCCGAACCAGTGACGCGAGTCGATCGATTCCTTGAACAGGTAGTGCGCCACCAGCGTGATCAGGACGAAATTGAGGCTGAGCATCGGGTAGGCAACCCCGACTTCCAGTCTCTGCAGTACCAGCAACCACACCAGCAGGCCCAGGCCGAGGCTGGCCAGGGCCAGCCACAACCACGGCGAACGCAGCTTGTCGAACATACCCAGGGAGGGTTCGCGCCAGCCTTCGACGGCGAACTTCTGGGCCACCTGGCCCAGGCACGTCAGCAGGCAGGCGCCGAGGAGAAGGACCAGGGTCATGGAGCGCTCTGCGGGAAAATCAGGATGACGATGTTGCCTTCCTCGTAGCGCTTGTAATCCTTGGGCAACTTGTCGATTTCGCGCAGTTCTTCCTCGTCCTTGACGCGCATGACCACACCGACCTGGCCTTCACGCCGAGCCTGCTCCATCCAGGACGGGATCTGGTCCATGTCCCGGGTACGCTGTTCGGCTTCCGGGTAGGACAAGCCGTACTTGACCTCGCCCTGAGTGTTGTAGAGGGTGATATCGGTACGCTTGAGCCGCCAGGCCAGTGCCGAGGCAGCTCCCAGGTCGTTGCTCAACAGATGACGGCTCTGGCTCAACTCCTGTTCATGGTCGGCGATGAACTGATCGGGCATCTTGTTGTGCACGATGACGTCGGGCATCGCCGCCGGCAGCAGCGCGATCAGCAGGCCCATACCCAGGGCCGGCAGCGCCCACAGTTGCTGCGGCCGGAACACGGTCAGGGTGTTGAACAGGATCCAGCCGCCGATCACCACGCACAGCAGGGCCAAATGAGTCGGCTCGTTGTCGTAGAACGGCTTCTTCAGCTGGAAGAACACCACGGCAGCCAGCGCCACCAGGCCCAGCACCAGGTTGAGCAGGCCATTGAGGCGCGACACCCTGGCTTGTCCCAGTGTGAGGCGCTCCATCAACGAGTGCCCCATCAGCAGCGCCAGTGGCATCAGGCACGGCATGATGTAGGTCGGCAATTTGCCACGACTCAGGCTGAAGAACGCCAGCGGCAGCAACAGCCACAGCAGCAGGAACGCGGTGATCCGCTGGCCCTTGCTGTTCCAGGCGTCCTTGAGGGTGATCGGGAACAGCAGGGCCCAGGGCAGGCTGGAAACCACGATCAGCGGCAGGTAGAACCACCATGGCCGGGTGTGCTGGGCATCTTCGGCGGCGAAACGACGGATATGCTCGTGCCAGAAGAAGAACCGCCAGTAGTCCGGTTCCTGCAGGTGCACGGCGATGACCCACGGCAGACTGACCAGCGCTGCGACCAGCACTGCCACCAGGCCGTAGCCCACCAGTTCGCGAAAGCGTTTCTGCCAGATCATGTAGGGCAGGGCGATCAGCACCGGCAATAGCAGCGCGAGAAAGCCTTTGGTCATGAAACCCCAGCCGCAGGCAAAACCCAAGGCCGCCCAGGACAGCAGGCGGGCCTTGCGGGTCTGGCTGTCGATGGCCAGCCACAGGGCGAAGAAACTCAGGTTGACCCAGAAGGTGAACTGCGGATCGAGGTTGGCATAACCGGCCTGGCCGGCGATCAGGCCGAAGCTCATGAACAGCGCCGCGCTGGCGAAGCTCTTGCGCGGGTCGTTCCACAGCCGTCCGGCCAGCAGATACACCAGCAACACGCTCAAACCGGTGCTCAGGGCCGAGGCGAAACGGACGCCGAAGAAGTTGTCGCCGAAAATCGCCTGACCGATGGCAATCATCCAGTAGCCGGCGATGGGCTTCTCGAAGTAGCGCAGCTCCATGAAATGCGGCGCGGCCCAGTGGCCGCGCAGAAGCATTTCCTGGCCGATCTGTGCGTAGCGGGTTTCATCCGGGATCCACATGCCGTGACTCATCAACGGCGCCAGATAAAACAGCAGGAAAGCGAGGAACAGCAATGGCAACGCCCAGCGTCTGGTCATCCCTGCTGTACTCCCAGCCAGCCTTCACGGCCACTGAGGGTGCCACGCACCAACCGGCCCTCTGGTAACCGGTCCAGCTGTGCCGGCAGCAGATTGACCAGCGGTTGGAACTCGATACCGCGGGCCTTGGCTTGCGCCAGCAACTGGCGAAAATCGTTTGCCATCAGAATCCCTTCTACTTCTGCGTGAATGGTGTAGACATTCAGTTTCGCCGGGCTGAACCGGTCGAGAATGAATGCGTTGAAATCTTTCGCGGCCAGGTCCGCTCCGACGACTTCGTCGAAGGTCGGCAGGTCCACGGGGATTTGTGGGGTACCCGGGCTGCCGTCCGCCAACCGTGGCAGGAACAGACCGTGTCCGCGGCAGTCGCTGTTGTAGCGAAAGCCGAAATGTTCTTTGGCTTGCACGACGCGCTCGTCCGCCCGCCAACCGGCGGTGGCTGAACATTCGACGGCTTGCCCGGTGATATCGCTCAGGCAGTCGACGCCGCGGCGGATCTGTTCGATCAGCTCGGCCTCGCTCCAGCGCCCGGCATTGGCCTGCCAGCCATGGTGATCCCAGGCGTGCAGGCCGACTTCATGACCGGCGGCCAGGGTCTGGCGCATCAGATGCCCCAGGTCCCGACCGATCGGCTTGCCTGGCCAGGCGGTGCCGGCCAGGAGAATGTCCCAGCCATAGAGGCTGGCAGCCTTGGAACGCATCATCTTCAGGAAGAATTGCGGTTTGATGAGGCGCCACAAGTGGCGCCCCATGTTGTCCGGTCCGACACTGAAGAAGAAGGTTGCCTTGACCTGGGCCTCGTCGAGCAGTTCCAACAACCGCGGTACACCCTCACGAGTGCCGCGATAGGTGTCCACATCGATACGAAGTCCAGCCTGCATCAGCGTTTGTCCGCGATTTCGAGCATGGCTTCTTTCAGGAAGAAGTCCAGGGTGTTGCCGATGGTTTCACTCATCTCGACGGTAGGCTCCCAGTTCAGCAGGCGCTTGGCGTTCTCGATGCTTGGCTTGCGGTGTTCCACGTCCTGGTAACCGGCGCCGTAGAACGCCTTGCTTTCCACTTCGCGGAAACCGGCGAACGGCGGGAAGTTGCCGCGCAGCGGATGCGCTTCGAACTGACGCAGCAGCTCTTCGCCCAGTTGGCGGATGCTGGCTTCGTTGTCCGGGTTGCCGATGTTGATGATCTGGCCGTTGCAGCTGTCGTTCTCGTTGTCGACGATACGCGCCAGGGCTTCGATGCCGTCGGCGATGTCGGTGAAGCAACGCTTCTGCTCGCCGCCGTCGAACAGGCGGATCGGCGTACCTTCCACCAGGTTCAGGATCAGCTGGGTGATGGCACGGGAGCTGCCGATACGCGCCGAATCCAGACGGTCCAGGCGTGGGCCCATCCAGTTGAACGGACGGAACAGGGTGAAGTTCAGGCCCTTGGCGCCGTAGGCCCAGATCACGCGGTCCAGCAGTTGCTTGGAGACCGAGTAGATCCAGCGCTGCTTGCTGATCGGGCCGACGATCAGGTTCGAGCTGTCTTCGTCGAAATTCTTGTCCTGGCACATGCCATAGACTTCGGAGGTCGATGGGAAGATCACGCGCTTGTTGTACTTGACGCAGTAGCGAACCAGTTTCAGGTTCTCTTCGAAGTCCAGTTCGAATACGCGCAGCGGGTTGCGGGTGTATTCGATCGGGGTGGCGATGGCTACCAGCGGCAGGACCACGTCGCACTTCTTGATGTGGTACTCGATCCACTCGGAGTGGATGCTGATGTCGCCTTCGACGAAGTGGAAGTTCGGATGGCTGCGCAGGCGCTCGATGGCGTCGCTGCCGATGTCCAGGCCGTAGACTTCGTACTTGTCGTCACGCAGCAGGCGCTCGGACAGGTGGTTACCGATGAAACCGTTGACACCCAGAATCAGTACGCGGGTACGGCGTGGCTTGCGGCCCGACTCGGCGCCACGCAGCACGGAACCGTCAACCAGGCCCAGTTCGTTGGCCAGTTGCGGACCGCTGAGGAACAGACCGTTCTCGTTGCGCTGCCCAGCGTTGATGACCAGCGAGTCCTGACCGCAGGCGATGCGCAGCGGGTCGACGCTGATCACGCGGCCTGGTGCCAGACCTTCATTGCCCTTGACGACTTCGGCGCCCCAGACAATCAGCTTGTGCTCGCCCACGGCGCAGAAGGCACCCGGGTAAGGCTTGGTCACGGCGCGAACCAGGTTGAACAGCTCTTCGGCCGGCTTGGCCCAGACCAGCTTGCCATCAGCCGGGGTGCGGCGGCCGAAGTAGGTGGCCTTGGACTCGTCCTGGGCGGTTTCGCTGAGCTTGCCCTGGGCCAGTTGTGGCAGCGCATCACGCAGCAGGTTGGCGGCGCTTTCACGCAGCTTGGCGTGCAGGCTCAGGGCGGTGTCGGAGCGCTCGATGGCGACGCGATTCTGCGCCAGGATGCCACCAGCGTCGGCACGCTTGACCATGCGGTGCAGAGTGACACCGGTTTCGGTTTCGCCGTTGACCAGCACCCAGTTGGCAGGTGCGCGGCCGCGATAGCGTGGCAGCAGCGAGCCGTGCAGGTTGAACGCGCCATTCTTGGCGGTGGCCAGCAGCGCTTCGCTCAGCAGGTTGCGATAGTAGAAGGAGAAGATGAAATCCGGGTTCAGCTTGGCGATGCGCTCGATCCACAGTGGGTGGTTGGCGTCTTCCGGCGCATGCACCGGGATGCCCTTGAGGGCGCACAGTTGGGCTACCGAGCCGTAGAAGGCGTTTTCCTTGGGATCGTCGGCGTGAGTGAACACGGCAGCAATTTCATAACCTGCGTTCAGCAGAGCTTCGATGCCTGCGCAACCGATATCGTGATAGGCAAAGACGACAGCTTTCGGATTCATGGGGCAACCTGATTGACGGTAGTTGTAGAAGGGGTTGGCTCAGCAGCAGTGCTGGAAGAGGGCTGGCTGCGCAGCACTTTTTCGATGAAGAAGCGGGGGCGCGCGCGAACGTCGCTGTACATGCGGCCCAGGTACTCGCCCAACAGGCCCATGCCGATGAATTGGCCGCCGGTGAACACGAACAGTACGGCGAACAGCACGAAGGTACCGTCACCGGCCCAGGCGGCGCCAAAAATCAGGCGCAGGAAGATCAGCAACAGGGCGAACAGCGCGCCGATGCCAGCCATGCTGAAACCAATGATGCTCAACAGCCGCAGGGGCGTGGTGGTCATGCAGGTGACCAGGTCGAACATCAGGTTGATCAGCCGCATCGGGCTGTATTTCGAATCGCCGTGCTCGCGCTCGGCGTGCTGCACCAGCACCTCGGTGGTGTGGCGGGCGAAACTGTTGGCCAGGATCGGGATGAACGTGCTGCGCTCGCGGCAGGCGAGCATGGCATCGACGATGGTGCGGCGGTAGGCGCGCAGCATGCAGCCGTAGTCGCTCATGGCGACGCCAGTGGAACGTTGTACGGCCAGGTTGATCAGGCGCGATGGCCAACGGCGCAGAGCCGAGTCCTGGCGGTTGTTGCGCACGGTACCGACCACGTCGTAGCCCAGCGCGGCCTGGTCTACCAGGCGCGGGATCTCTTCCGGCGGGTTCTGCAGGTCGGCATCCAGAGTAATCACCACATCGCCGGTCGATTGCTCGAAACCGGCCATGATTGCCGCGTGCTGACCATAGTTGCGGTTCAGGATCACCGCAACCACCGGGCTGCCCTCGCGTTCGGCGGCTTCCTGAAGCAGTTCGGCGGAGCGATCGCGGCTACCGTCATCGACCAGGATGATTTCCACTTCCTGGGTCAGTTGCGCACAAGCTGCTTCTGTACGGCGCAACAGCTCGGGCAAGCTCTGCTCTTCGTTGTAGACCGGTATGACGATCGACACGCGCTGAATTGGGTAAGGTTTCAAAGGCTTCTTCCAGAAAGGTTTCAGTAGTGCAAGCGATGATCTGTGCCATCGTGTGACAGGCCGGATTTCACCACGGAAAAGACGACTTGTACCAGTACGTCAGGCAAACGAGGCCGGTTTGTAGGTAAGTTCCTGACGTAAACGACGGACATCTGGCGATTAAAGCTCAAAACCGTGAAAGGTAAAGACGTAGCGTAGCGTTATCTCCATGATTTTTATCGATTCACTGACTCAAGTCGTGGATACGGCTTACGGTAAACGCACAGATGTGAAAAGCCTATGAAAGATAGATCAAGCGTGTGTCTTTTTTGACATGTAGACAGGTTTTATTCAGGAAACCGGCGACCGGTGAAAACATGTAACGTTTTTCGGTTCACCCGGCGGCGTATCGTCGGCAAAACGGTGCAGCCGTTTCGGCCATGGAGATTATTCTGACAGACTCCCGGTGCTGTACGAAAATAAGTAATCTTCAAGCAGATTCTGCACTTGGGACGCCTGAATGAATCAGTACACGCCGCGTGACTGGCAGCCCCATGAGCGTCCCAGTCTGCCCGGCTCACCCTCGACTCCCTTGCATTCGCTGCCCAAGCGCCTGGCTTATGCGGCAGTCGGATTGCTGGTGGCACTGACGGGCGGGCTCGGTAATGCGCTGGTGGTGGCCAACCTGCCTTATCTGCAGGGGGCATTGGGTGCTACTACGGCGGAAATGGCCTGGTTGCCTGCCGCCTACGTGATGACCAATGTCTCGATGAACCTCTTGTTGGTGAAGTTTCGCCAGCAATTTGGTTTGCGCGCGTTTACCGAGGTGTTCCTGGTGCTCTACGCCCTGGTGACCTTCGGCCACCTGTTCGTCAACGACCTCAGCTCGGCCATTGCGGTACGCGCCGCCCACGGCATGGTCGGTGCGGCACTCAGTTCCCTTGGCCTGTATTACATGATCCAGGCATTCCCGGCGAAATGGCGGCTCAAGGCCCTGGTGCTGGGGCTGGGTACCTCGCAGTTGGCGCTGCCGTTGGCCCGGCTGTTTTCCGAGGACCTGCTGCAGATCGCCGAATGGCGCGGCCTGTACCTGTTCGAGTTGGGCCTGGCACTGGCGGCGCTGGGCTGCGTCTTTCTGCTCAAGTTGCCGCCTGGCGACCGCTTCAGGACCTTCGAAAAACTCGATTTTCTCACCTTTGCAGTACTCGCCACAGGAGTGGCACTGCTGTGCGCGGTGCTGTCCCTCGGCCGTATCGACTGGTGGCTGGACGCGCCCTGGATCGGCATGGCCAGTGCCGCGTCGATTACGCTGATCCTGGCCGGGCTGGCCATCGAGCACAACCGCAGCAACCCGATGCTGATGACCCGCTGGTTGGGCAGCGGGGCGATGATCCGTCTGGCGCTCGCGGTGATCCTGATCCGCCTGGTGTTCTCCGAGCAGTCCACCGGTGCAGTGGGTTTCCTCCAGGCGCTGAACATGGGCAGCGAGCAGATGCGCAGCCTTTATCTGGTGATGCTGGTGGGCAGTATTGCCGGGCTGGCAGTCAGTGCCCTGACCATTCATCCCGAGCATCTGTTGATGCCATTGATCATTTCCCTGGCGCTGATGGCGCTGGGCTCGTCCATGGACAGTTTCTCGAACAACCTGACCCGCCCGGCCAACATGTACCTCAGCCAGTTCCTGCTGGCCTTCGGTGGCACCTTCTTCGTCGGCCCGACCATGGCCCTGGGCGCGCGCAACGTGCTCAGCAACCCGCGCAACCTGGTGAGTTTTTCCGTGCTGTTCGGGATCTGCAACAACCTCGGTGGGCTGATCGGTTCGGCGCTGCTGGGGACCTTCCAGGTGGTGCGCGAGAAAATCCATTCCAGCAGCATCGTCGAGCACCTGACCCTGACTGATCCCCTGGTGGCAGCGCGGGTGCAGGGTTCTGCCGCAGGCTACGCCTCGACGATCTTCGACCCATCGCTGCGTACCACCCAGGGCGCGCGCGCGCTCGCCACGGCGGCGACCCGCGAGGCCAACGTGCTGGCCTACAACGACGTGTTCATGCTGATCGCGCTGATCGCCGTGCTGACCATGATCTGGATCTTTATCCGCAGCCTGTGGCTGATGAGCACCACGCGACGGGTCGCCAGCCATACTCCATCTTCCACCTCCAACAGCGGTGCCACCCCCCGATGAGCGAATCCGTGACCACCCATGCCAGTGCCGCCACCGCCGAGGGGCAGACACCTCCCGGCGCATCGTTGACCGAGCCGCGTTCGTTGCGGGTCCGGATCATCTCGTCGTTGGGTTTTGCCGCGATTGCGCTGGCCGGTGTGCTGATCGTGCTCTACGCCTGGCAACTGCCGCCGTTCAGCAGCGCCATCGAAAGCACCGAAAATGCCCAGATACGAGGGCAAGTGACGTTGATTGGCCCGCAACTGAGCGGTTATGTCTTCGAAGTGCCGGTGCAGGACTTCCAGTTCGTCAAGGCGGGTGACTTGCTGGTGCGCCTGGACGATCGGATCTATCAGCAGCGCCTGGACCAGGCCCTGGCCCAACTGGCGGTACAGAAGGCCGCCCTGGCCAATAACCAGCAGCAACGGCGCAGCGCCGAGGCGACGATCGCCCAGCGGCGCGCGGCGCTGGACAACAGCAAGGCCCAGGCGCGCAAGAGCGAAGCCGACCTGGCCCGCAACCAGGCGTTGATCGGTGATGGTTCGATATCCCGTCGCGAACTGGACGTGACCCGCGCCGATCATGCGCAGACCTTGGCAGCCATCGCCCAGGCCGAGGCGGCTCTGGAGATTGCCCGCCAGGATCTGCAGACCGTGGTGGTCAATCGTGGTTCGCTGGAGGCGGCGGTGAGCAATGCCGATGCGGCGGTCGAGCTGGCGCGTATCGACTTGTCCAATACCCGTATTGTTGCGCCCCGGGACGGGCAACTGGGGCAGATCGGCGTACGCCTTGGCGCCTATGTGAACTCCGGTGCGCAATTGATGGCGTTGGTGCCGGAGCGCTGCTGGGTCATCGCCAACATGAAAGAAACGCAGATGGCTGATGTGCGCGAAGGACAGGCGGTGGCCTTCACCGTCGATGCACTCGATCACCGTCGGTTTACCGGACGGGTCCAGCGCATTGCTCCCGCGACGGGTTCGGAGTTCAGTCTGTTGCAGGCCGATAACGCCACCGGCAACTTCGTCAAGATTGCCCAGCGGGTGCCGGTGCGGATCACCGTCGATCCCGGCCAGGCCGAGGCGCAGCGGCTGCGGCCGGGGATGTCGGTGGTGGTGAGTATCGATACCCGCAGTGAGGTGAAGGCGGTGACGCAGGACTTCTGAGTATCGATTTCACGCCTTTCTATTTGGCTGACTGCGTCCTTATGGCCTCCATCAGCCCATCGATCCGTGCCAGCTGCTCGCGATTGTCATGGTCCCAGGGATGGAACCCCGGCTTGAAGTAATCCAGCCAGGGCAGCGCGATCCGTGGGAAAACCCCACGCCAGCCGAACAGGTACTTGACCATTCGCCACCCTCCACGCAGTGGATGTCCGGACTTGCGGTCGGCGATCAGCAGGCGGACATGGAAGTCGAACACCACCAGCCAGAAAAAGAACGTGGTCGACAACATCGCGCCGGTACGCAGCAGATAACGCTTGGGGCCTGGCTTGATGACCGTGTTCCAGACATCGAAGGCCACCGCCTTGTGCTCGGTTTCCTCGAGCGCATGCCAGGTCCACATCTGCCGGTAGCCTTCGACCGAGTCGCCGAAGCGGCTCGGGTCGCGCAGCAGCAGGTCGGCGAGCATCGCTGTGTAGTGCTCCAGAGCGATGGTGATCGCCAGGTTGAACGATGGCGCGAAATGTTTTTTCTGGAAGTCGAGGATGGCCCGCAGTCGCCGGTCGAGCAGGTGCGCGGGTAGTCCGGCGTTCTCCAGCAAGTTGTTATAGAGCACGTGTTCGCGGCTGTGCATGGCTTCCTGGCCAATGAACCCCTGGATCGCCTGGCGCAGCTGCGGGTCTTCTACCCGGTCGCGGTAATGGCGCACGCTGTCCATGAAGAACAGCTCGCCCGAGGGAAACAGCAGGGACAATGCGTTGAAGAAATGCGTGACCCAGGGGCCCTCGGCATGCCAGTCCTTGATACGTTCGGCTGGCAGTTCGGGGTGGATGTCTCGACGGATCGGCAGCATGGCTGGCACTCCTGAAATATCGGTTGAGGGCGTTCAGATTCCGCCCGAATCCTTGACGTCGTAGCTTGCGGTCTTGTTCTTGCGCCGGCCCAGGGGCGACAGACGCCGGGTGGCGAACACCACCAGGGCCTGGTAGGCACTGGGCAACAGCCGTACGAACAGGTCCAGCGCGTGGGCATCTCGACCGATCAGCACGCGGCGCCGGTTCTTGCGCACGCCTTGCAGGATCACCCGCGCGGCCTGTTCGGCAGTGGTGATGAACAACTTCTCGAAATCGGCCCGGGCCTGTTGTTCGCTCTCGATCAGCAGGCCCTTGACGTTGTCGCTGATGCGGCTGGAACGGGCGATGTCGGTGCGGATGCCGCCCGGGTGCACGCAGGTGGCCGAGACGCCGTTGGCCATCAGGTCGAGTTCCTGGCGCAACGCCTCGGTAAAGCCGCGCACCGCGAATTTGCTGGCGTTGTAGCCGCTCATGCCGGGTTGGGCGAAGAGCCCGAAGACACTGGAAGTGTTGACGACATGCCCGTCGCCGGACTGCTTGAGGTAGGGCAGAAAGGCCTGGGTGCCATGCACCACGCCCCAGAAGTTGATACCGACGATCCACTCCAGGTCTTCCAGGCTCATGCCCTCGATGGTGCTCGACAGGGCGACGCCGGCATTATTGAAGATCAGGTTGATCTGGCCGTGTTCGGCGGCGGTCGCCGCCGCCCAGTCGAACATCGCCAGGCGATCGGCGACGTCCAGCACCTGGGAGCTCATGCGCAGCGGCAACAGGGCAGCGGCGCGGGCCAGGACCAGGGTCTGTTCAAGGCCGGCAGCGTTCTTGTCGGCCAGTGCCAGGTGGCAGCCCTCGCGTGCCAGGGCGATGGCCAGCGCCCGGCCCATGCCGGAACCTGCGCCAGTAATGGCGGCGACCTTGCCGTCGAATGTCTTCATGAGTGGCTGCCTTGTGCGGGTTCGATGACGGCGGGTACGACAACGGCGGGGCGCTGCGGGCTTTCGCCGAAGGTGAGGTAGTCGCGCAGTTCGAAGTGGCGGGTCATTTGGCGGAAACGCCAGGTGGAGCCCGGCCAGAGCGTGGTGTTCTTGCCGGTGCGCGGGTCCAGGTACCAGCTGCGGCAACCGCCGGTGGACCAGATCGCACGCTTGAGCTGCTGCTGCAAGCGGCTGTTGAACTGGCTTTCGACCTGCGGCCGGACCTCCAGCGCGCCGATGCGCTGTTCACGCATCTGCTTGAGCGCCTGGAGTATGTAGTCGACCTGGGCCTCGATCATCAGGATCATCGAGTTGTGTCCCAGGCCTGTGTTCGGCCCGATGATCATGAACAGGTTGGGATAGCCGGGCAGACAGCTGCCCAGATAGGCATGGGCGCCCTCGGCCCAGGCATCCATGATGTCCACGCCATTGCGCCCGATCAGCAGGCCGCGGGGCAGTGGCTCGGTGGCCTGGAAACCGGTGCCGTAGATCAGGCAGTCGACCGGGTGGCGGGTGCCGTCGCGGGTGACCACTGCATCGGCTTCGATGTGCGACACGTCCTGGGTCACCACCTTGACATGGCTGCGGGTCAGCGCCGGGTAGTAGTCGTTGGAGATCAGGATGCGCTTGCAGCCGATGGTGTAGTCGGGGGTCAGGATGGTGCGCAGGGTCGGCGCCGCCACCTGTTTGTGCAGGTGCCGCACGGCTACTTTCTGCACCAGCTTCATCAACCTTGGCTGGCGAGCGAAAGCGATCACCCGGCTTTCGAGCAGCCAGTAGATGGCCGAGCGGGCCAGTCGCTGGGTGACGGGCAGGTGCTTGAACAACCAGCGTTCAACACTGGAGACCCGGCGGTCGGGCTTGGGCAGGATCCACGGCGGGGTGCGCTGGAACAGGCTCAGGTGGGCCACCCGTGGGGCGATTTGCGGAACGAACTGGATTGCGCTGGCGCCGGTACCGATCACCGCGACACGCTTGCCCTCCAGCGGATACTGGTGGTCCCAGTTCTGGGAGTGGAAGCTTTTGCCGGCGAAGCGCTCAAGGCCCGGGATATCCGGCAAGGCCGGGCGCGACAACCCGCCCATGCCGCTGACGAGGACCCGGGCACTGACTTCGCGCCCGTCGGCGAAGCTCAGTTGCCAGCGTTGCAGTCCCTCGTCGTACACCGCCTTGTGCAGCTCCATGTTGTAGCGCAGGTGCTGCTCCAGTCCGAAATCCCGGGCACAGCGCTCCAGGTAGGCACGAATCTCCGCCTGCGGGGCGAACTGTCGGCTCCAGTGCGGATTGGGTGCGAAGGAAAAGGAGTAGACATGGGACTGCACATCGCATGCGCAGCCCGGATAGTGATTGTCCCGCCAGGTGCCGCCGAGCGCGTTGGCCCGTTCGGCAATGAAGAAATCGGCGATCCCTGCCTCTTTCAGCTTGATGCCCATGCAAAGCCCGGCAAAGCCGGAACCGATGATCGCGATATCTACCGATTCGCGGCCTGCGGGGGGTGACGAGTACGCATTCATGGTGTGTACCTCGATTGTGGCGACGCCTGACGATCAGTTTCGTCGCGGGATGAAAACTGGGTCTTGCACAATTAAACTATTTGTTTTAAAAATTAATTTAAATAATTTACCTGAAAATATCTCTTACGCTAGTGGTCTGTACGAATTGAGTGACTCACCTGACGGGTGGGATCTATCAGGCAAGCCGTACCGGGAGATAGCCACGGCAGGAACCAATACCGGTTTTGCGTCGGGTGCAGGGAGGCAGGGGGCTGACGTGATGGCGTGGGGTGTAGCAGCGGTTGCGTTTGTGCTGGGCAGTGCCGGACTCTGGGCTCTCAGCACCCGGATCAATCGGCGGGTCGAGCGCGCGGTGCCGGCCGACGGACGTTTTGTCGAAGTCGATGGCGAACGTATCCACTATGTGGACGAGGGGCAGGGCCCGGTGCTGGTGATGATCCATGGGCTGAGTGGCTGTGGGCGCAACCTGACCCATTCGTTGTCGCCACAATTGCGCGAGCAGTTCCGGGTCATCACCCTGGACCGTCCCGGCTCCGGTTATTCCAGCCGCTCTGCGGGGGCCGGGGTCAGCATCACCGCACAAGCCCGCCTGATTGCCCGTTTCATCGAGACCTTGCATCTGGGTCGACCCCTGGTCGTCGGGCATTCCCTCGGCGGCGCACTGGCCCTGGCGTTGGCGCTCGATCACCCGCAGCGGGTGTCCGCACTGGTGCTGTTGGCGCCCTTGACCCATCCGCAGCGCATGTTGCCTCTGGTGTTCCTGTCGCTGGGCGTTCGGCCCGATTTCATCCGGCGCTGGTTTGCCCAGACCCTGGCGGCGCCGATGGCCATGCTTGGACGCGGTGGCCTGCTCAAGGCGGTGTTCGCCCCCGAGCGTCCGCCAGCGGATTTCGCCGAGCGCGGTGGTGGTCTGCTTGCCATGCGTTCTGACAACTTCTATTGCGCTTCCAGCGAGATCGCCACGGTCAATGACGATTTGCCAAAGATGGTCCGGCGCTATCCGCAGCTCGATTTACCTGTGGGGCTGGTTTATGGCTCACGGGACGCGGTGTTGGACTATCGCCGACACGGTGAGTCGATGGCGCGCCTGGTACCCGGTCTTCAACTGGACATTCTCGAGGGGCGAGGGCACATGCTGCCGGTCACGGCGGTCGAGCCTGTGGTCGCCATGGTCCGTGCTATTGCCGCACGGGCAAACGAGCAACAAGGCATCACTCTGCAACACGAAACGTCTGCGGTCATACCTTCCTGAAGCGGGTTTTCAGGAGGGCCGGACGGTTTCACGCACGACATTCAAAATGACGGAAAAAATAGTTGACGAGCTATCGAAATCGGGCTATTTATTTAAAAAAACGTTTTGAATGTTTTTTTTGAAAATGCAATTGAGCGGTTAAAATAATGAAAAAAACGCCTTTTGAAGCATTTTGTCTTTTTATGCCTGCCGGCTGTCCGCACCAGCGTTCATTGGGTGTTCGGGTTGCATACGCAACGGTGCGACTCGCTGTGCGGAGGTTGCCATGAACTCCATTCTGGCAGCACCGGGTGTCTGGACGGACAGCAAGCGTCACCTGTGGTGGCTCGGCGCCTTGCCGATGGTCACCCCCGTATTGTCCGGCGTGCTCGCCCTGGTTACTGGCATCCAGTCCTTGTGGTGGATCGGTGTAGTGGTGATCTTCGGTTTGATCCCCATGATCGACGGCCTGCTCGGCGAAGACCACAGCAACCCGCCGGAAACCATCGTTCCGGATCTTGAGAAACAGACCTACTATCGCTGGATCATCTACAGCTGCGTGGCGCTGATGTGTGTCTCGCTGGTCACCACTGCCTGGATGGCAGCAGGTGGCGTCGACTGGATGATCGGCGGTGGCTTGCAGCGCCTGGCTCAGACACTGCACCTGCAGGGTGGGCTGGCTGGCCTGATGGGCTATATCACCGAACGTGCCCAGGTGCATGGCAGTGTCAGCGGCTTCACCTACCTGGGCATGGCCATGTCCACCGGCGCGGCGACCGGCATTGCGATCAATATCGCCCACGAATTGGGTCACAAGACCCGGCCGCTGGAGCAGTTCCTGGCCAAGGTGGCCCTGGCACCGACCTTCTACGGACACTTCTTTGTCGAGCATAACCGCGGCCACCATGTGCGCGTGGCGACCCCCGAAGATCCGGCCAGCTCACGCCTGGGCGAGAGTTTCTGGAGCTTCCTGCCGCGCTCGGTCTGGTTCAGCCTGCGTTCGGCCTGGCATCTGGAGCGCGAGCGTCTGCACAAGCAGGGCCTGCCGACCGTGCACTGGAAAAACGCGGTGCTGAACGCCTGGCTGTTCAGTGTGGTGATGTGGGGAGTATTGATTGCCTGGCTGGGCCTGGCCGTTATTCCTTTTCTGGTGATCCAGGGTATCTACGGGTTCTCGCTGCTTGAAGTCGTGAACTATGTAGAGCATTACGGCCTGTTGCGTCAGAAGTTGCCCAATGGTCGTTATGAGCGGTGTTCGCCACGGCACTCCTGGAACAGTAATCGTATTGTCACCAATATCTTTCTGTTCCAGTTGCAACGCCACTCCGATCATCACGCCTATCCGACCCGCAGTTACCAGGCCCTGCGTCATTTCGACGAGTCGCCGCAACTGCCCTACGGTTACGCCAGCATGATTGTCTGGGCCTACGTACCGTTTCTGTGGCGGCGACTGATGGACAAGCGGGTGTTGGCGCACTATTCAGGGGATGTCCGCCTGGCCAATCTGCAACCGTCCAAACGCAAGCAGTTACTTCAACAGTACGGCACTGACTACACCGATTGAATTGAACAGTTGCATCAGATGCTCTCCGAACGGCGGGCATGACGGGTGCGGCTTGCCAACGCTTACGGGCGTTATCACTTGCCGCAATGACGTTGACCGATAACAACAATAAGTAACGGGAAGGATGTCCACCATGCAAAAAGTTCTGTTGACTGCTCGTGTAGTGGCCGCGTTGCTGGGGTTCTCCCAGGTCGCGCCGGCCTTTGCCGCGGCGCGTATCGAACCGGCCAATACCGAGTTCACTGCCAAGGGGCCGATCAGTTTTGCCAAGAGCATCATCAATGCCGACTGCACCATCCAGGTCAGCGGCCGGATCAGTGCCGACGGCAGTTATGTCAGTGTCGACAAGGTCGGTTTCGACGGTGGCCTGAAGTGCGGCCAGGTCGAGGCCACGCACCTGCCCTGGAAACTGATCGCCAAGGATGAAACCAGCGGTGCGATGTCAGGTATCCAGGTCACCGTGCATGCCCCGCTGGTGGGCGGCGATTGTGGGCCGACCACCGCCGAAGGCAGCTGGAACAACAGTACCGGCAAACTCCAGGCGAACAATGTCGCGCTGGATGGCGGCTGCACCATCAAGACGGTTTCGATCCAGATGCCGCCGACGTTCCGGGTAGTGCCCTGAGTCGACGGCCGTTTACGCAACACCAGGCATTTTGAAGTTTGGCTGAAAGGGATACTCGGTCGTGGTTGCGGTACTCCGTGTCGTCTCAAAAGGCCATTAACCCCCGGCGAAATGAATCGCCATACATGTGAGGAAAAACAACAATGAAAGGCATCAAAACTCTCGTGTCTGCCACTGCAATCGCTGTCTGCATGGGCGCCGCATCCATGGCTTCTGCCGCAACTATCGGTCCAAACGGGCCGTTCTCTGCCACGGGTAGCATCACCGTCAAGTCGCCCTCGTCGTTCCAGGCGGCAGTGACCTGCCCGGTGGTCGCCAGCGGTACCGTTTCGGGTGGTGTCGCCACGATCACCAGCTTCAGCACTTCCAGTGGTAGCGGGCTGTGCCAACTGCCGCAATTCAAGAACCTGCCGTCTCCAGGCTGGGTAATCACCGCTGCCAGCGCCACTACCGGCACCATCGCCAATGTCGGCTACACCATCTCCAGCCTGCCATCGACCAACTGTGGTCCAAGCACCATCAACGTCAGTTGGGCCAGTTCTGGCTCGGTGGGCGGCACTCTGAGCGCTACCAACCAGGCTTTGAGTGGTAACTGCACCGTGAGTTCGCTCAGTGTCAGTGCGCCGACTATCACCATCACCCCTTGAAGTTCGTACTCCGTAAAGGGCTGATCACCCGCTGAAAGACAGACGCCTTGCAAAAGGCGTCTGTTGAGCAAAAACGCTGCGGTGAAGCGGTAGATAATAATAAGGAGTGGGGCATGAATAATAAGAAGCAGCAGTTGCAGGTAGCGATTGGACTGGCCTTGCTGAGCAGTGTGATGGCGTCCGGTTCGGTGCAGGCTGGTGGTTTCCAGACGCCGACCTATGGTGCGCCAGGTTGGGGGCGAGCTTTTGGTGGGGGTTCATTGTTCAAGAATGACCCATCGGCTGCCTTCAATAACCCGGCCGCGATGGCTTTCATCGATCAGGCGGTTGTTCAGCAAACCGTGGACTACGCACGCATCAACATCAAGTACAAAGGAACGGCCAAGGACTATACCGGCCAGCCGACCTCCAATACGACGACGGACCCGCTTACCGGGGCTCCGGTATTCAACGAGCGCACCGGTGACGGTGGTGAAGCCGGTTTCACTGCCTGGCTGCCGACGGGTTTTCTGGTGATGCCGATCAATGATCGGATCAGTTTCGGTTTGAGTCAGGTCGTTCCCCAGGGGATGAAAAGCACCTGGGATCAGGACTGGAAAGGGCGTGATTTCGCGGTAGATACAAAAATTGAAACGGTCGGCCTGACCGGTTCTCTTTCGTTCAAGGTGAACGACCAGTTTTCGTTGGGCGGTGGCATCATCGTCCAGCACAGCAGTGGTTTTGTCAGTCAGAACATCGACCTTCTGGCCGCAGCCTCTCTCTCCCCCAATTTCGGCGGAGCGCAGCTTCCATCCGGGCTGGGCCAGTCTCTGATCCGAGTGAAGGTGGACAATACCTCGGTCGGCTGGTTTACCGGTGTGGTCTGGAAGCCGACCGAAGTCGACACGATCGGCTTGAATTATCATGCCAAGATCAAGAACAAGATGGAGGGCAAATACAACATTTATGCGGATGAAACCTCCAGGGGGCTCATGACCCAGCCTTTCGGCCCCAATGGCGAAACGCTGGTCGAATTTGCCTATCCCGGACTCAAACTGTTCCCGGATGGCGCCAATGCGTCTACCCAGCTGGATATTCCCGCCACCGCAGCACTGGACTGGGTTCATCAGTTCAACGACCGATTCACCTTGGGGGCCAGCGCCAACTGGACCGAGTGGTCGTCATTCAAGAGCCTGACGCTGAAATCCGACGGCAATACCCTGGTGGCCATTCCCTACAACTACAAGAACTCGTGGATGCTCTCGTTGGGTGGCGACTACAAGGTCACCGATGACTTCACCTTCCGCGCGGGTGTGGCGCGAGACCAGACGCCGACCCGCAACTCGACTCGCGATCCGCGCATTCCCGATGGCGATCGCTGGTTTGCCTCGCTGGGCTTCGGTTACGAGATCAGGGCAATACCTGGCTTGAGCATTGACGGAGCCTATTCCCGGCAGTTCGTGGACGAGGTCAAGCTCAAGACCCAGAACCAGGATCGCCTGGGTGGCGCCTCTCTGGACGGCAAGGTCGATAGCAAGGGCGAGGTGGTCAGTCTGTCGGCGACATACCGCTTCTGATATCGATATTGACCTGTTCTGAGCGCGCATTTTCACTCCTTTTACTGCTTATCAAGGCCGAATTCGTTCGGCCTCATTTTTGCTCAAGAAATAAATAAATATTTTAAAATAAAATTTGAAACACGTGCGCTTCATTTGTAAGGTGGTCATTGAGGCGATGCTGAATCGCGTCCTCGCTGGTTGTTTCGCACGTAATAGAGAGGTGTCCCATGATGGTATGGTTATTGGCAGGGCTCGGTATTGCTCTCGTACTCGCCTATCGGCAGGCAGCGGCCGTTCTCTGGCTCGGCGTTGCCACCGGCTGGTTGGCTGCGGGCTATCTGTTCAACCTGGTCGGCCCACTGGGCGCGGCGGTGGCTGCGGTCCTGGTGCTGCTGCCGGCCCTGGTGCTGGCGATCAAACCTCTGCGTCGCAGCTTGCTCAGCCGCAAGGCGCTGGCACTGTTCCGGCAGATCATGCCGGCGATGTCCGACACCGAACGTGCGGCCATCGAGTCAGGCACCGTCTGGTGGGACGCCGAGCTGTTCAGCGGCAAACCGAACTGGGACCGTCTGCTCAAGGCGGCACCGGCGAGCCTGAGTCCGGAGGAACAGGCGTTCCTCGACAATGAGGTGGAAACCCTCTGCGACATGGCCAACGACTGGGAAACCACCCAGGTCTGGCAGGACATGTCGCCCCAGGCCTGGCAATACACCAAGGATGCCGGCTTTCTCGGGATGATCATTCCCAAGCAGTATGGCGGCAAGGGCTTCTCCCATTACGCCCACTCCCAGGTGGTGATGAAGCTGTCGACCCGTTGCTCGGCAGCGGCGATTTCGGTCATGGTGCCCAACTCGCTCGGCCCGGCCGAACTGCTGTTGCACTACGGCACCGAGGCCCAGCGCCAGCATTACCTGCCACGCCTGGCGCGGGGCGAGGATATTCCTTGTTTCGCCCTGACCAGCCCCTACGCCGGCTCCGATGCCGGGGCCATCCCGGATGTCGGCGTGGTCTGCAAAGGGCAATTCGACGGTGAGGAAGTGCT
The DNA here is from genome assembly GCF_900105475.1 of Pseudomonas asplenii. Taxonomy (NCBI): domain Bacteria; kingdom Pseudomonadati; phylum Pseudomonadota; class Gammaproteobacteria; order Pseudomonadales; family Pseudomonadaceae; genus Pseudomonas; species Pseudomonas asplenii. The sequence goes on along the minus strand of NZ_LT629777.1, from coordinate 5,010,835 downwards.
GGGTTTCCGGGTCACCTGGGACAAGCGCTATATCACCCTGGGTCCGATCGCGACGGTACTCGGCCTGGCGTTTCGTGCCGAAGATCCGCAAGGCTTGTTGGGCCGCGAGGGTAGCCTGGGTATCACCTGCGCGCTGATTCCCACCTCTCACCCGGGTGTACAGACCGGTCGCCGGCATTGGCCGCTCAACGCGGTGTTCCAGAACGGTCCGACCCAGGGCAAGGACGTCTTCATTCCGTTGGAGTGGGTGATCGGCGGCCGCGACCAGGTCGGCAATGGCTGGCGCATGCTGATGGAGTGCCTGGCCGCCGGGCGGGCGATCTCGCTGCCATCGGCCAACGTCGGCCTGAGCAAGATCGCGGTACGCGGCACCAGTGCCTATGCGGCGATGCGCAAGCAGTTCGGCCTGCCTATCGGCAAATTCGAAGGCGTGCAGGCACCGTTGGCGCGAATGGCCGGGCATCTGTATGCCTGCGATGCGGTGCGCAAGGTCTCGGTAGCCTCGCTGGATGCCGGGGAAAAACCTTCGGTGATTTCGGCCATCGCCAAGTATCACGTCACCGAGCGTGCCCGCGCGGTGGTCAACGATGGCATGGACATCGTTGCCGGCAAGGGCATCTGCATGGGGCCGAACAACTTTCTCGCCCGCGCCTATCAGCAGAGCCCCATCGCCATTACCGTGGAAGGCGCGAACATCATGACCCGCTGCCTGATCATCTACGGTCAGGGATTGATTCGTTGCCATCCTTATGTCTTCCGGGAAATGGAAGCCGCCCGTGCCCAGGATCGTGCCGGGCTGGAAGCGTTCGACAGTGCGATGTTCGGCCATATCGGTTTTGTCGTTGCCAACACCGTGCGGGCGGCGGTCCACGGTCTCAGTGGCGGGCGGCTGCTCAAGGCCCCGGCCAAGACGGACAAGGCACTGGCGGGTTACTACCGGCAGATCGAGCGGTTGTCGGTGGTGCTGGCGCTGGCCTCCGATATCTCCATGGGGGTGCTGGGCGGTGCGTTGAAACGCAAGGAGAGCATCACCGGCCGGCTGGGCGATATCCTCTCGCAACTGTACATCCTGTCCTGCGTGCTCAAACGTTTCGAGGACGACGGGCGTCCACAGGGCGATCTGCCGCTGGTGCACTGGGCCGCCCAGGATGCCTTGCTGCGTGCCCATGAAGCCCTGGCCGAAACCCTCGACAACTACCCTTCGAAGGCCGCTGCGCGGGTGATTCGTGCATTGAGCTTCCCGTTCGGCATCCCGCTGCGCAAGCCGTCCGACCAGTTGCTCGGCGAGGTCGCCGAACTGGTGCAAGTACCCGGCGCGAGCCGCGACCGGCTGCTGGCCGACTCGTATATCCCGCAGCCGGACATCGACAAGCTGGCCTACGGCGAACTGGCATTCCGTCTGCAGCCGCAGGTCGAGTTGATCGAGGCACGCCTGAAACCGACGGTGCGCGAAGGGATCATTGCGCCGTTGCCGATTTCCCGCGAGGCCTTCGTGGTCTGGCGGGCCAAGGCCCTGGAGCTGCAACTGATCAGCGACGAAGAGGACCAGATGCTCGGGCGCTACGTCGAGTACGGCGACCATGCGATCCAGGTCGACGACTTCCCGCAGGACTTCGGTCTGCTTGAAGCCCTGCAGCAGCGCCAGGCGCATTTCGAACAGGTGGCCAAGCCGGTTGCCAAGCGTCGTGCGGCGGTCAATGAAGGCACGGCTGTCGTTGACGACAGCGGCTATTGATCTTTCTTTGCTCTGGAACGGAACTCTTTCATGTCTGACGGTTATCTTTCTTTCGTCAATTCGCCCTGGGGGCGACGTCTGGCGCGATCGGTCGGCTTGCCGCAACCGCTGCCATTGCAGCGCTACCGCCAGGGCCAGGCGGGTAACAGCCTCAACCCGGTGGTGCTCGCTGGCGCCCCACAGGGCCGGTTGCTCGGCGAGTTGCAGCGGATTTTCGCGGCCACCGAGACGGTCGTTGCCACTCCGGCGAGCGTCCAGGCGCCGTCCACGGTCAAGGTCCAGGGGCTGGTGTTCGATGCCAGCGGCCTGGCCGATATCGCCCAACTGGACGAGTTGTACCGGTTCTTTCATGCCAACGTCCGGCGCCTGAATCAGCATGGTCGCGTGCTGGTACTCGGCACGCCGCCGGAACACTGCGCTGAACTGGCCCAGGCCGTGGCACAGCGGGCACTGGAAGGTTTCGTGCGTTCGCTGGGCAAGGAATTGCGCCGAGCGATCACCGTGCAGTTGCTGTACGTAGCGCCGGGCGCGGAAGCGGAAATGGACAGCAGCCTGCGCTTCTTCCTGTCACGCCGTTCGGCTTATGTCTGCGGCCAGGTGGTCCGCATCGGCGAGCCGGTGGACGTGCCCAAGGCCATCGACTGGCAGCGGCCGCTGGCCGGGCGCCGAGCCTTGGTCACGGGTGCTTGTCGTGGTATCGGCCTGGCGATCGCCCAGGTGCTGGCCGGCGAGGGGGCCGTGGTGATCTGCCTGGATATCCCACCGGTCGAGACGGAGTTGCAGCAGGTCGCCAGTTCGCTGGGCGGGACGGCATTGGCCATGGATATCACCACACCCCAGGCCGCCGAACGTTTGCTGGCATTTGCCGGTGAACAAGGTGCCTTTGATATCGTCGTGCACAACGCCGGTATCACCCAGGACAAGACTCTGGCGAAGATGACCGAAGCGGCCTGGCGCAAGGTCATGGCGGTCAATCTCGAGGCGCCGTTGCGGCTGAGCACGACGTTGCTCGAAGGGCAGGGGCTCAACCCGGGTGGACGGATCGTTTGTGTGTCGTCGATTTCCGGGATCGCCGGCAATCTTGGGCAGAGCAACTACGCCACTTCCAAGGCCGGTGTGATCGGCCTGGTGCAAAGCCTGGCCCCGCTGGCGGCGCGCCAGCAGGTGACGGTCAACGGGGTGGCGCCGGGTTTCATCGAAACCCAGATGACCGCGAAGATCCCGTTGCTGATTCGCGAGGCGGGGCGGCGGATGAACTCCCTGTCCCAGGGCGGTCAGGCCGAGGATGTCGCGCAGACCATCGCCTGGCTGGCGCACCCGGCCTCGGGCGGGATCAATGCGCAGGTGGTCCGCGTTTGCGGGCAAAGCCTGCTGGGGGCCTGAACCATGAATATCGATTCGACCCTTCGTATCATCGATCCGGTGCCTTCCACCGCCCAGTTGCTCTGGGGCGGTTTGCGCAGCCTGCGTAAACCCAAGGTCGAGGGCGTGCCGCGTCTGCCCCAGGAGCGTCTGGTGCGGCCGGCCGTGGAATTGCGGGCGGCGGATATCGAACGTTATGCCCGGGCCTGCGGTTTTCGCCGAGAGCACGGCGTGCCGATGTCCTTCGTGCATACCCTGGCTTTTCCCCTGCATCTGCTGTTGCTGACCAGCCCGACGTTTCCCTGGCCAGCCAGCGGCATGGTGCACCTGGCCAACCGGATTCGTCAGTACCGACGCCTGCAGCCAGGCCAGGCGTTGCGCCTGCAGGTGCACTGCGAGCGCTGGGTGGCGCATCCCAAAGGCCAGGCCTTGCTGATCGTCAGCCAGGCCCACAGCGATGGCAGCCTGGTCTGGGAAAGCGAGAGCCTGTATCTGCGCCGGGGTGTCGCCGCGCCGGTCGGCGATCCCTGGCAGGCTGACCGGGCGCTGGATGAGCAAGCGCTGATCCTGACCCAGCGCTGGTCGTTGGCGGCGGATCTGGGACGGCGGTTCGCCAAGGTTTCGGGCGACCACAATCCGATCCATACCTCGTGGCCGGGAGCACGGCTGTTCGGCTTCAAGCGACCGATTGCCCATGGCATGTGGACCCTGGGCCGGGCCTTGGCTGCGCAGCAGCCACCGCGGCCACTGGACGCGGCCGGGCTCGATTGCGAGTTCAAGCTGCCGATGTTCCTGCCCGGCAGTGCGACGTTATGGAAGGCGCCGACCTGCGGGACGCACCAGACCTTTGAAGTACGTACGGCGGCCGGCGACAAGCCGCATATGCGTGGTGTGCTCACGCTCACTTGAATACACCGCTTGCCTCTTGTGGGAGCCGGCTTGCTGGCGATGGCGGTGTGTCAGACAACAGATTGCTGATGGGTAGATCGCTATCGCCAGCAAGCCGGCTCCTACACAACACCAGGGCCAGCGAATGGAAGGAAAGTCCGCATGACCGAATACAGCTTTACCCCGGCTCCAGTACGACGGGTTGCCATCCTGGGTGGCAACCGGATTCCGTTTGCCCGTTCCAATACCGTCTATTCCCATGACAGCAACCAGGACCTGCTGACGGCCGCCCTGCAAGGCCTGGTCGACCGCTTCGGCCTGCAAGGCCAGCGTCTGGGCGAGTTCGCCGCCGGTGCGGTGGTCAAGCATTCGCGGGACTTCAACCTGGCTCGCGAGACGTTGCTGTCGACCACACTGTCGCCGCAAACCCCGGCCTATGACATCCAGCAGGCCTGCGGCACGGGCCTGGAGGCGGCGTTGCTGGTGGCCAACAAGATTGCCCTCGGGCAGATCGAGGTGGGGGTGGCCGGTGGTTCCGACACCACGTCGGATGCACCGATCGGCCTCAACGAGTCGTTGCGCCGGACCCTTCTGGAAGTCAATCGCAGCAAGGATACCCTGGGCAAACTGCGCAGCCTGCTCGGCATCCGCCCGTCGATGTTCTTCAAACCGCTGCTGCCGCGCAACGGCGAGCCGCGCACCGGGCTGTCCATGGGCGAGCATTGCGAGGAGATGGCCAAGCGCTGGCAGATCAAGCGTCTGGCCCAGGATGAGTTGGCCCTGAGCAGTCACCAGGCGCTGAATGCGGCCTATCAGCGCGGCTTTTTCGACGACCTGATCACCCCGTATCGCGGGCTTGCTCGCGACAACAACCTGCGCGCCGACGCCAGCCTGGAAAAACTCGCGGGACTGGGGCCGGCCTACGACAAGCGCAACGGCACGCTCACTGCCGGCAACTCGACACCGTTGACCGACGGCGCTTCGGTGGTATTGCTGGCGAGTGAGGCCTGGGCGGCGGAGCATGACCTGCCGGTGCTGGCCTATCTGCGTACGGGCGAAACTGCAGCGGTGAACTTCGTCGACGGTAGCGAAGGGCTGCTGATGGCCCCGGCCTATGCCGTGCCACGGATGCTGGCCCGTGAGGGCCTGGGGCTGCAGGACTTCGACTTCTATGAAATCCACGAAGCCTTCGCCGCGCAGGTGCTGTGCACGCTGAAGGCCTGGGAGGATGCCGATTATTGTCGCGAGCGCCTGGGGCTGGAGGCGCCGCTGGGCGTCATCGACCGCGCCAGACTCAATGTCAATGGTGGTTCGTTGGGCTGCGGGCATCCGTTCGCCGCGACCGGCGGCAGGCTGCTGGCCAGTCTGGCCAAGGCCATCGACCAGCGTGGCGGTGGCCGCGGACTGGTTTCCGTGTGTGCTGCTGGCGGCCTGGGTGTGACGGCTATCGTCGAAAAATAAAACAACAACAAGGAGACTGCCATGAGTGTCGCGAGCCTGCAGAGTACCGAACGTGTCTGGGTGAATGCCTACCATCCCGGCGTGCCGGCGGATATCGAGGCCGAGATCGATCGTTACCCGTCGCTGCGCGAGGTGTTCCTCGAACATGTGGAGAAATACCGCCAGCGGGTGGCCTACGTCAGTATCGGTACCGAGATGGGCTATGACGAATGGGAGCGCCAGGTCTTTGCCTTTACTGGCTGGCTGCAGTCCCGGGGGGTGAAGAAGGGCGATCGCGTGGCGCTGATGATGCCCAACTGCCTGCAGTATCCGATCTGCCTGTTCGGCACTCTGTTGGCCGGCGCCGTGGTGGTCAACGTCAACCCGCTGTATACCGCCCGTGAGCTCAGGCATCTGCTCAAGGACAGTGGCGCCGAAACCCTGGTGATCTTCGAGAACTTCGCTCACACGCTGGAACAGGCGATGGACGGCAGTGCACTGAAAAACATCGTAGTGGCGGCCATCGGCGACCTGCTGGGTACCTTCAAGGGGGCCGCGCTGAACTTTGTTCTGCGGCATGTGCAGAAGCAGGTACCGCGCTTCAATCTGCCAGGCTCGATCCGCTTCCCGGCACTGATGAAGCAGGCCCGGGGCCTGAAGAGCAGGCCGGTGCAACTGGTCCACGATGATATTGCCTTCCTGCAATACACCGGTGGCACCACGGGCGATGCCAAGGGCGCGATGCTGACCCATCGCAACATCCTCGCCAACCTGATGCAGGCCAAGGCCTGGGTCGGCGATCAGCTCGACGAGAACCGGCAGGAAACCAACGTCACCCTGTTGCCGCTGTACCACGTGCTGTCGCTGACGGTGAACTGCCTGATGTTCATGTGCCTGGGCGGGCGTAACATCCTTATCGCCAACCCGCGGGATGTGAAGCGGGTGCAGATGATCCTGCGCAAGGAGAAGTTCAGCGGCATCGTCGGGGTCAACACGCTGTTCAACGGCTTGCTGGAAAACGATGAGTTCCGTGCGCGGGACTTCTCTGACCTGAAACTGGCAATTGCCGGTGGCATGGCCACACATACCGCCGTGGCGCGGCGCTGGCAGGAGGTGACCGGGGTACCGATCATCGAGGGCTACGGGCTGACCGAGTGCTCGCCGGTGGTGAGTATCAGCCCGATCGATATCAAGCGCATGCGCGAAGGCGAGTTCACCGGGACCATTGGCGTGCCGCTGCCGTCGACCTGGGTGCGTTTTGTCCGCGAAGATGGCTCGTTGGCGGCTATCGGCGAGGAGGGCGAGTTGCAGGTGCGTGGGCCGCAGGTGATGAAAGGTTACTGGAAGCGTCCGGACGAGACGGCCAAGGTGCTCGATGCTGCCGGTTGGCTGTCGACCGGGGACATCGGGGTGATGAACGAGCAGGGTTTCATTCGTCTGGTGGATCGCAAGAAGGACATGATCCTGGTCTCGGGTTTCAACGTGTACCCCAATGAAATCGAGGACGTGGTGGCGTTGCATCCCGGCGTGGCCGAGGTGGCGGCGATTGGCGTGCCGGACCAGGTGACTGGCGAACGGGTGAAGATCTTCGTGGTGCGGCGCGACCCGGGCCTGACCGAAATGCAGTTGCTTGCGCATTGCCGCGAGTACCTGACGGGGTACAAGGTGCCGAGGATCATCGAGTTCCGGGTCGAGGAATTGCCCAAGACCACGGTCGGCAAGGTATTGCGCAGGGCCTTGCGCGAGTAGCCGGGGTTATACTGCGGCCGCGCTCAGGTTCTGCGCCTGTGGCGTGGCCACTGTAGTATTCGCGGATAAATCCTGCTTCTATAGTATTATGTAACCCATTGAGTGCCACTCAACCTTGCCATTCCTGGCTCATCAGGGATTGCCGTCCGTCTCCCGGACACAGGCAGAGCAGGGTATTTCTTGTTATAAACGCACTCCGACACCCCCGTGTACAGGGCTTAATTGCGCTTGTTCGGGGCTATCGCACGATTTTGCTGTCATTTCTGTTGCTGACTCGATAACTCGGCCTTAGACTGCCGCCCCTCGTAAATTGAGTGCCGGGTGGCGCTTGGAATGGACGGCGCCTTTCTGTGCATCCCCTCAGGTGCTCAGAACGCTCCCTAATTCGCCTTAATGCACGTATTTTCTATAGAGAAATCAATGACAAAGGAAAAGTTGCTGGCCATGCCGGCGGACGACTACATGAACGCCGAGCAACTGGCTTTCTTCACCGAGCTGCTGCAGGCCATGAAAGTCGAAACCCACGAGCGTATCGAGCAGAACCGTGTCGCCATCGAAAGCCTCGATACCCCGGCAGATCCAGCCGACGCCGCGTCCGTTGAAGAAGAGCGCACCTGGCTGGTGAACGCGATCGATCGCGACCAGCGCATGTTGCCGCAACTGGAACAGGCCCTGGATCGCATTCGCGATGACTCCTTCGGCTGGTGTGACGACAGCGGTGATCCCATCGGCCTCAAGCGCCTGCTGATCAGCCCGACCACCAAATACTGCATCGAAGCGCAAGAGCGTCACGAACAGATCGACAAGCACCAGCGTCAGGCCTGATTGCCCCTGAGTCTGCCGTACCACGCCCGACAAGATCGGTTGCGCAGCGTGGTACGGCGAGCAGCCTGTCGGCAAACCCTCTCGACCGCATTCCCCGCCGTTCCCCTGCGACCCTCCGTGCCGTCCCAGACTCCCGCTCGTCTTGCAACTCTCGCGTTTGCCCATTACAACTAACGGACCATAGATAATGGCTCTGTGATGGCGTTTAATGCAGGAAAATAACGAGAAGCTGAAAGTGGGTAACGCTTATGTCTGGAGAAGGAATTCTGTCAGGTGACCTTGCGCCATTGGAGGCACAACCAAGGTCGTTCTCGCGTTGGCTGGCGCCGCTGATACAAAGTATCGGCCTGGCGTTGCTGCTGTCGGCCATGGCCTATGCCAACTGGCCTCTCGGCGTCTGTCTGCCGTTGGCGCTCTTGCTGGTCTGGCTGCCACGATTGGCTTCGCGCCGGACCCCTCCGGTCGCCAGCGCCGACAGCGACTCACTGGGCGAGCTGACCCGCGACCTGTCCTACGCCACTAGTCATAACGCCTTGTCCGCCGCCGGTGTGGCCTTTTCAGTCAAGCAATTGGCCGGCAAGCTGCAATCGCAACTCGATGCGGCGGCGCAGATCGTCAGCAGTGCCGAACGGGTGATCGACACCGAACAAACCACGTCACAACTCAGCCAGCAAGCCCTGGGTTCGGCCAGCGAGGCCCGACAGAGCAGTGCCGAGGGGCATGCGGTGTTGTCGGAGTCGATCAGCCGCATGCACCAACTCAGTCAGCGGGCGGCGGCCAGTCGTCAGCTGATCGAGGCTTTGAGCCAGCGCAGTGAGGAAATCCAGCGAGTGACCCTGGTGATCCAGGCGATTGCCAGTCAGACCAACCTGCTGGCCCTCAATGCGGCCATCGAGGCGGCCCGTGCCGGCGAGCACGGACGCGGGTTTGCCGTAGTGGCCGATGAAGTTCGCGGTCTGGCCGGGCGCACAGCCGCAGCCACCGATGAGGTCGGGGTAAGGGTCGCCGATATCCAGCAACGCACGGCCCAGGTGGTCGCGCAGATCCAGCAGTTGTCCGTGGACCTCGAGAGCGGCGTCGAGCAGGTCGAGCAGACCGGGCGGCAACTGGACAATATTGCCCGTCTGGCGGCGGGTGTGGAAAGTCAGGTCAGTGAAATCGCCCAGGGCGCGCAGAACAACCGCGAGCAACTGGGTAGCCTGTTCAGTGCGGTGGAACAGATGCGCGGTGATCTGTCGGTCAGCGACCAGCAGACCCGACGGCTGGCCGAAGCCGCCGTACAAATGGAAGGGCAGGCCGAGACCATCAGTGAGCGGCTGGCCGCAGTCGGCTTGAACGACTATCACCAGCGCGTCTATGACCTGGCCCGCGAAGGCGCCGCACAGATCGCCGCGCGGTTCGAGGCGGATATCGAGCAGAACCGGATCAGCCTCGAAGACTTGTTCGACCGCAACTACCAGGTTATCGCCAATACCTCGCCGACCAAATACCAGACCCGTTTCGACCGGTATACCGACCAGGTCCTGCCGGCGATCCAGGAACCGCTGCTGAGCCGTCATGAGGGCCTGGTATTCGCTATTGCCTGCACTGCGCAAGGCTATGTTCCGACCCACAACCAGGCTTTTTCCCAACCGCTGACCGGCGATGTAGCCAAGGATGCGCTGCACAACCGGACCAAACGCAAGTTCGACGATCGCACCGGCATTCGTTGCGGCAGCCACCAGCAACCGGTGCTGTTGCAGACCTATACGCGCGATACCGGGGAGTTGATGCATGACCTGTCGGTGCCGATCATGGTCAAGGGCCGGCACTGGGGAGGGTTGCGCCTGGGCTACAAGCCGGAAAGTGCACCGCAGGCGTAAGGGTGAACGCTGCACGCATGGTTACCTTGTACTTGAGTGATTGACCAGCGAAAATCCACTGCGATACTGCCGCAGGGGATTGCCAGACGACCTTTCGAGCAGTACGTTTTGTCTTGTCTGATAGCACATGACAGTGGTTTGATTGGCAGTGACAGGCCGAGGTGTTCTAAAATCGCTGTGGTTCCCCGCTATGTGTGGTTTCGGGGGACTTTTAACCAGCACGTCGGAAACTGCGTTTTTTCCAGAAAGGAACCTCCGTAACTTCAGCCTGGCGCTTGTTGGCGACAGAGGCATGCGGTGTTTTCCTTCACACTCTGATGATCATTCACAGAAGTCACAGACTTATTGATCCATTAGTCTTTCTGTGTTTTTACGCGACCTGCGCGGGGTCGAGGTGCAGTCGTCAGGGTTTCCAGTGAGTCAGCGTCGGTAACGGCGAATGTCTTGTGCTGCCCGCTCCGCGCAGGGTGGCTCCATTTTGGGTTTGAGGGCTTTTCGTTGGCAGTCAGTAATCTGGATATGCATGCGTTGTTCGTACTGGGCGACCTGCGGGCAAAACTGGTCAAACAGTTCCAATCACGTTTCGTCTACATCACCGAACAAACCGCCGAAGGCATCTACATCGCGGAAATCGACACTGAAACCGCAATGGTCGTCGATGACAAACAGCGTCTTGAACTGAAAGTCGGTGATCATTTTCGCGCGGCGGTATTGCCCAGTCGCGAAGGTGGAAAGTTCGATATCAAGTTCCGCGAAATCAAGCTGACGGTCTATGGGCTGGGTGATTACGCTTATGTCACCACCGAATTGGGACATGCCATTCTATTCAAGGAAGGGCATACCGTGGTGATGGTGTTCGCCGCCCACGAAGCGTTGCAGGAAGGCCTGACCAAGACCCTCAAGGATGTGACCAGGAAGGCGGCTAAGTGGCGCAAGGGCGAACTGACCTTCAAGGCCAGCGAGCAGTGAGCACTGGCAGGGCCGAATTTCACCAGCAGCACCTGGAGCGGGCTCGCAGCGAGGCCCGAAGCCTGTTCGAGCGCAAGCACGCTTTGCAGGGGGCTTGGCTGCCGTGGGTCGCTGCGCAGCTTTATGCGATGGCGCCGGCCGAGTACGCCAGTATGGTCCGGCGAGAGCTGCAGCAGCTTCAGATGCAAGGCTCGGAGTGAATCCAGTCTCGTCGTTCAAGGAACCTCTACTAAAGTCAGGTGACTGATTATTTCAGAGACTTTCGACGCACGTCGAAAGACGCCCAATGACCGAGGTGGAACCATGAAAGGATTTCGTGCGCTGTTCGCTGGCGCTCTGGCAGGATTTTGCGTTGCCTTCGCAGCCTTTCCGGTTCGCGCGGCGGCTCCGATTCACTTTGCCGATCTGAATTGGGAAAGTGGCAGCCTGATCACCGAACTGTTGCGTCATATTGTCGAGAAGGGCTACGGGCTGCCGACGGATAAGCTGCCGGGCACCACCGTGACCCTGGAAACAGCGCTGGCGAAAAACGACATCCAGGTGATCGGCGAGGAATGGGCAGGGCGCAGCCCGGTCTGGGTCAAGGCCGAGGCGGCAGGCGAGGTGCTGGCGGTCGGGGATACCGTCAAGGGCGCGACCGAAGGCTGGTGGGTGCCGGAGTATGTGATCAAGGGCGATGCCGAGCGGGGCATCCCGCCGCTTGCGCCGGACCTGCGCAGCGTCGAGGATCTCAAACGCTACCCGGCGGTGTTCGCCGATCCCGAGGCGCCCGGCAAGGGACGGTTTCTCAATAGCCCGATCGGCTGGACCTCCGAGATCGTCAACCAGCAGAAGCTCAAGGCCTATGGCTTGAGCGACAGTTACGTGAATTTTCGCAGCGGCTCCGGCGCGGCGCTGGATGCCGAGATCACCTCGTCGATTCGTCGTGGCAAGCCGATCCTGTTCTATTACTGGTCGCCGACGCCGTTGTTGGGCAAGTTCAAGCTGGTGCAATTGCAGGAGCCGGCGTTTGACGCCGAAGCCTGGAAGACCCTGACTGATGCCGACAATCCCAACCCCAAGCCGACCCGCTCGCTGGCGTCCCGGTTGAGTATCGGCGTGTCGACGCCTTTCAGGCAGCAGTATCCGCAGGTAGTGGAGTTCTTTGCCAAGGTCGACCTGCCGATCGACCTGTTGAACCGGGCGTTAGCCAAAATGAGCGAGGAACGCCTGCCACCGGATCAGGTGGCGCGGGCGTTTCTCAAGGACAATCCGCAGGTCTGGCAGGCCTGGGTACCTGCGGATGTGGCGCAGAAGGTGACGGACAGCCTGTAGGATCAGGAGAGGAAACCACCGTCGACATTCAGCGCCACGCCGGTGGTGTAGCTGGAAGCGTCGCTGGCCAGGTACAGCACGGTGCCGGCCATTTCGCTCGGGTCGGCCACGCGCTTGAGCGGGATCTGCTGCAGCGCGGTCTTGAGGATCGTATCGTTCTTGACCAGCGCCGAGGCGAACTTGGTATCGGTCAGGCCCGGCAGCAAGGCGTTGCAGCGGATGCCGAACTGCGCACACTCCTTGGCGAAGACCTTGGTCATGTTGATCACCGCCGCCTTGGTCACCGAATAGATGCCCTGGAAAATGCCCGGGGTCACGCCGTTGATCGAGGCCACATTGATGATGCTGCCGCCACCGTGCTCGCGCATCAGCTTGCCGGCTTCCACCGACATGAAGAAGTAGCCGCGAATATTCACGTCGACGGTTTTCTGGAAGGCGCCGAGGTCAGTGTCCAGTACGTTGCAGAACTGAGGGTTGGTGGCGGCGTTGTTGACCAGGATGTCCAGGCGGCCGAACTGCTCGCGAATGCCGGCGAAGACCTGGCTGATCTGCTCCATTTCGCCGATATGGCAGGCGATGGCGGTGGCCTTGCCGCCGTCGGCGATGATCGCGTCGGCTACTTGCTGGCAACCTTCGATCTTGCGGCTCGAAACGATCACGTGGGCGCCCTGTTGGGCCAGCAGCCGGGCGATGGCTTCACCGATGCCACGGCTGGCACCGGAAACAAAGGCGATCTTGCCGTCGAGGTCGAACAACTGAGTCTTGGACATGGTTTTTCCTTGTTGTAGTCGCGATCAGAGGCTGGATTTCTGAATGACCTGCAGGCTCATCTGCTCCAGCAGCTTGTTCATGTGAATGAACTGTGCGAAGCGTTTGTCCTGGGTCTGGCCGTGGTAGAAGCGGTAGTAGATTTGCTGCACGATGCCGGCCAGGCGGAACAGGCCGTAGGTGTAGTAGAAATCGAAGTTGTCGATCGCAAGACCCGCCCGTTCGGCGTAATAGTCGACGAACTGGCGGCGGGTGAGCATCCCGGGGGCATGGCTGGGCTGGCGGCGCATCAACTGCACCGGTGCCGGGTCGTCGGCTTCGATCCAGTAGGCGAGGGTATTACCCAGGTCCATCAGCGGATTGCCCAGGGTGGTCAGTTCCCAGTCGAGCACGCCAATGATCTGCATCGGGTTCTCGGGGTCGAGGATGACGTTGTCGAAGCGGTAGTCGTTATGGACGATGCTTGACGTCGGATGGTCGGCTGGCATCTTGTCCCTGAGCCAGGCCTTGACCGCTTCCCAGCGTGGCGCGTCCGGAGTCAGGGCCTTTTCATAGCGTTCGCTCCAGCCACGGATCTGGCGCTCGACATAACCGTCCGGCTTGCCCAGGTCGGCCAGGCCGCAGGCGTTGTAGTCGACGCGATGCAACTCGACCAGGCGGTCGATGAAGCTCTTGCACAGGGCTTCGCTGCGGGCAGCGTCGAAACCCAGCTCTGGCGGCAGTTCGGAGCGCAGGATAATCCCCTTGACCCGCTCCATGACGTAGAACTCGGCGCCGATCAGGCTTTCGTCGGTGCAATGCACGTAGGCTTTCGGGCAGTAGGGGAAGCCGTCCCGGAGCTGGTTGAGAATGCGGAACTCACGGCCCATGTCGTGGGCTGACTTGGCCTTGTGGCCGAACGGCGGGCGACGCAGAACGAACTCCTGGCCCGGGTACTGGATCAGGTAGGTCAGGTTCGAGGCGCCGCCGGGAAACTGGCTGATGCTGGGCTGGCCGTTGAGGCCGGGGATGTGGGCCTTGAGATACGGAACGATCAGGGCCGCGTCGAGTTCTTCGCCAGCACGGATGTGAGTGGACTGGTCAGTAAGCGCCATGCTTATCCCTTCTACTTATTCTGGAGGCCAGAGATTATTGGCTAATCTAATACTCGTCCCGCAGGGTCACAAGCGTGACCCGACCTTATAGGTCTGGGTGTTGCAGGATGATCAGCGTTCCTGATGCGTGAGCAGGAAATGCAGCGTAGCCGAAAAAGCCCGGTCTGAATCAGACCGGGCAGTTCTGCAGGAGAAGGGAGGGAAACCGCGGATCAGAGGCTTTCGTCGAGGAACTGCAGGACCGTACCCATGCACGCCTGGCGCTCTTCGACATGGGGCATGTGGCTGGAGTCCTCGAACAGCGCCCAGCGTGCACCGGCGATGTTCTCGACGTAGGGTTTGACCACTGCTTCGGTCGCTTCGTCGTGACGACCGGAAATGACCAGGGTCGGCACCTGGACAAGGTGCAGGCGGTCGATGATGGTCCAGTCCTTGAGTGATCCGATGACGTGGAATTCGGTCGGGCCGCTCATGGTGTGATAGACGGTCGGGTCCGCATCGACCTGGGCAAAGGTCCGGGCCACTTCTTCCGGCCACGGGCTGATGCGGCACACGTGGCGGTCATAGAACACCCGTGAGGCCTCGATGTATTGCGGATCGTTGTAGGTCCCGGCCTGCTCATGTCTGAGCAGCGCCTGCTGGACGGCGGGCGGCAACTGTTCGCGCAGGCGGTTGGCTTCGCTGACCCAGGTGCGCATGCACGAGGGGGAGTTGGCGAGAATCATTGCCTTGAGCCCGGCCGGCTGGCGTACCGCGTGTTCGCTGGCAAGCATGCCGCCCCAGGACTGGCCGAGCAGCACATAATGCTCGCGGATGCCCAGATGATCGAGCAGGTTGTCGAGTTCGTCGAGAAACAGCTGGACGCTCCAGAACGTCGGGTCCTGGTGGGGCAAATGGGTGGATTTGCCGTTGCCCAGCTGGTCGTAGTGCACCACCGCGTGGCCGCTGGCGGCGATGTCCTTGAAGGCGTCGACATAATCATGGGTACAACCCGGGCCTCCGTGGAGAATCACCAGGGGTGTGCGGCCGTTGGTCAGGTCGCCGGTCACGCGATACCAGGTCTGGTAAGGACCGAAGCTCGCAAAACCTTCATCTATTTCTTTGAATTCCATCTCACCAGACTCCCTGTGTGCGCGATACAGGAGACGATAGCGAAACTGGTCGACCGGCATAACTAGATAAATTGATAGGTTTTGCCGGTTCAGATGTCCAGCAGGCGATAATGTGCGGCGCGCAATACCGCCTGCACGCGGTTCTTGGCCCCCAGTTTGTGCATGGCCGACGCCAGGTGCAGGGTCACGGTCGCCAGCGAGCGGTGCAACTGCTCGGCGATGTCCTTGGCAGTCAGGCCTTCGGCGGCCCATTGCAGGCATTCACGCTCGCGCCGGGTCAGGTGGATATGGGGGTAGCGGTGCATTTCAGGGCTGAACAACGGGTAGGCAGCTTCCTGTAGTGCGTGGGAAATAACACTGAAGTCTGTCAGGGCTTGCTTGGCGTCCTTCAGGACAGAGTTACTGTTGCCTGTACGTAATCCTGTCAGCGAGGCAAATCCGCCTTTTGGCAGGTGAATCGGCACGCTGACGCCGCAGGTCATCTGCCGGTCGTGCAGGTAGCTGGTCACGGGGGAGTGGCGTTGGTCGATGACCTTCTGCAAGGCGGTCTCGGCCTGGGGGCGATAGGACCAGACAAACGGCGAGGCACTGTTGAGTGCCAGATGTTGCACCGGATCTATCTGGTAGAAGCCGTGTTCGCACCACAATGAGTGCCAGTCCGAAGGCGTGTTGCGCACCTTGAGCAGCGACGGGGTGATCAGGCTGCCGTCGTGGGCCAGCGGTACCGGCGTGTAGTCGTACACCAGGGCGTCGAAGCCCAGGTGGCCGGCCATGACCAGTGCATTATCCATCAGCTCATCCATTGTGCTGCCGGATAAACTGCGGGGATCGACCTCCGCGAATGTGCTCTGCATCCTTTGCTCTCCTGAATAAATTTCAATCCTGAAATCAAGCAAGTAGAATGCCACGCCGCGGCGAGGGACAGCCAGACCAAACCTATAAGAATTGCTAGCTTATGGGCGCGGAAATTCCCCGCTAGGGTGAAGCCGAAAGGCTACTACAGCCTGCAACAGGGAGAGCGGCAATGTGGTACGAGCTGGAACCGGATCAGCGTTACACCCTTGAAGTCGATGGCCACAGTGTAGTCGTTTACAGTTACGGCAGCGGTGACGAGGTGTTGCTGTGCCTCAATGGCGGTCCGGGGCTGCCCTGTGACTACCTGCGCGATGCCCATGCCTGGCTGAAGGAAAAGGGCCTGCGGGTAGTGGCTTTCGACCAACTGGGCACTGGCGCGTCCGCTCGGCCGAGCGATCCGAAACTGTGGGATATCAGCCGTTACGTTGCCGAGGTCGAGCACGTGCGCCAGGCATTGGAACTGGGCCGCGTGCACATGCTCGGGCATTCCTGGGGTGGCTGGCTGGCCATCGAGTACGCGATCCACCATCCGCAACACCTCAAGACCCTGGTGCTGGAAAACACCGTCGGCGACATCCCGCACCTGACCGGCGAACTGGAGCGCCTGCGCGGTGCCCTGGGCAGCGAGACGGTGGCGATGATGCAGCGCCACGAGGCCGAAGGGACTTTAGACCACCCGCAGTATCAGGCGGCGATCACCTTGCTCAACTATCGCCACGTCTGCCGTCTCGACGAGTGGCCGGCGCCGGTGCAGCGCTCCCTGGGCGACTGGAACATGGAGCCCTACGAAACCATGCAGGGGCCCAACGAATTCCTGTATGTCGGCAACCTCAAGGACTGGAATCGCATCGAGGAGATGGCGGCCTTCGAGATGCCGGTCCTGATCACCACCGGCCAGCACGATGAATTGACCCCGGCCTGTGCCTATCGCATGAAGCGGGCGCTGCGCGATGTCGAACTGCATGTGTTCCCCAACAGCAGCCACATGCCGTTCTACGAGGAGCCCCAGGCCTACTTCCCGGTCCTGCTCGACTTCCTGCAGCGTCACCGGGGCGTTGCATGAACCTGCAGCGCTACCGTTTCATCCTGACCCGGCCGCTGCAATTGCTGCCGGTGCTGTTCGGTATCAGCCTGGTGACCTTTGTGCTGATCCGCTCGATTCCCGGCGATCCGGCGCGGGCCCTGCTGGGCTCGCGCACCACGCCCGAGGCGCTGGCGAATATCCGCGCGCAGTTCGGCCTCGACCAGCCGCTGGTGCTGCAGTACTTCTATTTCCTCAAGAACCTGCTGCAGGGCGACCTGGGGCAGTCGATCCAGTACCGGGTCGATACGCTGAAGCTGATCGCCACCCGTATCGAGCCGACGCTGACCCTGGTCCTGGGCAGCGTGGTGCTGGCCCTGCTGATCGCGATTCCGCTGGCGACCCTGGCCGCCCGGCACAAGGGCGGCTGGCTCGATAACCTGGTCCGGCTGTTCACCACCAGTGGCCTGGGGGTGCCGGCGTTCTGGCTGGGCATCATGCTGATCCTGGTGTTCAGCGTGCAGTTGGGCTGGTTTCCGGTGACCGGCTACGGTCGTACCTGGCTGGACAAGTTGCACCACCTGACCTTGCCGTGCCTGACCATTGCCCTGGCATTGTCTTCGGTGCTGATCCGCAACCTGCGCGCCAGCATGCTGGCCGAGCTGCAGGCCGACCATGTCACCGCCGCCCGGGCGCGCGGCCTGTCCGAAGCCGCGATCCTGCGTCGGCATGTGCTGCCCAATGCCCTGGTGCCGACGGTCAACCTGTTGGCGGTGAACATCGGTTGGCTGATCAGCAGCACGGTGGTGATCGAAAGTCTGTTCGCCATTCCGGGCATTGGCCAGTTGCTGGTGCGCGGGATCTTCGGGCGTGACTACATGGTGGTGCAGGGCGTGGCGATGGTCCTGGCGCTAGCGACGGTGGTGGTGAATTTCCTCGCTGACGTGGCGACGGTGGCTATCGATCCGCGGGTGCAGGTTCGATGAGCCGTGCAGCGGCGATGACGCCGCATCGGCCGTTGCTTCGCCTGCGTCTTGGCAATGGCCGACTGGCGATGTACCTGGGCCTGGCGATCCTCGGCGGCTGGCTGGTGCTGGCACTATTCGCGCCGTGGATCGCGCCGTACGATCCGATCCTGCAGAACACCGAGGTGCGCCTGCTGGCGCCCAGCGCGACACATTGGTTCGGTACCGATCATTTTGGCCGGGACGTGCTGTCACGGGTGATCTGGGCAGCTCGGGTCGACCTGCAACTGGCCGTGCTGGGGGTGATCTTCCCGTTCCTGATCGGCACCGTGATCGGCGCCTTGTGCGGTTACATCGGCGGTCGCTTCGATACCCTTTGCATGCGTCTGATCGATATCGTCCTGGCCTTTCCATTCCTGGTGTTGATGCTGGCGATCATGGCGATCCTCGGCCCCGGCCTGACCAGCTTCTATGTCGCCATGGCCCTGGTCGGCTGGGTCTCCTATGCACGGTTGATCCGCTCGCAGATCCTGATCCTCAAGCACAGCGACTTTGCCCTGGCGGCCAAGAGCCTGGGCTTCGGTCACGGGCGCATCCTGTTCCGGCACCTGCTGCCCAATGCGCTGTTCGGTTCGGTGGTGTTCGCCATGTCCGACGCGGTGTTGGTGCTGCTCAACGGCGCGGCGGTGAGCTATCTGGGCCTGGGCGTGCAACCGCCGACGGCGGAGTGGGGCACCATGGTTGCCGAGGGGCAGAGCCTGATGACCAGCGCCTGGTGGATCTGCACGTTTCCGGGGATTGCCATCGTCACCCTGGCCATGGGCTTCAGCCTGCTGGCAGACGGTGTCGCCGAAGCCATGGGAGCACGCACATGAGTTCGCCGGTATTGCAGGTCCAGGACCTCAGTGTGGTGGCCCACAACGGTGCCGCGCCACTGACGTTGGTGGATCGCCTGTCGTTCGATCTGGCCGAAGGCGAAATTCTCGGTCTGGTCGGTGAAAGCGGTTCGGGCAAGACCCTGGCCTGTCGGGCGCTGATGCGTCTGCTGCCGTCTGGCAGCCTGCGGGTCACCGGGACGGCCGTGCGCCTGGCCGGGCAGAACCTGCTGGCGCTGGACGAACAGGGCATGCGCAGCATGCGTGGTCGGCAGATCGGCATGGTGTTCCAGAACCCCAGCAGTCACCTCGATCCGTTGATGCGTATCGGTGAACAGATCGCTGAAGGCATCCGCCTGCACCAGCAGTGTTCGCGTCGCGAGGCGCGCGCCCAGGCCATCGACGTGCTGCGCCAGGTGGGCATTCCCGATCCGCAGCGCCGGGTCGACAACTATCCCCACGAATTTTCCGGTGGCATGCGTCAGCGGGCGATGATCGCCGTGGCCCTGGGCTGCGAGCCCAAGGTACTGATCGCCGATGAGCCGACCACCGCCCTCGATGTGACGGTGCAGGCGCAGATCCTGCGGCTGTTGCTCGACCTGCGCGACCAGCGTGGCTTGTCACTGATCATGATCACCCACGATCTGGGCGTGGTGGCGCAGACCTGCGACTCGATCGCCGTGATGTATGCCGGTCGCCTCTGTGAACACGGCGACAAACGCGAACTGCTGGCTCGGCCCCGACATCCCTATACTGCAGGGCTGGTGGACTGCCAGCCCGCCGGTGGCGCCAGTCAGGAGCCGTTGCGCACCATTGGTGGGCAGCCGCCCCTGTTGGGTGCGTTGCCATCGGGCTGCCGCTTCAACCCGCGCTGTCAGCAGATCGGGGCGCAGTGTCGCGAGGCGCTGCCGGATTTGCTGACCATCGGACCGGGGCAGCGGGTCGCCTGTCATTACCCGTTGGGAGTCCCTTCATGAGCCTGCTCGAAGTCAAGGATCTGCACGTGCGCTTCGCTGCCCAGGGCAGCGGCCTCTTGGGCATCCGTCGGCAGTGGGTGCGGGCGGTCAATGGCGTATCCCTGAGCCTGGCAGCGGGCGAGGCGCTGGGATTGGTTGGTGAGTCCGGCAGTGGCAAAAGCAGCCTGGGCCGGGCGATCCTGCGCCTGAGCGATATCGCGGCAGGCCAGGTGCTGTTCGACGGCGTGGACATCGCTCAGGGCGGCGCCATCGAGCTGGACCGGCTGCGCCACGAAACCGCGATGATCTTCCAGGATCCTTACGCCGCGCTCAATCCGCGCCTGACTATTGGCCAGACCCTCGCCGAAGTGTTGCAGGTGCAGCGCAAGGTCGCTCCCGAGCGGATCGCTGCGCGGGTCGAGGAGTTGTTGACCCTGGTGGGGCTGCGTCCCGAGCTGGCCGGGCGCAAGCCGAGCAGCCTCAGTGGCGGGCAGTGCCAACGGGTCGGCATCGCCCGCGCCCTGGCGGTGGAACCACGGCTGATCGTCGCCGACGAGTGCGTGGCGGCGCTCGACGTGTCGATCCAGGGGCAGATCGTCAACCTGCTGCTGGAGCTGCGCCAGCGCCTGAACCTGTCGATCCTGTTCATTGCCCACGATCTGGCGATCGTCCGGCGCCTGTGCGACCGGGTGGCGGTGATGTACCTGGGACAGATCGTCGAAGAGGGCAGTGTCGAGGCGGTCTTTGGTGCGCCACGCCATCCTTATACGGCGGCGTTGATCGACTCTATTCCCGATATCGACCCCGAACGCCGTCTGCCCGTCGAACCCTTGCCCGGCGAGCCGCCGAGCCCCTTGCATGCCCCCAGTGGCTGCGCCTTTCACCCACGCTGTCGCCTGGCCCGGCCGACGTGTGCCGAGGCGCCGCCGCCGACCCATCAGCTCGAACACCAGCGCTACAGCTGTGTGCTTGAGCAACCGCTGTCGCACATCCCAACCCCAACATCGATTGACAGGGAGTTATACGCATGAGATCCAGACACTTCAAATTGTTGAGCGCAGCCACCCTGGCCGTCTGCTCGCTGGCGGCGGGCGTGGCGCAAGCCGCGGGCGTGCTGACCATCGGTTGCCGGGAAGACAGCACCACCTTCGACCCGATCAAGAGCGCGCAAAACCGCGATACCTGGGTATTCGCCAACGTCTATGACACCCTGGTCCGCGTCGACAAGACCGGCACCGAGCTGCAGCCTGGCCTGGCGCAATCCTGGTCGGTTTCGCCGGATGGCCTGGCCTACACCTTCAAGTTGCGCGCGGCGAAGTTCTCCGATGGTTCACCCATCACTGCCGACGACGCAGCCTTCAGTCTGCTGCGTATCCGCGACAACAAGGCTTCGCTGTGGAGCGACTCCTTCAAGCTGATCGACAAGGCCGAGGCCAAGGACCCACAGACTCTGGTGGTGACCCTCAAGACGCCGTCGACCCCCTTCGTCTCGCAACTGGCTTCGCCAACCGCCTCGGTGCTGTCGCAGAAGGCCATCGAGAAGATGGGCGAGGACGCCTATGCCGAGAAGCCGGTGGTGTCCGGTGCCTTCACCGTGAAGGAATGGATCCGTGGCGACCGCGTGGTGCTGGAGAAGAACCCGGACTTCTGGCAGGCCAGTACCGTCAGTCTGGATGGCGTGGAGTGGATCTCCATCCCGGATGACAACACGCGCATGCTCAAGGTCAAGGCCGGTGAGCTGGATTCGGCGATTTTCGTGCCGTTCTCGCAGGTCGATGCCCTGCAGAAAGACAAGAACGTGGTGGTGCACCTCGACCCGTCGACCCGCGAAGACCACCTGCTGATCAACCACACCCACGGCGAACTGGCCAAGCAGCCGGTCCGTGAAGCCCTGGACTACGCCATCGACAAGAAGTCGCTGGTCGATACCGTGACCTTCGGCAAGGGCACCGTAGCCTATTCCTACATCCCCAAGGGCGGTCAGTACCACTACGCGGATAACCTGCAGCGCCCGTACGATCCGGAAAAGGCCAGGAAGCTGCTGGCCGAGGCGGGTGCCACCAACCTCAAGCTCAACTATGTGGTCAACGCCGGCAACGAGGCCGACGAACAGATCGCCGTGATGGTCCAGCAGCAACTGGCCAAGGTCGGCGTCACCGCCAACCTGCAGAAGGTTGACCCGACCCAGAGCTGGCAGATGCTGATCGACGGCGCCTATGACCTGTCGGTGATGTACTGGACCAACGACATCCTCGATGCCGACCAGAAGACCACCTTCGTGCTCGGCCACGATACCAACAACAACTACATGACCGGCTACCGCAACGAGAAGGTCAAGGCGCTGGTGGCGGCGGCACGTATCGAGAGCGATCCGGCCAAGCGTCAGCAGATGTACATCGATCTGCAGAAAATGGCCAAGGCCGACGTCAACTGGATTGACCTCTACTACAGCCCGTACATCAATATCTCGCGCAAGAACATCGAGAACTTCCAGCAGAACCCGCTGGGCCGTTTCTCGCTGGAAGAGACCGTGAAGAAGGACGACAAGGTCGCCAGCAACTGATCGGCGAGCTTGGGTAAAACGCAAAAGCCAGGGAAATCCCTGGCTTTTGTCTTGAAGCGTCGTGCGGGCGGTATCAGACCGGGAACAGCTCGCTCAGCTTCATCGAGAGCATCATGTCGCCTTCGACGCGCAGCTTGCCGCCCATGAACGCCTGCATGCCGTCGGTTTCGCCGGTGGTCAGGCCTTTCAGGGTTTCGCTGTCCATGATCAGGGTCACGTTGGCGTCGTCGTTCTTGCCTTCTTCCAGTGCGCAGGTGCCGTCCTTGACGATCAGTGCGTAGGATTTGTTTTCGTCGGTGATGTCAAAACCGAAAACCAGGTCCAGGCCGGCGGCGGCAGCCGGGTTGAACTTGGATTGCATTTTTGCAACGGCGTCAGCTACAGAGGTCATGATTCGATCCTTTTATGGGTGATTACAGCGACCCCAAGGGTCACGGTTGGCCGGTTCTCAACGGAAGGTGATGAGTTCCGGCGCCTTCAGCAGTTGCAAGTGGGTCTGACTGTTGAAGGAAGCCAGGGTCACCTCGCGGCCACGGAACTTGAGCTGGTTGAGCGAGGTGTTGACGATTTGCCAGTTCAGCTCGAAAGCCTGCCTGGCGGGTATCCGGGTGATCAGGTGGAGCAGGGCGGTGATGGTGCCGCCAGAGGTGAAAACGGCAATACGCTGGGTATTGTCGGCCTGTTCCAGGATGCGTTGCAGGCCGCTGTTGACCCGTTCGACGAAGCCCAGCCAGCTTTCCAGCCCCTCAGGGTCGTGGCTGCCATCGAGCCAGCGTTCGATGATCCGGGCAAAGATGCGTTGGAATTCGCCACGGTTCTGCGCCGCGTTGCGCAGAATGTGCAGGGCTTCGGGCTCGTCGGGCAGCATGGCGGGCAACAGCGCGCGGATCACGGCTTCAGCATCGAACTCATTGAAGGCCGCATCGGTCTCCAGCGTCGGAACCGGTAGGCCGACGTTGGCGAACTGTTTCAGGGCGAGCGTGGCGGTGTCCTGCTGACGGCGCAGGTCGCCGGCCAGGCAGCGATCGAAGTTCAGCCCCAGTTCGGCCAGATGCTGGCCGAGGATCTGCGCCTGGCGCATGCCAACCGGCGAGAGGACGTCATAGTCGTCCGCGCCGAAGGAGGCCTGCCCATGTCGAATCAGATAGATGCTGCCCACGTCCGCGTCATCCCGGTACGTTGAAGTTCTGGCGAGGTTATGAGGATGCCGGAAGCCTGTCAATGAAAAAACATACGCTCGTTTGAAATGTTTGTTAGAGACTTGTATCGCACCGTGACGGCGGCTGGCCGCAGGGCGGTCCCGACGGTATGCTTGGAGCGTCAAGCCGCCGGAACCGGGGCTGTCTGTATTTTTAAGGAGCTATCGTGGAGTTTCTCTCCGAATACGCCAGTTTTCTGGCCAAGACCGTCACCCTGGTCATCGCGATCATCGTGGTGCTGGTGGTTGCGGCGTCATTACGCAGCAAAGGTCGACGCCGGTCTGCCGGCCAGTTGCAGGTCAGCAAGCTGAACGAATTCTACAAGGGCCTGCGTGAGCGCCTGGAGCAGACCCTGCTCGACAAGGACCAGCTCAAGGCGTTGCGCAAGGAACAGGGCAAGGACGACAAGAAACAGAAGAAGCACAAACAACCCCAGGCCAAATCCCGCGTGTTCGTGCTGGACTTCGACGGCGACGTCAAGGCCAGCGCCACCGAGAGCCTGCGCCATGAAATCACCGCGCTGCTGAGCCTGGCCACGCCCAAGGATGAAGTGGTGCTGCGCCTGGAAAGCGGCGGCGGCATGGTCCACAGCTATGGCCTGGCGTCCTCGCAACTGGCGCGGATCCGCCAGGCCGGGGTACCGCTGACCATCTGCATCGACAAGATCGCCGCCAGTGGCGGCTACATGATGGCGTGCATCGGCGACAAGATCATCAGTGCGCCGTTTGCCATACTCGGTTCCATTGGCGTGGTCGCCCAGTTGCCCAACGTCAACAAGCTGCTGAAGAAGCACGACATCGACTTCGAGGTGCTCACCGCTGGCGAATACAAGCGCACCCTGACCGTGTTCGGCGAGAACACCGACAAGGGCCGGGAGAAGTTCCAGCAGGACCTGGACATTACCCATCAACTGTTCAAGAACTTCGTGGCCCGTTATCGCCCGCAACTGGCGATCGACGACATCGCCACCGGCGAGGTCTGGCTGGGCATCGCCGCGCTCGACAAGCAATTGGTCGACGAACTGCGCACCAGCGACGAGTACCTGGCCGAGCGTGCCAGGAACGCCGAGCTGTTCCACCTCCACTATGCCGAGCGCAAGAGCCTGCAGGAGCGTGTCGGCCTGGCCGCCAGTGCCTCCTTTGAGCGTGTGTTGCTCGACGGCTGGCATCGCCTGACCCGTCAGCGTTTCTGGTAATGCCCTTCGGTGCCCTGGCGACTGACAGCATCCGTTGTCAGCCGCCAGGGCGCCAGCGATAAGTACGCCCTACGACCACCAGGCACTCAATACGCTGGAGCCTTCAAAGGATATCCAGGTCGTAGGTCATGGTAGAGATAGGTTTCACGGTCGAACGCGCCACGCAGGCAGAGTTGGGCGTGCACTTCGACACGCTCAAGGAAAAAATTCCCGCTTGGCTGTACAAGGCCAGCCCCACGCTGCGCCAGGCGTTTCGCGAGCACCTGCTGGCACTGGAAACCGCCAGGGATGAGGTGCAGAGCGTATTGGCAGCGCTGCAGAGTGTCGAAAAGTTTTGCCAGCCGCTCCTGGTCCAGGCCCTCGAAAATTATCACAATGGTGGCGTGGACCTGCCTGCCAGCCAGTTCGTCAGGATCGATGCGACTTACCTGTCCAGCCTCTTCGGCGACAAGGTCTATACCTTCGTGCATTCGCAGACCTTGCTCGAGGCGGCGTTGCAGAACTTCGAGGCAAGCGAAGCCGTACCGGGGGCGCTCAGTGGCAAAAGTATCCTCAGGTCTCCACGGCAAGCCTTGGACCCGAGGCTGTCGCTTGCGCCGGAAGCCTTTGCCCGAATCTGCCGGACCCTCGACCTGGGACGTCTTTACCAAAACCATATCGACAGTGTTTTCAATCCGCCCAGCCCACCGCATGCCGCGACGACCCGCTCGGTAAAAGCGTGTTTTGTCGACTATTACAAGCGCATGCTGACGGTGCACGCCGATCTTGCCCATCTGACGGGAGATATTTCGGCGGAGATCCGCGACCTGTTGCTGGGACTGGTCAATGGCCACCCAGACCTCATGCTTCAAGGTAAACCGGTCCATTGCAGTCGGATGCGGATACTCGACATCGAGTCCAGTGGCTGGGTCGTGATCGGGGCCGGCCTCACCGACCGTTCGGAACAGCCCTGTATTGCCTATATTCCCGGTGATCCGGACGGCTCCTTGAAGTACTACAGCCGGTTTCTGTTTTTTGAGCATGCCCTGACCCTGAAATTGCGCAAGCCCTCCTACCGGGAATTCTTCAGTCGCTTTATCCCTGAAGAGCACCGCGTGCGCTTTTTGCACGATCTGGCGGGCCAACTGTTGCCTGAGCAACGAGGATGGCCGCCGCTGCCGCCGCTGGCCCAGTACCTCGAACTGCGTGAAATACCGGTCGGTGGTGACCTGTTCGAGGACTTTCACCAGCAGCGTTACCAACAGATCAAGCGTCACGCCCGACAACTGGTGGTGCCCACCGCCTATGTCGATGCACGGTTGCGCCAGGCGCGGCTCGACAGCTACCGCGAGGCCGGCCTGAACCTGCTGGTATTGGCCTTGTCGTTCGTGCCGGTGGTGGGCGAGGTCATCATGGCAGTGTCGGTGGTGCAACTGCTCAAGGAGGCCTACACCGGCTTGCATGCCTGGAATGTGGGGGAGCGACACGACGCCATCGTTTACCTGATGGATGTGACGGAAAACGTTGCCATGCTGGTTGCTGGCAGCGTGGCGCTCAGCGCTGGCCGGGCGTTGCTCAAATCGATCAAGGCACCGGCTTCGGTCGATGCCCTGCTTCCCGTCGAGGTCGATGGGCAACGGCGACTCTGGAAGGCCGACCTGGCGCCCTACGAGCGCGATATCACCTTGCCGCCGGAGCGGGTGCTCAATGAGCAGGGCCTCTACACCTTCGAGGGCCGGCACTATCTGCCCCTGGAAAACAGGCTCTATGAGGTCGCCCATGACAGTGCCCGCCTGCGATGGCAGATCGAACATCCAGGCGGCGCGGGCTTCCACGCGCCAGCGTTGCGACACAACGGCATCGGTACCTGGCAGGGGCTGCATGAGCGGCCGGCAGAGTGGTCCGGCAAACAACTGCTGCGCCGGCTCGGGCGACCGGTGGTGGGATTGGGGGAAAATCGGCTGCGCCAGGTCTGGCAGCTTCATGGTGCTGCAGAAGATGCCCTGCGCCAGACCCTGGTGGACAACCAGCGAGCGCCGGCCTTGCTGCTCGATACGCTCAAGCGATTCAGAATCGAGCAGAGCATCGAGCTGTTCATCAATGAAGCGCCGACACTTCGGGTGCGAACACCGGAGCAGGGCGACCTGCGTCTGCGCCTGCTGACGTCATTGCCGGACTGGCCGGAAAACCACGTTGTCCAGCTGTTCGGCGCCCAGGGCGAGCTGCTGGAGGAATATGGCCAGCGAACCGCACCGCAGTTCTCGTCGTTGCGTCTGAGCGAAGCACAGCTCAGCTCGGGCGATTCGCTTGAGCTGCCTATCGGCATGCTCAGCGCGTCCGAGCGCCGGGCGATATTGGGTGCGGACCTCACGGATGACGCCGAGCGGCTGCGGGTGCTGGAGCAACGGCTGCAACAATCGGCTGCACAGCGCCGGCAATGGTTGTTCGACACCCTGTACGCGGCCAGCGAAAGGTCCGACGATGCACGGGTCCGGCGTATGCTGGAGAGCTTTCCCAGCCTGCCCGTCAGTGCCGCCGAGGAGATAATCGCCAACGGCCGCAGCGCTGAACTGGAACTGCTGAATGAGCGAATTCCACTGCGGTTCTCCGAAGAGGCCGCCTGGTTCATCAAGCAGGTCAAGCTCAACCGTGCCTGTGAAAGCTGGTACATGACCAGCCCGGCGGACCCTCAAGCCGATCAGTTGGCGTTGCAGACGCTCGGGCGGCTGCGGGGGTGGTCGAAAGACCTGCGTATCGAACTGCGCAAGCAGCGGATCATCAGCGATCTCGTCGCGGCGGTCGGCCCTGAACACGCGTCCACGCTGCGCCTGTTGCTCAAGGTCGGCCATCGGTACACGGCCATCGACAGTTCGGGGACGATTCTGGGGGCCGCGCAGAATCTTTTCGACGCCCTGGTTTTCGCCTTGCCGCAACCGGTTCGTGAGACCTTGGGCAGTGGGGTGAAGATCGATGGCAACTGGCTCAAGGAACAATTGGTCGAGCAGATCGGTCGCGACCCCGAGGCCGCCCAGCGGGCCCTGGGCATGGTGCCGTTCAATCGGCGTTTCCACCCGCCGATGCGCCTGGCCTCGGGCCGTATCGGCTACCCGCTGAGCAACCGCAGCGAAATCATCGACCATACCGAGCAACTGGTTCATCGCGTGCAGGCATTGTATCCGGGGCTTTCCGGTGATGAGGTGAGCCGCTTCATCACCTCGCTCGATCTTTCCGCCCCCGCCTGCCTGGTGGAACTGGAACGGCGGCGTGCGGAATATGAATCCTTGTCCAGCACCCTGGACAATTGGGTACAGCGCCCTACGTGGCGCCGGGTGCGCGGCACCTTGCAGGTTGCTCCCGTGGTCATGGACAACAAGCGGCGGGTGGCCGAGGCGATTCTGGCCTGCTGGCGCCGGCAGACACCGAGCAGCCTGTTCGAAGGGCGGCTCTTTTATGAAATGAACCTGCTGGGGATGCGCGTCGGCGACCTGCCGCCGATCACCGCCGATTTCAGCCACGTGGGGTTTCTGTTCATGAACGACATGGGCGTCAGCCTCACCGAGTTGTCGTTTCTGGGTCACTTCCGGCAACTGCGCTGGCTGTCGCTGGGGTTCAACCAACTCGACGCGCTGCCCTCGGCACTGACGCAGATGCCCGAACTGGTTCACCTGCATCTGCAGGGCAACCAGATCGTGATGAATGCCCAGACCAGCAGCCTGCTGGCCCGGCTGACCCGGCTGAAGTTTCTCAACCTTTCGGACAACCCGTTGGGGCTGCCACCCTACGTCGGCGCCATGCCCGACCTGGAACACCTGCTGTTGCGCCATACCCGGATCGAGCACTGGCCGGATGACCTGGCGCGGTTATCCCGCTTGCAGCGGGTGGATCTGCGCGATAACCGGATCGCGACGATTCCCGAGTCCGTCTATCAAAACCCCGTGGCGATCAACCGGGCCATCCACCTCCATGACAACCCGACGCTGTCGCCCGCGGACATGTCGCGTCTGCAACGCTACGAGCAGGAAACCGGGATCAACTTCGGTATCGATACGCCGACCCGTCGACGGGTTCGGCTGATGCATCGTACCCCTTCGCTGCAGGAATACGATCGTTGGGTCGAGGGCGTGCCGGCCGGGCTGGGGACAGAGAAGGAGCAGCAATGGCGGCTGCTGTTCCGCCAGCAGGGCGCGGGCGATTTTTTCCGGGTGCTGGCGGATCTGGCGGCCACGGCCGAGTACCGCGAGGCCCGCCAGGCGCTGAGCCAGCGTGTGTGGCAGGTGCTGGATGCG
Source organism: Pseudomonas asplenii (assembly GCF_900105475.1). Taxonomy (NCBI): domain Bacteria; kingdom Pseudomonadati; phylum Pseudomonadota; class Gammaproteobacteria; order Pseudomonadales; family Pseudomonadaceae; genus Pseudomonas; species Pseudomonas asplenii. Next base: position 4,981,823 of record NZ_LT629777.1, on the reverse strand, counting down.
GCCAGCCGCCATAGCGGCCTGCGGGAGGAACTGTTCGTTGCGGGTGGGCATCCGCAGACCTGCTCCGATGGCGTGGAATTGGTCTTCAGCGACATGGAGGTCAAGACCCTGGTCAGCCAGGCCAGGGGCATGGCTGAAGGGCGCCCGGAGACAGTCGAGTTGAACCTGTTGAAGCTGAGCAGGGGGCTCTGGCGTCTGGATGAGGTGGAGACGCTGGCACAGGCCGATGTCGAGGCGCGGCTGAAGGTGCCGGGGGCGCATGTCGACCCACTGGAGGTCCGGCTGGCCTACCGTATCGGCCTGGCCGAACGACTGGGGTTGCCAGGCCAGCCGGCGTACATGACCTTCACCGAGATGGCCCAGGTAACGCCGCAGGACCTGGATGCCGTCTATGCCAAGGTACTGGCCCGGGAGAAAACCCCGGCCTATGTGCGGTCCCTGGCCGCGCGGGAGTTCTGGGGCGACTATCTGCAGGAACGTTATCCCGAACGCTTCGAGGCGATCAGCACGCAGCACCAGGAGGCGGTGGAGGTGCTCGATGCCCAGCGTACCGAACACCACGACCCGGCCTGGCATGAGTTCATCAACGTCGAGCTGGAAACGCAGATGGGCGAGCAGCTCAAGGCCTGGCGCGAGGCGCGACGTGTGGAACTGGAGAGACTGACCGAGGAGATACTGGTCAAAACGCCAGAGGCGGACTTGGAGTAACGCACGGCCCGGGCGATCTGCCCGGGCCGTGGCATCTCAGCGGCGACGGAACAGCGGCAGCGGTTCGTCGGTGGCGGCCTGGTAGGTCACCGAGAAGTCCTTGAGGCTTTCCAGGGCTTCGTAGGGGTCCTTGTCCGCCCGCAGGGCATAGGCATCGAAACCGCAGCGATGCAGGTAGAACAGTTGGTCGCGCAGCACGTCGCCGATCGCCCGCAGTTCACCCTTGTAGCCGTAGCGGTCGCGCAGCAGGCGGGCGTTGGAGTAGTTGCGGCCGTCGGTGAAGGCCGGGAAGTTCAGCGCAATGACCTGGAAGTGGTGCACGTCATTGCCGATTTCCTCGGCTTCCTCGTCTGCGTCCAGCCACACACCCAGGCCGCCATCGCGGGCCTTGAGGGCATGGCCGTGGTCGCGCCAGAGCGCCAGTGGGACGATCAGATCGTCACAGTTGGTGATGCCGTCGAGGGTCGCGTCCTTGGGCAGCAGGTGCCAGGTCTCGTCGACGACCTCGTTGTTCTTAATGATTCGCTGCATAGACGCGTTCCTTGAAGAGGTCGATGCCGATACGTTGGTAGGTATCGATGAAGCGTTCGTCTTCGGTACGTTGTTCGACGTACACATTGATCAGCTTGGAGATCACGTCGGGCATGTCGTCCTGGGCGAAGGACGGGCCGAGGATCTTGCCCAGGCTCGCATCACGGCTGGCGCTGCCACCGAGGGAGACCTGATAGAACTCTTCGCCTTTCTTGTCCACCCCGAGAATGCCGATGTGGCCGACGTGGTGGTGACCACAGGCGTTCATGCAGCCGGAGATGTTCAGGTCCAGCTCGCCGATGTCGAAGAGGTAGTCCAGGTCGTCGAAACGGCGCTGGATGGCTTCGGCGATCGGGATCGACTTGGCGTTGGCCAGGGAGCAGAAGTCGCCACCCGGGCAGCAGATGATGTCGGTGAGCAGGCCGATGTTCGGCGTGGCGAAACCGTTTTCACGCAACTCGCCCCACAGTTCGAACAGACGGCTCTGCTCGACGTCGGCGAGAATGATGTTCTGCTCGTGGGAGGTGCGCAGTTGGCCGAAGCTGTAGCGGTCGGCCAGGTCGGAGATCGCGTCGAACTGCTTGTCGGTGACATCGCCCGGCGCAATGCCGGTCGGTTTGAGCGACAGGGTCACGGCCACATAACCCGGTTTCTTGTGCGCGAGGGTGTTGCGCACGCGCCAGCGGGCAAAGCCCGGATGCTGCTGGTCCAGTGCGGCCAGTTCGGCGCTCTGGTCGTCGAGAGTCTTGTAGTCGGGACCGACGAAGTGCTTGGCGATGCGCTGCACTTCGGCTTCGGTCAGGGTGGTCTGGCCGCCACGCAGATGGACCATTTCGGCCTCGACCTTCTCGGCGAAGACTTCCGGGGTCAGGGCCTTGACCAGAATCTTGATCCGCGCCTTGTACTTGTTGTCACGACGGCCATAGCGGTTGTAGACACGCAGGATGGCGTCGAGGTAGCTCAACAGGTCCTGCCATGGCAGGAACTCGTTGATGAAGGCACCGACCACCGGGGTACGGCCCAGGCCGCCACCGACCAGGACGCGGAAGCCCAGCTCGCCGGCAGCGTTGCGTACCGCTTCCAGGCCGATGTCGTGGACTTCGATGGCCGCACGGTCGGAGCTCGAACCGTTGATGGCGATCTTGAACTTGCGCGGCAGATAGGCGAATTCGGGGTGGAAGGTGGTCCACTGGCGGACGATCTCGCACCAGGGGCGCGGGTCGATCAGCTCGTCGGCGGCGACACCGGCAAACTGGTCGGTGGTGACGTTGCGCAGGCAGTTGCCGCTGGTCTGGATCGCATGCATCTGCACGGTGGCGAGTTCCGCGAGGATGTCCGGAACGTCTTCCAGCGCCGGCCAGTTGAACTGCACGTTCTGCCGGGTGCTGATGTGGGCATAACCCTTGTCATAGTCGCGGGCGATCTTGGCCATCATCCGCGTCTGGCGCGACGTCAGTTGGCCGTAGGGCACGGCAACCCGCAGCATCGGCGCGAAACGCTGGATGTAGAGGCCATTTTGCAGGCGCAGTGGGCGGAACTCTTCTTCGCTCAGTTCGCCCGCCAGATAGCGTCGGGTCTGATCGCGGAACTGCTTGACGCGGTCCTCGATGATTCGCTGATCGTACTCGTCGTATACGTACATATTGATCCTGTTTTCAGGCTTTTATAGGTCTGTCGAGGGCAAGGCTCTCTCGCCAGACCTGAACAATTCCGCGCGCACGGCCGCGCACTCCCCCGGGGAGCCGACGCAAGATAGCAGTTTGCGGTTATATGCAAAAATGATGTTTTTGAATATGAACATAACTAAAATCGATATGTGCGACGTGGATGCAAAGACCTTGGTTGTGGTGGGGGCAATTGTGGTCTTAACTGTCGATGAGTCTTTAGCAATCACCGACAAAATCTACAAGAGGCGATTCGATGAGCAACCCAACCAAGACGCGCAAAAGCGACAGTGCAGTCGATGCCTGGGCCATCCTGTTCCTGATCATCCTGGTGGTGGGCACGGCTGTCTTCTGGGTCAGTCATAAATAAGACAGCGGCTGGCGTGCCGACACCGTCTCGCCCAGGCGCGGATCTGTCCGTGCCGGGAAGGGTGTGCCCGGTCGGGCGTTGCGCTGGCAGCAAGCGCGGGCTGCCAGCGGAGTTGTTGGATAAATTCGCTGATCCTGCGCGAGATGCGGGTACTTTGCTTGTATGATACGCCGCTATTTTTCGGGGCGCGGTGACATGTTGAAGACTCTCTGCGAGGGCTTGTTGATCCTGAGCCTGCCGTTCTGGGCCATGGCCCAGGCCACCACGCTGGTGTTCCTCAATCCTGGCCACGCCACGGAACCCTTCTGGCGTAGTTACAGCCAGCTCATGCAGGTGGCCGCGCGCAACCTGGGCATGGAGCTGACGGTGCGCTACGGCGAGCGCGACGCGCAAATCACCCTGGCTCAGGCCCATGAGGTCTTGCAGGCGAGTCAACGTCCCGACTACCTGCTCGTGGTCAACGAGGAGGCGGTGGCGCCGCAGATCCTGCGCATGGCCGAGGGGCGCGGGGTCAAGGTGTTCATTGTCAACAACATGCTGACGCTGGAGCAGGGCAAGCGCCTCGTCGATGCTCCGCAGTTGCTGGGCAGTCTGGTGCAGAACGACGAGCAGGGCGGTTATCTGATGCTCAAGGAGCTGGTCCGACAGCGTTTGTTGCAGGCGCCCGGACAGCCCATCGAGCTGCTGGCATTTTCCGGCATGAAGCTCACTCCGGCTTCGCAATTGCGCGAACAGGGCCTGCGCCGCGCCCTGGCAGAGTTTCCCCAGGTACAGTTGCGGCAACTGGTCTATGGCGAGTGGAGTCGCGAGCGTGCCTTCGAGCAAGCCCAGCAGATGATTCGGCATTACCCGAAAGCGTCACTGGTCTGGTCGGCCAACGACGAGATGGCCCTGGGCGCCATGGCGGCGTTCGAGCAGGCGGGTCGCCAGCCGGGACGGGATGTGCTGTTCAGTGCGGTCAACAGTTCACCACAGGCTCTTCGGGCGTTTCTCGACGGACGCCTGAGCGCGCTGGTCACCGGGCATTTCGCCTTGGGGGCTTGGGCGATGGTGCTGCTGCATGACGATGCCCAAGGGGTCGACTTTGCCCGCCATGGTGGCCGCCTGCAACAGATACAGGCGCTGGAGCTGATCGACAAGACCCAGGCCGAAAAACTCCTGAAGTTCAGTTCCGCTGAAGACTACCGCATCGACTTCAAGACCCTGAGCGCCAAGGGCAAGCCGGACAGCTACCGTTACCCGTTCACCCTGAAGACCCTGCTGCCCTGACTCCGCTTCAGACGCCGGCGAACAGCAGCACCAGTTTGACGATGCCGTACAGCGTCAGCCCGAACATCGCGGTGAACAGGATGCCCAGGATCACGAAGTGACTCGGCTTGCCGTGGGTGAAGTCGCGCGCGCGGTTTTTCCCGCTCTGTACGCCGAACGCCGCTGCCATCACGCTGTGCAGCATCTGCCAGAAGGTCGGAGGTTTGTTGTCGAGCGGATCGTCCATAAAGCCCTCCACACAGGTCTGTGTGTGGAGAGCATAGACAATTTCAGTTGTCGTAGCCGAGGTTTGGCGCCAGCCAGCGTTCGCTGACACTCAGGTCCTGGCCCTTGCGTGCGGTGTAGCTTTGCACCTGATCCTTGTCGACCTTGCCCACGGCGAAATACTGCGCCTGCGGATGGGCGAAGTACCAGCCGCTGACCGCCGCTGCCGGGAACATCGCATAGTGCTCGGTGAGGAACACGCCGCTGCGACCGGCCTGGCCTTCACGGGCTTCGGGGTCCAGCAGGCTGAACAGCGTCGACTTCTCGGTGTGGTCCGGGCAGGCCGGATAACCGGGGGCAGGGCGGATGCCGCTGTACTGCTCCTTGATCAGCGCCTCGTTGTCCAGTTGTTCATCCCGGGCGTAACCCCAGTGCTCCTTGCGCACCTGCTGGTGCAGCCATTCGGCACAGGCTTCGGCCAGTCGGTCGGCGAGGGCCTTGACCATGATCGAATTGTAGTCGTCGCCCTTGTCCTGATAGGCCTTGGCGACTTCCTCGGCGCCGATGCCGGCGGTGGTGATGAACCCACCGACGTAATCGGTAAGGCCGCTGCCCTGAGGGGCGACGAAGTCGGCCAGGGAGAAGTTCGGCTTGCCGTCGGTCTTGATGATCTGCTGGCGCAGGTGGTGCAGTCTGGCCAATGGCTGGCCGTCGTCGCCATACAGCTGGATGTCGTCGTCCTGCACCTGGTTGGCGGGCCAGAAGCCGAACACTGCGCGGGCACTGATGAGTTTCTCGTCGATCAGCTTGTCGAGCATCTCCCGAGCGTCCTTGTAGAGCGCGGTCGCGGCTTCGCCGACCACTTCGTCTTCAAGAATGCGCGGGAACTTGCCGGCCAGGTCCCAGGAAATGAAGAACGGCGTCCAGTCGATGTACTCGGCCAGGGTCCGCAGGTCGATATTCTCCAGCACCCGGCTGCCCGTGAAGGTCGGCTTGACCGGCTGGTAGGTGCTCCAGTCGAACTGCGGCTTCTTCGCGATCGACGCGGCGTAGCTCAGGCGCTCGGTGCGGGCGCTGCGGTTGGCGGTACGCTCACGGACCTCGACGTATTCATCGCGGGTACGCTGGACGAAACCGGCCTTGAGTTCCTTGGACAGCAGTTGCGTTGCCACCCCGACCGCGCGCGAGGCGTCGGTGACGTAGACCACGGCATCATTGCTGTAGCGCGGCTCGATCTTCACTGCGGTGTGCGCCTTGGAGGTGGTCGCGCCGCCGATCATCAGCGGCAGGTGGAAGTCCTGGCGCTGCATTTCCCGGGCGACGTGGACCATCTCGTCCAGTGACGGGGTGATCAGCCCGGACAGGCCGATGATGTCGCATTTCTCTTCACGGGCCACCTGCAGGATCTTCTCCGCCGGCACCATCACGCCGAGGTCGACGATGTCGTAGCCGTTACAGCCCAGCACCACACCGACGATATTCTTGCCGATGTCGTGGACGTCACCCTTGACCGTGGCCATCAGGATCTTGCCCTTCGCCTCAGGTTTGTCACCTTTCTCCAGTTCGATGAACGGGATCAGGTGGGCCACCGCCTGTTTCATTACCCGGGCGGACTTGACCACCTGGGGCAGGAACATCTTGCCGGCGCCGAACAGGTCGCCGACGATGTTCATGCCGGACATCAGCGGGCCTTCGATCACTTCGATCGGGCGAGCGAACGACTGGCGCGACTCTTCGGTGTCCTCGACGATATGGGTGGTGATGCCCTTGACCAGCGCGTGTTCCAGGCGCTTGTTGACATCCCAGCTACGCCATTCCTCGGTTTCGGCTTCCTTGGTGGCCCCATCGCCCTTGTACTTGTCGGCGATGGCGAGCAGGGCGTCGGTGCCTTCCGGGGTACGGTTGAGGACCACATCCTCGACCGCATCGCGCAGTTCCTGCGGGATCTGGTCGTAGATTTCCAACTGCCCGGCGTTGACGATACCCATGGTCAGGCCGGCGCGGATCGCGTACAGCAGGAACACCGAGTGGATCGCCTCGCGCACCGGGTTGTTGCCACGGAACGAGAACGACACGTTGGACACGCCGCCGCTGCTCAGGGCATAGGGCAGCTCGTCACGGATATAGGCGCAGGCGTTGATGAAGTCGACCGCGTAGTTGTTGTGCTCCTCGATGCCGGTGGCGACCGCGAAGATGTTCGGGTCGAAGATGATGTCTTCCGGTGGAAAACCGACGTCGTTGACCAGAATGTCGTAGGAGCGCTTGCAGATTTCCTTCTTGCGCGCCTCGGTATCGGCCTGGCCGAGCTCGTCGAAGGCCATGACCACCACGGCGGCGCCGTAGCGCTTGCACAGCTTGGCGTGATGAATGAACTGCTCGACGCCTTCCTTCATGCTGATGGAGTTGACGATGCCCTTGCCCTGGATGCACTTGAGGCCGGCCTCGATCACTTCCCACTTGGAGGAGTCGATCATGATCGGTACGCGGGAGATGTCCGGTTCGCTGGCGATCAGGTTGAGGAAGGTGACCATCGCCTTCTTCGAGTCGAGCATGCCCTCGTCCATGTTGATGTCGATCACCTGGGCGCCGGCTTCCACCTGCTGCAGGGCGACTTCGAGGGCTTCGGTGTAGTTTTCCTCACGGATCAGCCGGGCGAACTTGGCGGAACCGGTGATGTTGGTCCGCTCGCCGACGTTGACGAACAACGACTGGCGGTCGATGGTGAACGGCTCCAGGCCGGACAGCCGGCAGGCCTTGGGAATGTCCGGGATGGCCCGCGGCGCATAGGCCGAGACCGCCTTGGCGATGGCCTCGATATGCGCAGGCGTGGTGCCGCAGCAGCCGCCAACGATGTTCAGGAAGCCACTCTGGGCGAATTCCTCGACCACCTTGGCCATTTCTTCCGGCAGTTCGTCGTACTCGCCGAACTCGTTTGGCAGACCGGCGTTGGGGTGTGCAGAGACGTGGGTGCTGGCCTTGTTCGACAGTTCTTCCAGGTAAGGCCGCAGTTCGCTGGCACCCAGTGCGCAGTTGAGGCCGACCGAGATCGGTTTGGCGTGGGCCACGGAGTTCCAGAAGGCTTCGGTGGTCTGGCCCGACAAGGTGCGTCCGGAGGCGTCGGTGATGGTCCCGGAGATCATGATCGGCAGTTCGAAGCCCAACTCTTCGAAGACGCCCTGTACGGCGAAGATCGCCGCCTTGGCGTTGAGGGTGTCGAAGATGGTTTCGATCAGGATCAGGTCCGAGCCGCCTTCGATCAGGCCCTTGGTGGCCTCGGTGTAGTTTTCCACCAGTTCGTCGAAGGTCACGTTGCGGTAGCCGGGGTTGTTCACGTCCGGCGACAGCGAGCAGGTGCGGCTGGTCGGGCCCAGTACGCCGGCCACGAAGCGCGGCCGGTCCGGGGTTTCCAGGGTTTTGGCGTCGGCCACCTGGCGCGCCAGGCGCGCACCTTCCACGTTCAACTCGTAGACCAGCGCCTCCATGCCGTAGTCGGCCTGGGACACCTGAGTGGCGTTGAAGGTGTTGGTTTCGAGAATGTCGGCGCCAGCATCCAGATAGGCTTTCTCGATCGAACCGATCACATCCGGGCGCGTGAGCACCAGCAGGTCATTGTTGCCCTTTATATCGCTCGGCCAGTCGGCGAAACGTTTGCCACGGTAGTCCTCTTCCTCGAGCTTGTAGCTCTGGATCATGGTGCCCATGCCGCCATCAAGAATCAGGATACGTTCTTTGAGGGCCTGCTGAAGAGCGTTGAGGCGAGCACTGCGGTCGGACATGGGACTACCTGAAAGGGCGGATGCAAAAGAGCCAGAATGATAGCAAACCTGTACGCTTTGAGAGCATGCCGGGCTTTTTCATGAATATCGCTCATGTTTAAAGTGTGGCGACCCTGTAGAATCGGCGGGATTTTTACTTTCAGGGTCCGGGACATGTCGTATCGCGTTGTCAGCGCTTTCATGCTGCTATGTTTCAGCAGCATTATTCAGGCGCAGAGCCCGGCCTCAGCCATTTCCTACACCCGTGATATCCAGCCGATCTTCACCGAGAAGTGCGTGGCCTGCCATGCCTGCTACGACTCCGCTTGTCAGCTCAACCTGGGCAGCGCCGAGGGCGCGGCGCGCGGCGCGTCGAAACTTCCGGTGTATGACGGCGACCGCAGCGAGGCGCTCACGCCGACGCGCCTGTACATCGACGCGCAGACGCCGCTGCAGTGGCGGCAGAAGACCTTCTATTCGGTGCTTGATGCCCAGGGCAGCCAGGCCGCGCTGATGGCACGCATGCTGGAACTGGGCCACCGTACGCCCTTGCAGCCCAACGCCAAGCTGCCGGAAGAGATCGTGCTGGGCCTGAACCGGCAGAACATGTGTCCGCTGCCCGAGGAGTTCGACGGCTATGCCGGAGCCCATCCCAGGGAGGGCATGCCGCTGGCGGTCACCGGCCTGACCGATAGCCAGTACCAGACCCTGCGGTCGTGGTTGGCCCAGGGCGCGCCCATGGATGCCCAGCCGTTGGCGCCCACAGCGGGTGAGGCCCAGCAGATCGCCCAGTGGGAGCGTTTGCTCAATATGCCCGGGGCACGGGGAAGCCTGGTGGGTCGCTGGCTGTACGAGCACTGGTTCCTGGCCCACATCTACTTCGACGGTGGCCAATCCGGACACTTCTTCCAGTGGGTGCGTTCGCGTACGCCCAGTGGCCAGCCGATCGACCTGATCAACACCCGGCGTCCCAATGACGATCCTGGCACCCAGGTGTACTACCGCCTGTGGCCGGTGCAGGGGGTGATCGTCCACAAGACCCACATTACCTACGCCCTGAACGCAGCGAAGATGGCCCGCATCAAGACGCTGTTCTACAACGGCAACTGGCAGGTCAGCGCCTTGCCGGGTTATGGCCCGCAGCGCCGGGCCAACCCGTTCGAGACCTTCGAGGCGATTCCGGCGGCGGCGCGCTACCAGTTCATGCTCGACAATGCCGAATATTTCGTCGACACCTTCATTCGTGGACCGGTCTGTCGCGGGCAGATCGCAACCGATGTGATCCGCGATAACTTCTGGGCACTGTTCCAGGCGCCGGAGCATGACCTGTACATCACCGACCCGGTCTATCGCGGCAAGGCCACGCCGCTGTTGGCGATGCCGGGGCAGAACGATGACGTCGGCAGTGTGCTGAGCCTGTGGCTGGCCTATCGGGACAAGCGCAACCAGTACGAGTCGTTGCGTTCCGACGCCTATGCCGCCGTACCGGCGCCCAGTTGGTCGAGTCTGTGGGCCGGCAATGACAATGCCTTGCTGAGCATCTTCCGCCATTTCGACAGCGCCACGGTCACCAAGGGCCTGATCGGCGAAGTCCCGCAAACCCTGTGGCTGTTCGACTACCCGCTGCTGGAGCGCACCTATTATCAGTTGGCGGTGAACTTCGACGTGTTCGGCAATGTTTCGCACCAGGCCCAGACCCGGCTGTACTTCGACCTGATCCGCAACGGTGCCGAGCAGAACTTCCTGCGCCTGATGCCGGCCGACTCCCGTGACGACTACCTGGACGACTGGTACCAGAACAGCGGCAAGCTCAAGATGTGGCTGGACTACGAGCGCATCGACGACAGCACGCCGAGTGCCTTGAAGCTCCATGGCAACGACCCCAAACTCGACTTCGCCAGGCAATTGCTGGCGCGCTATGGCGACCTCAACGCCCATCCGGACCCGATCAATCGCTGTGACGGCGCCTACTGCTCGCGTCCCAATATCGATCCGGCGTTACAGGATGCCGAGCAATCCCTCAGCCGCCTGACTTCGCGTCCGGCAGCGGGGCTCAAGGTGATCGACCAGTTGCCGGAGGCGACGATGCTGCGGGTCGAAACCCGTGACGGCAAGCGCGAGATCTACAGCCTGCTGCGCAACCGTGCCCACAGCAACGTGGCGTTCATGCTCGGCGAGGCCTATCGCTACCAGCCGGGCCTGGACACCGTGACGATCTACCCCGGCGTGCTGACCAGCTACCCGAACTTCATGTTCAACGTGCCGGCCGAGCAGGTGCCGGCGTTCGTCGATGCCATGGAGCAGGTCAAGGACAACGCCGGGTTCGAGCAGATCGTCCAGCGCTGGGGGATTCGCCGCAGTCATCCGCAGTTCTGGTTCTATTTCCACGACCTGACGACCTACCTCAACGAGACCGACCCGGTGAATGCTGGCGTTCTGGACATGAACCGCTACGAGAACCTGTAGGCAGGTTTCGGCGTATGGCTTGGAGTGCTATTCCGACAAAAATACTAGGACTTTGTCCGGCGGCTCGATTTGGCGTAGACTGACAGCAATCTGTGAGGAGATTCCATGAGCGCCATAACCATTACCGATGCCGCCCACGATTATCTGGCGGACCTGCTGTCGAAGCAGAATACTCCAGGGATCGGCATCCGCATCTTCATTACCCAGCCGGGCACCCAGTACGCCGAGACCTGCATCGCCTACTGCAAGCCAGGCGAGGAAAAACCCGAAGACACCGCGCTGGGGCTGAAGAGCTTCACAGCGTGGATCGATTCGTTCAGCGAGGCGTTTCTCGATGACGCGGTGGTCGACTACGCCACCGACCGCATGGGCGGCCAGTTGACCATCAAGGCACCGAACGCCAAGGTACCGATGGTCAACGCCGACAGCCCGATCAACGAACGCATCAACTACTACCTGCAAACCGAGATCAACCCGGGGCTGGCCAGCCACGGCGGCCAGGTCAGCCTGATCGATGTGGTCGAAGACGGCATTGCCGTGCTGCAGTTCGGCGGTGGTTGCCAGGGCTGCGGCCAGGCCGACGTGACCTTGAAGGAAGGCATCGAGCGCACCTTGCTCGAACGTATTCCCGAACTCAAGGGTGTGCGCGACGTGACCGACCATACGCAGAAAGAAAACGCCTACTACTGAGTCCGGTAGCAGGGCGTTCGCTGCCTTGAGTCGCAAAAAACGGTGCCCGTGAGCACCGTTTTTTTATGGGGTGGAGAATTGTGCTGATCGTACCGGCCTCTTCGCGGGCTTGTCGGGACGCCGCACCGCCGCGCAGGGGCCCTCAGACCTGTCACCGATCTCGCAGATAATCGCACAACCGCTCCTGCAGATACGGCACCCCCAGCGGATGCGCCAGGTACTCGGCAATCGGCATCATCTGCCAGTACTGGCCCTCATCGCCAAAGCGGATCGTCGCGATTTCCGCCTCACTCAGTTGCCCCACCAGAAACCATGACTGACTGCCCGGCTGGGTCACGCTGGGATAACGCCGGGCCCATTCGATGCGTTCGGCGTCGATCTGCAGGGAAAATTCCTCGTCCAGCTCCCTCAGCGCACATTCGCTCGGACTTTCCTCGCCCTCCCGTCCGCCGCCGGCAAAATCCCAGTGGCCGGGGTAGGGGATGCTGTCCTTCTGGTCGCGCAGGTAGGTCAGCAACTGGTCGCCGCAGATCAACGCCAGCTTGGCCCCGGAAAATGCCTGTTCGGACATCGGTCGTTCCTCCTTGTGCTCAGGGGCGATACAGGTGGGCATGGCCTGCACGATACAGCGACGATTCGCTGAAGTGATCGCTGGCCAGCACCCGTCCCACCAGTATCAGCGCAGTGCGCCGGAACCCCTTTGCCTCGACCTTGGCCTGGATATCGGCCAGCGTGCCCCGCACCCAGTCCTGGTCGGGCCAGGTGGCGCGGTGAATAACGGCGATAGGGCAGTCGGCGCCATAGTGGGGCAGCAGCTCATCGACGATCTTCGCCAGGTGATTGACCCCCAGGTGAATCGCCAGGGTCGCCTGGTGCCGGGCCAGGTCGCCCAGGGCCTCGCCAGCGGGCATTGCGGTCTTGTCGGCATAACGGGTCAGGATCACGCTCTGGGAGATGTCCGGCAGCGTCAGTTCAACACCGAGCAGGGCGGCGCAGGCCGCAGTGGCGGTGACGCCGGGAACGATCTCATGGGCGATGCCCAATTCGCGCAGATGGCGGATCTGCTCGCCAATCGCGCCGTACAGGGAGGGATCCCCGGAGTGTACCCGGGCGACATCCTGCCCGCGGGCATCGGCCGCCTTGATCAGGTCGATGATCTGTTCCAGGTGCAGTTCGGCGCTGTTGATCACCAGTTCGGCGCAGTGGCCTTCCAGTACCGCCGTGGGTACCAGCGAGCCGGCGTAGATGATGACCGGGCAACTGCGGATCAGGCGCTGGCCCTTGACGGTAATGAGTTCCGGATCGCCGGGGCCGGCACCGATGAAATAGACGGTCATAAGCTTCTCTGAACGGAATGTGCGCGGTCGTACTTGCCGGCTACTCGGTGCTCGCCGGGAGGGGTTGGGGCGCCGAGTTCGGGTCTGACATGAAAAATGCTCATGCAGGAGAGGGGAATTATCGAGGGTTTTGCCCGGTCCAGGCCAGTGCAAAGATTGCCTGCGGATGTTTCTGCCGGGTAATCAGCAGGCTTGCCGGTGCCTGGCCCAACTGTTCGGCCAGGGCCAGTGCGGCACTTTCGGCGACACCGTGGCAGCCGGTATGGGCGAACGCCTGGCTGGAGCGGTGGGTCAGGCGCGGCTCATAAGGTTGCAAGGCCGCGGCACTGAAGAACACCAGCGGCAGTTCCAGGCGCCGGGCCAGTTCGAGCAGCCCCGGCTCAGCGTTTTTCCCGTCGATGCTGGCCAAGCCCGCGAGGCTCGCCAGATCGATTTGGTGAGCCAGCAGGGCGTTTTCCAGCAACTGCAACAGGACGGACGCCTCGCAGCCCTGCCGGCAGCCGAAACCCGCCGCGAGGGTTGGCTTCGCCTGGAGCGTTGTCATGCCGGGTATTGGGCGTCGTTCTTGCGGCGGAACAGCCAGGCGCTGATCAGGCCCAGGGCCAGCCAGAACACCGCGTTGGTCAGTTGCGAGGCGATCTTGAATTGCGCTTCCAGTGCTTGCGGCGCCAGGCTGGAGTGCACCTCGGGTTGCGGTGCACCGATCACATGGGGCACCACGACAATCGCCACGCCCAGCAACTTCAGCGCCCAGTGCCGACCGAAGACGAGCAGGGCAATGGCCACTGCAGTGGACGCCGCAGTACTGGCCCACCAGATCTGCCGTTGCAGCAGGTCCGCTGCTGCGGTGCCGGGCAGTTCCGGTGGCAGGCCCAGAGTTGGCGCCAGGCAGAACGTCGCGTAACCGGCCAGTCCCCATAGCAGTCCTTGGGCGGTGCGATTGGGCGCGCGCAAGGTATAGAGGCCGGCGAGCATCAGGGCGAAACCGACCGCGACCACCAGATTGCCTCCGGTGGTGGACAGCACGCGCTGCCAGCCATCTTTCGGCTCCCATGCCTCTTCAGCGTGGCCTTCATGACTGTGGCCGGCCATGGCGGCGCCGGTGTGTTCATGGGCTTCGCTGGCCGGTGCCTTCTCGTAGGTCTCTGCCTGGAGAATCAGCGGTGCGACCCAGAAGCTTTGCAGCAGGGTCAGCAGCAGCGCGGCCAGCAGTCCGCTGAAGCCCGCGGTTTGAGCAATACGCTTGATCATCGGAATGTTCTCGGCTCGCGACTCAGTGGCACGGGAAGGCTGCGCTGTGGCGCGTGTCGTGGGCCGCGTTGTGAACGGCGTCGATGTGCGAGAAGCCGGCGAAATACACCAGCAACACGCCCAATACGCTGGCGCCGATGGCGGCAACGAGACGTTGGCTCAGGGTCGATGTGGTGGTGCCGGAATGGCTGGCGACGGTAATGGACATGGCGCTCCCTCTGAAATGTCAGCAGGCGGCCAAGCGCAAGAAAACCTCGCGGGTCGGGCCCGGAGGTTTCAACAGCGCCTGCCCACCGCAGGTTTGTTATTCGATTTTCCGGGCCGGTCTCCGGGCTCGCGAGGGGTTCAGCATGGCTCGAACCTTCTGGCGTCGCCTTCCCATGCCGTGATGGCACAGTGGATCTGACGCTTCTCTCGCTTACCGTTGCGGGGGCAGCACCGGACTGGTCAGGCATGATGAAGTATCAGCCGACGCACCGGTTTCCCGTTTCACCCTGTGAAGGGCACCCAGAACAGGCGGGTAGGAAAGCATGCTCGCGTCCGTGCGTCAACTGAGCCCAAGACGCGCCGACATGTACACAGGACAGCGTTTGATGTCAGGTGAAAAGCTCAACTTAAAGTGATTTCTAGAATAAAAAATTCAATAAAAACAGTTAATTAAATGATACTTTTGATCTTATATCTCAATTTATCGATAGAAAATGGCTTGCCGATCACCTGCATTCCCTCGGGTACCTCGATGCTTTCGGCGTAGCCGCTGGCAAACAGAATCGACAGGTCTGGGCGCATCTGCCGTGCCGTTTTCGCCAAGTCACGGCCATCCATGCCGGGCAGGCCGACATCGGTCATCAACAGATCGATGGACGTGGTGGGGTCATTGAGAATCTCCAGCGCTGTATCGCTGTCACCGGCTTCCAGCACCGTGAACTCCAGTTCCTCCAGCACATCGACAATCAACATGCGGACAATGGCGTCGTCTTCGACAACGAGGATGGTGGAGCGGGCTGCAGACATAATGGTTTTCCCAAAAAATGAAGGCGGGACAGGATTGCCTGTCTCTTGTATTGGTCAGCGGCGAAGCGCTACTCGTTCTCTTTCTTATACAAAAAACATTAGCTGTATAAGTGTGGCAGCATAGCGGGTCTGGTTGATGCTGGGCAGTGCACTGCCGGAAAATGCCTTCTACGCTGTGAGAAAGATGAATCTTTTTTTCAGAATTACGGCAAACTCCTTAATTTTCAAGACTTCCTCCGGGGCCCGAAATGAATTCACCGTCTTCGGTTGATGAGCACAGCTTCCGCAAACTCCTGAGTCGCAACGTCAGCCTGCCGCTGGGGGTGGGTGTGCTCAGTGCGGTGTTTTTCGTCTCTCTGATCACTTACCTGCTCTCAGTGATCCAGTGGGTGCAGCACACGGATAGGGTGATCAATAACGTCAACGAAGCGATGAAGCTGTCCGTCGACCTGGAAACCGGCATGCGCGGTTTCCTGATCACCGGCGATGAGCACTTTCTCGATCCCTATGAAGTTGCCAAACCGAAGATCGTTGCAGGGCTACGCGGCTTGCAGGAGCTGGTGGCGGACAACCCGCAGCAGGTCGATCGCTTCCGGCGTATCGAAGCGTTGCAGGATGCCTGGACCGAATACGCGCAATCGATGATCGATCTGCAGCGCGCCAAGGGCGACTACCGCGAAGCGGTCAAGGCGGGGCGTGGCAAGCGCCTGGCCGACGAAATCCGCAGCGAATATGAAAATGCCATTCAGACCGAGCAACAGCTGCGCTTGGCTCGCAACGAGGATGTCAGTCGCACGACCCTGTGGACGATCGGGCTCTATCTGTTCTTCGTGCTGGGGCTGAGTGCATTCCTGGCTTATACGGGAAGAAAGAATTTATTAGACCTTTCAAATACTTATGCGAAAAATCTCGCGTTGCAGCTCAAGAGTTCCGAGCACCTCGAGAAGCAGGCATGGTTGCGTAGCGGCCAGACCGAACTGGCCTCGCAAATGCTCGGTCAGTTGGGCTTGGGCCCGCTGGGCCGCAATATCCTGCAATTCTGTGCCCGCTATATGGGAAGTGTCGTTGCCGCGGCCTATGTGCGTGAGGAGCATGGTGGGTTCAGGCGAATCGCCACGTATGGCTTTTCCCGTGAACAGGAACAGCAACGGCTGGACGTCTTCGGCGACGAGGGGGTGGTCGGTCAGGTGGCGACTCAGGCACGGCTGATTCGCCTCGACGAGGTCCCGGAGGATTATTTCAAGGTCAGCTCCGGTCTTGGCGAAGGTTTGCCGCGCAGCGTGCTGGTGGCACCGACCACCAATGACGGAGAGGTCAATGGCGTGATCGAGCTGGGTTTCCTGCGTGCCCTCGACGAACGCGATATCGAGTTGCTGGAACTGCTTGCCAGCAGCATCGGCACCTCCATCGAGGCGGCCCGCTACCGTCAGCGTCTGCAGGAAGTCCTGGCCGAAACCCAGCAACTCAACGAAGAGCTGCAGGTCCAGCAGGAAGAACTCAAGACCGCCAACGAAGAGCTGGAAGAACAATCCCGGGTGCTCAAGGAATCCCAGGCACATCTGGAAACCCAGCAGGCCGAATTGGAACAGAGCAACGAGCAACTGGCCGAACAGCGCGATGCCCTGGATCACAAGAACAGTGAGCTGAACCTGGCCCAGGTCGAACTCGAAGAACGTGCCGAGCAGTTGCAGCGTTCGAGCAAGTACAAGTCCGAATTCCTCGCCAACATGTCCCATGAGTTGCGCACACCGCTCAACAGCTCGCTGATCCTGGCCAAGCTGCTCGCGGAAAACCCTCAGGAAAACCTCACCGACGAGCAGGTCAAGTTCGCCGAGTCGATCTATTCCGCCGGCAACGACCTGTTGAACCTGATCAATGACATTCTCGACATCGCCAAGGTCGAGGCGGGCAAGCTCGAAGTCCGCCCGGAGAACACCAGCGTGGCACGGCTGGTGGAAAGTCTGGGCAATCTGTTCCTGCCGTTGGCCAAGGACAAGGGCCTGGTATTCAGTGTACTGATCGAGGAGGGCGCGCCCGAAACGCTGTTCACCGACCGCCAGCGACTGGAGCAAGTGCTCAAGAACCTGTTGTCGAACGCCGTGAAGTTCACCGAGAAAGGCCAGGTCAGCCTGACCGTTTCCAGTCGGCCCGGCGTCGGTATCGTCTTCAGCGTGCGCGATACTGGCATCGGCATCGCCGCCGAACAGCACGCAACCATCTTCGAGGCGTTCCACCAGGCCGACGGCACCACTAACCGGCGTTACGGTGGCACCGGTCTGGGTCTGTCGATTTCCCGCGACCTGGCGGCGCTGCTCGGTGGTTCGATCAGTGTCGCCAGTGAACCGGGCCAAGGGAGTGTCTTCACCCTGGCGTTGCCACGCGAATACACCATGGCCCACAGTGATGCGCCGCTGGTCCCGCCAGCAGCTCATGTGCTGCCGCCGTTGGTGCCCAGCCCGCGCAGAGAGCTGCCGGCGGCGCTCGATACGCCGATCGAACGCTTTGCCGACGATCGCGACAAGGCGCCCTTCGAAACCCGCAGCATCCTCGTGATCGAGGATGAACCGAGCTTTGCCCAGATCCTCTACGACCTGGCCCACGAGCTGGGCTACCAGTGCCTGGTCGCGCACGGTGCCGATGAAGGCTTTGCACTGGCTGCGCAGTTCATTCCGGATGCGATCCTGCTGGACATGCGCCTGCCCGATCATTCGGGGCTGACCGTGCTGCAGCGCCTCAAGGAACTGGCGCCGACCCGGCATATCCCGGTGCATGTGATTTCCGTGGAAGACCGCGTCGAGGCCGCCATGCACATGGGCGCCATGGGCTATGCGGTCAAGCCGACCACGCGCGAGGAACTCAAGGAAGTCTTCTCCCGCCTCGAGGCCAAGCTGACCCAGAAGGTCAAGCGCGTGTTGCTGGTCGAGGACGACGACCTGCAGCGTGACAGCATTGCCCGGCTGATCGGCGACGATGACATTCAGATCACTGCGGTGGGGCTTGCCCAGGAGGCTCTGGACCTGTTGCGCGAGCATGTCTACGACTGCATGATTATCGACCTGAAATTGCCGGACATGCTCGGCAACGAGCTGCTCAAGCGTATGTCCACGGACGATATCCGCTCGTTCCCGCCAGTGATCGTCTACACCGGACGCAACCTGACCCGTGACGAAGAAGCTGACCTGCGCAAGTATTCGCGCTCGATCATCATCAAGGGCGCGCGTTCGCCGGAGCGCCTGCTCGATGAAGTGACGTTATTTCTGCACAAAGTCGAATCGACGTTGTCCAATGAACGCCAGCGCATGCTCAAGACCGCGCGTAGCCGCGACAAGGTTTTCGAGGGCCGCAAGGTCCTGCTGGTCGATGACGATGTACGCAACATCTTTGCCCTCACCAGTGCCCTGGAGCACAAGGGCGCCATCGTCGAAATCGGCCGTAACGGTCGTGAGGCGATCGAACGCCTCAACGAAGTCGAGGACATCGATCTGGTACTGATGGATGTGATGATGCCGGAAATGGACGGCTACGAAGCGACCCTCGAAATCCGCAAGGATCCGCGCTGGCGCAAGCTGCCGATCATTGCGGTGACGGCCAAGGCGATGAAGGACGACCAGGAGCGCTGCCTGCAGGCCGGTGCCAACGACTACCTGGCCAAGCCGATTGACCTGGATCGACTGTTCTCGCTGATTCGCGTGTGGTTACCGAAAATGGAAAGGATCTAGTGCAACAGAATTTCGATATTGAATTGCGCCTGTTGATCGAGGCGATCTACCTCAAGTACAGCTACGACTTTCGTGACTACTCCGGCGCCTCGATCAAACGCCGGGTCGTCCATGCCCTGCGCCAGTTCGACTGCCCCACCGTGTCGGCGTTGCAGGAGCGGGTATTGCACGATCCTGCGGCCTTCATGCAGTTGCTGCAGTTCCTGACCATTCCGGTCAGCGAGATGTTTCGCGACCCCAGTCACTTCCTGTCGATTCGCCAGGAAGTGGTGCCGCTGCTCAAGACCTATCCGTCGATCAAGATCTGGATCGCCGGTTGCAGCACCGGCGAAGAGGTGTATTCGATGGCGATCCTGTTGCGTGAGGAAGGCCTGCTCGACCGTACCATCATCTATGCCACCGACATCAACCCCAGCTCTCTGGATAAAGCCAAGCAGGGAATATTTTCACTGGATAACGTGCGGGCCTATACCCAGAATTACCTGCAGGCCGGTGGGCAACGGGAATTTTCCGAGTACTACACGGCGGCTTACGGCTACGCGATCTTCGACAAGACGCTGCGTGAAAACGTGACCTTTGCCGATCACAGTCTGGCGACCGACAGCGTATTCTCTGAAACTCAATTAATTTCATGTCGTAACGTATTGATTTATTTCAACAAAAAGCTTCAAGATCGAGCCTTTGGTTTGTTTCACGAGTCGCTCTGCCACCGGGGGTTCTTGGTGCTGGGCAGCAAGGAAACGTTGGATTTTTCATCTTTTGGCAGGCAATTCGAACCCCTGGTCAAGCAAGAGCGGATCTATCGCAAGCTATGAACCAACAGACTCCTGAATTCAATCAGCGACAACGTCTGGAAGCCATCGCCGTGGGCGCTTCGGCAGGCGGCGTCGAGGCGTTGCTGACGGTATTCAGTGAATTGCCGAACGGTTTCAGCCTGCCGGTCATTGCCGTGCTGCATCTGCCCGAGGAGCGTCAGAGCCGCTTGGCCGAGGTTTTTTCCCATCGTTTGTCGATGCCGGTCAAGGAGGCGGCCGACAAGGAGTCGATCAGCCCCGGAAGCTTTTATTTCGCGGCGCCCGGCTATCACCTGTCGGTGGAACGGGACCGCAGTTTTTCTTTCAGTTGTGAGGCGCGGGTGCACCATTCGAGGCCTTCCATCGATTATCTGTTCGAGTCTGCCGCCGATGCCTACGGTTCGAGCCTGCTGGCGATCCTGTTGACCGGGGCCAACCAGGACGGTGCCCAGGGCCTTGCCCAGGTCAAGGCCCTGGGCGGCCTGACCGTGGTGCAGGACCCGCGCGAGGCGCGGATAGCCACCATGCCCGAGGCAGCACTCGCTTTACACGTACCCGACTACATCCTCCCTCTTCGCGGCATTGGCCGCCTGCTTGTCGAGCTGGAACGAATCGCATGTTAAGTACAATCCAGGCCAAATTGCTGATCGTCGACGATCTGCCGGAAAATTTGCTGGCGCTGGAAGCGCTGATCAAGCGTGAAGACCGCATTGTCTACAAGGCCCTTTGCGCCGACGAGGCTCTGTCGCTGCTGCTGCAGCACGAGTTCGCCATGGCGATTCTCGACGTGCAGATGCCGGGCATGAACGGTTTCGAGCTGGCTGAACTGATGCGTGGCACCGAAAAGACCAAGAATATTCCCATCGTGTTTGTCAGCGCCGGTGGACGGGAACTCAACTACGCCTTCAAGGGCTATGAAAGCGGGGCTGTGGACTTTCTCTACAAACCCCTCGATACCCACGCGGTGAAGAGCAAGGTCAATGTCTTCGTCGATCTCTATCGCCAGAGCAAGGCCATGAAACAGCAGGTCGAGGCCCTGGAGCAGAGCCGGCGCGAGCAGGAGGCGCTGCTCAAGGAGTTGCAGGCCACGCAGCAGGAGTTGCAGCGTGCGGTGCGCATGCGCGACGATTTCATGTCGATCGTTTCCCACGAGGTACGCACACCGCTCAATGGGCTGATTCTCGAGACCCAACTGCGCAAGATGCACCTGGCCCGTAACAACGCGGCGGCGTTCAGCCTCGACAAGATGAATGCCATGGTCGAGCGTGACGAACGGCAGATCAAGAGCCTGATCCGGCTGATCGAAGACATGCTTGACGTGTCGCGTATCCGTACCGGCAAGCTGTCGATCCGACCGAGCCGTTTTGATCTGTCGCAGTTGGTGAGCAAATTGCTGGAAGGTTTCGCGCCCCAGATCCAGGCCGCCGAGTCGACGCTCAGCTACGAGTCGAGCGGGCCACTGGAGGGCCATTGGGATGAGTTCCGGATCGAGCAGGTGATTTCCAACCTGCTGACCAACGCCGTACGCTACGGTGCCAAAAGCCCGATCGATGTCCGCGTGTACCGCGACGGCGATCAGGCGTGTATCGAGGTCCGTGATCGCGGCATCGGCATCAGCGAGGACAACCAGAAACGGATTTTCCTGCAGTTCGAGCGCGTTGCGGCTGGGCATTCAAGCGCCGGACTGGGCTTGGGCCTGTTCATTTCCGAGCAGATCGTAACCGCCCATGGCGGTACCATCACGGTCAGCAGCAAGCTGGGTGAGGGTTCGACCTTCTCTGTTCGCCTGCCATTGCAGGAAACCCGGCACACCGACGCAACCTCCGGCTGAGCTGGTGGTCGTATGGGCAGAATTTTGAGAATGAAGGTTTTCCATGAGTGAAGATGCACAAGACGTCGTGCTGATCGTCGAAGATGATCCGTCGATCCTGATGGTGCTGTCGGCGTATTTGTCCAGTGTGGGCTATCGAGTGCTGCAGGCCGAAAACGGCGAGCAGGCCTTCGAGATCCTGGCGACCAAGCCCAACCTGGACCTGATGGTCACCGACTTCCGCTTGCCCGGCGGGATTTCCGGGGTCGATATCGCCGAACCGGCGGTCAAGTTGCGTCCGGATCTGAAGGTGATCTTCATCAGCGGTTATCCGGCGGAAATTCTCGAAACGGACAGCCCGATCACCCGCAAGGCGCCGATCCTGGCTAAGCCCTTCGACCTCGATACCTTGCAGGAGCAGATCCAGCGCCTGCTGGCCTGACTCAAGCGTTGATCATTTCCCGGACCCTGGCCGTGAGCAGGTCCAGGTTGAAGGGTTTGGTGATCATCTGCATGCCCGTGTCGAGAAAGCCGCCACGCACCGCCGCGTGTTCGGCATAGCCGGTGATGAACAGCACCTTGAGCCCTGGCCTTAGTTGACGGCCGATTTCCGCCAGTTGCCGGCCGTTCATCCCAGGCAGGCCGACATCGCTGATCAGCAGATCGATGCGTTGGCTGGATTCGAGTACCGGCACGGCGGCATTGCCGTCCTCGGCCTCGACGAACTGATAGCCCAGCTCGCTCAAGACATCGCGCACCAGCGCCCGTACTGCCGGGTCGTCCTCGACGATCAGCACGGTTTCGCCTTCGGCGGCCTGGGAAGACGGCAACAGTTGCAATGAGTCGTCCTGGAGTATCGGCTCACCGCTGTAGCGCGGCAGATACAGGTTGACCGAGGTGCCTTGGCCGACCGTGCTGTCGATACAGACATGCCCGTGGGACTGCTTGCTGAAACCATAGATCATCGACAGCCCCAGGCCAGTGCCCTGGCCGATCGGCTTGGTGGTGAAGAACGGATCGAAGACCCGGCTGATAATATTCTCCGGCATGCCGCAGCCAGTGTCGCGGACCTGCAGCAGCACATAGTCGCCCGGCTCCAGGCGCCCCTGGGATTGCGTGAAGGCCAGGTCCAGCACCTGATTCGACGTACTGACCAGCAACTGACCGCCCTCCGGCATGGCGTCGCGGGCATTGAGCACGAGGTTGAGCAGGGCGCTTTCCAGTTGATTGGGATCGGCTTCGGCGGTCCACAGTGCCGGGGCCAGGTCCATGCGCAGTTCGATGCTTTCATTCAGGCTGCGATGCAGCAGTTCGCCCATGGACTTGACCAGCTCGTTCATGTTCACCGGCTTGGAGTCCAGCGACTGCCGGCGAGAAAATGCCAGCAGCCGATGGGTCAGGCCGGCGGCACGGTTGGCCGAGGTGACGCCGAGGTCGATGAGGTTTTCCAGGTCTTCCAGACGTCCACGGGCCAGCCGGCGCTTGAGCAGTTCGAGGCTGCCGATGATCCCGGTCAGCATGTTGTTGAAGTCGTGAGCGATGCCACCGGTCAGTTGCCCCACCGCTTCCATTTTCTGCGATTGGCGCAGGGCTTCTTCGTTGTGCCGCAACTGCATGGTGCGCTCTTCTACCTGTTGCTCAAGGGTCTCCAGGGTTTCCTTGAGCCGTTGTTCGCTCTGGCTCAGGTCGACCAGGCGATCACGGGCTTCGTATTGTCGCCTTCGACCGCGAATGGCCGAGGTCACCAGGCTGATCAGGGTGGCCGGGTGGAAGGGCCGTTCGAGAAAGGTGACATTGCCCAGCTGGCTGCCGACCCGAAAGGTTGTGGGCCGTTCCGGGCGTCCGTGGTGGGTCAGCAGCACGATAGGCAGGTCTGACCAGGACGGTTGCTGCTGCAGATACTGCAGCAGTGGGTCGAGATCGATGGCTTGCAGCGCTTCGGCACTGATGATCGCCAGACCGGCGCCGCGCTCCAGTTCAAGGCACAACGAAGACAGATTTTCCGTCACCACCCCGCAGAAACCGGCTTCCTCGAGGATCCTCCGGGCGATCTGGCTGTCACGGCCCCAGGGCGCCAGGATGATCGCCCGTTCGGAAACCTCATGCGAATGGTTCACAAACCCTCATCCTTGAGCAGTGGCAGGGCCTCGCCGAGGTAGGTCGGTACGCCACGCAACCCGCCCTGGAAGGCGTCCAGCGGTTTACCGATGGTCATGCCTGTTTCGCCGATGCGGTATTCACGAATGGTCGACTCATGGGGGCCGGTGCGTTTCTTGATGATCGAAATCGCCCGGCGGACCTTGCCCAGGGCCTCGAAGTAACGCAGCAGGATCACCGTATCGGCCAGGTAGGTGATCTCTACGGGGGCCTGCATGTCGCCGACCAGGCCATGCTGGGCGACGGTCATGAAGGTCGCGGCGCCGCGGCGATTGAGATACAGCAACAGTTCGTGAATGTGCAGGATCAGTGCGTTCTCTTCCGGCATGGCGGTCTGGTAACCGTTGATGCTGTCGATCACCACGGTCTTTATATTGCCTTCATCCACGCAACGCCGGACCCGATGGGAGAACTCGCCAGGCGACAGTTCGGCGGCGTCGACCTGCTCCATCCACAGGTTGCCGGTGGCTTGCAGGGCCGCCAGATCGATGCCGAGGTGTTTCATGCGCTCGTGTAGCAGGCCCAGTTCTTCGTCAAAGATGAACAGCGCGGCCTTTTCACCACGAGCCACTGCCGCGGCGGCGAAGATCATCGCGATGAGTGTCTTGCCGGTACCGGCCGGACCGAGGATCAGGGTGCTGGAGCCGGTTTCGATGCCGCCGCCGAGCAGGGCGTCCATCTCGCCGATGCCGCTGCTCAGTTGCTGGCGCAGATATTCGCCACGGTGTTCGGCCGCCACCAGGCGCGGGAACACATGGATGCCGTCGTTGCCGATGGTGAAATCATGGTAACCGCCCCGGTACTTCTGGCCCCGGTATTTCACCACCCGAACCCGACGCCGTTCGGCGCCGTAGTTCGGCGCCAGTTCCTCAAGCCGGATGACGCCGTGGGCGACACTGTGCACGGTCTTGTCGAGGGATTCGTTGGTCAGGTCATCGAGCAGCAGGACCGTGGCCTCATAACGGACGAAGTAATGCTTGATCGCCAGGATCTGCCGGCGGTAGCGCAGCGAGCTTTGTGCCAGCAACCGAATCTCGGAAAGACTGTCGAGCACCACGCGGGTCGGCTTGATCCGTTCCACCGCTTCGAAGATCTGCCGGGTGGCCTCGCCCAGTTCCAGGTCCGAGGAGTGCAGCAGACTTTGCTGGTGATCGGCATCGAGCAGGTTTTCCGGGGGCGTCAGCTCGAAGATGGCAATGTTGTGATCCAGTTCCCAGCCGTGGGATCGGGCACCCTGGCGCAGTTCCTGCTCGGTTTCCGAGAGGGTGATGTACAGCGAGCGCTCGCCGGCTTCGGCGCCCGCCATGAGAAATTGCAGGGCGACGGTGGTCTTGCCGGTACCGGGTTCGCCTTCGAGCAGGAACACATGACCACGGGACAGACCGCCGGAAAGAATGTCGTCCAGGCCGTCGATACCGGTGGCCGCCTTGGCGGTGATGGAGTCAGAGGGTGTCGTCAATTCCAGAGGCTCTTTTGGCTGGGGATACTGTTACTGGACCGCTCGCGCAGGCCACGGTTCCCAATTTCACCGCACTGGTGGGCGCCAAGTTGCTGGCGAGCCGTCGAAGGCAGCCCTCCAGATGGAGGTTACAGCCCCTGCTGCAACGCCGGATCATCCGGATTCTGCTGCTCCAACTGCGCCAGCAGAATCTGCACATTCTGTAGCTGTCCACTTTCCTTCCAGTAGCCAATCAGCAACACCCGGGCCTTGCGGTTTGCCGGATGACGTTGAACCAATTCCTCCAACTGGCGCTGGGCGGCTTCAAGCTGGTCGAGATCGTGCAGGGTGGTGGCGAGCTTGTAGCGGTATTCGGTGTTGTCCGGCTCCAGTTCCACGGCTTTTGCCAGGCTCAACAGGGCGTATTCGCTCTGGCCGTGGTGCAGCAGCCAGACGCCCAGCGCGTGTTGAAGATAGGCCGACTGCGGCTGTACTTCCAACTGCCTGGCGAGTAATTGCCGGGCCTGATCGGGCTGGTTGCGTTTGTCCAGCAATTCAACCTGGGCCACCACTGCCTTGAGATTGTTCGGTTCCAGTCGGGAGACCTGTTCGAGGGACTGCTGCGCCTCATTCAACTGGCCTTCGTGCAGGTACAGGCGCGCCAGTTGGAACTGCGCTTCGGCGTTTTCCGGTTGAGCCTTGAGGGTGCGTTCGTATTCCTCGACCACCTGCTGCAACGGGCCGAAATACAAGCCCTGGTCATCCGGTGAGAGGCCGAGCATAGCGTTGGCCGCTGCGAAACGCACCGCCTGTTCGCGGTCCTCCAGCACCGGCCCGAGCAGCAGGCTGCGCTGGGCTCCGGGGACCAGTCCGACCACGCTCTGGATCGCCGCTTCTCGCACCAGTGCCGAGGGGTTTTGCAGGTCCGTGTCGGCCAGTTTCAAGGCGCGTGGGCTGGGGTAGTTGGGCAACTCGGCATGCAGGGCGGCCCGGCGGGTGTCCGACAGGTCGGTGCGCGCCAACTGCTGATAGAGCACCCGCGCGGCCCCGGGCAGACCATTGTGAGCCTGCTTGAGCGCCTGACCGTAATTGACGTGAGGCGCCTGGGGGTTGGCCAGCTTGCCGGGCATCAGATGCCAGACAAGGCCGAGGGCGAGCACTAACAACAGGCTGGTAAGCAGGTAGCGGCGGGGCTTCGTCATGCTGGGTCCGTGAGCTGGCGAGCTTTCGTTGGATGGCAAGCTTCGGTCAGCCGCGTCCTGGAGTCAAACCCGCCGCCTAACTCAGCACGTATTCCACTGGCGCCAGCGGTGGCGGCAGATCGATGTGGCCCAGACTGGCAAGGACCTCGCGCTCCACGGTGCGCAGAATCGCGCTGCAGGGCAGATCATTTTCATCGAAGCCGAACGGGTCTTCCAGATCGTCACCGATCTCGTCCAGGCCAAGAAAGGTATAGCTTACGATCGCGGTGAAGATCGGCGTCAGCCAACCCAGCGGTTCGGCCATGGCGAAGGGCAGGAGGATGCAGAACAGGTAGATGGTCCGGTGCAGCAGCAGGTTGTAGGGGAAGGGCAGTGGTGTCTGCTTGATCCGTTCGCAACTGGCCTGGACCTGGCTGAGGCTGAGCAGCAGCGAGGAGAACAGCGTATAGCGCCACTCACTGATCAGGCCCTGTTTCACCATGTCCTGGCAGCGGATGCCGATGCGCTGCAGCACTTGATCCGTGGCGTTCGGGTGTCCGGGGCTCGGCGTGTCCTGTTGCCAGGGTCGGATGGCCTGGCACTCGTCTTCCTGGCGCAGACGGGCGATCAGCCCGTGGGCAAAGCCGCAGAGTTCGCGCAGCAACGCCGTACGTTGCGGCCCGTCGCCGAGCACCTGGCTTTCGCGGATCAGCGAGCGGATATCGATGATCATCTGTCCCAGTTGCTTGCGGCCTTCCCACCAGCGGTCATAACAGGCGTTGTTGCGAAAGCTCATGAAGATCGACAGCGACAGGCCGAGCAGGGTGAAGGGCGTTGCGTTGACCTTGGAGAAAAACTCCGGGTGTGCGGTTTCCACCAGCACGATGACTGCGGCGAGGAGGGTCACCACCAGGCAGCGCAAGGCGATACGGCGAGCGATGGAGCCTTTGAGGGAAAACAGGATGGCGGTAAGGTTCGGCTTTGGACGCACGATCATGGGCAGGGACTGGCAGCAGCGCGGGGGGTACGCAGTTCCAGACTAGAAGTCGGGGAGGCGGCTTGTCCAATCGCTCTGCCCGACAGCTTGATCGAGCCTATCTATCGGCGGCACCCGCTGGAGATCCATGGTTGGAATTCCAGGTGGAGTTCGTTCCCGCTGATACACCAGGGGCCGACAGCAACGAGTGTTACTTGCAGGGCGCGACCGCCCAGTCGCCGTCGGCGCCATGGTTGTAACCCACTCGACCGGTCTTAATAACGGACCGGGCGATAAGGTGGCTTGTTCGCGGCGTAACCGTTGCTGTAACCCGCCGAGAAGCCGTAGTTGTAGCCCGCATTATAGTCCGCGGCATATTGATGGCGGCCGGCTGCGTAACCTGCTGCATAGCCTCTGTCGTACCCGGCATTGAACCCCGGAGAGTAACCTGCGGGTCTGGCGGGCACGTTACTGTTGCACGTATAGCGGCAGGCGGGAGCGGCCTGGCTGGATGTCGCGATCAGCGGGCAGATAGTCCCCGCGGCAATCAGCAAGGCCAATGCAAGCCCCTTTGGGGGGCACAAGGAGTACGTCGCTTTTGTTTCCGTGGAACAGGCCGACGGCGAAAGAACGATAGCAGTCATTTCAGTATCCCTCTGGATCAAACCCATACGCTTCGGTGGAAGCCCTGAACCCTTCACGTGCTCGCCCTAGGGCGTGTTGGTGATCACGCCGTCTCCCTGCTGGCTGATGCTGGCGTCTTCGCTGACGCCGGCGACATAGGCGCCATTGGGAGAAATGGTGTCGGCACAGTCGTTGCCACCGGCGCCCAGGGGGCTGATTGCGACCAGAGCACCGCCGACGCTATGGAAGGCAAAGGCTTCACTCAGACCATTGACCTCACTGCAACCGACGACGACGCCGTTGTTGGAAATTGCCTTGGCGGTGCCTTTCGAACTGCCTGGCAAGGGGGCGATCGGGGTCGCGTTGGTACCGGTTGCGGGATCCCAGAAGAAGGCCGTGGTAAAGCCTCCGGATTTAATCCGGTTGCCGGTGATCTGCCCCGAGGCGTTCATGGCTATCCCGGAGTTACGCAGCGAGGTGCTGCTGTTGATGGTCAACAGCACCGTTGGCGCGCTGGCACCGCCGGCGGCCCATTGCACGGTTTTATAGGTATTCGGAGTGCCGCTGCCACCGCCATTGTAATAGCAGGTGCCGAGGATTTTTCCGCTGGCATTGATTGCACTGGCCACACAGTAACTGGCCCCGCTGGGCACGGGCAACGCGCTATAGCCGGTGCTGGCATTGGCCCAGAGCACGGCCTGGTTTTTCCCCTGGCCTCCGGCCCCCGCAGGGCAATTGCCGATGATCGAGGGGGTTGCCGCGTCATTGATATCCGCGACGTTGCAGTTGGTGACCGAGCCGAGCAGCGGCGGCAGCAGGCTGTTCGCCGCCCCTGCAGAGGTCCAGACCACCGGAGTGGTTTCACCCGTGGGACTGATGCTGATGCCCGTCACGACACCTGCCAGGTTGACCGCAGCGGCCTCCGTCTGTACGTCGGGTACCAGGCGCAGCCCGGCGAGAATGGGCAGCGGTTGCAGCAGCAGGGGGCGCGCGGTGAGGTTGTTGCCATGCCACACGACAGCCTGGCTGTCTTCGTTGGTGTCTTCGCAGGCGCCGATGATCACGGCGGTGCTGATCGGCGCGTTATTGACCGCATCGGCGGTGCAGCTCGCTTCCACTCCACTGGCGGAGGCGTACAAGGAAGGCAGGGCCGTCGCCCCGCCAGAGGCGGTATCCCAGAGGGCCCGGGGGGTGAAGTCTGTGCTTTGACCCACGCCAACAAAAAAATGGTAATCGGTGCCAGAGGTCAGTCGGGTATCGAAAAACGTGGTGTTGGTGATGTTATCGGTCCATATGGCAGCCTGGGCCGTCATGGCCAGGTTGGCGCCGGCGATAGCCAGGCCTAGCGAAGTGACAAGACGAGAGGGGAGTTTCATGACGCTTCTCCTTGCGATGAGTGAGCGCACGATCTATGCGCGTACTTACCGTACCCAGAGCCCGCTTCGCCGGTAACTGTCAGAAATGACAGTTCGTTAGAGCATTTCGGAGTTGATGAAATATCTTGTAACACTATCTCCCGGCATTATTCATCGACGAAAAAAAGCCCCGCAAGCCAAGGGCTGCGGGGCCAAATCGGTTGGAGGGGCATCCAGCCGGGAGAGTCTGAATCAGTTGCTGGCGACGGTCTGCGGCGCGAAGCCGCCCCCCAGGGCCTTGTAGATCGCGACGATGCCGCGATACAGGTCGACCTCGGCCTGGGCCTGGCTGTCTTCGGCGGCCAGGCGCTCGCGCTGGGCGTCGAGCAGGACCAGGAAGTCGACGCTGCCTTCGCGATAGCGGATCGCGGCCAGGTCAGCGGCGGCACGGCTCGATTCGCTCTGGCGAATCAGCGAGACCAGCCGCTGCTGGCGCTTGCCATAGTCGGTAAAGGCGTTCTGCGATTCTTCAAGCGCTAGCAGCACTTGTTGCTCGTAGGTCGCCAAGGCACCTTCAGCTTCGGCATTGGCACCGCGCAGGCGCGCCCGCACGCTGCCCAGGTTGAACGCCGGCCAAGTGATGCTCGGGCCCAGGGCCCAGGCATTGGCGGCCGACGAGCCGATCTGCGAACCACGCCCGGCGGTAAAGCCGAGGAAGCCGCTGAGGCTGACCCGTGGGAACAGGTCGGCCTTGGCCACGCCGATCCGCGCGGTGGCGGCGGCCAGCTTGCGTTCGGCACTGAGAATGTCCGGACGGCGTTGCAGCAGTTCGCCCGGATTGCCAATGGCCAGGGCCTTGGCAATCGCCGGCAGGTCCTTGGGACCCAAGTCCACCGTCAGACTGTCCGGGCGTTCGCCGAGCAGGGTAGCGATACGGTTTTTCTGCCGGGCCTGTTCGGCCTGCAGTTGCGGTACGCTGGCTTCGACCGCCGCCAGGCGGGCATCGGCACGGACCACGTCGAGCTGGTCGCCGACCCCGGCGTCGCGCAGGCTTTCGGTGATGCCCTTGGACTCCTGCTGGTTCTTCAGGTTGGCCAGGGCAATCTTTTCCCGCAGTTGTGCGCCGCGCAGTTGTCCGTAGGCATCCACCAGTTCGGCGATCATCGTCACCTGCAACTGGTACAGGTCGGCTTCGGCCGCCTGCTGGTCGGCGTCGGCGGCCTCCAGGTTGCGCTGGATGCGGCCGAACAGGTCGACTTCCCAGGCCATGTCCAGCCCCAGGTCATAGCGCTCGCTATTGACCCGGCTTTCGGTCTGGCCCGGGACCTGGCCCTTGCCGAGATTGGCGCTGGCCCGGCTGGTGATGGTTGGCATCGCATCGTCGCTGGCGTCATCGCGGATCGCCCGCGCCGCCTTCAGGCGGGCGAAGGCGACACGCAGGTCACGGTTGCCGCTCAGGGACTGGGTCACCAACTGGTTGAGGGTCGGATCGTCGAACTGTTGCCACCAGACACCCTCGAAGCGTGCGCGGTCGAAGTTCTTCTGCGCAGCACTTTCATCGCTGGCGGCAGTGATCTTCGCCGCCGGGGTGTCGGGAGTCTTGTAGTCCGGGCCGACGGCACAGGCACTCAGCGCCAGTACCAGCAGGCTCGGCACAAAGGCCTTCATACTGCTCATTGTTGCGCCTCCAGCTTGAGGGCCCGTTCGGCCTTGCGCGCTTCGCCACGCTCGACGAAGCGGCGGATCAATACATAGAACACGGGGGTCAGCAGCAGACCGAAGAAGGTCACACCGAGCATCCCGGAGAACACCGCCACGCCCATGGCATGACGCATTTCGGCACCGGCACCGCTGGAGAACACCAGGGGCACCACGCCCATGATGAACGCCACCGAGGTCATCAGGATCGGCCGCAGACGCAGACGGCAGGCCTCCAGCACCGCGCTCAGCGGATCGAGCCCTTCTTCCTGCTTGTCCTTGGCGAACTCGACGATCAGGATCGCGTTCTTGCACGCCAGGCCCACCAGTACGATCAGGCCGATCTGGGTGAAGATGTTGTTGTCGCCACCGGACAGGATCACCCCGGCAATCGCCGACAGCAGGGTCATCGGTACGATCAGGATCACCGCCAGCGGCAGGCTCCAGCTTTCATACAGGGCCGCCAGGACCAGGAACGCCAGCAGTACGCAGAGCGGGAACACCAGCAACGCGGTGTTGCCCGAGAGGATCTGCTGGTAGGTCAGGTCGGTCCACTCGTAGGTCATGCCGTTGGGCAGTTCGTCCTTGAGCAGTTTCTCGATCGCCACCTGGGCCTGGCCGGAGCTGTAGCCCGGTGCCGCTGCACCGTTGATTTCGGCGGTGATGAAACCGTTGTAGTGCATCACGCGGTCCGGCCCCGAGGTATCGCTGACCTTGATGAAGGTCGCCAGCGGGATCATCTCGCCCTTGTTGTTGCGCACCTTCAACTGGCCGATCTGGTCGGATTCGAGGCGGAACTGCTGTTCGGCCTGGACGTTGACCTGATAGGTACGGCCGAAGCGGTTGAAGTCGTTGGCATACAGCGAACCCAGGTAGATCTGCAGGGTGTCGAAGATGTCACTGACGGCCACACCGTGGGTCTTGGCCTTCTCGCGGTCGATGGCTGCGTCGACCTGCGGCACGTTGACGGTGTAGCTGGTGAACAGATTCGCCAGCTCCGGCACGCTGCGGCTTTTGTTGATGATGTTCATGGTTTCCTTGTACAGCTCGTCGTAGCCCAGGTTGCCCCGGTCCTCGATCTGCAGGCGGAAACCACCGATGGTGCCCAGGCCTTGTACCGGCGGCGGCGGGAAGATCGCCATGTAGGCTTCCTGGATCCCGGCGAACTTGCCGTTCAAGGCCCCGGCGATAGCGCCGGCCGACTCGCTCGGGTCCTTGCGCTCGTCGAACGGTTTGAGGGTGACGAACACGATGCCGGCGTTCGGACTGTTGGTGAAGCCGTTGATCGACAGGCCGGGGAAGGCCACCGCGCTTTCCACACCGGGTTGTTTCAGGGCCAGGTCGGACATGCGCTTGATGACGTCTTCGGTACGGTCCAGGCTCGCCGCGTCCGGCAGTTGGGCGAAGGCCACCAGGTACTGCTTGTCCTGGCCGGGCACGAAACCGGTCGGGGTGGTCGAGAAGCCGAGCCAGGTCAGCACGATCAGGCCGGCATAGAGCACCAGCGCCACGCCGCTGACGCGGATGACACGGGCGACGGCGCCGACATAACCATGGCTGGCGCGGTCGAAGAAACGGTTGAACGGACGGAACAGCCAGCCGCCAAGCAGCGCGTCGAGCACCTTGGAGAAACGATCCTTGGGTGCGTGGTGATCCTTGAGCAGCACCGCAGCCAGGGCCGGCGACAGGGTCAGCGAGTTGAACGCCGAAATCACGGTCGAAATGGCGATGGTCAGGGCGAACTGTTTGTAGAACTGGCCGGTCAGGCCGGAAATGAATGCCGCCGGGACGAACACTGCGCAGAGCACCAGCGCCGTGGCGATGATCGGGCCGGTCACCTCACGCATGGCGCGCTTGGTGGCTTCCACCGGACTGAGGCCAAGGCCGATGTTACGCTCGACGTTCTCCACCACCACGATGGCGTCGTCCACCACGATACCGATCGCCAGAACCAGACCGAACAGCGACAGGGCATTGAACGAGAAGCCGAACAGATGCATGACCGCGAAGGTGCCGATCAGCGAGACCGGAACGGCCACCAGCGGAATAATAGAGGCGCGCCAGGTCTGCAGGAACAGGATCACCACCAGCACCACCAGTATCAGGGCTTCGAACAGGGTGTGAATCACTGCCTCGATGGAGCCACGGACGAAGATGGTCGGGTCATAGACGATGCTGTAGTCCATGCCCTGGGGGAAATCCTTCTTCAGTTCATCCATTTTTGCCCGGACTTCGTTGGAAATCTCGATGGCATTGGAGCCTGGACGCTGGAAAATCGGGATCGCCACTGCCGGCTGGTTGTTCAGCAGCGAGCGCAGGGCGTACTGGCTGGAGCCGAGTTCGACCCGGGCGATGTCCTTCAGGCGGGTGATTTCCCCGTCGTCGCCAGCACGAATCACGATGTTCTCGAACTCTTCCTCGGTAACCAGACGGCCCTGGGCGTTGATCGACATCTGGAAACTGGTGGCGTTCGGCGCGGGCGGTGCACCCAACTGGCCGGCGGCAACCTGACGGTTCTGTTCGCGGATGGCATTGACCACGTCGGTGGCGGTCAGATTGCGCGAGGCAGTCTTGTTCGGATCGAGCCAGACCCGCAGGGAGTAGTCGCCCATGCCGAACAGTTGCACGTCGCCGACACCGCCCAGGCGCGCCAGCTCATCCTTGATGTTGAGCAAGGCATAGTTGGACAGGTAGAGCATGTCGTAACGCTGGTCCGGCGAGGTCAAGTGCACGACCATGGTCAGGTCGGGCGAGGCCTTGTCGACGGTGATACCGATTCGGGTCACTTCGGCCGGCAGCTTGGGCTCGGTGCGGGTCACGCGGTTCTGAACCTGCACCTGCGCGTTGTCCAGGTCGGTGCCCAGGGCGAAGGTGATGGTCAGGGTCAGTTTGCCGTCGGCGGTCGACTGCGAGGACATGTACAGCATGTTCTCGACGCCGGTGATCGCCTGCTCCAATGGCGCGGCCACGGTTTCGCCGATCACCTTGGGGTTGGCGCCGGGGAAGTTGGCACGCACGACCACGGTCGGCGGGACCACTTCCGGGTATTCACTGATCGGCAACTGGAACAGCGAGATGGCGCCGGCGATCAGGATCAACAGCGACAGCACGGCCGCGAAGATCGGTCTTGATATGAAGAACTGGGAAAAATTCATCGTGTGTATCCCTTAACCGCGTGGAGTCGCTGCGGCCAGCTTGTTTGCCTGGGGCGCGGCGGCCTTGGCCGGGGCGACCTGCGACAGGTTGCTGGCTTCCAGGGCTTGTCGTTGTTGTGCCAGGGCGGCGAGGGTTTCCTTGCTGGCCATCGGGATCACTTCGGGATCCACTGGCGAGCCAGGACGCACGCGTTGCAGGCCCTTGACGATGATGGTGTCGTCCTTGTTCAGCCCGCTGCGCACGATGCGCAAGCCTTCGATCTTCGGACCCAGCTCGACGGTGCGATAGGCCGTGTTCTTGTCGGCATCCAGCACCAGCACGAACTTCTTGCCCAGATCGGTGCCGACCGCTTCGTCGTTGATCAGTACGGCATCGTAGGTGCCGCTGCCGACCAGTTTCAGGCGTGCATAGAGGCCGGGGGTGAAGCTGCCGTCGCTGTTATCGAACACCGCACGGCCACGAATGGTGCCGGTGCGTGGGTTGACCTGGTTGTCGACGAAGTTCATCTGGCCCAGATGCGGATTGCCGGTCTCGTTGGACAGGCCCAGGTACACCGGAGTGGTCTGGCCACGTTTGCCCTGGCGAGCCAGTTGGGTGTACTTGAGGTAGACCCGCTCGTCGGCGTCGAAGTAGGCGTAGACCTTATCGGTGGAGACCACGCTGGTCAGCGGCGTGACATCGGCGCTGACGATGTTGCCGGCGGTGATCTCGGCGCGACTGACGCGGCCGCTGATCGGGGCGGTGACGCGGGTGAAGCTCAGATTCAGCCTGGCCAGATCCAATTGGGCCTGGGTCGCGTCGACCGCGGCCTTGGCTTCCTGGGCGGTGCTGGTACGGGTGTCGGCCAGTTCGGTGGAAATCGCGTTGCTGGTCAGCAGGCGCTTGCCACGTTCGGCTTCGTTGGCGGTGCGGTTGGCTGTGGCGCGGGCTTGCTGCAGTTGGGCTTCGAGGCGGTGGACTTCAGCCTGGTAGGGCCGTGGGTCGATCTGGAACAGCAGGTCGCCTTTCTTGACCAGTGCACCTTCAGTGAAGGTTACCTGATCGATCTGGCCGGAAACGCGCGGGCGGATCTCCACGGTTTCCGGGGCTTCGAGCCGTCCGGTGAACTCGTCCCACTCATTGACGGGTTGTTCGAGGACCTTGGCCACGCTGACCTTGGCCGCCGGCATCGCACCACCTGCCGCCACCGGTGCCTTATCGCAGGCGCTCATCACCACGACCGCCAGTGCCGCGAGGGGAAAGCGCAAAAGTTTAAGTGACTGTTCCATGGGGAGTCCGCCAATCTATTGAGATGGGCGGATGATGCTGTGGCCGCTGATCGCACACGAATCGAATGAAGCGAAGGTCACTATCATTCGGAATGATGGAAGCCCAAGAGGGCTTCCCATCATGCACTTTCGTTAGTAACCTATCAATCTCCTTGAGCGCAAATCTATGTTGCTCGTCATGTAATAAGGTTGCACTTGTCAGCCCTTTTCACAGGTATTTGGGTAATTCATTGAACGGCATGAATGCAAATTGCAATGCTGAAACTATTCAAATAAGAACTAACTGCTAATACGTACATGGCATTTCGCCATATAAAGTAAGATAGGCTTAATGCGCAGGGGAGCAAGCATTCAGCTTTCGGCGCCAGGGCTTGAAGAGCCTTCGTCCTGGCACCGAACGGCTTGCAACTTTTTTTCACGAGACCTTAAGTCGCCCCATAAATTGCCGATACACTTAGTATAGTGTTCGTCCTTTGTGAGGTGCGTCATGTTCAATCAAAAACTTAGAAATGAACTGGCGGCCAGGACGGCCGAAGTGGAAAGCTACAAGGGATTGATTGCCGCACTGGATCGCTCTATGGCGGTGGTGGAGTTCAGCCTTGATGGCAAGGTCATCCGCGCCAATGAGAACTTCTTGAAAGCGATGGGCTACCGGGCCGATCAGTTACCCGGCAAGTCTCATCGGGACTTCTGTGAGCCCGATCTGGTCCGCAGTCGTGAATACAGTGAGTTCTGGAACCAGTTACGTACCGGTAACTTCGTGTCTGGTACTTTCAAGCGCCTCAATGCCCAGGGGCAGGCTATCTGGCTGGAAGCCAGCTACAACCCGGTAATGGACCAGCAGGGACAAGTCTCCCGGATCGTCAAATATGCGCTGGATGTCACCGCACAGGTAGTCAGGGAGGCGGAAACGAACAGCAAGCTGACGGCGCTTGATCGGGCAATGGCGGTGATCGAGTTCGACCTGAACGGCAATATCCTCTGGGCCAATGATAACTTCCTCTCCACCATGGGCTATGCCAAGGCGGATCTGAAGGGCAAGCAGCATCGCATGTTTTGTGAGCCCAGCCTGGTCAACAGCAGCGAGTACAGCGACTTCTGGCGCCGACTCAACGCCGGTGAGTTCTTCAGCGGCCAATTCAAACGCATCGGTAAAAACGGCAGGACCGTCTGGCTGGAAGCAACCTATAACCCGGTTTTCGATGCCGCAGGCAAATTGAGCAAGATCGTCAAATTCGCCAGCGACATCACCGAGCGGGTCGAGAAGTTCGAAGCAGACTCGCTGGGCGCAGCGCGGGCCTACCATATTTCCGCCGAGACGGAGCGTGTCGCCGAGCAGGGCGAACAGGTCATCCAGCAGACGGCCAAGGAAATGCGCCTGATTGCCGACAACATCGGTAACTCGTCACGTCTGGTGGGACAACTGGGTGGCCGTTCCGAGGAAATTTCGGCGATTGTCAACACGATCCGGGGGATCGCCGAACAGACCAACCTGCTGGCCCTCAACGCGGCCATCGAAGCGGCCCGTGCGGGCGACCAGGGCCGCGGCTTTGCCGTCGTTGCGGACGAAGTACGACAGTTGGCCGGACGCACCAGCCGTTCGACCACCGAGATTGCCGAGGTGATCGGCAAGATCCTCGCGGAAACCCGCGACGCGGTGGCCAGCATGCATGTCACCCAGGAAGGCGCGCAACGCGGCGTCACCCTGGCGGATCAGGCCGGATCGGTCATTCTGCAGATCCGCAGCGGCACCAGCGATGCGGTGGAGGCGGTGAGCATGTTCGCGTCCAAGATGGAGGAGTCCGACATCATTCCGAAAACGGCAGTGGGCTGGGTCGGGTAGGATCTGACTCGCCATTGCCTGCGGCGCCTATCTGCAGGTGCATCCGTCTCCCACATGGCGCGCTCATTGTGGGAGGCAGCTGTGGCTGCCGGATGCCCCGCCACATTGAGCGGTGGGGCGCTGACCGAGACCGATATGACTGCGGATAAACCCCGCACCACAAGCTCCTGGAAGAGCGGACCAATATAGCGACTGGCAATAAACCAGACGAAAGGCATGGGGGAATCTATAAAGTTGCCGCAAACCGGGCAGATAAGTCCTATGTTGTTTGTATTGGCAAGAACGTTCAAGGATCGAATTCATGATATCGCGTCAATCCAGTCCTAGCCCCAGTTCCATTTCCGGTCATCCGCGTTTTCGTTGGTTCGCTTTGATCCCTGTTGTGCCTGCTGTTACCTGGATACTCGTGCAATCGACCTCTGCGGCCAACCTGCTGGCTTGTGCGGTCCTGGTGCTGCTAGGTCTCGTGGCTTGCGCCTGGAGCGCGCGCTCACAACGTGATGCGGTGCTTCGCGCGAGTGCACGGGGCCTGAGCGAGCAAAGTGGCGCAGATGCCGCGCAGAACGGTGCGGCTTCACGGGCGACGCTCGATGAGGTGTTGCTGGGGGCCATGCCGATATGGGCCAAGCAGGTAGAAAACTCGCGCCAACAGACCGAAGAGGCAATTGTCAGCCTGGTCAATCGTTTCAGCGGGATCGCCACGCGCTTGCAGGAGACGGTACAAGCCTCGCAGCAGGCTGCCGGCGAACTGGATGGCCAGGCCGCTGATGGCGCGCTCAAGGTGCTGGCGCGCAGCGACAGCGAGCTGAGCCAGGTGATCGACTCTCTCAAGGCCACTCAAACCAGCCGTGACCAGATACTCGGCCAGGTGCGCGGGCTTACGGCCTATACCGGCGAATTGCGGACCATGGCCGCCGACGTTGCGGCCATTGCCGCGCAAACCAACCTGTTGGCCCTCAATGCCGCCATCGAAGCAGCCCGTGCCGGCGAGGCCGGTCGTGGCTTTGCCGTGGTGGCCGATGCAGTACGCACCTTGTCGAGCAAGTCCAGCGAGACCGGCCAGCAGATGTCGGCCAAGGTCGACATCATCAACAACGCCATTACCCAACTGGTGCAGGCCGCGTCCAGCAGCGCCGACCAGGACAGCCATTCCGTCGGCGCGTCCGAGCAGAGCATTCAGCTTGTACTTGCACGTTTCCAGGACATCACCGGTCGCCTGGCCGACTCCGCCGATCTGCTCAAGCAGGAAAGCCACGGGATTCGCGACGAGCTGACCGACGTGCTGGTCAACCTGCAATTCCAGGATCGGGTCAGCCAGATTCTCAGCCACGTGCGCGACAACATCACCGCGTTGCACGATCACCTGTTGCAGGCCCGCCAGTCGCCGGGCCAGGCCGAAACCATGGACGCCCGGCAATGGCTGGCGCGCATGGAATCCACCTACGCCACCGACGAACAGCGGCGTACACACCATGGCACAGCCGCCGCCCAACAGAGTTCAGCAGAAATCACTTTCTTTTAGGAGCCCATCATGGCGAAGAACGTATTAGTGGTCGACGACTCCAGCAGTGTGCGGCAAGTGGTCGGGATTGCCTTGAAAAGCGCCGGTTACGACGTGATCGAGGCGAGCGATGGCAAAGACGCGCTGAGCAAACTCACCGGGCAGAAAGTACACCTGATCATCAGCGACGTGAACATGCCGAACATGGACGGCATCACCTTCGTCAAGGAGGTGAAGAAACTGGCCAACTACAAGTTCACGCCTATCATCATGCTGACCACCGAGTCGCAGGAATCGAAAAAGGCCGAAGGTCAGGCTGCAGGAGCCAAGGCATGGGTGGTCAAGCCCTTCCAGCCGGCACAGATGCTGGCGGCAGTTTCCAAACTGATCCTGCCCTGAAACCCGGCCCCAGGAGGCAACCATGTCCGTTACCAGCGAAATCGTCGCCGATACGGTTCGCGTAGGCATTGACGGTGAACTCACCATCTACACCGTCGCCGAACTGGCGGCCGCGCTGCTGCCACAGATGGGGGCGGCGGCGTGCCTAGAACTGGACCTGTCGCAGGTCACCGAAATGGATGGCGCCGGGCTGCAGTTGCTTGCAGTCATCGAGCGTGAAGCCGGCCTCGCCGGTATGGCCTTGAGCCTGACCGACAAGAGCCCGACGGTCACGCAAACGCTTCAACTGTGCCGCAGTCCCGCCTTTTAGCCGGCACCGCGACGGTTCATTGATAGACAGGGATAGACAGGGATAGTCCAGGTGAGCATCAATCTCGATCAGGCACAGCAGACTTTCATCGTGGAGGCACGTGAACTGTTGCAGGCCATGGAGCAATCCTTGCTGCAACTGGAAAACGAGCCCGGCGATCAGGATGCCATCGGCGCGATTTTCCGTGCCGCACACACCATCAAGGGTTCCGCCGGGCTGTTCGGCCTGGCACCGATCGTCAGCTTTACGCATATCGTGGAGGATGTGCTCGACCGTATCCGCGATGACAGTGTGGCCGTGGATGCCGCGCTGATCGCGGTACTGCTCAAGTGCGGCGACCATATGCTTGAGCTGATCGAAGTCGTCGCCAATCGGGGCGAGGTGCTCCAGCCGCCTGCGCTGGAGCGGGAAGCTGCCTTGCGCGCTTCGCTGAGTGTCTACCAGACACCAACCGAGCCCGGCGAAAGCGCGCCAGTCGCCGTTGCAGGCGCAGGTCCGGACACGTCGGGCGAGGTGTTATGGCACATTTCCTTGCGCTTTGGCGTGGACGTGTTCCGCAATGGCATGGACCCGCTGTCGTTCCTGCGCTACCTCGACACCTTGGGGCAGATGATTCAGGTGACTACGCTGACCGATAGCATTCCGGCCCTTGAAAGCTGGGATCCGGAGAGCTGCTACCTGGGCTTCGAAATCGACCTGCGTTCCGCCGCCAGCCATGCCACCCTCAATGAAGTCTTCGACTTCGTGCGTGACGAGTGCGAAGTACATATCCGCGCCGTCGACGAAACCCCTGACGGCACGCTTGCCCAGGGTACCGAGCTGGTCGCGCTGCCTGAGTCACAAGCCACGGTTGCCGCGCCTCAGCGGCTACCGGTGACCAGTGAGGCGAAAGCCCGGGATGGCAACTATGTGCGGGTCAATGCCGACAAGCTCGACGAGTTGATCAGCCTGGTCGGCGAACTGGTGATCGCCAGCGCTGGCGCGAGTCTGCTGGCCCGTTCCTGCAACAACGCTCCATTGCAAGAGTCCACCTCGACCGTGTCAGGTCTGGTGGAGGACATTCTCGACAGTGCCCTGCACCTGCGCATGATCCCTATCGGAGATACGTTCAACCGCTTCCGCCGCGTGGTACGCGACGTCAGCCAGGAGTTGGGCAAGGACATCGACCTGATCATCAGCGGTGCGGAAACCGAACTGGACAAGACGGTGGTGGAGAAGATCGGCGATCCGCTCATGCACCTGTTGCGCAATGCCATGGATCACGGTATCGAAAGCGCCGAAGCCCGGCGTGCGGCTGGCAAGCCGAGCAAGGGTCACCTGAGCCTCAATGCTTACCACGACTCGGGCAGCATCGTCATCGAAATCGCCGATGACGGAGCGGGCCTCAACCGTGAGCGCATCCTGGAAAAGGCTCAGGAACGAGGGCTGGTCGCCAGCGGCGCGGTGCTCAGCGACCAGGAGATCTACAACCTGATCTTCGAAGCCGGTTTCTCTACCGCCGAAGCGGTGACCAACCTGTCCGGACGTGGCGTGGGCATGGACGTGGTCAAGCGCAACATCTCGCTGTTGCGCGGTACCGTCGACCTGGACAGCCGCCCCGGCCAGGGCACCGTGGTGCGCATTCGCCTGCCGCTGACCCTGGCGATCATCAATGGTTTCCTGGTGGGCATCGACCACGCGACCTACGTGATTCCCCTGGACATGGTCCAGGAATGCATCGAACTGGATGAACACCAGCGCCAATCCAGCCGCGACCAGGGGTATCTGGGCCTGCGTGGCGAGGTATTGCCCCTGGTGGACTTGCGCGATCACTTCAACCACGAAGGCCCTGCGGCTCGGCGGCAGAACGTGGTGGTGGTGCGTTACGCCGAGCACAAGGCCGGTCTGGTGGTGGACGAGTTGCTCGGCGAGTTCCAGATCGTGATCAAGCCCCTGGGCAAGCTCTTCGGCTCACTGCGTGGTATCAGCGGTTCGACCATATTGGGCAGCGGCGCGGTGGCCCTGATTCTGGATGTGCCGGCATTGCTCAACCAAATCGTACACCTGGAAGCCCGTATGGCCCAGGCACCTCAGTCGTCTCCTGTCGTTGGTCGCTGACGTATTTGCAATTCCATGGAGGTTCCTCGATGAAATGGTTCTACGATCTGAAAATTTCAATCAAGCTGATCAGCTCTTTCCTGATAGTCCTGGCGCTGACCGCCGGCATGGGAGCCTTCGCTATCGTCCAGCTCGGCAGTGTCAACCAGGCGGCCCAGGACATCAGGGGCAACTGGTTGCCATCCATGCGCGCAGCGGCAGGCATGCGTTTTTTTGCAGCCAACTATCGCCTGAAGGAAAACCGTCACATCAGCACCGAAGTGGCCGAGGAAAAGGTCCAGGCGGAACGCGAAGCCGTCGAGGCGCGCCAGCAGTTCGAAACCAGGCTCGAAACCTACGAGAAATTGTTATCGAACGACGAAGATCGTCTGCTTCTCGACAGCGTCAAGAGCGCCTGGGGTACCTACCTGGCGGCCAGTCAGAAACTGTTCGAACTGTCCCGGCAGAATGAGGTGGATCAGGCTCGTGGCGTGCTGCGCGGCGAGTCCAAGGTGCATTTTGATGAGCTGACGAGTCGCCTGCAGAAAATGATCGAACTCAACGACGTCGGCGCCACGTTGGCCGGTGATCGGGGCTCGGAATTGTACGAAAGCTCACGTCTGTCGATCGTCGCGGCCTTGATCGTTGCACTGTTGGTCGGCCTGGGGCTGGCATTGTTCATCGCCCGGATCATCTCGCGGCCGTTACGCCACGCGGCGGCAGCGGCCGAGCAACTGGCCGAGGGCAGTCTCAACGCCCATATCGAATCGGGTGCGAAGGATGAGACCGGCATGGTGCTCAACGCCATGCGCAACATGGTTGGCAAGCTGGCGCATATCATCGGCGATGTGCGCAACGCCGCCGACAATCTGGCCAGCGCCTCGGAGCAGGTCAGCGCCACCGCGCAATCGATGAGCCAGGCCACCAGCGAGCAGGCGGCCAGTGTCGAGGAGACCAGTGCGTCGGTGGAGCAGATGAGCGCCAGCATCAACCAGAATACCGAGAACGCCAAGGTCACCGATGGCATGGCCAGCAAGGCGGCCAAGGAGGCCGCCGACGGCGGCGAATCGGTGCAGCAGACGGTGGTGGCGATGAAAAAAATCGCCCAGCGTATCAGCATTATTGATGACATCGCCTACCAGACCAATCTGCTCGCCCTCAACGCTGCCATCGAGGCCGCGCGGGCCGGTGAGCATGGCAAG
Source organism: Pseudomonas asplenii (assembly GCF_900105475.1). Taxonomy (NCBI): domain Bacteria; kingdom Pseudomonadati; phylum Pseudomonadota; class Gammaproteobacteria; order Pseudomonadales; family Pseudomonadaceae; genus Pseudomonas; species Pseudomonas asplenii. The sequence goes on along the minus strand of NZ_LT629777.1, from coordinate 4,939,057 downwards.
GGCTTCGCGGTAGTGGCCGCCGAAGTGCGCAAGCTGGCCGAGCGCAGCCAGGTGGCCGCCCAGGAAATCGGCGAGTTGTCTTCCAGCAGCGTGGACATGGCCGAGAAGGCCGGCAAGCTGCTCGATGAAATGGTCCCCTCGATCACCAAGACTTCCGATCTGGTGCAGGAAATCAGTGCCGCGTCCGAGGAGCAGGCCGCCGGTGTCGCGCAGATCAACATGGCGATGACCCAGCTCAACCAGGTCACCCAGCAGAACGCCTCGAGCAGTGAGGAACTGGCCGCCACCGCAGAAGAAATGAGCAGCCAGGCCGAGCAGTTGCAGCAGGCCATGAGCTTCTTCGTGCTCGATGCCACACCCAGGGCTGCACCTGCTCGCAACCTGGACAATGCCGGCAACAAACCCGATCGCCAGGCGCAGCGTCCCATGGCGCAGGCACCGCGCAAGGCATTCGCTCAGAACATGGCCGGTGCCTTGGACGAATCGGAATTCACCCGCTTCTGATCGCAGGATCGATGCCGGCTCAAAGGGAGAATGACATGGGCGCTGTAATGACCACCCGTCACACTGCGGTTGCGACAAGCGAGGAGGCGCAGTACCTGACCTTCATACTCGGTGGCGAGATGTTCGCCCTCGGTATCCTGGGGATCAAGGAAATTATCGAGTACGGCAGCCTGACCATGGTGCCGATGATGCCGACCTTCGTGCGCGGCGTGATCAACCTGCGCGGTTCCGTCGTGCCGGTGGTCGACCTGTCGGCGCGCTTTGGCCGTGTGGCTTCGACCATTACCCGGCGCTCCTGCGTGATCATCATCGAGGCCAGGACGGAGGAGGGCCAGCCTCAGGACATCGGGTTGCTGGTGGATACCGTGTCTGCGGTGCAGGACATCTCGGCAGACCAGATCGAACCACCCCCCAGCTTCGGTGCGCGGATTCGCGCCGATTTCATCAGCGGCATGGCCAAGGTCGAGGGCAAGTTCGTGATCGTGCTGGCGGTGGACAAGGTGCTGTCCATTGACGAGATGTCCAGCCTCGCCGAGGCCGCCCAGGCGCCGGGGCTCGACCTCGATCCGCGTTAAGGCCCGATCATGCCAGACACCTCTTCTCTCGACGATCGCGAGTTCGGCCAGTTCCAGTCCTGGTTGTACCGCGCGGCCGGCATCAACCTGTCGCAGGCCAAGAAAGCCTTGGTGGCCGGGCGCCTGTTCAAACGCCTCAAGCACTATGAACTGGAGAGCTATGGGGAGTACTTCAAGCTGATCATGACCGATCAGCACAAGGGGGAGTTGCAGGTTGCACTGGACCTGCTGACCACCAATGAGACCTACTTTTTTCGCGAGCCCAAGCACTTCGATTTCTTGCGCCAGCAGGTACTGCCCAAGGTGGCGCCAGGCAAGCTGTTTCGCGTGTGGAGCGCCGCCAGCTCCTCCGGCGAAGAGCCCTACAGCCTGGCCATGACCCTGGCCGAAAGCCTGGGCACCACACCCTGGGAGGTGATCGGCTCGGACATCAGTACCCAGGTGCTGGCCAGGGCGCGCACGGGGCATTACCCCATGGAGCGCGCCGGCACCTTGCCCATGCCGTTGCTGACCAAGTATTGCCTCAAGGGCATTGGTCGCCAGGAGGGCACCTTCCTGGTCGACAAGGCCCTGCGCAACCGGGTCAATTTCGTCCAGGTCAACCTGAACGAAAGCCTGCCCGACCTGGGGGAGTTCGAGGTGATTTTCCTGCGCAACGTCATGATCTACTTCGACCAGAAGACCAAAAGCCAGGTGGTTTCACGCCTGCTGCCACGCCTGAAGCCTGGTGGCTTCTTCATCATCAGCCATTCGGAAAGCCTCCACGGCGTGAATGACACGCTCAAGCTGGTGGCTCCGTCGATTTATCGCAAACCATGAAAAAGCCCGTCGATGTGAGCGAAGTGGTATTGGCGCCGGGGGAGGTCAGCTTCGCGACCCGGCCGACGCGTCTGCGGACCCTGCTCGGGTCATGCGTGGCGTTCACGTTCTGGCACCCGCAACGGCGGATCGGTGGCATGTGCCATTTCATGCTGCCGGCACGCTTGCGCAGGGACCATGCCCTGGATGGCAGATATGGCGACGAGGCAGTCGAACTGCTGTTTCGTCACGCTCGCGCCAACGGCACAACGCCGCAGGATTATCAGGTCAAGCTGTTCGGTGGTGGCGAGATGTTTCCCGAACAGCGCCGCAACCTGCCTGCGCAGGACGTGGCCAGCTTGAATGTTCGGGCGGCGCTGGCCTTGGCCGAGCGTCATCGACTGTGCCTGACCGCCCAGGACATGGGCAGTACCGGCTACCGAACAATTGTATTCGACCTTTGGAACGGCAACGTCTGGGTCCGGCACCAACCAATGGGAACCCTCTGAAAATGCCTAACAAGAAAATCAGTGTGCTGCTGGTCGATGATTCGGCTGTGGTGCGCCAGGTACTACTGAGTCTGCTCAACGATACGCCGGACATCCATGTCATGGGGGCCGCCTCCGACCCGATTTTCGCCATGGACAAGCTCGCCCGGGAATGGCCGGATGTGATCGTGCTGGACGTGGAAATGCCGCGTATGGACGGCCTTACCTTCCTGCGCAAAATCATGGCTGAACGGCCAACCCCGGTAGTGATCTGCTCCTCGCTGACCCAGAAAGGCGCGGAAACCTCCTTGCAGGCGTTGTCCGCCGGTGCCGTGGAAATCATTACCAAACCGACCACCGGCTTGAAAAACTTCCTGATCGACTCGGCGGCCGAACTGGTCGCGGCAATCCGTGCAGCAGCGAATGTCAACGTCAGGAACCTGGGCAAACGCGCCGCACCAGCGATGCCGGCGTCTGTGCCGGCCAGCAAACTCAGCGCGGACGCGATCCTGCCCGCCGCCAACGGCCACGCCATGGCCCAGACTACCGAACGCATCGTCGCCATCGGCACTTCGACCGGCGGCACCCAAGCCCTGGAAACCGTACTGACTGCGCTGCCGAGGGTATGCCCCGGCATGGTGGTCGTGCAGCACATGCCGGAGAAGTTCACCGCGTCCTTCGCCGAACGCCTCGACAGCCTGTGCCAGATCGAAGTCCGTGAAGCCCGCAACAACGACCGCATCCTGCCCGGCCTGGCCCTGATCGCCCCCGGTGGCAAACACCTGATGGTCACCCGCAGCGGTGCCTTCTACCATGCCCAGGTCATTGATGGCCCGTTGGTCAACCGCCATCGTCCATCGGTGGACGTGTTGTTTCGCTCCGTGGCCAAGTTTGCCGGCAAGAACGCCACCGGCATCATCATGACCGGCATGGGCGATGATGGCGCGCGGGGCCTCAAGGAGATGCTCGACGCCGGCGCCGCGACGGTTGCCCAGGATGAAGCCAGCTGCGTGGTATTCGGGATGCCCAAGGAAGCCATCAAGCTTAATGCCGCGCAGCGGATCATGGCCCTGCAGGATATTCACCAGGCGATTTTGCATAAGTGAATGACGAGGGTGGTCAGCGCACCAAACGGCAAGCCTTGCCCTGAAGGTGGCTTCAGCCGTGTTGCCGCCGTGGGCTACAAGCCCGAACGACTTGAAAGAGGGTACAGTGACGTCCCGATGATTGGAAAATACGGACGTCCAGAGAATGTCAGAGTTCAAGTTACATTGCTTCGCGCTTTCGGGTAACTCGTACAAGGTTGCGCTTTTCCTCGCGCTGGCCCAGCAGAAGTGGGAGCAGGTATTTGTCGACTACCTGAACGGGGAGACCAGGACCAGGGAGTGGCGCGAGACGGTCAACGAACAGGGCGAAGCCCCGGTGCTGGAGCATCAGGGCAAGAAGCTGACACAGTCTGCGCTGATTCTCGATCATCTGGCGCAAGTGACCGGTAAATTCGGGCCTGAAAATGAAGAAGAACGCCAGGAGATCTGGCGCTGGATGCTGTTCGATAACCACAAATTCACCAGTTACTACGCAACCTTGCGCTTCATGTACGGCCTGCAGAAGTCCGGAGAGACGCCGGTCACCCAGTTCTTTCGCGAACGCGTGCGAGCGGCCTATCAGATTGTCGATAACCACCTTGGCAAGACGCCGTTTCTGGTCGGGGAGCGGCTGACAATCGCCGATCTGTCCCTGGCCGGTTATGTCTTCATGCCCGAGGACACCGGCATCTCCAAGTCGGAGTTCCCCAATATCGAGGCCTGGAAAGCGCGCATTCAAGCCATGCCAGGCTGGCAGCACCCCTATGACCTGATGCCAGGGCCTACCAGCGCGATCTGATCCGCCGGAATCAGCGTGCGCAAGGTGTTATACAGCGCACGCGTCTCCAGCAGGTTCCACACCCGCAGCATGGTTTCCAGGGCATCCAGCGGTTTGCTGATGAAATCCTTGGCCCCCAGCGCCAGGGCCCGCAGACGGGTGTCGCGGGTCGCATCGGCAGTCAGGACGAGGATCGGCAGGTACTCGCCCGCCGGAATACGCCGGTTCAGTTGCTCGAGAATCGCGAAACCATCGAACTCCGGCATGTGCAGGTCGAGAATCACCAGGTCCGGCTCGAAGCTGTTGAACAGGTCGAGGGTCCGCAACGGCTCGGTGCTGCTCAGCACGTTGCTCAGGCCTTCGCGCACCAACAGTTGCTCCATCAGGTCGAGGTTGGGGCGTTGGTCGTCGATGATCAGAATACGCAGGTCGTTGTTCACGCGGGCTCCGCAAGGTACTGGTCGAGGTGGGCGAGGAACGAGGGAATGTGAATCGGTTTGCCCAATACCGCTGTCGCACCGGCTTCGCACAAGGCTTGACGGGTAGCCTCGCTGGTGTCGGCGGTCATCATCAGCACCGGGGTCGAGCGGGTGATGGGCGACTGACGCAGGAGTTGCAGGATGGCCAGCCCGTCCATGTCCGGCAGGGTCACGTCGAGCAGGATCAGTTGGGGCGCATGCTGCGCGGCCAGGTCGAACCCCAGTTGCCCTTGCATGCTCGACAACAGCCTGATCCCCGGGCGCCTCTGCAACAGGGTTTCGATCAGTGCCAGGCTCGACAGCTGGTTCTCGATGCACAGCACCTGACCGCGCCAGGTCGGGAGGCCGGGAGCAGCGGGCTCGGCAGGGGGAGCGATCGGTTCAGCCGCAGGCACTGGGGTGTCCTGCAGGCGCACGAACGGCAACTCAAGGGTAAATCGGGAGCCCAGGCCTGGCTGGCTCTGCACGGCCAGGCTGCCTTGCATCATTTCCAGCAGGTTCTTGCTCAACGCCAGCCCGAGGCCGCTGCCTTCGATGTTCGGGTCGATATCCAGGCGTTCGAACGGCGTGAACAACTGCCCCAGGCGCTCGGCAGCAATGCCCTTGCCGGTATCGCTGACCGACACGGCGATGCGTTGTTGATCGACGCTGACGTCGATGCTGACCTGGCCTTCAGGCCGGTTGTACTTGATGGCATTGGACAGCAGATTGAGCAGCACCTGGGTCAGGCGCTGGCGGTCGGCGACGATGCCGCTGTCGGCCGGCAGTGCTGGCAGTGGCAGCAGACGAATGCCGGCACTGGTGGCCATCGGTGATACCAGCGTCAGCGCTTCCTGCAGCACCGATATCAACGGCACCGATTCGAGGTTCAACTGCAGGTGTCCGGCTTCGATACGGGCGATGTCCAACACCTCGTTGATCAGCCCCAGCAAGTGTTTGCCGCCCCGGAGAATGTGCAGGATATTGGCTTGCTGCCCCGGCTGCGCCTCCATCTCCAGCAGTTGCGCAAAACCCAGGATCGAGTTGAGCGGGGTGCGCAGCTCATGGCTCATGCGCGAGAGAAACTCGCTTTTGGCGCGGCTGGCCCGTTCGGCTTCCTCGCGGGCGGTGCCCAGCGCAATCTCGGCTGTGCGGCGGTCGGTGATGTCGCGGGTGATCTTGGAGAAACCGCGCAACGCCCCGCGGCTGTCGTATTGGGCGGTGATCACCACGCTGGCCCAGAAGCGGCTGCCATTCTTGCGAATGCGCCAGGCTTCTTCCATGTAGTGACCATCGCGGGTCGCCTCGCGCAGTGCATGCTCGGGATGCTCCGGGCATTCCTGCGGCAGGTAGAAGAGCGAGAAATGCTGGCCGATGATTTCCTGTTCGGTGTAGCCCTTGATCCGCTCGGCGCCGGCGTTCCAACTGGTGACGAAACCCTCGGTGTCGAGGGCGAAGATGCCATAGTCCTTGACGCCATCGATGATCAGCCTCAGCCGCTCTTCATTGTCTCGCAGCGCCCGCTCGCGTTCGGCCAGCAGCAACCCGGCCTCCACCAGACGGGTGCCGAGCTGGCCGATTTCGTCGTGTTCCGGCGGTTGTGGTTGCAGGGGTTGGCCCAGCGCCAGGCGTTGCGCATTGCCCTTGACCTGCTGCACCCGCGCGACGATGCCCTTGGACAGAAACAGCACGGCGACGATGGCGCCGAACAGGCCACAGAACGCCGCCAGCAACGTCGAGAGCAACAGGCGCTGGCGCGTCTCGGCGGCCGCTGCGGTACGTTCGGCCAGCAAGGTGTCCTCAAGGGTGAGGATGGTGCCGATATGTTCGCGCAACTCGTCGAGGATGTGCTTGTTGCTGATCAGGATCGGGGTGATCGTCTCCGGCTTGTTGCTGTGTTCGTCAAGCATCTCTTCCAGGCCGGCGATCTTGCTGTTGATCAACGGTTCGATGGCTGCCAGTTGCCGGCGCACGCGCTCGTCACGCACGTTGCGGTTCAGGCGTTGCAGGGCTGCGTCGATCTGCGGCCGGACTTTCAGATAGCTCGGCAGAAAATCCTCGCGCTGGGTCAGCAGGTAGCCGCGTACGCTGGCGGCTGCTTCGGCGAGCAGGGTATGCACGGTCTGGATATCGCCCTGTACGCGCAACACCCGCCGCACGTCTTCTTCGGCATGGGCGGTCTGGCGTTCGGTGATGTAGATCAGCACCAGCGACATCAACAGAATCACCAGGGGCAGGGAAATCACCACCAGCGCCTTGTCCCGTAGCGGCAGGTCGATCCAGCGGCGCGCGGGCAACAGCCTCATGGTTGCGCCACCAGGCCCAAGGCGATGCCCCGAACGGCGGCCTGGGTCCGGTCCGCAGCGCCGAGCTTGCCAATGACCCGTTCGACATGGGCCTTGGCGGTCCCGGTGGTAATACCCAGTTTCTCGCCGATTTCACGGTTGCTCAGCCCGCCCGCGACCAGCCCGAGCACCTGGCGTTCGCGGGCGGTGAGGTTTTCGCTGGTGGGTGCACCACTGCCGTGGCGTTCGGTCATGCGCCGCAGCAGGCGGGCGCTGACCGCACTGTTGAGCGCCTCTTCGCCGCGCGCGACACGTTGCAGGGCCTCGATCACCTCGTCGCGACGAGCATCCTTGAGCAGATAACCCACGGCGCCGGCCTGCATGGCCGCTTCCAGGTGGTCCGGGCTGTCGTCCATGGTGAACATCACCACTTTCAGCGTCGGCTGCTTCTGCTGAAGGATGCGGGCCGCGCCCAAACCGTTGAGCACCGGCATGCGGATGTCGAGGATGGCGATGTCGGGTTGCAGTCGTTCACACAGTTCGATGGCTTCCTGGCCGTCGCAGGCCTGGCCAACCACGTCGAATTGCGGATGGCCGGCGAGCAGGGCGACGAAGCCGGTGCGGGTGACTTCATGATCGTCGGCCAGAACCAGGCGCAGGACGGCTGTCATTGATGGGGTTCCTCCAGAATGCAGGGCACGTCGACCACCAGTTGCGTGCCGTGCCGGGCGTTGCTGATGCAGGTGAATGTTCCACCGAGCAGGCTGGCGCGCTCCTGCATCGTCGCCAGTCCCAGGTGTCGGGCGTCGTGGCTGTCGAGTGGTTGCTCCGGGGCAAAGCCCTTGCCGTTATCGGCCACGCGCAAGCAGGCCTGGCCCTCGCTCAGTTCCAGGGCCAGTTGGACCTGGCTGGCCTGGGCATGTTTGAGAATATTGTTGATACCTTCCTGGGCGATCCGGAACAGGGCGATCTCCACCGAGCCTGGCAGGCGTGCCGGGCAGCGAGCCATCCATTGCACGTTGATCCCGGCATCCCGCAGACGATCGGCTTCCTTGTCGAGTGCAGTCAGCAAGCCAAAATCGTCGAGCACGGTGGGGCGCAGGCCGGCGATCAACTGTCGGCCCTCGACCACGCAATGCTGCGCCAGGGTCAGGATCGCCTGCAGGTCCGTGTCCAGCGCCTGGGGAAGTGGCGGGCAGCGGCCGGCGAAGCCTTGCAGGCGCTGGTGCAATCCGGCAAGGGTCTGCGCCAGGCCGTCATGCAGGTCATAGGCCACGCGCTTGCGTTCGTCTTCCTGGGCCCGGAACAGTCGGTTGACCAGGTCCGAGAGGGTACGGTCACGCACGATCAGGGTGCTCAGCAGGCGGTCGTTTTCCAGATGCGCGGCCAGCAGGGTGGCGAGCAGTTGCAGGGACTCGAGGTCTTCGTTGTCGGGAGCGCCGATACGGGTGCTGTTGGCCAGCAGCAGAATACCGAAGGTCTGGCCGTCGCCACCGCGCAGCGGTACTCGCAGTACCTGGGACAACAGCGCGCCCGGCTGCTCCAGCCAACAGGGGCTGCGCATCGCGGTATCGATCTGATCGCCGAGGCTATCCAGGCGTTCCTGGCTGCCCTGGCTGGCGGTGCTGCTGACTCGTCCATCGGCGTCACGCTCCAGCAAAACGCCATGGTCCATCGCGAGAAAGGCGCAGGCGCGGGTCAGGACGCGCTCGCGCATGGCGATCGGGGACAGCCGGGTCAGTTCCTGACCGGTATCGACCAGCAGCCGCAGGCGCGCCGCGCGACTCTGTGACTGCCGGTACTGGGTCCGGATGGCCAGGGCGCTGCCCGGATCATGAGGCAGGTTTTGCATGGTCGGGCTCCGACACTTCGGGAGGCGTGCCCGTACGGGCGAGGGCGCTATTAAACCGTGTAACCGGGCCGGGGGCTATCTGCCGAATGGCATAGGTAAAAGACTCCGGTTGGCCGATGGCGGGGCGGGTGGCGCTTGGCAAAGTACAGCCATCGGACATCACTGGAGAGTTGCATGATGAAAATGAAGACCTCGGCCCTTGTTCTGCTGGTGGCCCTCAGCGCCCCGTTTGCCCAGGCTGCTGAAACCACACCGTATGTCTATAACGACGTTGCCACCCAGCCGAGCAACCAGAAAGACCGTGAAATCGCCGGCCTGTTCGACCGCTGGAATGCGGCCCTGAAGAGTGGCAGCGCCCAGGCGGTGGTAGACCTCTACGCGCCGGATGCCATGCTGCAGCCGACGGTTTCCAACCAGGTGCGTACGACACCGGCGCAGATCAAGGACTACTTCGACCACTTCCTGGCACTCAAGCCGATCGGGCAGATCAACTACCGTGACATCCACCGACTGGGCAATGACGTGGCCATCGACAGCGGCGTGTACACCTTCCTCCTGACCGGAGCCGACGGTGCGACTCGCCAGGTGCAGGCACGCTACACCTTCGTCTACGAGCAACTGAACGGCCAGTGGAAGATCCTCAATCATCACTCTTCGGCGATGCCGGAAGTGCAGGCCAAACACGCCGCCAACTGATTGCGGCGTGCTGTTAGCCGTGTGTGGCGCTCTTCGGCGCGTAGTTGGCAAGCATGAAGAATACGATCACCGCCAGCACGCCGATCAGCACGGCCGAGGTGGTCAACAGAACCGAGTGGGTGGTCGAGAAGGCCACCTTCGCCGCTTCGATCAGTGCGCTTGCCTGGTCTGCGTCCAGCTGTTGTGCCACGACGTGGGCATCCCCGATGGAACGGGTAGCCTGGGTCGCCAGCGGTTGCTCAAGCTGCGGCGGCAGTTCGAGCGTCCGTGCGAACACCCTGGACATGAACACGCCAAAAAAGGTGATCCCCAGCCCGCTGCCCAACTCATAGCCTGTCACTTCCAGCGAACCCGCCGCACCGCCCTTGCTGGCCTCGACCGAGCCCATGATGGCGATGGAAGAGGCCGTGAGCCCGGTGCTCAGCACCAGCCCCAGCATGCCCAGCAACGCCGGCACCCAGACGCCGGGATGATGGAAGTCGGCCTGGGCCAGCAGCGCGAGCACCACCGCAGAAATGACCAGTGACAGGCTGGCAACCAGGCGCAGACCGAACAGGTTGCTCAGGTAGCCGGCGCAGGGGCCGCCGATGGCGGCTGCCGTCATGATCGGGATCATGAAAATCCCGGCCTGCAACGGCGTCTTGCCCAATACGTACTGCAGTTCCTGGGCGAGGGTCAGCTCCACGCCAGCCAATGCGCCGCAGGTGACAATCGCCATGATCATGCCCGCCAGGATCGCCGGATGCGAGAACAGCGACAGATCCAGCATCGGATTTTGCGCCCGCAGTTGCAGGCGGGCGAACACGGCCAGCAACGCCAGGCCGAAAACCAGAATCGAGACGGTGAGTGCCAGGGATTGCGTGGCGCCGACACCGGCCTTGATGCCATACACCACTGAAATGATACCGGCAATGAGGATCAGCGCCTGACCGAAGGCCCAACCGCCTGGCGTGGTGATTTCGCGGCGAGGCAACAATACAGACGCAAACACGACCACGATCAGCACGACCGGAACATTGATCAGGAATACCGAGCCCCACCAGAAATGCTCCAGCAGTCCGCCACCGATCAACGGCCCGACCGCTGCCCCTGCGGCACCGACGGTGCCCCACAGACCCAACGCCATGGCCCGTTCCTGTTCATCCTCGAAGGTCCGGCGGATGATCCCCAGCACACAAGGCATGATCATCGACCCGCCCAGCGCGAGCAGGACCCGAGCACCAATGAGCATGGCCGGCGTCTGGGCAAAGGCGGCCAGCAGGGACGCAACGCCGAATATCAATAGCCCGCTCAACAGGATGCGCCGATTGCCAATGCGATCGGCCAGGGTCCCCATCGGCACCAGCAATCCGGCCATCAGCAGCGGGTAGATATCGATAATCCAGAGGACTTCGGTGCCTGATGCCTGCAAAGCCAGGGTCAGCGACGGAATGGCGATGTGCAGGATCGTCATGTCGATCACCACCGGCAGGAAAGCCAGCATCACGGCAAACAGGATCAGCCAGCGTTTGGCCGAGGGGTGAGAAGAGGGCATGTGGACTCGACAGGAATCATTGCAGGACGCTCAGTGTGCCTCGCAACGGTCGACAGGGATGTGAGTGATTGTGAAGGTTTGTATCCGCCCGTTACCCGCGCGGTACAGGGATGTCTTGCGGGGCTGGCGTGAAGCCGCCCCGCAAGACCTGTTTACCCGCCGCAGGAGGGCAGGTGGATCACGGCAAGGCGTATGCCATGACGTAATCCCCACGATCGGTCGATTGCCGCGCGCCACCGGCGGTAATCACCACATACTGCTTGCCGGTCTTGGGTGAGACGTAGGTCATCGGGCCGCCCTGGCTGCCCACGGGCAGGCGGGATTTCCAGATTTCCTTGCCGTTGCCGCTGTCGAAGGCGCGCAGGTAGAAGTCCTGGGTACCGGCGATGAACACCAGGCCGCCCTGGGTCGACAGGGTGCCGCCGAGGGTCGGCAGGCCGATCGGCAGCGGCAGGTGCATGCGGATGCCCAGCGGGCCGGTGTCTTCTACGGTGCCGACCGGGACCTGCCAGGCGATCTGGCGGGTCTTCATATCAATGGCGGTCAGGGTGCCATAAGGCGGCGCCTGGCACGGAATGCCGGCGACCGAGAGGAAGCGGTTCTTGTTCACCGCATAGGGCGTGCCCTTGAGCGGTACCGCGCCCATGCCGGTGTTCAACGCTTCACCACCACCCGCCGCCGAGCCCTTGTTGACCGAGGGGATCATCTGGATCCACAGGCCCAGGCGCATGTCGTTGACGAAGATGAAACCATTCACCGGGTCGGTCGACAGACTGCCCCAGTTCATGCCGCCCAGGGAGCCCGGAAAGCTCAGCGACAGGTCAGTGCCCGGCGCGGTGTAGAGGCCGTCGTAGCGCATCTTCTTGAAGTCGATACGGCACAGCAACTGATCGAACGGGGTCGCGCCCCACATGTCCGATTCGGTCAGGGTCTGGGCACCGATCTGCGGCATACCCACCGATTTGGGCTGGGTCAGCGAGTAGGGCTCGTTGGGAATGTTGGCGGCCTTGACCGGCACTTCCTCGACCCGGGTCAGCGGCTAGCCGGTGGCCCTGTCGAGCACGTAGATCTGCCCGGCCTTGGTGCCGATGACGACGGCCGGTACTTGCTTGCCGTCATCTCTGGTGAAGTCGATCAGGCTCGGCTGCATCGGCAGGTCGAAGTCCCAGAGGTCGTTGTGCACGGTCTGGTAGACCCACTTCTCGGCGCCCGTGCTGGCGTCCAGCGCGAGGATCGAGGCACCGTACTTGTGGTTCAGGGCGGTGCGCTCGACACCGTAGATATCGGTAGACGAGCTGCCCATCGGCAAGAACACGGTGTTCATCGCCGGATCGTACGACATCGGCGCCCAGCTGTTCGGGGTGCTGCGCACGTAGGTCTTGCCGTCAGTGGGCGCCTGCTTGTCTTGCGGGTTGCCCGGATCGAACGCCCAGCGCATGGCGCCGGTAATCACGTCGAAACCGCGGATCACGCCACCGGGCATGTCGGTCTGGACGTTGTCGGCGACACGCCCGCCGACCACCACGGTGGTACCAGCCATCAGCGGCGCGGACGACAGTTGGTAGTAGGAGTCCGGCACATCGCCGAGGCCGGCCTTCAGGTCGACCTGGCCATGGTTGCCGAAACCTTCGCAGAAGGCACCGGTGTCGGCGTCCACCGCGATCAGGCGGGCGTCGATGGTGTTGGTCAGCAGGCGCCGCTGGCAATTGGCGCCAGCCGGCACAGTGGCGGCGATCACCGGCACGCTGTTCGGTTGAGTTGGCTGCTGCACCGGCTGGCTCGCATCGAAGTACGCCATGCCGCGGCAACGCTGCCAGACCTTGGACTGGGCGTTGATCGGGTTCTTCCACAACTCCTTGCCGGTGTCGGCATCCAGCGCGATCAGGTTGTTGTGTGGGGTGCAGATGAACACCTTGTCGCCAACCTGCAGCGGTGTCAGCTGGTCTTCGGCGCCGTTGCCGTCGCTGATGGCCACATCGCCGGTGTGATAGGTCCAGGCCACCTTCAACTGATTGATGTTGGTGCGGTTGATCTGATCCAGCGCCGCGAAGCGGCTGCCACCCTCGGTGTTGCCGTAGTGCGCCCAATCCTTCTGTGCCTTGGCCGGATCAACCGGTGTCAGCGCCGGCCCGTTACCGGTGGCCGGCACGCTCGGATGCGCGACGAACATGTTGCCCACCGCCCAGACCAGTGCAATCGCCAGCACCCCGGCCAGGCCGTAGGCGCCACGTCCGGCGCTGCGGCCGGAGGCGCGCACCAGGCTCGGGTAGACCAGTGCGACCACCAGGCCGATGACGCTGAACATGAACAGGCGGGAGAACATCGGCCAGAAGCTGCGATCAGTGTCCACCAACGCCCAAAGCGCGGTGCCGACCAGGAATGCGGCGAACAGCCAGGCACCGGCCGGCTTGCGGCGGGCGATCAGGACACCGGCGATAGCCATGGCCAGCCCGCCAATCAGGAAGTAGCCGCTGCCGCCCAGCATCACCAGGCGCACACCGCCTGCTGCCAGGATCAGGCCGAGCAGGGCGATGATAATGCCCAGTCCGTAGAGAATGAATCGGGTGAGGCCACTGGCCCGGGAAGGTTGTTTCATGATGGAACGTCTCGCTGTGTGAATGCGCTGACTATACCCTTAGCTTGCTAATTAACTGAATAGTTAATTTGTCATTCTGCGACAAATTCTCACAGGGGCAGGCCTCGTCGATGCGCCGATATGCCTACCTTCTAGAGCCCAGCTTTCATGGGGGCGGTCCCGAGAATCATGAATCGGCACAGGCCCTCAGATATTTATACAAAACTTGTACAAAGATATATGCTTGTACAATATCAATCGATTTCCGGTGTCCACCCATGGCACGCAGAATTCCGGCGCTCAGGCTGTTTGCCTTGAGCCTACTGATCATGAATGCGTCACCCGCCTGGTCGGACTGGCGCCCCGCAGTGAGCGGCGCTCGCCTGATCGGCACTGCCGAGTTCAGTTGGTTCGGCCTGCGCCTGTATACCGCCCGGGTGTGGAGTGCAGGGGCCGTGCAGGGCTGGCAGCAGCCCTTCGCGCTGGAATTGATCTACCACCGCGCGCTGTCTCGGGACACGCTGGTGCAGGCGAGCCTGGACGAAATCAAGCGCCTGGCCGAGCAGCCGCTGGCCCCTGCCACCGAGGCGCGCTGGGCGCAGATGATGCGAGAAGCCTTTGTCGATGTCCGCCCGGGCATGCGCATCACCGGTCTGTACCTGCCGGGTCAGGGCTGCCGCTTTTATGTCGACGGCCAACTGAGCCGCGAAATCGCCGATCCGGCTTTCGCCCAGACGTTCTTCGCCATCTGGCTCGACCCGCGTGCCCGTGACCAGCAACTGCGCCAGCGCCTGCTCGGCCTGGCCGCAAACCCGCAAGGAGAGTGAGCATGTACAAAAGCCTGCTGTTGGTCTGCTGCCTGTTACTGGGCAGTTGCGGCAACGTTGACGTCGAGCACTACGCCGGTGAGCAGCCGCGCCTGGATCTGGTGGCGTTCTTTTCTCGACCGGTGCAAGCCTGGGGGATGTTCCAGAAGCGCTCGGGCGAGGTGGTCAAGCGCTTCCAGGTGCGCATCGACAGCCGCCGGGAAGGGCAGAACCTGATTCTCGACGAGCACTTTCTCTACAGCGATGGCACCCGCCAGCAACGGACCTGGACGCTGACCCCGGACGGCCCCGATCACTGGCGCGGAACGGCCGGTGACGTGATCGGCGAGGCCCGGGGGCAGGTCGCCGGCAATGCCTTGCGTTGGCAATATCGCCTGGATCTGCCGGTCGATGGCCGGCACTGGGCAGTCGATCTGGACGACTGGATGTACCGCATGGATGACGACACCCTCATCAACCGCTCGAGCATGAGCAAACTGGGCGTGGAGATCGGGCAGATCACCCTGTTCTTCCGCCGTCTGCCGGAGGGCACACCATGAACCTGCAGGACCTGACCGAGCTGGCTCACGCCGGTACCATCGATGAGCTTGAACTGCTGTCACTGGAAGGCGGTTTTTACGTCCTTCGCGCGCTGAGTGGCGCAGGGCCGCAGACCCTGTGTGATGCGCGAGGCCAAGCGCTGCACCTGCGCTCGATCACCGAGTTGCGACAACTGCTCGCCGATGTGCCGCCCTTGCGCTGCATGCTGGTGCAGCAGGTGGTACACGACGAGATGTGTGGCCAGCGCGACGGCCCGATCGAACCCTTGCGAGTGCCGGTCAGTCTGGCCATCCAGTGGTAGCCCAGAAGATGCGCCTGGGCCTGGTGTTGGGCGACCAGCTTTCTTTCGACCTGGCGGTGTTGCGCGCACTGGACCCGGCACGCGACGCCTTGCTGATGGCCGAGGTCGACGGTGAGGCGCGTTATGTGCCGCATCACCCGCAAAAGATCGTGCTCATCTTCAGCGCCATGCGCCACTTCGCCCAAGCCCTGCGCGAGCAGGGCTGGCGGGTGCACTACGTGCAACTGGACGAGCCGGACAACAGTGGCAGCATCGCCGGCGAACTTGAGCGTTGGCAGGCCAGGCTGGGTGTCGACGAACTGCATGTGACCGAATGCGGCGAGTGGCGCCTGGAACAGGCCTTGCGCGAGGCCGGGCTGGCGCTCACCTGGCACCGCGATACACGTTTCCTGTGTTCCCGGGAAGCCTTTGCGCGCTGGGCAGCCGGTCGCAAGCAATTGCGCATGGAGCACTTCTATCGGGGCATGCGCAAGCGCTGCAACCTGTTGATGGAGCCCGATGGCCGGCCGGTGGGCGGCGCCTGGAACTTCGACGGGGATAATCGCAAGTCACTGCCGCGGGGATTGCGTGGGCCTTTCCCGGCGCATTTCACCCAGGATGCGATCACGGCCGCGGTCGTGGATTTGGTGCGCGAGCGTTTCGCAACGCATTACGGCACGGTCGACGCCTTCGACTACCCGGTGACCCACGACCAGGCCAGGGAACTGTGGACACACTTTCTTGAATTCGGCCTGACAGCCTTTGGTGATTATCAGGATGCGATGGCCGAGGGCGAACCGTATCTGTTCCATGCGCGCATCAGTGCCGCGCTGAACATCGGCCTGCTGGATGTTCGCCAACTGTGCGACGACGTCGACACGGCCTGGCGCGAGGGAAGGGTGCCGCTCAATGCCGCCGAGGGTTTCATCCGCCAGTTGATCGGCTGGCGCGAGTACGTGCGGGGTATCTACTGGCTGCGGATGCCCGAATACGCCGGGCTCAACTACCTGGGCAACGAACGGACGCTGCCCGAGTTCTACTGGACCGGGCAGACCCGCATGCGCTGCATGGCCCAGGTCATCGGCCAGACCCTGGAACTGGGCTACGCCCATCATATCCAGCGACTGATGGTCACCGGCAATTTCGCGCTGCTGGCCGGCATCGCGCCTGCCGCAATCTGCGAGTGGTACCTGGCGGTCTACCTGGATGCCTTCGACTGGGTCGAACTGCCCAACACCCTGGGCATGGTGATGCATGCCGATGGCGGCTACCTGGGGTCCAAACCCTACTGCGCCAGTGGCCGTTATATCCAGCGCATGTCCGATCATTGTCAGGCGTGCAGCTACAAGGTCGAGCTGGCCGTGGAGGAGGATGCCTGTCCGTTCAATGCGCTGTATTGGCATTTCCTCATTCGCCATCGCCAACCGCTTTCAGCCAACCCGCGGCTGGCGTTGATCTATCACAGCCTCGATGGCATGCCGCAGGCGCGGCAAGAGGCGTTGTGGCAACGTGGCGAAAGCCTGTTGGCACGGCTCGATAGCGCAGAGGCGTTATAAAAAGACATTACCCTGCGTCGGCATGCAGGCGGTTGCGACCCGTTTCCTTGGCGATATACAGCGCCTGGTCAGCGCGCTTGAGCAGCGACTGCCCATAGTCGAGATCAGTCGCCGTTGTGCAGGCGATGCCGATGCTGACGGTCACCTGCGCAAAAGGACTGCCCTGGTGGGGGATCGGTTCCTGTGCCAGGCGTTCCAGCATCAGTTGCGCGACGACACTTGCACCGGCGTTGTCGGTCTCGGGCAGAATCACTGCCATCTCTTCGCCCCCGTAGCGAGCCAGCAGGTCGGGCGGACGGCGCAGACAACGTGAGAGTAGAGTGGCGACCTGTTGCAGGCAGACGTCGCCAGCCGGGTGACCATAGGTGTCGTTGTAGCGTTTGAAATGATCGATATCGATCATCAGCAACGCCAGCGATTTCCCGCTTCGAAGGGCTCTGCCGACTTCCAGCACCAGCGTTTCGTCAAAGCAGCGCCGGTTGGCAAGGCCGGTCAATGCATCGTGCATCGCCAGGCGTTCGAGTTGTTGGTTGCTGTCGAGCAACTGCCGTTGGGTCAGTCTCAGTTCGCTCTCCACCGCGATACGGCGGTTGATGTTGCGTATCAGCATCCAACCGATGGCGCCGGTGAGCAGCAGCAGTCCACAGACCACCAGCAATGACAGCAGCGTCTCGAACCGCCAGGTCGCCAGGGCCTCGCGCTTACCCAGCGCAACGGCCGTCACCAGGGGCAACTTGTCGCTCTTGCGAAATGCATACAGGCGCTCTACACCATCCAGGCTGGAGGTGAAGGAGGCGGTACCCACCGGATTCTCGAGCAGATACTTGGTGAAAATCGGTGATTTGGAAAAGTTGTGACTCATGTCCTGCTCCCGAAACGGGTAGCGCACCAGCATCGAGCCGTCGGTGTAGGACAAGCCTATGGCTCCCTCCTGTCCTACGTCGATCTGGCCGAACAACCGCAGGAAGTTCTCCACCCCCAGCGTTACGACCACCACGCCCGCGAATTCGCCGCGGGCATTGTTGAAACGCTGGCTGACGGTAATCACCCATTCCTGATTGGTGCGGCTGCGGATCGGCAAGCCGATGAAGGGCTCGCGGGAGGGATCGTCGCGGTGATGGATGAAATAGGCGCGATCGTTGCTGTTGATGCCGACGGGGATCCTTCGCTTGGATGACATCAACCAGCGTCCGTCACTGGCGTAAACGGCGATACCGCTCATCTGCGGCATCAAGTGCTGCTGATGGTGGACCAGTTGGCTCAGGCGTTCGATCTGCTCAGGCCCGCTGCCCTCGGCCTCCAGGCGTTCAACCAGGTCGAGCAATAGCAGGGAACTCTGCCTCACGATGCTTTCGGAGTAGGTGGAGAGCGCCTGGGTCAGGTTCAGGCTGTGGACATTGATTTCTTCCAGCGCTCGTTCGCGGGAGGCGATGACCTTCCAGAGCGTCAAGGACGCGAGCGAGCACCCGATGACTGATAACAGAAGGACAACGAGATGGATATCACGCTTCACGTCAATACCTGATAGTAGTCAGCACTCCTGGTTCGGCGACCCGTTCCGAAGGAGGCATAGCAGAAAGCCATTCCTGGCTGTGGGCAAGGATACAGGGAGTCTAGTCGGGATGCAGTAGCAAGTCAGTGGCAGGCTCGGGAGGTTTTTTGGCGCTCGTTGGCAAGTGAGCTGCAGGCGCACCGGAGTGACCAGGCGCACCTGCCAGCGAAAAGCATCGAGGAACGATAGGGCGGGGTAGGGTATGAGTTACGTCATGTAACTTTGGGGCGGTGCAGGCAGATCGGCCAGCAGGTCCCTTAGCCCCTTGCACCACTGGTTGCGGATCTGGGCGTAGTAGGGATCGTCCTGGTTGATACGATGGCTTTGCGTCGGCCCGAAAGCGTCCTTGCGATACACCAGCAGATCCAGGGGCATGCCCACCGAGAGGTTGCTGCGGATGGTCGAATCGAACGAGATCAGGCTGCAGCGCAATGCTTCGTCCAGTGACATCTGATACGTCAGGTTGCGATCGAGGATCGGTTTTCCGTACTTGCTTTCACCCAGTTGCAAGAAGGGGGTGTCTTCGGTTGCCTGGATGAAATTGCCTTGCGGATAGATGCTGTAGAGCCCCATCGGTCCACCGGCGATTTGTCCGCCCACCAGAAACGAGCAACTGAGGTCGACCTTGCTCGTCAGCTTGCTGCAATCACGGAGGGTAACCTCACGGATGGTTTCGGCCACCAGTACTGTCGCGTCATAGAGCGTGCGCACGTTCAACAGGTGGTTGCCCGTACCGTTGCAACGCTGCCTGAGCAGGTTGACCACCGATTGCGAAGTGGCCAGGTTGCCTGCGCTCTGCAAAACGATCAGTCGTTCACCCGTCGTACTGAAAATGAACAGTTTGCGAAAAGTCGAGATCTGGTCGATCCCGGCATTGGTGCGTGAATCGGAGACAAACACCAGCCCGTCGGCAAGGTGCATCGCCACGCAGTACGTCATGTGCTTTACCTGTGTGTATTGAATGACCCGCCGTCACGGCAACGGCGGGGGATGCGGGTGGGGATGGAGGACCCTACTGTTGTTGCTGCTCCTCCAGTAGCGACGTGACCTTGACTTGCGCCAGCATCGATTCGGCGCCCCCTCCGCGGCGCATGCCGCGCACCGGACAGGCGTCGAGGTAGTCCAGGCCCACCGCCAGTTTCAGGTGGCGATCGGGTCTGGACAGCCGATTGGTCACGTCGAAACTATACCAGCCATCCTCCAGCCAGGCCTCGGCCCAGGCGTGACTGGCCAGGTGGTTTTCATCCTCGGTGCACAGGTAACCGGATACGTATCGGGCCGGAATCCCCAGGCTGCGGGCGCAGGCGAGAAACGCATGGGTATGATCCTGGCACACGCCCACCCCGGCGGCGAAGGCCTCGGCCGCAGTACTGTCGACTGCGGTGGCGCCTGGGCTGTACGGCATGCGCTCAGCCAGGCCCTCCATCAGTTCGATCAGGGCGGCACGATCACGGCGGTGGCCGCAACGTTGTGCGGCAAAGTCGATCAGGGTCTCATTGGCCTGGGTCAGACGGCTGGTACGCAGGAACGGCAAGGGCGACTGGCTGTCGTGTTCGACTTCGAGTGACGGGTCGATTTCCACCTGGCCGTAGGCGCTCAGTTCCAGGGCACTGTGCGGCTCTTCCAGCGTCAAGACGTGCAACACGTTGCCGTAGGGGTCAATCTGGCTGCGCACCTGGCGGGGCATCTGCACACGCCATTCGAGGATCTGCTGACGCTCGGTACTCTTGGGCGTCAGGCGCAGAAACTGGATGCTTGCGCTCACCGGGTTGGCGTAGGTGTAGCGGGTGTCGTGGTAGATGGCGAGCTTCATACGACCTCCAGGTAGGAGTTGTGAACAGTCTGGCCGAGTTGGCGGATGCACTCGATGAAATCGGTCAGCCAGGGATGCAGGCCGGCTTCGAGGATCTCGTCGATGTCGGTGTAGCGCAGGCGCGCATTGAGTTCCGCCGCCATGCGCTGTGAGGCGCGGCCAGTGTGGCTGGGCAAGCCGGCGAGGATAGTGTCCAGTTCCTCGATGCACGCATGCAGCGAGCGCGGTACATCGGCGCGCAACAGCAGCAGTTCCGAGACTTGCCTGGCGCTGGGGGCATTGCGGTAGATCTCGTTGAAGGCCTCGAACGATGACAAGGCGCGCAGCAGGGCGCTCCACTGATAGTAGCCGCGGGCCGAATGGTCGCTGACTTCATCGGACGCCTCGCCGAACATTTCGTAGCGTACATCGAGCAGGCGCAGTGTGTTGTCCGCCCGTTCGAGGAAGGTTCCCAGGCGAATGAAGCAATAGGCATCGTTGCGCATGATGGTGCCTGAGGTGGCCCCGCGGAACAGGTGCGAGCGCTCCTTGACCCAGTCACAGAATTGGCTCATGCCATAGCGTGCCAGACCGTTGCTGGCGATCTTGCGCATTTCCAGCCAGGTGGCGTTGATGTTCTCCCACATGTCGGCGGTGATTCGCCCGCGCACGGCATGCGCATTGGTGCGCGCTGCCTGCAGGCAGCAGTAGATGCTGCCGGGGTTGGTTTCGTCGAAGGCGAAAAAATGCAGCATGCGCGCGGTGTCGAGCGTGTCGTGGCGCTGGTTGTAGTCATCCAGGGTACCGGCCGCCAGCAACGACATGGCCAACTCGGCCCGGCCGTCAGTGCGGCCGGCCTGGGGCATCAGCGACAGTGAGTAACTGACTTCGAGCATGCGTGCCAGGTTCTCGGCGCGCTCCAGATAACGGGACATCCAGTAGAGGTCCGCAGCGGTTCTTGAAAGCATGTGTCAGTCCTCCACTACCCAGGTGTCCTTGGTGCCGCCGCCCTGGGACGAGTTCACCACCAGCGAGCCTTCGCGCAAGGCCACACGCGTCAATCCACCGGGTACCAGGCGGGTTTCGCTACCCGACAGGACAAACGGCCGCAGGTCGATATGACGCGGTGCAATGCCGTTCTCGACGAAGGTCGGACAGGTCGACAGGCTCAGTGTGGGTTGGGCGATGTAGGCCTCGGGACGGGCCTTGAGTCGAGCACGGAAGTCCTCGATTTCGGCCGCCGTGGCGGCTGGCCCGACCAGCATGCCGTAGCCGCCGGAGCCCTGGGTTTCCTTGACCACCAGTTCCGGCAGATGGGCCAGCACGTGGGACAGCTCCTTCGGGTTGCGGCATTGCCAGGTCGGGACGTTCTTGAGGATCGGTTCCTCGTCGAGGTAGAAGCGGATCATTTCGCCGACATAGGGGTAGATCGACTTGTCGTCGGCAAGTCCGGTACCGACGGCATTGGCCAGCACCACGTTGCCCGAGCGGTAGGCGGCAATCAGGCCGGGGACCCCGAGCAAGGTGTCGGGCGTGAAGGACAGCGGGTCGAGGTAGGCATCGTCGAGGCGCCGGTAGATCACGTCCACCTGTTTCGGGCCGGCGGTGGTGCGCATGAAGACATGATCGTCGCGTATGAACAGATCGGCACCTTCGACCAGCTCCACGCCCATTTCCCGGGCCAGGAACGCGTGTTCGAAATAGGCACTGTTGAAACGGCCTGGGGTCAACACCACCGCAGTGGGGTTATCCAGCGGGCTGGCGCTCTTGAGGGTGTCGAGCAGCAGGTTGGGGTAGTGGTCGATGGGCGCCACGCGCTGGCTGGCGAACAGCTCGGGGAACAGCCGCATCATCATCTTGCGGTCTTCGAGCATATAGCTCACGCCACTGGGGGTGCGCAGGTTGTCTTCAAGCACGTAGTAGCTGCCATCACCGTCACGCACCAGGTCGACCCCGGCGATGTGGGCATAGATGTCGCGGTGCAGGTCCAGGCCCTGCATTGCAATCTGGTAACCCTCGTTCGCCAGCACCTGCTCAGCCGGGATGATGCCTTGCTTGAGAATGCGCTGGTCGTGATAGACGTCTGCCAGGAACATGTTCAACGCCTGCACCCTTTGAATGCAGCCGCGTTCGACCATTTGCCATTCGCTGGCCTTGATGCTGCGGGGGATGATATCGAAGGGGATCAGACGCTCGGTACCCTGTTCGTCCCCGTAGAGGGTGAAGGTGATACCGGCTCGATGGAACAGCAGGTCGGCTTCGCGGCGGCGTTGCTCCAACAGTTCGGGCGGTGTATCCGCCAGCCAGTGTGCAAACGGCTGGTAATGGGGACGGCAGGCACCGTCCGCGTCATACATTTCGTTGAAAAAAGATCGGGACATACCGCACTCCTTGCCGTTCAAAACGACGGCATTTTCCTGCAACTTGGTTACTTCACGATGCGAGACCCTGCTAGATGATCGAGTACTGGTTTGGAGAGGCACCTCAGTGTGCGTTGTCGACTTCCAGCGGCGCGTCGGATAGGCGCCGCTTGCCCTGTCCATACGGGCTGCCTGGCTCACATTTTTCTTTTGTGAATGCAGACTTGCGCTGGTAGGCAAGCTTTAGCAATAACGATGCCGGAAAACCGTAAGTCCGCAAATCAAGCGCTTTCCCGGGGCGGGGCGCTCAATCTCGCGCGGTTTATATCGTCTCGCGGGGTCGGGGCAGGGGGATGAGGCAAGGCAAGGCGTTGGGCCTGCTCCCGCTGCTCGGGGCTTTGCACCAAAGTGGCGCACAAAAGCTTTCGTCGTCCGTTCTATCAGCCTGCTCAGCTACATTCGGGTGCAAGCCAGGTTTTCGCTCACAATACGATTCTGGATGGTCACCCATGGCTAGCTTCGCCCGGCGAAGCCTTCGCTTGAGTTTGATGAGAGGTAAATCCATTAAATTGTGGCTAAACCATGAAAATGATCGATAAAGCACAAAATACGGGAATTATGTAAGTTGATAGAACTTGGTCTTAATTCTATAATTTTGGGCGTTAACTGGCGAAAAATAGGCTGAGTACACACTATGCTGGATTTAAGCTTCAGCAAGCCGAGCGAGGTCGTCAAGTGCCTGTGCGCTCGCTTGCGCACAGAGCGCTTGGCGCTGGACATGACACAAGCCGACTTGGCTGGGCGTGCTGGTATCGGCACCAACACGGTGTCCAACCTTGAAGCCGGGCGCAATGTCGGGTTCGAAAACGTGGTCCGGGTAGCGATAGCGCTTGGCCGAACCAAGGAGCTCGAAGGCCTGTTCCTGCCAAAACTGGAAAGCATCGAGGATATTCGGCGCTACGAAAACAGCGCCAATCGTCTGCGCACAAAGAGGAAGCCGGGCAATGCTTGAGCAGGTGAACGTCTTCTACGAGGGCTGGGGTGAGCGATGGCAATGGGGCACGCTGGTTTCCACCACCGCCCTGACCGGTCGCCCGCTGATCGTGTTCGAGTACAGTAATGAAGCCAGGCAAAGGGGCTTGGAACTGTCCTCCTACACATTGCCATTGCAGGGGGCTCAACTGCGTCGGGATTTTCCAGACCACCAACTGCACTTGCCAGGGCCTGTTTACGACTCGCTGCCGGATGGCTGGGGACTGTTGCTGATGGACCGCCTGTTCAGGCGCCGTGGGCTCACCACAGCACGTATCGGCTCACTGGAACGGCTGGCCTATATCGGTAGCAATGCGATGGGTGCCATGACGTTTGAGCCAGTGGCACCCGAAGGGCGGGAATCTGAAGTCCACATCCAGTTGGAACAGCTTGCCGCCGAAGTGCAGGAAGTGCTGCATGGAGACGGTGGCGAGTTTCTGCAGACGTTGCTGCTGGTGGGCGGTTCGCCTCAAGGTGCAAGGCCCAAGGCCCTCATCTATCGCGACCCTGAAACTGGTGGGTTTACCACTGCCGTCACGCCGGGCTTTGAAGCATGGTTGGTTAAGTTTCCGGCCAAAGAAGAACATGCAGAGGTGTGCGCTATCGAAATGGTCTACGCCGAGTGCCTGCGCCTGTGCGGTATCGAAACCCCAGATACGCAGTACTTCAGCCTGCCGAACGGCTTGGCAGCGTTTGCCAGTAAGCGATTTGACCGCCGGGATGGTCTGCGCGTCCCCATGCAAAGCCTCGCGGCCTTTACGGGGGCAAATTACCGCTGTCCGGGGGTGCTGGATTACGTCAACTTCTTGCGGGCCACACAGATGTGTACCAACGACGTGCGGGCGATGGCGGTGGCCTTTGAGCGTGCCGTCTTCAATGTGGCGTTCAACAACAGAGACGATCACCCCAAGAACTTTGCCTACATCATGTCGCAAGACGGTCAGTGGAGACTGTCGCCGGCTTACGACGTGACCTTCTGCGAGGGGCCAGGTGGGTATCACCAGATGGATGTGATGGGGGAAGCCCTGTCGATTTCCCGAGCGCAAATGCTTCGGCTTGCCGAGGAGGCTGAGGTGTCCCCGGACGCTGCGGGTAGAGTGATTGACGGCATTTGTGAGGTAGCGAGCCGGTTTGCAGCCATCGCCAAGAACATGTACCCACAGGTTATTACTCAAGACACCTTGCGCACGATCCAAGGCCGCATCGATCAGAACGTAGCTCGGTTACATCATGGTCTATGAAAGGCAAAAATGATCCGCTGGACAGTCTGCCAGGCCACGCCTAGAGGCTATCAGGATCCCCACAAAACATTTTGACTGGGCTCTAGGACGGTAGTTTCACAACAAAAAAAGTGCGTTGTGCCCCCATTTTTGCCCCCAATCGCGTCGAGTGTGCAGAGCGACTGCGAATGGCGATTTATGAAAGCTACTAATGCTGCACTTGCTGGCCTTCAGTGTGTCCACCCACTATGAGGGGGAGTGGCGGCTACGCGCTTGCGATGAGCTGGGCCCCCCTGATTCCCAAGGCTACAAAACGGCCTGCTCACTATACCGGTGGGATAAGTGAGCGTAACCCAGATGTGATAACGTCTCGTGCCTCAGCAAGCCGCGTAGACAAAGGAGTTCGTGTGGATAGGGATTGGGTAAAAGATCTGATCGAGAATTTTTCTTCGGCCACGATTGGTGACATGGACATCCCGAAGCTAATTCACGACAAGCACCTGAACACGCCCAATCGACTGTTCAAAATCAGAGCCTGCGGCGAGTTCGCGCTGAAGAACCTGGCTGAGAAAACCCTATATCTGAGCGTAGCCAATGGATTCAACGATCCCTACGACACGGCATTCTGGGTTGACTTGTAGTGGTCAACAATTCCCGGACACAGAATTGAGTTTTTCTTCCGCAACCGCCGGCGGTACGAAACCGTTGTGCTGATGCGGCCTTGTCCAGTTGTACCGCTGCATGAGGTAGCGGCCGATGTCCTGCTCAGCCAACGCTGTCGTCATGTAACCCACCGTCGGCACCCACTCCGTTTTCAGGCTACGAAACAGCCGCTCCATGGGTGCGTTGTCGTAGCAATTTCCCCGTCGGCTCATGCTTTGGGTCATCCGATAGCGCCAGAGCCGCTGGCGGAAACTACGGCTTCCATATTGGCTGCCTTGGTCGCTGTGAAACAGGACGCCCCGTGGTCTACCGCGCATCTCGTAGGCCTTGTCGAGTGCCTTGATGACCAGCTCGGCATCAGGCTTGGCGGACATCGCCCAGCCCACTACTCTGCGGCTGTACAAGTCCAGCACAACGGCCAGGTAACTCCATCGCCCCTGTGCCCAGATATAGGTGATATCACCGCACCAGACCACATTCGGCGCGGCCACGGTGAACTGCCGATCAAGGACATTGGGAATGTCGGGGCGCTCAACCGTGGCCTTCTTGTACGCATGAGAACCAGGCTGTTTGCTGATCAAACCCTGCTCCTTCATCAATCTTCTGACTTTGAAGCGCCCGATCTCGACGCCTTTATCCCGGAGCATAGCCACGAGACTGCGGCTACCGGCTGAGCTACGACTTTGGCTGAACAGCTCGTTGACACGGCTGCGCAGACTCACTCGGCGCACATCGATACGACGCCGCCGGGCCAGATGGGCGTAGTAACAAGATCGGGGCAGCTCGAAGACCGAACACAACAATTGAACGGGGTAATGCTTGGCCAACTGCCGAATCGATCTCAACGTCTGCGCCCGTGTTCCTCGGCCATCAAGAGCGCAGTGGCCTCCTTTAGGATTTTCTTCTCAAGCTCCAGCCGGTTGATGCGGGCCTGAAGCTCCTGGATGGTCTGCTGCTCCGGCGTGAGCGCCTTGGCAGTGGGCGTAACGCCTCCGCGCTCCAGTTGCAACTGGGCAACCCAGCGGCGCAATAAGCTCTCACCCACGTCGAGGGATCTGGCGGCCTCGGGGCAGCTGTAGCTTTGGTCAAGCACGAGGCTGGCAGCCTCGCGCTTGAAGGTCGGGGTGAAAGTACGTCGTTGTCTGCTCATCGAACACCTCTGTATGGCGATCATTCTCGCCTAAAAAGGTGTCCGGGGTTAGTAGACCACTACAACTGTTGGCATTGCTGTGTTTGGCAGTCCTCGGGTTTGGGATCACCGTGAGTAACGTGAGCAGTAATATGCAGCTGCAAAGTGGCGCGCCTGGCGCACTGCGCGGACGAGTTATTGCGTTCTACATCGCCCTGCGTTTCGGTTTTGAGGCTATTGGAGGACTGCTCGCGGGGCTGATTGCGGCCCAACTCGGGGCGCCTTTGACGCTAGGGATAGCGGGTGGACTGTTGTTAATGATCGTTATTGCTCGTGAAATCTCCAATCGTAGGTAACGTGCGGCCTAGGGGTAGTCTGAAAGGGCATCTTCCGACCTTAGAGCCGTCAGTGTTTCAAAAAACGACCTACGTCGAAATTAGACCTATATTGCTCCAGTGTTTTCCAGCGGACGATGGAAAAGGCTCGGCGTACAGACTCGGCTGGTTGATCATGGACGGGATTACGTCGATCTTCGTATGGATCAGTACGCCGACCCAGAGTGTCCATACCACCTTTGAGATCCAAGACCTGATTCTGCCAATTTTAGTGATCTAACGTGCATTGGAAGCAGGATTTTAATGAGCATTCCTCAGCCGTCTCGAGTTTCGCCATTGTTCGTGGTATTGGCACGGTTCGGCGTGACTCTCGTGATCGTTATCTTTGTCCTGCCCCCTTCGATCCTTAGCCTCAATGGTCGCAGCCAGTCATGTCCCGCCTTGAGCCAGGTCTTTATGCTCATAGGCTGTGATGCTTGTCTACAATACATAGAGGCTGAAGCTGAGAACGCCGAGGTGATCAACCGTCGGACCACATTTTCGAACTAAGTATCATCGCCTACGCGCGTGTGGTGGGCTCGTGGTACTGATCGGAGAGCTCAGCTCCATTGGCGATTAATCTGGTCAACTGCCTTCCGCCGCCCTTCATCTCCGCATAGGCCAAGTGTCCTCGCATCATGGCCTGCTAAAAATGAAGCTGGTGGTCACGATTTATAATCGAACCGCAACCAACTCATTGATTTTTTCTCCGATCAGTGCTGCCTGAGGTAGATAACCTACCTATTGAAAATGCGATCCAGCGAATTGCTATCGACAAACGGGCCAAAGATTTTTACCAGTCAAACACGACGAGGCTCGCCCTCTGCAATTTCGCGTATCAGGCTCAGGTAACGAAGCGCGCCCAGTCCCAGGGGCCGGTTTTTTACCCAGATGATATCGACCCATAGCCGCATCTGACTCGGCATGTAGTCAAACACCACCTCCGTCAATGCACCTGACGTGATGAGAGGGTGTACCAGCGATTTTGGAAGATAAGCCCAACCCAATCCTTGCTGCACCAGGTCCAAAGTGGCCAGATAATTGTCGCTGTGCCAAATCCGGCGCGACAGCACAACACGTGGGTCAGAGTCTGCAGGTCCTCCGGTCGCGACGATGATCTGCCGAACATTGACCAGTTGCTCCTCACTCAAGGGGCTTTTTTTGCCGGCGGCCGCAGGGTGATCCGGAGCAGCAACCGCGATTAACAATTGGCTCCCCGCCTCAAGAAATGTCTCGCGCTCATCAAGCCCTGGCCGTTCGAACCCAAGCGCCAATTGCACACGCCCTTCATGGAGCATGCGCATCGCTTCCGGATGGGATGCGGAGCGAATCTCGATTTCCAGCGTGGGAAACTCCCTGGCGATAATGGACAGCGGACGATTCCAGATGCCTGTTTGCAACTCCGGCGCCATCGCAAGGACCAAGCGCTCTTCCAATCCCTGATGAAGCTGCAGCGCATGGGCGTCCAGCAGGTTCAGTTGGCTCACGACCTGCCTTGCCTGGGGCTCAAGTGCTTTGGCGGCGGCCGTAGGAATGGCTTTGCGGGTTGATCGGTCAAACAGCAACAAATCCAGCTCGGCTTCAAGCTGCGACACCGCCATGTTGATGGCCGAGGGCACCCGGCCTAATTTTCGCGCCGCCGCCGAAAAGGATCCGCTGTCGATGACCGAGAGGAAAATTTTAAGTGACTCACTGGTAAACGCCATAGGTGTTGTCAAATTTTCTGATGATGATCGTCTTTATGTATCAGGTTTATTCGCCTAGTTTCTACTCTCTTTCAAATTAAATACGTGGGCACACCATGTTGGATATGCAATTTAGAGGGCATGTTGCACTCGTCAGCGGTGCCGGAAGTGAAGCCGGGATCGGAATGGCCATCGCTCGCAGGCTAGGTGCATCCGGAGTGAAGTTGATCATCACTGCGAGCAGCGCTCGTATTCTGGATCGGGTGAAAGAGCTGCGCGCTGAAGGGTTCGACGTTGAAGGCCGACCCGCTGACCTCACTGATGAAAGTCAGGTGCGTGAATTCGGCCTATGGGCAGAGTCAGTCTGGGGGCGGGTCGATATTCTGGTGAATAACGCCGGTATGGCCATGCAAGGAAGCCCTGAGGTTTTCTCGGAATTGGCAACAATGGAACTGCATGAGTGGAATCTTTCACTGGCCAGAAATTTAACTACAGCTTTTCTTCTGACCCGCGCTGTTTTGCCTGGCATGAAGGCGAGAGGTTATGGGCGCATTGTCAATATCAGTTCCACCACGGGCACCCGGTGCAGCAATCCTGGTGAAGCCGCTTATAGCGCCGCCAAGGCCGCGATGGTGGGTATGAACATGGGGCTCGCACTTGAAGTCGCCAAACAGGGAATTACCGTAAACAGCGTGGCTCCGGGATGGATCACCACCGGCTCCACCACGCCGGCCGAAACAGAGGCGGGGCGTTTTACCCCGATTGGGCGAGCAGGCAGCCCCCGCGAAGTGGCGGCGGCGGTTGCATTTCTGGCGTCGCCTGACGCCAGTTACATCACCGGTGAAGTCCTGGTGGTGGATGGCGGGAATTGTCTGGTCGAGAACAAATCCCCTCACGCCTGACGTCAAGGACGGGGCTATCACTGCGCGCTGTAAAAGCGCGATGTTTTCGAAGAATGAGTAAGTTCGCCGAGCCGTATTAATGCACCGTCATGCGCCGACAAGCATGAACGCGGTGTTGGACAGTTCCTCTCTGAGCGGCACGGATTTTTAACTGATTTTTGTAATTAACATAGGGTGTTGATCATGTCGAAAAGTGGAATTAGTGAATCAGCGATTGCTGCTTTTACCGCCTCCGAGCGTGCTCGTTTTATAGAAAACAACCCAACGTCAATAGGGCTCGCCAAACGCGCCAAGGCGAATCTGTTCAACGGTGTGCCCATGCACTGGATGAGCGATTGGTCCATGCCTTCGCCACTCTTCGTCCAGCGTGCCAAAGGGGCGCGCTTCACCGATGTTGACGGTCATGAGTATATAGATTTTTGCCTGGGCGACACCGGCACGATGTTTGGTCATTCACCTGATCCTGTTGCTCGTGCAATAGCCGAGCAGGCGAATAATGGCTTGACCACGATGCTGCCTGGCGAAGACGCGGTGGTCTGCGGTGAGTTGCTGGCTGAGCGATTCGGGCTGCCTTACTGGCAGGTGACCGCCACTGCGACAGACGCCAACCGTTATGTGTTGCGCTGGGCGCGCGCGATTACCAAACGCAACGTCTTGCTGGTGTTCGACGGCTGCTATCACGGCACCGTGGATGACGTCATGGTGCGCTATCGCGACGGTAAAACAGTGCCCCGTGCAGGTCTTGTGGGCCAGGCCTACGACTTGACTCAATACAGTCGATCGATCCCGTTCAACGATGTGGACGCACTGGAGACTGCTTTAGCCCAAGGCGATGTGTGCGCGCTGATGTGCGAGCCGGCGATGACGAACATAGGCATGGTCCTGCCCGATCCGGGGTTCCTGCAGAAGTGCCGAGAGTTGACCCTCAAATACGGCAGCCTGCTGGTCATTGATGAGACCCATACCATTTCCACTGGCCTGGGTGGATGCACCCGCCAATGGGATTTGAAACCCGACTTTTTCGTGGTGGGTAAACCCATCGCGGGAGGCATACCTTGCGCGGTGTTTGGCGTGACCGAGCAGGTTGCCCTGGCCATGCGCGATGCGCAGAAAACTGTCAGTGAAGAGAGTAGCGGGCATGGCCACAGCGGTATGGGAACCACGCTGTCGGCCAACTCGCTGGCGATGCGTTGCATGCGAGTCAGCCTCGAAGAGGTCATGACAGAGTCCGCCTACCAACATATGTTGCCTCTTGCCTCGGGATTGGCTCAGGGACTTCGGTACTTGTTCAAGCATCACCAACTGAACTGGTCCGTCACAGAGTTGGGGGCTCGCTGTGAGTTTCAATTCTGTGCTACCTCGCCCAGAACCGGTGCGCAAGCCGAGGCGGCTTTTCATGACAGCCTTCAAATGGCGCTGCACCTGTACTTGATCAATCGCGGCATCCTGATCACGCCTTTTCACAACATGACCTTGTGCTGTCCGCAAACAAGCCATGCGGATGTCGACAGGCTGATCGGTGAGTTGGATAGCGCACTGACCACGCTGCTTGCGCTGCCTGGTGCCAGGGTCATCCCTTCAGGACTGGACGTCTGAAGCCCATCTTTTCAAATACTGCCAAGTCGCTTGAATGAGCGCTAAGAGGTTTGACATGCAATTTGCTGATAAAAGAGAGGCCGTGGATTATCTGGCCGCCCACCCTGAAGTCCTGAGTATCGAGTTGTTCCTGATCGACGCCAATGGTGTTCCGCGGGGCAAACTGTTACATCGCGACGAGCTACTGGCGATCTACGAAAATGGTCGGCCGCTGCCAAGCTCCATTCTCGCTCTGACCGTTCAGGGTGAGGACGTGGA
Source organism: Pseudomonas asplenii (assembly GCF_900105475.1). Classification (NCBI taxonomy): domain Bacteria; kingdom Pseudomonadati; phylum Pseudomonadota; class Gammaproteobacteria; order Pseudomonadales; family Pseudomonadaceae; genus Pseudomonas; species Pseudomonas asplenii. Next base: position 4,907,663 of record NZ_LT629777.1, on the reverse strand, counting down.
CGAGACCGGCCTGGTCTGGGATGTCGCTGACGCTGATTGCTGGACCTATCCCTTGCCGGGGAGCCTGACCCTGCAACCCTGGCGCACCCAACCCACCGGCCAGGTGCAAGTGAGCATGCACCCGACCCAGGGGCTTCCCGCCGCGCCCGCCGACCCGCGCCATCTGCTGGTGAACGCCGTCGAGCGGCTCAAAGCTGATGGATTCCATCCGGTCATGGCCGTTGAGTTGGAGTTTTACCTGCTGGACCAGAAGCGCGACGTCAATGGTCGCCCGCAGCCTGCGACGCAAACCAATGGCGTACGCCCTGTTGCCCCGCAGGTTTACGGCGTCCACGAACTGGAGCAGGTTCAACCGTTTCTTGATGACCTCTATGCTGCCTGCGCGCTGCAAGGGCTGCCGGTACGCACGGCGATCTCCGAGTACGCGCCGGGCCAGCTCGAGTTGACGCTGGAGCATCGTTTCGACGCACTCCAGGCCATCGATGAAGGCGTACGTTACAAACGCCTGGTCAAAGGTGTGGCCAACAAACACGGACTGCAAGCGTGTTTCATGGCCAAGCCATTCAGCGATCAGGCCGGTAGCGGTCTGCATCTGCACGTCAGCCTCGCCGACGAGCAGGGTAATAACCTGTATGCGAGCGAAGACCCACAGGGCACGCCGCTGTTGCGTCACTCCATCGGCGGGATGATGGCAACCTTGTTCGACTCGCTGGCGATATTTTGCCCCCATGCCAACTCATATCGCAGGTTCCAGACTGGCAGTTACGCGCCGCTGGCCAAAAGTTGGGGCGTCAACAACCGTACGGTGTCGTTCCGCGTGCCCGGCGGCCCCGCGATAAGTCGGCACATCGAACACCGCATTTGCGGTGCCGACGCCAACCCCTATCTCGCCGCTGCCGCCTTACTGGCGGGCATTCACCACGGCATCACTCAGCAAAGCGATCCTGGCGCAGCGATTGTGGGCAATGGCTATGAACAGGCGACCGATTTTCTACCTACTGACTGGCTGACAGCGTTGCAGGCGCTGGAACGTTCGACCTGGGCACGCGAGGCGCTGGGCGCCGAATTCCTCAAGGTGTACCTGGCGATCAAGTGGCGCGAGTTCCGTACATTCAATGCCGAAGTCGGGGAACAGGACTGGCGCTGGTACCTCACTCACGCATGAATGGTAGCCCGTGAACGCGTCTTAAAATGGATTGCTGGAGACTAGCTGACAACTAAGATCCCTACAGCACATCCTGCGCATTTGGCAGTGACTCATCATTATGAGCCGCAGGTCGTATGCCCGCGGCTCGGATCTAATCACGCATACGAACGGGGTGAGAAAAGTCTCAAATTGATCTTGCATGCTAGCATTCAAAGGTGCAGTATTTGGGCATAACAACAAATTGAAGATGCCCGTAATGAAAACGTATACCCACGTTCCATTGGCTTGTGCAGTAACCATCCCCAAGGCGCGAATGCGCCCCCCAGATCAACAGCCCTAGTGCTCTGGGCTTGTCTCCGAACGACTCTTATCAGTTCCGTACCAACCTACAGCTCCTTCTGTGGCTAGCAGGAGTACATGTGTGTGCTCACCTAATAAGGATAAAATCATGGGCAAAATGCAAGCAGCTCGACTTCACAATGTCGGCCCGACCTTTGTGATCGACGAAATCGACATTCCTGCCATTGGGCCAACGGACGTGTTGGTGCACGTTAAAGCCTGCAACGTTGTCCCTAACCTGCGTAACGTTATCGAGCGTTATCCTGAGTGGTTCCCCTATCTTCCCCTGCCTAAATTGCCAGCCATCTATGGCTTAGATGCCTCCGGGGTAGTCAAGGCAGTAGGTAGCCAAGTGCATTCGGTTAAGCCGGGCGATCGTGTATACGTCAACCCAGGCCGAAGCTGCGGGTCTTGCCACGCGTGCTTGCGAGGTCAGCACCTCAACTGCACCGCATTCACCTTCCAAGGATATTTTGGCTTCGGTGCTGGCTCGCAACGAGTGTTTGAAGATTACCCTTATGGTGGCTTCTGCGAGTTCATGACGGCGCCTGTCAACGGGCTCGTGAAGCTCCCGGAATCCATCAGTTTCGAACAAGGCTGTCGTTTCGGTTATCTCGGCACTGCCTACTCTGCATTGCGCAAAGCGAATGTAGGTTCTGGGCAGACAGTATTGATCAATGGCGCTTCGGGAACGTTGGGGGTTGGAGCTGTGATGCTCGCGCTCGCTATGGGAGCAACGAAAGTGCTCGGCATGGCCCGTAACCGCGAACTGCTCGAAAGAGTCCGCCAGTTGGATCCGTCTCGCGTGCACGTACTTTCTCTCGGAGAACGGCCTGTTGATGAATGGGTTCGCGAGCATACCCAAGGCCTGGGCGCCGACGTTTTCATCGATGCAGTCGGCCCCGGAGCTCCCCATCAAATCACCGTCGGCGGGATCAAATCGCTTCGTAGGGGAGGGCGTATGGTCGACATTGGGGGCATGTCTGAAGACTTGCCCGTGCCAATGTTCCAGCTGATGTGCTACCAGATCAGCATCATCGGTTCGCTATGGTTCACGGTTGCAGAAGGTCAGGACATGGCGGAGATGGCGGCTGCCGGTACGCTCGATTTGACAAAATTTGATCAAGAGGTTTTCCCGCTATCTGAAGTGAATGACGCTCTGGACGCCTTGGAAAACCGTAAAGGTGGTTTCACGAACGTTGTTGTAACGCCAGGCCATTAATCGAACTGGCGCGGCATCGAGCTGCGCCAGTCTTATTTCAGAGGTGATCTATGACAATTAGGCGTTTAGTGGTAGGAACGGTCGATGGCCGTTCGGTTGTTCTGAATGATGGACCGGTACCACGTTCTCACGACTACGAACATGTACCTGGTTTTTCTACCGCCTTGGTTTGGGGTACGACAACATCAGAGCAACTTTCTAGTGGTAGAGATGAAACAATCTCGGTGAGCAGTTCGTTTGTTCCTGGGCCTGGGGAAACGAGACTTGAAATCGTCACCTTTCCTCCGGACTCGATTTTTGCTCATCCGGATTTCAGTCATCAGGCTGCTTTTGCCGAGCAACAAAAGCATCTGACAGGGATGGTGGATCATTTTGATCCCGAACGACCAGGAATGCACTCGACCCCGACAGTTGATTATGGCGTCGTGCTTGAAGGTACCATTTGGCTTGAGCTCGACGATGGCGTCACAGTGAAGCTAGAAAAGCATAACGTCATCATTCAACAAGGGAATATTCACGCCTGGAGAAACCAAGGTGATGTTCCTGCTACGTTAGCGTTTGTCTTGGTAGGTACCAATAAGCAATAAATACTCCTGTTTAGAAATCCGAACAATCCACATCCAATAACAAAAAAGTGAGATTGATTATGAAAGCGTATGCATTTTTGTGCGTATCTGTGGCTGCTACCTGCGCAGCGAATTTAGCCATGGCAACGGAACGGGGTGATACAACCTGGCCGTTGGGTGTGCAAACCGTTGTACCCGCTTTGATGCCGAGCCCAGGAGAAACCGAGTTCTATAGTTATACTGTTTATTATCATGCTGGAAATTACAAAGATAACTCCGGGCGCTCCAGCGTTCCAGGGTTCAATTTGGAAAATTATATTCAGGCGATACGTCTCGTTCATACCTGGGATTATCAAACTGAATCAGGTGTTCGATTCACAAGCGGAATTATTGGTACTGGGGGACACGTAAATATAAAGGCCGGAGGAGCGTCCGATTCTAAAACGGGAATGCGGCAGACCTATATCAGTCCTTTGAACGTGCTTTACTCTCCGGCCCCTAATCTTCATCTGCTCGCCGGCGTCAGTGTCTTTAAACCCTTGGGAGGCTATGATAAGAATGATTTGGCCAACACTACGCCAAATTACACAACTTATATTTCAGAGTTTGCGCTGACTTGGTTCCCGCATCCGGACTGGGAAGTTTCTCTGGCGCCCACTTATTCATTCAATGAGCGAAACAAGGATACAGACTACCGCTCCGGCAACGTGTTTAATGTCGACTACTTATTGGGGTACCGCTTTCCCTCTATGCCAAAACTTCAGTTTGGTTTGGCTGGGTACTATACTAAGCAGATGTCGGATGACAATGTCAGCGGCGACAACTTACCTGGGGGCAATCGGCTGAGAAAGGTGGGTGTGGGCCCTCAGCTGTTTTACTCATTCAACCAGAACACCGGTGTGGTGCTCAAATGGCTGCATGAGACCAATGTGAAAAATGGTCCTCAGGGTGACTCGGTCTGGCTTGAAGCTGCGTTTCCACTATAAGCACGTGGCTGCTACGGCTCAAACCGTGGCAGCCATCTCCTCGCTGTGCAGGCGCTGCATTGCCTCGATAACATGCCTTGATACGCTGTCAATGTGCGCCATCGCCGCCTTTTTACACTGTTTGTCGTTGCGGGTGCTCAGCGCTGCGATTATCTCGTCATGTTCGCCGGTTACGTCAGGCAGGTGCGCCTGAAAGCCACAACTTTGAACGATGAAAAAGTCTGACAGTTCGAAATTGGCCATCTGCCGTGTCGACACGATAGGTGACCGTGCCATCGCATGGAGAAGCCGGTGGAAGTCAACGTTCAGGTTTCTATAGCTCTCCGAGGCGTCACTGTGGGCTGGGTTGATCCGTGCGATTTGCTCATTCAACTCTTGAAGCCTTGCGACCTCCAGAGGCGTTCCGCGCTCTGCTGCAAGGCTTGCGATCAGGCCTTCGGTATTGGCGAACATTCGATAGAAATCAGCAACCTCATCTGGGCTCGGTTGCACCACTTGGCAGCCAACCTGTGCAATGATTTGAACAAATCCCCGCTCTTGCAGGCTGTTCAGTGCGGTCATTATTGGCTGCCGACTGACTCCCGTCGATTCGCCAATTTCCTTCACGAAAATTTTCTCGCCGAAGCGATAGCGGCGGGTTAGCAAGCGCTGCAAGATTTCTTGATAGATCGCGAATTTTTTGTTTGGCGTATGCATAGGTCTTCGGTAGGTGAGGTGCAATCGAGGGGAGTGCGCATTCGTCCACTTTAGTGCGCAAAGGCTTGATCTACAAGGGACGCAGATCCAGGACGGCTTTCGTGGCGAGCAACGGTCGCGTAACTGAACGTAAATCAGTTGACAACAACCACTTACATGCTAGCATGCCAAATAAGAAATATAAAAGCAGATGAACTGCCACGCGGAGTATTCAGGTATGAGCAATGCTTTGCGACTGCCCCATATAGCTGCCCAAGCTACGGCTCGATCGCAGCCCATCTTCGAGCGCGAGGCTTACTTAAGCTTGCTTATTCAAATCCCACTTCCCCCAAGAAATCCCCGCACGTCAAGTTAATTGCGCGCCAATGTTTATATATGATGTGTATGCACAAAAGCAGGCCTTTTTTGGCAGAGTTTCGTTCGACTTAATAAAAATAAGGAAAGTCCAATGGGTATTCGTTCTGGTAAAGAGTTCATAGCTGGCCTTAAAGAAAATCGTCGCGACGTGTGGGTAAATGGGGTCCAAGTTAGTGATGTTACGACCCACCCTGCATTCAGCGGCGCAGTCAAGCAATTAGCCGAGCTTTACGACACGCAGCATAATCCCGAGCTTCAGGACAAGGTAACTTATGTTGTCCCATCCACCGGACAACGTGCAGGCATGGCATTTCACCCTGCGCAAAGTGTAGATGATCTGACTAAGCGTCGCGAAGCATACAGGGTGTGGGCTGAAACCAATTTTGGGCTAATGGGCCGCTCTCCTGATTTCATGAACGTTACTCTCTTGGCTTTCTGGGAGGCCCGCGATACGTTCGCTGAGGGTGGGCAGCAGTACGCGGACAACATCGAACGTTACTACGAATATATCCGTGACAAGGATCTATTCTTAAGTCATGCACTGATTACGCCGCAAAATGATCGTTCCAAGCAGTCTTCGCAAATGGGGAACATGCACCTTCGGGTTGTACGCGAAAGTGCCGAGGGTATCTACGTAAGCGGCGCCCGGATGATTGCCACGCTGGGGCCGGTATCAGACGAAATGGTTATGTACAACCTGCCATCCTTTAAAGCCGGTGACGAAGATCATGCCTTGGTATTTGCCGTGCCGACCCACATTGAAGGCCTTCGGCAAATCTGTCGCGACCCCTACCATGTCGAGGGGCGCACGAGCTTCGATCACCCGCTTTCAACGCGCTTTGAAGAAAACGATTCTCTGTTGGTATTCAACAATGTGTTTGTGCCTTGGGAGCGTGTTTTCTGCTACCGAAATGTTGAGCTCTCGAACCGTCTATACGCCACTACCGGCGTTCGTAATCACACGGCACATCAAACAAATACTCGTGCATTGGTTAAGATGCAGTTTTCCGTCGGGCTTGCCATGGCGGTAGCGCGCGCCATCAAGGCTGACCAATTCCTTCACGTACAACAGATGTTGGGCGAATGCCTTGGTTACATTGAGCAGGTAAAGAGTGCGTTAGTACGTTCAGAGGTTGAGGCTCAGCGGACGACTCGTGGAACACTACAGCCAAATCTCGCACCGCTTCAGGCCATTCGAACCATGCTGCCTACCGCTTACCCACGGGTGATTGAAGTGCTGCAAACGATCGGCGCAGGTGGATTCATGCTGATGCCGAGCGCTGCGGACTTCCAGGCGCCGGAAATTGCAGATGATCTGCATGCTTACTACCAGGGCGCTGATGGAATGCCATCTCTGGAGCGCGTGAAGCTGTTTAAATTGGCTTGGGATCTTGCAGGGGAGGCGTTTGGTCAGAGGCTTGTGCAGTATGAGCGTTATTACGCTGGGGACCCGGTACGAAACCTTGCAATGAACTATTTGAGCTCCAAGGATCCGAATCCTATTCGTCTGGTGAACCAAGCGTTGCAGTTGGCAGGCAATCCAGAGCCCGTCTCGTACCTGTAATGACACTGTAAGCGGGCGCAAAAAAGTCCGCATCTAATTACTTAAAATCCAAGACTTTATTATTCGAGGTCGGATATGACGCAGCTCAATATCGGCGTGGCACCTGGAGTTAGTAAAACTGAATTCCGTGGCGCAGTGGGGTAAGCGTCCGCCCAACTCACCTTGCGTAAGTTAGGCAGGCACCCACTGATGCGGCAGCAACTGCCCGATCTCACTGGCCCGCTGTGTCGGCAGCCGCGCCAGCACATCTTTGAGATAGGCATACGGATCATGCCCATTCATGCGTGCCGACTGGATCAGGCTCATGATTGCAGCCGCCCGTTTACCACTGCGCAGCGACCCGGCAAACAGCCAGTTCGAGCGCCCGAGTGCCCATGGCCGTATCTGGTTCTCGACCTGATTGTTATCGATCGGCACAGCTCCATCGTCCAGGTAGCGCGTCAGCGCTACCCAGCGTTTCAGGCTGTAGTCGAGGGCTTTGGCCGTGGCTGATCCGTTGGGCACCAAGTCGCGCTGGGCCAACATCCAGTCATGCAGTTTTTTGAAGATCGGTACCGCCATTTCCTGACGTATTCGCCAACGATCTTCATCACTCATGTCCCGCGCTTGGCGCTCGACTTCGTACAAGCCGCTGATCGAGTGCAGCGCTTGTTCGGCCAACTGACTTTTGTTCGCAACATGCAGGTCGAAAAACTTGCGACGGGCGTGGGCCATGCAGCCGATTTCAGTGATGCCTTGCTCAAAACCTGCTTTGTAGCCAGCGAAGTCATCGCATACCAACTTGCCGTTCCAGTCGCCCAGGAAGTTGCGCGCATGTTCGCCTGCACGGCTTGGGCTGAAATCGTAAACCACAGCTTTGAGCGCCGAAAACGGCGTCGTGCTGTAGGCCCAGACATAGGCTCGGTGGGTTTTCTTCTCACCCGGCGCAAGCATTTGCACCGGTGTTTCATCAGCGTGAATCACACCTTGGTTCAGCACGGCTTCACGCAGTGCATCGACAAGCGGCTGGAGCCGCACACCGGTTTGTCCGACCCACTGGGCCAAGGTCGAGCGAGCGATTGCCAGCCCGGCGCGGCCAAAAATTTTCTCCTGCCGGTACAGCGGCAAGTGATCGGCAAACTTGGCCACCATTACGTGGGCCAGCAAGCCTGCGGTCGGGATACCTTTGTCGATAACCTGCGCTGGCACCGGCGCTTGGATCAGTGTTTCGCACTGACGGCAGGCCCATTTACCACGTACATGCTGCTCGACGGTAAACACGCCTGGCGTGTAATCCAGCTTCTCGCTAACGTCTTCGCCGATGCGTTGAAGTTGGCAGCCACAAGCGCACTGAGTGTTTTCCGGTTCGTGACGAATCACCGTGCGTGGAAACTGCGGTGGCAATGGCGCACGTTTGGGGGATTGCCGTGGCTCGGCCTGTGACGAAGCTGGGAGGAGCTGTTTCAGCTCTGCCTCGATAGCTTCAAGGTCTGTATCGAGCAGGTCATCCAGCAAGCTGCCTTGCGCCGGACTGATTTGCTCGCTGCGCTTGGCAAACTTGTGGCGTTTGAGCAGGGCAATTTCGTAAGTGAGCTGCTCGATGATGGTTTCATCGTTCTGGATCTTTCTGCTCATCGCCTCGACTTGGGACTGCAACTGCAACGCCTGTGCCGCCAAGGCACGAAGCTGTTCCGGGGTCATCTGGTCGAGGTTGGGCGAGAAAGTCATGCCACCGATTGTGCCAGAGCAGGCCCGAAACGACGATAAGCAGACCGGTCAAATGGCCGGCGATTACAGCATGCTGATCACGCCACCCGCGCCGACTCGCTGCCACGGCAAACCCAGTACCAACGCCTGGAGTTGTTCGCTGTCGAGTTCGACCTCGCAGCCGTGGCGAATGCCGGGCCAGTGAAACTTGCCTTGATTCAGGCGCCGCGCGGCAAGCCAGACGCCCACACCATCATGCACCAGCACCTTCATCCGGTTAGCCCGGCGATTGGTGAACAGATAAGCGCAGTGCGGCTTCGCCGCACCGAACACCGCTATCACCCGGGCTAATGCGGTTTCGGTACCGGCGCGCATATCCATCGGCTCGGTGGCCAGCCAGATCGCATTGATGCGGATCATTGGGCCACAGCCCGTATAAATTGCGCGCAGCCCTCGGGATCTGAGGTTGGCCATTTCACTGTGATCACTTGGCCGGCCATGGGCAACTCGATGATCACTGACGCTTCGGCTGGCCGTTTAGGTGCGGCTTTTAGCGGAACGAATGCCGGTAGTGAAGTCGCTGCAGGCTGGTCTCGATAGAGCGGCATCCATTTGCGGATGACATTGGCATTGATGCCGTGGCTGATGGCAACACTCGACACGGTTGCCCCAGGTTGCAGGCATTCCTGAACGACCTGGGCTTTGAACGGTTTCGGATAAGAGCTTCGTTGGCGCATGAAAATCCTGGCGATAAGGGTGATTGCGTCCGCTTAAAAATACGCGGACACCATCGCCCTTAATGCTGGAGTTCGGAAGGTGAGTTCGCCGTACGCTTACCATCGCTCCACGGCATCGGCAGCGATTACGACGTCTTGGTAGTGGGCCCTTCTGGCGCGCCATTGGTTCGACTGAAGAGCGAATTAAGAGCCGCTGGCGCTGAGCTCCCGCTCGATATCTTGTACATGGTGCCGGAGGAGGCTGAGGACACAGCGTTCGTCGCTAGGAAAGGGTGTATTCCACTCTCACTGCTGGCTCGCTCACTGTGCGAAATTCAGAAGCGAATTTGAGGCTCCTGTGGCCCTCGCTTGACAGGGTCGGCAGCTCTGGATCTTTGAGAGCCGCCAGAATGCCTTGGAAAGGCCCGGATGGGAAAATTCGGATACCGACTCGCTCAGACCCAATCGCTTCCACCGCTGCGTCGACAACCTCCTGGGCAAAGCGAGCTCGATTTTCCAAGCGGCCACCTTATTCGTCAGTGCGTTTGTTCGACGCGGAGGACAGGAACTGGTGAAGCAGGTAGCCGTGGGCACCATGCAGTTCGCAATACTCGCCGGCTGTCTTTGACACCTGCGGGCCATGAGCTCTAAGGGAAGTGCAAGTTCCTGCTGGGTGAGTTCCGCGATGCCGAAGCCGCCGTCCACGCAGCGACGACCGAGGCAAGCGGAACGCTTACCATCACCTCGACTATCTCTTGTGCAAAGCTACACATCGTCCCGATCCTGAGCGAGTTTCGGAAGCGCCATCCCAAGCTCAAGGTGAAGATCATTGGTGCGAACCGTTATTACGCATCATGGATACCGAAATCGACCTGGCGATCCGCACTAGGGAATTCGAGCCTGACTCCAATATCACCACTCGCAAGCTAGCTGAGGCCAAGCGCGTACTGGCGGCCTCTCGGGCCTACCTGGCGGAGCGAGGGCGACCTCGTACAGTCGAGGATTTGCTCAATCAAGATTTGCAGATCTATAGTCATGCCAACCAGCCCCGCGTGATTCAATTCACCAAAGGCAAGGAATCCAAGGTAATCGAGATCGATGCTGTCCTCGAATGCAATGATGGCCAGATCATCCGGGTGCACCAAGGCTCACGCGGGCATTTTGATCCAACCGCTGTACATCATCTACAACGAGATCGTCTCAGGCGAACTCATTCCAGTTCTGACCGAATGGGAGCTGCCCAAGCTCATCATCAACATCGCGTTCCATGAGCGAACCTACATACCGGCAAAAACCCGACTGTTCATCGACTTCCTCGTGGAAAAATTTAAGCCCAACAACTTCGAGCGTCTTTGGAACGAGGTCTGATCCAGGGAAGGCTCGCAGCCCCATTATCAAGCCTCCTGGAACCTCGAACGAATCATGCAGCCCGAAACCTTCCTCCGTTATGTAGACATGCCGAAATTGGCCGAGACCGTGCGAGCAGTTTGCGCCCGCCTGGATGTAAAAATCCGCCCCCAAACGGATTTTGCGAAGGCCTTGAAGCTTGCCTCTGAAGCCGAATGTATCGCGTCAACCGGGCCCTCAATTGAGCTTGGTCGTGCGCAGCGAGTGTTGTTGGCCATCGAGGCTTGCCAGCACGAACCTGAGCTTCGGGAGCCGTTGCGGCGCATCGCCAGTAACCCGCTAGACCCTGCTTCGCTGATGCACTCTCCCGGGAAGGATGCAGTGTTCGAGCTTGAGATGCTCCAGTATGTGCGCCACCGCCAGCTGGTAGGGCGTCTAGGGGAGCCAGATGTCGTAGTTAGCGCGCCTTTCGGTGACTATTACGTCGCGTGCAAAACCATCAACTCCATCAAAAATTTTGAGGGCCAAATACGCGCGGGCTGTGATCAGGTCGTCGAAAGGGGGCATGGGTGCATTGCATTCAATCTTGAGCCGCATCTCCTGATCCCTCAGCCTATTCAAGTTCAGTCTGAGGCCCGGCTCAGGCAGATGATCCACCCATGTTTGGAGAGCCTCTACAAAGAACACCAGCGCTTTGTAGATGCTCGACTCAAGGACGGGCGGCTGGATGGCGTTCTGTTCCAGATATCCTGCTTTGCGGAAATCGCCGACAGCCATTCGGACATGGATGTGTTTACCCACACCGTCTTTTACTGCCGCTCGCACATGCAAGAGCGCGCGGCTATTGACCGATTCGAGGGTTTCCGCCAATCCATGCAAGGCCCAATGAGACATGTTTGGCCCTAAACGTTAAACCTTGCCTTCCAGAACTGGAAAACTGAGGTCGTGCCCCTAGAGAGCATCTCGGCATGTAGGAGCATGGGGCTGGGGGCGAAAGCCCCCTTGGCTTCAGGGCTCATGATCACCCTTTGACCTGATGCATTTCTTATCAACGAAGGTCAGAAATTCCGCCCAGATGGCTAAATCACATGGTCGGGCATTCCGCCTAGGACACAGTGTTTTTCCACCTAGCGAAAAACAGATAACCGATAATGTGCGTTGACCCGTGAACGCGAGTTTCTTTAGCTGAAATCATGTTCTCGAGCTACAAGCGCCAAGGCTCCCAACGCCCTGATGTCGTTGAGCTAGAGCGCAACAGCCGACAGGCAACTACCTCAATAAATAATGCCAAGATGAGGAAAATCATGACTGCTATCCAGCCAACCAAGCCAGAGGCACTGCTAGGTTTCGACAACCTGCTGATCACTCCTCATCTCGCGGGATGGTCTCCAGAAGCTACTGCCGCACAGCTGGAAGTGTTCATGGCCAACGTAACCGGCCACTTTTCAGGCAGCGGCGCCGTAGTACCTGTCTGAACGGGCTCAAACTCTTTCAGGGTGGGATGTGCTTCTGGGTGCGGATTCCACGCCATCCGGACACTCAGCCCACCAACATCCGGACACCCGTTCCACGCTCATTCGGACAGGCAGTCGGAGCGCAGCGACGCAGGTTTGCATTGTTAGTCTGAAGCCACTGCCGCCGTCAATTTCGTTGCGCGCCTGCGCATCGATTCGCCCTTCAGTTCGATCCGATAAGCGTTATGCACCAGCCGGTCGAGGATCGCGTCGCCCAAGGTCGGATCGCCGATCAGCGCATGCCATTTGTCCACCGGCATCTGGCTGGTCACCAGCGTCGAGCGGTTGCCGTAGCGGTCGTCCAGCAGTTCGAGCATGTCGCGGCGTTGCGCTGCAGTAAACGGTGCCAAGCCCCAGTCGTCCAGGATCAGCAGGTCAGTCTTGGCGTAGCCGGCCATCAGTTTGGCGAAGCGCCCGTCGCCGTGGGCCAGGCCCAGTTCTTCCATCAGGCGCGGCAGGCGCAGGTAGCGCACGCTGTAGCCATCGCGGCAGGCCTTATGGGCCAGCGCGCAGGCGAGCCAGGTTTTGCCTACGCCGGTTGGGCCGCCGATGATCAGGTTCAGGCCGTCGCGCAGCCACTGGCCGCTGCCCAGTTGCAGGATCAGCGCCTTGTCCAGCCCGCGCGGGCTGCGGTAATCGATGTCTTCCAGGCAGGCGTTATGGCGCAGTCGTGCGGCTTTGAGGCGAGTCGTCAGGCGTGCATCTTCGCGCTCGGTCAGCTCGCGGTCGACCATCAGGCCGAGGCGTTCGTCGAAGCTGAGATCGTTGATGTCAGGCGTTGCGTGTTGTTCGCCCAGCGCCTTGATCATGCCGTGCAGGCGCAGGGTTTGTAGCTTGTCGAGCGTTGGATTCGGTAGCATTTCGAAGCTCCTTTCTCAGGTCAGTGGTAGTAGCCCGGGCCACGCAGGTTGATGTGCTCGTCGGGCAGCAGCGGCAGGTTTTGCTGGGCCAGCGGTAGCCGTTCCAGTCCTTGGCGCAGTATCGATTCGAGGCTTTTGTAGCTACATGCACCCAGTGCCAGCGCACGCTGGCACGCGGCTTCCAGCCGCGCTTCGCCGTGCTGTTTGCTCAGGCGCAGGATGCCCAGGCAGGCGCGGAAGCCGTGCTGCGGATGGATTCGGCGTTCGAGGATGTAGGCGATAACGCCAGCGGTGTTCGGCCCTGTCTGCTCGGCCCAGCGGATCAGCCGTTGCGGCGTCCACTCGGCATGTTCGCGGTGGCTCTTGGGCATGTGCTCGATCTGGGTGGTGTGGCGGCCTTTATGTGGCGAGCGCAGATGGCTGGCCACACGTTGGTTGGCGTGGAAGCACTCGACGGTCTGGGCGGTGAGTCTCACTTCGAGTTGGTGATTCACCAACGGGTATGGCACCGAGTAGAAGTGGCCATCGACCTCGACGTGGTAGTCGATATGGACGCGTACCTTTTTCCATTCGGCGTAGACGTAGGGGTGTTCCGGCAGCCCTTGGAGCGCCGGTTGGTCGATGGCCTCGAAGGCTGATCGGCGTGAGCCGGGCAGCTTTTTGAAGGGCTTGTGATTGATGCGATCCAGCAGCAGTGCGATGGCGGTATTGAGCTCACCGAGCGAGAAAAACTGGCGGTTGCGCAGCACCGCCAGGATCCAGCGTTCGACGACTTGGACGCCGACTTCGACCTTGGCTTTGTCCCGAGGCTTGCGGGATCGAGCAGGCAGCACGGCCACGCCGTAATGTTCGGCTAAGTCGCGGTAACTGGGATTGATATCGGGCTCGTAACGATGCGCTTTGGTGACGCCACTGCGCAGATTGTCCGGCACCAGGATCTGCGATGAGCCGCCGAGAAAAGTGAAGCAGCGCACGTGGGAGCCCAGCCAGTCTGGCAGCTTTTGCGACCAAGTGGCCTCGGCAAAGGTGTAGCTGGAGGCGCCAAGCACGGCGACGAAGATCTGCGCTTGGCGGATCTCACCGGTTCGACAGTCAATGACTGGCACGGTCTGGCCGGCGTAATCGACGAAGAGCTTTTCGCCAGCACGGTGTTCCTGGCGCATGACCACATCGACCTTGGCGGCCCAGAGGCGGTAGTGCTCGCAGAACCAGCTGTACTGGAAGCCCTGTGGTTGAGCGAGTCGATATTCCTGCCAGAGCAGCGCCAGGGTTACGCCGGGACGGCGCAACTCGGCGTGTACCCACGCCCAGTCGGGCATCGGGCGCTGGTCGGTGGGCACCGGCACTGCGGGGGGAAACAGCCGTCGATTCAACTCCGCGTCAGAAATATCGAGGGGCCACTGAAGCCCACTGGCGGCAAACCGGCAGAGGTAATCCCCTGCACTCGAATGGCCAATGGATAAGCTGGCGGCGATCTTGCGCACGGACAGGCCGGCGTCGAACTTTAGGCGTAGTACCTCTCGGATTTTACGCATGGATAAACGCTCCACGACGACCTCTTCGCTTCGATAAAAGAGATCGATGGTAGGGAATAATCCTGCGTTGCTGCCTGCCTGAAAGTGTCCGGATGGCCGTGGAATCGGTGTCCGGATGCTCGTGGAATGAGTGTCCGGATCAGAGTGGAATCAGTGTCCGGATGTCGGTGGAATGGGTGTCCGGATGGTTATGGAATCCGCACTTCTGGGTTTCGGCAGCAATCCTACCGGCCAATCTGCAGCTCAGATCCACGTTTCCCCACCGCCAGTCCCGCAAAGGAAGCGCTCGCGTCGATGTAGCGCAGCGCCGACTGCATATCCTTCCACCCCACGTAGGTCATCAGCGCTTTGATGTCCCACCCATTCGCCGTCGCCCATGTTGCGAAGCCTCTCCGAAGGGAATGGCTGCTGTACATGGCAGCAGGTAAACCCGCCTCTGCAAGGATCCTGCGCAACATCGGAATCAGGCTATGAGGATTGATTCCCTCGGTTGAAAGATTGCCCCAGCGATCGATCCCCCTGAACACCGGCCCACTGGCCAGGCCAGCAATGGTGATCCAATTGATGTATGCCTCCACAGGGCAGAGCATCTTAAGCGCCGGCGTGTGATAGGTCGCACCCTGATGCTCGCGATCGCTCTTGGTGTACGGAAGAAAGAATGAAATGCCTTCCCCAGACACCGCGTGGGTGTGCTCGATCTCTAGACGAGCGAGCTCGTCACCTCGGAAGCCACGCCAGAACCCGATCAAGACCAGGGCGATTGATCTCCTGTGCCGAACCTCACACTTGTGATCGCCTCGATGGTGAGCGCCATTTGCTTCGGTATCTAGCCAGCCCACAACTTGCTGCAGCTGGCTCAACTGAAGAGGGGCAGCTTGCTTTGTCTTGGCTGGATGGACAGCTCGAATACCTTTGAGCACCCGTCGGACGTCTGGCGTCTTCGTTGGATCTGGAAAGCCTTGAGTGATGTGCCATTGGGATAGCGCCGCGAGCCGCTGCTTGAGTGTATTGATCGAGTGATGCCCGGCGTAGTTGGCCAGGTAGCGGACGATGCCGTCACCCGTGGTAGGCAGGTAGCCACCCCAGTCCATCTCGAAATGCTCAATGGCTGCTCGGTAGCTTTTCCGAGTGTTCTCCCGGGCTCCAGCCTTCAGGTACAGATCGGCTTTGCCCATGTGATGGCCTCCAGATCGAGGGAATTTGGCATTCGTACTGCCTGGGTGTACTAAAAACCGATTCTACCGAACTGAGAAGCCATAACTCTGCATTACTTCATACCAGTTGTCGGCTTCTTAGCTGCACGTTCAAGCATTTTCGTATCATGTAATTACATGACATGTGATATGACACGAAATAGTACGGAGGGCGTATGGCCCGTGGCGGCGTTAACCTGGCAGTGGTGCAGAAAGCGCGGAACAGCCTGCTGATGCGTGGTGTGTACCCCAGCATTGATGCGGTGCGGGTCGAGATTGGAAATACAGGCTCCAAGACCACGATTGCTCGTTACCTGAAACAGCTGGAAACGCCCGGGCCAGACGCAACCACGCGTGATCGCATGAGCGGTGCACTGCGCGGGGTGGTCGAGAACTTGTTGGATCAGGTGCAGGAGGAGGGTAATCAGGTCTTTCTTGAGGCACGGGCAGAGTTCGAGCATGAGCGCAAACAGTTGGCCGCCCGCACAGAAACCCTTGAGAACGAGCTGGCAGAACTTCAGCGCTGTCATGAGGCGCAGGCTTCCGCACTGGCGATCCAAGCTGAGGAGCTCAAGACCACTCATGCTTCGCTACAAGCTGAACTTGCACGCAACGCCGGCCTATCCCAGCAATGCGCAGACCTCAAGGTTCGCCTAGGCGAGCGGGACGCCCAGATCCAATCCCTCGAAGAAAAACTGCTTCATAACCGCAACGCTCTGGAGCATTACCGTGAGTCGGTGAAGGAGCAGCGCGATCAGGAGCTGCGTCGCCACGAGGCACAGCTTCACCAACTGCAGGTTGAACAGCGCAAGCTGCAGGAGACAGTTTCGGTCAAGCAGGACGAGTCAACTCGGCTCAATCGAGATAACGAGCGCCTGCTGGGTGAGGCCAGGCAGCATGCCAGGAAGTCCGCCGACCTGACGGACACTGTCCAACGCATGACCTCAGATGCTCAGGTTACCCAGGTGGCGCTGGCGCGAGCGGAAGGTGCTCAGGAAGCGCTCAAGGAACAACTGCTTGATCAGAAGCAGGACACTGAAGCATTGCGCCAGGCCCTGATGGCAAGCACCACCACTGTCACCGCGCTGCAGCAACAGATAGGGGCAGTGGAAGCCGAGAATGCCACTCTCCGGCAAGCACTAGAGCAGGCAGTGGATGCATCAGAGTCAACAGATCATTCGAGCGAGACGGGCGGGTGAGGGTGGTCACCCAGGGCCCACCCAGTGACTTTGCGAATTTCTAGCACACCCCTTGGGCAGTCGCAGCCTCGTCGTCAGCCATCAGGGCCTCGGCCAGCGCCTCGAGCGCATCGGCCAAGCGTGCGTTCTCCCTGGCATCGCCACTTGCCGGCACGAACTCCTTGCAGTGGCGAAGCAGTGCTTCCCTGTCATTGTGGTTAAGGTCAAACGAGATGTGCATGCACGAACTCCTACGTGTTGAATCAAAGGAGCGGTTTACCCGAAAATTGCCGGCGCATATAGCGCGTCTGGAAGAACAAAGAATGGATGATGACCTGGAGGCCGAGGTTTGGCGCGCTGCCGCAGATTTTCACGGCCCGACGCTTGAGCTGATTTTGCGTGAGGTGCTTAGCAGCTACCAGCGCAAGCCTGGATTCGACCCGCAAACCCGGCTCTACGAGAAGGCAATAGGCGTCGCTGCGTTCAAGGCGCTAAGGACGGTCATTGATCGCGAACATTTCAATCCGTCGACGACCGGATATCTCATGATCCGGGAACGCCTGCGCTTCCACCTTCGAAATGAGCTGCTCCGCCACCTAATGCAGCAGGGCCATGCCAGCCCCATTCAACAAGATACGTTGATAGCTGTAGATCTGGGGATCTGAATCACCCTGATGTATCCCACCCAGATCATCATCGGTACAAATCATCCTCGCAGGCCAAGCCTGGATGCTGAGATTGCCCGGGCTATGCCGTAATGCCACTATCACACGATCAGTTTGCGTGAACCTGCAGGCCAGATACGCCCGGCAGTCACGTCATTTTCGTTGGTAACCGGCCACTAGAAGGGATTCGCATGTATCTACGGCAATTGGATGTCACTGGATTCAAATGCTTTGGTGAGCCGTTCACCATCGAATTTCGAGACGGGCTGAACGTGCTCGTGGGAGAGAATGGGGCCGGCAAGACTGGCGTGGTCAGTGCAGTGCGCCAGCTCTTCAACGACTCGGAGTCAGGCAAGCGAATCATTAGTGAGCGCGATTTCTACCGGGGTTTTGAGCCGGGCGCGGTCGCTGCTGAAAGCATCCAGATTCAGGCGACGTTTTCAGGTCTGGATGATCAGGACGCCATTGCGTTCGAATCCTGGTGTGGAAATCACGACGAGGCCAAGCTGACTTTTGAGGCCCGCAATCAAGAGTCTCGCGGGCGCTTCAGGCACCACACCTACGCGGGGCACGAGCATGCCAAACCGTTCGAGTCCGAGACGCTGGACTACATCCATTGTATTTACCTACCTCCGCTGCGCGATGCCGAGAACAAGTTGCGCGAAGGTCGCCAGTCCCGCCTTGCCCGGCTCATGAAGGCCCTCTGCCGCAAAGAGCTCGCTGAGGCCAGGAAGGCACAGACTCTTCACCCGCTGGAAGAGCATGTCGGAAACTTCAATCGTGAGCTTTCACAGAGCGACGAATTTGCGATCAAACAAGCCAATCAGCGAATCGGAGACAACCTGAAGGCAGCGCTGGGGCTCAATCTCTCTCAGGGCACCATGATTCAGTTCTCAGAAGTCAGCTTCTCCCGGATCGTGGAGGGCTTGCGGCTTCTGTACTTCCCTAACCTCAGCGAGGCTGACACGACCCAGTTCCGATCGCTGGAGGAGAACAGCCTTGGCTACAACAACCTCCTGTACATCGCGTCGATCCTGGCTGAACTGATCCTGGAGGAAGAAGAGGATCGAGGCGAAGAGACCTATCTGCGGCTCCTGTTGATCGAGGAGCCAGAGGCGCATCTTCATCCTCAGCTTCAACTGCGCCTGCTGCGGCATTTGAAAACGGTGGCTGAAGAACGTGGCATCCAGGTCATCATCACCACGCACTCAACGGTCATCTCTGCCGCCGTCTCCCTGGATCACCTCATCCACATTTCAAATGACGCAAGGCCAGTAGCAATACCGCTCAGCGCGTGCGGCCTTCCTGAGCACAGCCGCCGCTTTGTGGATCGCTGGTTGGACGTCACAAAATCCAACCTCCTTTTCTCCAAAGGGGCACTGCTCGTAGAAGGAATCGCTGAGGCGATGGTGCTGCCAGAGCTGGCGCGTATTGTCCTGCGCCCCTACGGAGAGGGGAAGAACTGCCTGGACGACTACGGCGTCTCGGTGATCAATCTTGGTGGCATCTACTTCAATCATTTCATGCAGCTGTTTTGCGATGTCACGGGCGGCCAGCCAGGCGAGAATGTCCCAATCAGGTGTGCAGGGCTTACCGACAATGACCCACCGAAATCTATCAGGTCGGTTGCAGGCGATGACGGTAAAGAAATCCCCGTTCCGTTTCTTCCCCATGATGATGACCTCCTTGTAGGCGACAATCCGGCCTTGGCATTGATAGGGCCGATCAGCCAGTCGCAGTTCGGCAGGTTGTTCGTAGGTAAGTACAAGACCTTCGAGTACGACATCGCGATGGAGGGTAACAACCTCAGATTGATGTCGACGGCTGCGGCCACTCTCTGGCCTGTGCAAGGCGGGGAAGTGGTGAGGGAGCTGACAAGGCGGGCTGGACTGGACTACTCGACCATGAGTTCAGGGGAGAGGGCGCCGTACGCGAATGACATGCTTGATCGAATCGAAACCAAAGAAATTGGCAAAGGGTTCTATGCGCAGGCATTCGCGGACGCGCTGGCTAACGTGAGGGATGACTTTATCGTGCCGGAATACATCCGCTTAGCCGTCCTCTGGGCTTGTGGGATCGAGGAACAAGCCGAATGACCCGGGTCAGGCCTGAAGGCTCGAGGCCGAAGGATGCCAGGCGATGAACTTCACCAAGGAGCAGTTGGAATACATCGCAGCGCCGCTTGATCAGCACAGCTACCTGAAAGCATGCCCAGGTAGTGGCAAGACCGAGGTGGTGGCTGCAATGGTCTCGCAAACCATTCAGGTGTGGTCACGTTCGCCTTCGGGTATCGCTGTTCTCACGTTTTCTAACAGTGCGACCGACGAGCTCCGGAGTAGGGTGCACAAGTACTTGGGCGGGCCTATCGGCTTACCCCACAGTATCTCTACCTTCGACAGCTTTGTTCTCACTAGGTTGGTGGCCAGCATCGCCAGCGAGCTGACGGGCTATCCAGGCAAGGATGGCGATTTCCGTATCCGTATCCTTGAGAAGGAAGCGAATATCTTCCAGACCCAGCAACGGATTTGTGGTCGCCGCATCTCAGCCTGTCGGTACAACTATGACTTGGAGGCGGGGCGCTTCAAGTTTTCGACCGGCGATCGAGCGCTCGATCATCAGCTCAACGCCGTGGAGGTTACTGACAATATGCATCGGGATCTCGTAGCCACGAAGAGGCGGTTCTGGCTCGGTGGTTACGCTACCCATGGTGACATCGATATGCTGGCGCTTATGGCCTTCAAAGATCACCAGTTTGACCGCTACTTCTCCCGAGTTGCCCGTCGGTTTCCCGTTGTGATCGTGGATGAGTGCCAGGATCTCTCCGCTGAACAACTGCAAATCGTGAGCAAACTCAGCGGCTTTGGGATCAAGTTTCACTTCGTCGGTGACCTGAACCAATCGATTTATGGGTTCCGCAAATCGAACCCGGCCAACGTCAACAAGCTCATGGGCGTACTGCAGTTCAAGCAGTACGAACTGACCACCAATTGGCGCAGCGGCCAGGCCATAGTCGACCTCTGCAGCAACATCGTCGGTACCGGGAAGGTTTCGGGGAATCCTGAAATCGCATCCATCCAGCCCAAAATTCTCGAGTACGAAAGTTGTCCATCCGAGCTGCTGCCTACGATCCGAAACCTGACAGCTGCATACAATGAGGTGGTACTGGTTGCCCGAGGGCATGCAAGCCTTCAGCGCCTGCGCAACGGGAAGACCTTTGAAGGCATTGAGCTGCTTGCAGTCGCCTGCATTGGCGCCAGCTCAGGGAGCCTGAGCGATCTCAAAGTGAGTCTCAGGACATTCGCCCAGTGGCTTGCAGGGAAGCTAAAGCTGGAGGTCACCAAGACGGGGCCCTATTGCCCAACCTCAATGGAGTCGAAACTGGCCTGGCGTAAATTCATCCACCAAAGCCTGAGGTTCATGGTTGCCAGCGGCGCCGGCAACTCCGATCAAAATTGGTCAGCGTGGGTACGCTGCGCAAAACTCGCACTGCGACAACTCCCTGACCAGGCGTTCGTGCCCGATGAAATTCTTAATGAATTGCAGGAATTGAGAGGACTCAACCTCGTCACCAAGCGTGGTCAAGGTGATAAGCCAGTGTCGATCCGTCTCTCGAGTCAGGATATCCAGGATGGCGAATCGGAGACATTGCGTTACGAGACGATTCACCAAGTCAAAGGTGAGACTCACGATGTCACTGTGGTTGTGTCCTCACGTAAACGCGGCAAAGGTGAATCACACTGGGCCGACTGGCTACAGAACCGTGAGTCTGAGGCCGCCCGTTTTGCCTACGTCGCGAGCTCAAGACCTCGGCACATGCTCATTTGGGCAGTCAAAACGCTGAAACCTCGCGAGCGTCCAACCCTGGTCAATTTGGGCTTCCAACTGCCGTGAAGGACTTGAGCGTGCCTTCAATGACCGGAAACCTGTTCAATCCCACGGGCAACGAGCGCCCTATCATCGACGGCTCAAAACAACTGATTGAGTGGATCTGATTTCAATGACGTTATCGAGCGCGGTGTGCTTTAAATGCGTACACGACACTTTTCTCAGTACATGGGTCACTGAAACTGGGGCGCTCGACCACTGTAGCCTCTGTGGTGACATGGCCCAAAGCGTCGCACTCGTCGAGATCACTGCGCGGGCGCGTGCCGTTCTCGACCAATACATCTGGGAGGCGCGGAATCATCGTCATTGGGGTTCCGACGGTTCAAGACTGGAATCACCCGGCGAACCATTGAAATACTGGGTCGCCGAAGTCTTCGCTTGTTCCCCTGGTGCACCTATCGTTCAGGCAGTTTGTGGTGGACTGAGTGAGGAGTGCGAAGCACTGCCCATTTTTTCCACCACCATCCACTACAGCATTCGTCCGGCTGGGGTTAAAAGTGCGCTTAATCGGTGGTGCGACATCCAGGAGGGCATGCGGCACAGCAGTCGGTTCTTCAACGACGAGGCCAGGCAGCTTCTCAGCTGGCTGTTCGACGACCTGGGCCAATACGCAGAGTCAGCCGAGGCTGACCATGTCGTGCAGACCCTCAAGCCGGATGATTGTCCCGCAATCTACCGCGCGCGGCGCAGTCCTGCTGAAAAGGTCGAGAGGATTCGGGACAACCCCGACACTGAACTGGGTTCACCACCAAAAGAAGTATCGGGCGAGGGTAGAATGAACCCTGCTGGAATCCCGGCATTCTACGGTGCATTCGATCGTCAGACATGCATCGCAGAACTGCGCCCGCTTCCACAGGACAGCTTCATCAGTGGGCGATTCCAGCTCATCCGCGCGGTTCGAGTACTCGACTTCGAACGCTTCGAAGGCGCTAATCTAGGGCCGATTCCAAGCTTCTTCGACCCTGAGTACTTCAAGCACCTTGATCGCCAAGGTTTCCTTCGCAAAATTCACGAGGAAATAAGGATTCCAGTCGATGAGGAAGAAAAACGAAACTACCTGATTACCCAAGCTGTAGCCGAATACTTGGCCCTCAAGTGCTCCCCGCGCTTTGACGGCGTCATCTTTCGCTCTGCTCAACGCGCTGAGGGGCGGAACATTGTACTGTTCTCGCATGCCGCCGCTAAGCCAACGTCATCCACGGTGCGTTTTGCAACCGGATACCGGGTGAGCGGCGCAAAGGCGGGTGATCCATTGAGTATCGAGTACGTGGCCGGTAGCATGATTCTTCACACCATCGATAAAGACAATGTGGGCACGATGGATGAGGTGCTGAAAGAAACAGAATCTTCCAACGCCATACCCGAGGCATAAATAGCCCGGGCTGGTAGCAGGCACAGCCCAAACAGGTGAGGGTGGCGCCTACGCTACGAAAAGTACAAGACCATCATCCATACTGAAACGCTCGGAAAATCAGCGAGACCAGGGAGGGCGAGAGATGAAATATGCCCACGTGGGCGACACCCGAATGGAAGCCGAACCGAAGCTGCGCGGGGTTTGCCCATCTTGTGAATCTGAGGTGATATCCAAATGTGGCAAACATGTGATCTGGCACTGGGCACATCGATCAAAACTCAGCTGTGACCCGTGGTGGGAAAACGAGACGGCCTGGCACCGGGAATGGAAGAATCGATTCCCAGCAGAATGGCAGGAGGTCATGCATCAAGACCCGATCAGCCGTGAACGCCATATCGCCGATGTGAAGACCAGTCACGGTGTCGTAGTTGAATTCCAGCGCTCGACGATCGATCCCGAGGAAGTGACAGCGCGAGAGCAATTCTACAAGCGGATCGTTTGGGTGATCGACGGGACACGCAGCGAACTGGACAGCTCTTTTTTCAATCTTTCACGCAGTGGAATCTCCACTGAGGGCTACGCCTACTTCAAGTGGCTGGGGCGTAGCCGCCTATTCCACCGCTGGCATACCCGCACACCCGTTTTTGTGGACTTTGGGGGCGCGGGGTTTTGGAGGGTGTGCGCGTTCGACCCTACGACCAAAGAGGGAACAGTCGGAATTGTTGATCGGGATTTGTTTTGCCAAGGCTTAATCCGAGGCGAGACCGATTTCAGCCGGGGTGGTGGCCCAGCCGGGATGCTTTAGATGCATTGCGCACCTGAACGTATGGGCAACACCACACGCTCATGGCTCAACGGCTTCCTTGATGCCGGGGCTTGGCGCAGGCGAGCTAAGCGCTCTACAGCTTGCTCGAGGCTCGACCGTTGCCTGGAGGCTAAGGTGTTTCACTGATTCGAATTGCAAACCTGAGATCCGACGCAGTGATTTCGAAAGCAACCACCTGCGCAACCTGACGGCCATACTCTAGTGAGTGGCTCCAAAGTATCCGTGCTGGGCCATGGTCACCCAGATTTCTTGCACACGATTACCCGTCGGATGATCGTCCGGCCAAGGTCAAGCCGAGGTTGCCTCAGCACGCAGTGCTCCACCATGAGACCTACTCGGTCGCCGGCGAAGCTGATGCGCTCGCTGAATACGACGAGCGCCTTGGTGCGTTCTATCAACGCGAAGGAATGAAGGCATCGGGCTGGTCTGAGCAGGTGGTCAGCAGGCTGCGGAGCGTCTCGAGCCTGCACGGACGCGAAGAGCTTGTCGGAGAGCTTAAGCGAATGGGGTTCGGTCTACACTAAAGCAACCTTGGCCACAGCCGTGCACGCATCGAGGATACTCAGGAACAACTGCACAAACGTTTCCACACCCATTTATACCCATTTTCAATGGTCACTGACGATTCGGTAGGTCGTCCAGGTGCAGCCTTCAGAAGGACAAATGCTTACAGCGAAGGCGTTGCTGGCGTTGATGCCGTGGCGCCCGGTTGATTCCTGAGCAACCTGAGCTCTGAAGGTTTAGGATCAGAGCTTCGTTGGCGCATGGAAATCCCGGTGAAAATGGCGATCGCGTCCGCTTAAAAATACGCGGACACCATCGCTTTAAAACGGGGCTTCGGAAGGTTAGTTCGCCGGACGCTTACAGATCATTCAGCCCAAGACCACGTGAACGGGGGTGGCTATGGCAGTGGTGTTTTTTCTACCTTGGGTAGCGGCTACCGAGGAGCTTCGGATCGCAGACATGCGCCTCATCCCTTACGAGCGCGGTCGACTCCCTGGCGAACTGCTGGGCATCCCTCAAGCAGCATTCCACGGCGTTCTAGGTAACTATGGCGACCGGGGAATTGGCTCTCACCCCGCTCAGCCAATCAATCAAGCGACACTCATCATCTGGGACGAGGACACGCCGGGCCTGGAGGCATCCGATGCCCAAATCCAGGAGCGATTGGTTCAGGGTTCCTACCTTGCATTCTCAGCCTTAGCTAAGCGAAAGTTTTGCTCTACGTCTGAATACTACAACGCAGACACCCTGCAGGTCGTGGCGCAGCGGTTTGATGTCGGCACGCCTACTTACTCCTGCATGACCACGCGCCGGCGTGACGGCAATACGCAAAACATGCTGGCGGGGAGCGGCGGGCTCAAGTTCGTTCGGCCTTACCATGTCGACAACCGCACTCGCATCTCACTCGATGCGCCACTACTGGAAGCTTTGCTAAAACTCCCTGACGGAGACCTGAAGGAGCGCATCGACGAAGCAATCGTCTCTTACCTCAGGGCCAACACTGATGCTTCATCCATGGATGAGCGATCAGAGCTGATCCTGATGAGGCTCGCCATCGACACGCTGCTGGCCGTCCCGCATGACAAGGCAGCCTTTCGCAGGGCCATCAACGAACACTTCGACGAGCTACCGAACCCGCCCACTTGGTACAACGGCAATTTGGACGAGCGCTGGTGGTGCACTCACTGGGACAGCAACGTAAGCCGCCCGCTCGACGCCTGGGTACACGATTTCAGTGCCGCTCGTAACGCTGCCGCCCATGGCCCTGGTACCGGTCAGAAGGGAAGCATCTGGCCACGCTATAACCACCTTATTTTCTCTGCATGGTTGCTGCCCCTGATCGTCAAGAAGCTGCTCGCCGAAGCAGGGCTTTATGAGCTCAGCGCCGAAGACAAGGTCGCCCGGGCAGGATTTGAGGTCTTTCTGACCCACGATCTGCTGGCGCTTAGCGACGAGCATGAGAACACGGTTTGGTGGCAGATTGCCGAGTCCGAGCTTTTGCTGCCTCTCTTTGCTGAGCAATTGCACCGAGCATGCGAATGACGAAACCATGGTGTTGTGGAATTGAGTCAACGCGTGCTGATACGCAGGGGATGCGTGGAGGCAATCCGAGAGAGAAGTGAAGATATAGCTTGAAACCGCCCTCGACACGGTGTGTAAACCAATTTTTTGATGTGTAAACCACAGCGCTTTACACGTCAAAAAACTGGTTTACACGTTCTATAAGACGCCAGCCTCAGGCCAACGTAACTACCTGCCGGCATCGTAGTAACAGGCACGCCTGAAACTGGCACCAGGCTCGCCGATGAGGGGAGACAGTGAGCGGATAGCGATGGTGTAGGATAGAACTAGACCGCCGCAGGAGCGTACTCATGAGCACTTTGCCCCCCGATCAACAGGCCCGTTATTTGGAAGTGCTCGACGCCGCGAAGCGCTTGTATGGCGGTGATATCGACGCAGCCATGCACTGGATGTCACGTCCGATAAAAGTATTTGGCGGCAAAGCCCCTGCCTGCATGGTCACCAGCAGCGTGGAGACTGAGACCGCTGTCGAGTATGCCAGGCGTTTGGAGCATGGATTCGTTGCCTGATCGACCTCGGTTGAAATATTCAAGCATCCATCTAGCCAATGGGCCGGGCCGACCACCACTGTATCGCACGCTCCGATGCTCACGCTGAAGCCTGAGCTTGTCGACAACCGGGGACACCTTTTCTCGATTGGTCTTGGACTTTGACCCCGAAGCAATCTCAGCACTAGCTACTCGGCGAAGCACAGCTCAGCTTGAGGGGAAGGGCGAGCAACCTCCAGCCGCCGGGACTGAGCGGCCTTTTGCACATTGATACTTGGGAGTGAAGAGACCCCCAGTTGTTTGAGGGCGCCATGGGCCTCAAGGTCTGCCACGTCAGCCTTGAGTCGCTGCACCAGGCTATCAATCGGCTGTCCGCTCTCCACACTCAATGTCAGAGTAAAAAGTGTCAGAGGGCTCAGCCCCAGCGTGTCACTGATGGCAGTTAGTTTGTCGACGGTAGGGCTTGATAGCCCCTGTTCCAATTTCGACATGTAGCCACGGCTGCTGGCCTCGGCCATTTGCTTGTGCGTTAGGCCTCGGCTGATCCGCAAAGTTTTCAGTACGTTGGCAAAGCCTGTTTTGAGCGACATGTGAACACCTGACCAGGGTGAGCCGAGCAGGACTCCCACACGCCTGCAGCTGCGGAAAGACCCTACGTAGAGCATCTGAGCGTATCACAGACGCCCTAGCACCAGCTTGGCTGGAGGAACGGGCTTACTCGGCATTCTTGGAGCTGCAGAGAATCAGCTCGCAAGCATTCCGGTGCGGCCGGATGCCCGAGCTGATTGAACAGATCAGCTAACTTAGCTTGGTTAGTCCATCGTTTCCCTAAGCACCAAGGCAGCTCCTTTAGCCAGTCCACCTATGGATACTTGACCCTTGGGCGTCCAGGGAAGGTTTTTGGTAGGATTGATATAAATACGCAGCTCAGTCTCGAATCCCTCCTCCAACCCAGATACGATCACTAGGTAGAAATTGGCTTTGCTTGCTTCTGCGCGACGGAACTCGGTTTCAGTCAGAGTGATCTCTGAAGGAGCTGCGCGGGCGAACGACTTCATCTCGATGAAGGTGCTCTGATCCAGAGCCCCGTCAGCGCCGATTCCTCTGTAGGACTGTAAATCCACAAGCACAGCATCATCCCGCTGCATCGAAGCTTCCAAATAAGCCCAAGCCTTGGTCTGCAATTCTGCTGATGAGTACTGTTTGTAAGCGGTTTCTGGAGCCGAGGGTGGAGATGGCCTTTTGGGTGTAGGAGATGGATTCAGCAGCGGGCTGGTTTTGCGCGGCTGCGGCCCTTTGTGTGCGAGATCGCTTCCATCAACGGCTTCGACGGTGAATTGGAATTCGTGAGGCAGGGCCTTGAGCTTACGGGTTTGAATAGGGCGCTCAGCACTGTCCGTAGTAGCCATCGTACCAGCATCCCGCTTGATTACCCGCTTACGATTATTGCCACTCAACCTTTCCTGTTCCGCGATCAACGTATCAAGACTGGTCTCCACAGCATCAGTCGCTAGGCTGATGTCGGGAATGTATTCACTGTCTTCACTGGCAGCCCAGGCAGACACCCAGGCAAGCGCAATCTCACGCATGCACGCTCCATCTCCCAGACCCGCGATCGCGATGCCGCCATGCTCGCTCCTCCCGATGAATTTTTCGTCGTCGAAATGCACCGCGAGGCCGGAATAATCGGAATAGGCGTGAAGCTGAACTGGAATTTGCCGCGCCCCCTTTGGGGCGGCGTTGACGATGAGTTGACCTGGTAGGTGCATCTTGAGTCGGGCGTTGTCGAAACGACTCCAGGGCTCCATCGCCTTGTAGGAGCGTTCATCTTCTCTCGCAAGGTCAGCCTTGAGCATGCGAAGCGCAGCTTGGAAACGAAACTCGAGCACGTCAGGGGTCGCGTTCGTTATCGCAGGGGCGGCTGCAGCGAATGGGAGCCTCTCCAGCCCTGCGGCGTTTACGAATCGAGAAATGGTGTCAGCCGCACAAGGTGGCGTCCACAAGGCGATCCTGTCGGATTTGAGGTTTGAGTAGTGTGAGAAATACAGTGGGCGCTTTGTTGTCCAGGTATCGCCCGATCGTAATGGCAGGAGGCTCAGGCTTCGTCTATCTGCGGCAGTCGCTTTATCCAGCTGCCTGTCCATGTGCCGATAGATGTCGAGCAACAATGCGTCCTGCTTGGGGTCGTAGGCGGTCTTGGCCAAGGATTCCAGCTCTCTGATACAGCTTTTCAAGTCCGGGTGAATGATGCCCAGTGCGTTCCATAACGGAGTGACGCTGCGGTCATACAGAACGAAAGGTTGTCTGCCATGAAAGATGTCTTTGCCGGCAAAAACCGCTCGCATGCTGAACCACTCCTTGCTGTGCCTAGCGGTTGTGACGCACGGGGCAATGAGCCCTTTATGTGAACGCTGAATGCCGAACTTCCCACGCAGACTCCCGGCCTGCATGTCGCCTATCATCGCCTCATGCGCGACGGTGGAGGCGCCCTGTGGGCAATGGCCAGCCAGGGCCTTGTATAACCTCATCAGGCTGACTTCGTCAGATGAAGATGTGTTTCTGGCACGCTCAAGAGCCGCCACCAACTGTGAAACGGGCGGATTGACGCGCATCCCCAGCGCACGCGCAAATTCGCTATTCGCGTCAGCTTCGGTCAAGCCACTGGCAAAATCCGTGTGATGCTCATACATCGCGAGCGTGACCTTCGTCTCAACAATGAGGGTGGTTGGTCTACACGGTGTCCCTGCATAGTTGGGATACCACGCATTATCAATCAATCTCGCGAGCCAAGTAGTGGGCACTGGTGAGCTATCACTCCTTCCGCTTTCTCGGTAGGCAAAGGTTCTGCTGTACGGCTCGAAGGTGATCCAGTTGCTGTCGATACAGCGAAAAAGTGCTATCGCTCTCTCAACGGCCGTGGGGGCGGACGATTGCGCCGACTCACGGGATTTCCGTCCTCTCCGTGATACCGGCTGGATTGGGCTCTGGCGAATGTTACGGATGACGGCATCAAGATCGGGCGAGACGAAATCGCGCGCTAGTCCACCACGCGCCCGGCCCAGGAAGCGGCGAGCTGCACTCTGAGAGGCAAGCACGATGTGTGCGGAGTCCGTGGCGACCTCAACGAGGCGAGGAGAAACCTCGGCGCCAAGCAATGACAGAAATCGCTTCACGCCTCGCTTCCGAGTTGTGGTGACTGACTCGCCTTGGATGCCCCTTTGTTCTGCTCTGCTGATTTTGAACACCTCGGCGTAGCTGGCAGACGCCCACAGCAGCTCAGGAGTGGTGCCCGCCGCCTTCGACCATGTGTCCTGCGAATCAGCGATGGATGCTGGCAGGTACACGCTAGTCGGGGAGGCGAGCACCTTCGTAACGGTTGATCGACCATCCTCGAGTGCAACATGACTGAACGCGTCGATTAGCAGTGCCGCGCCCACCTCCTGGCCCAACTGACTGTTCTTCGTGTCGACGTGCTCAAACAGG
The DNA here is from genome assembly GCF_900105475.1 of Pseudomonas asplenii. Lineage (NCBI taxonomy): Bacteria > Pseudomonadati > Pseudomonadota > Gammaproteobacteria > Pseudomonadales > Pseudomonadaceae > Pseudomonas > Pseudomonas asplenii. The sequence continues at coordinate 4,877,971 of NZ_LT629777.1, read as the reverse complement.
TCTCGCAGATCGAGGAGGTCTTGCTTATCGGCTGCAATCGGGTCTTGCGAGAAGCGCCTGGCAAACGCTTCAAGCACGTCCTGGGCGACTACGTCTGCCTTGTAATTCGCGCTCTCTGATAGCCATGCGACGAGGGGCGCATATGGCGTGGAGAGAAGAAGAGGGTGAACCACATTTGTCAGATGATGGCGGGCTGCAAATCCAATCGCGGGTGGCTGCCCTGTTAGCCAGGAGTCGGCCTCGTCTTCGGCCTTGGCTTGTGTACGTTGCCCGCTTGCAAGTGGTACCCATTGAGAATCCAGCAGCAGGTAGTCCTCGTCCAGTTCAAGGCATTTTAAAGCCATGTCCAAAAACCATGACGGAGACTTTTGCTCGAATCGCTCACAGTGTTCGAACACATCCTCGAGTTCCAGCGAGTGTGAAACGGAGAGGGCTTCTAGGACGACCCGCCAACGCCCGTCACTGTCCCGCATCCACTCGGGCAGCATTGGCCATCCGCTCACCGCGAGGTGGTCAGCTTCTGTCAGCATCCCGTCGATCGACTCATCGCAATAAGAAATCTGACTCAGCGCATAGCGGCCATCGATGAGAGTCGGACAAGCTTTGAAGGCCTCTATCACTTTGCTCCATTGTTCATGGAACAATTTGTTGAGCCAGTCCGAACTGCTGTCTGTCTTCGCCCCGACAGGAACGGCTAACCAAGCAAGGGTATTGCGTTGCTGCGCCAGATAAATGGCCAGCTCACCTAGAAACTGGCCGGATGCTTCGGTCAACCACTGATTCCACGCGCCATGAATCATGTCTTCCCGAGAGGTAGAGGGGTCAAACTGTGCGTCGAGAGAGAATGCAGCATTGGTGTGGATCTTGGTGGGTAGCGCCACATGGATCCGTCCTTGAGCACTCCCGTTCACCGGTATCGCCACACCAATGGGTGTGAAATCGCCAGTCGCCTTGGCTGCACGTGCCTTTCCAGCTGGAACCCTCACTTCACAAACGAAGCGCTCCCATAGACCGTCGTCCACCAGGAAGGTTGAGTGGGTGACACGGCTCTGGTGCTTGCCAAGTACTAGGTTGAAGTGGCGATCGGATTGAGTCTGCTGGATCGCCAAATGCTTCAGCGAGATACCCGCATCTAGGTCAAGCAAGGTGATAGCGCGAACGTTATCCAGGAAGATCAGGTCGCTGGGGGCCCAGTCATCGAACCAAGCTTCTAGAGAGTCAAGGTCATAATCTGGATAGAGGTCAACGCTGACCATAGTGTGGTCGGCGTGGGGATCGTAGAAATCCCTGATAGGCTCGGCTTCTTCCACCATGGCCACGTGGTCGTCACGTGAGCCGAAATGGAAGGGCGCGCTATGGACTGTCAGATTATCGCCGAGCTGCGTTAGGGTTTTCAGGCCGATACCGAACCGACCTTTGAGCTCAGCTGATTGCTGCTTGGTGGAGTAGAAGGGGTAGATCATTGGTAGCACGTGAGGCAGTTCCACGGGCAAACCGTTATGGACGATGACCAACTGCTTACTGCCGTGAACAGTCTGTACACCAAATTGCACGGAGGTGGCATTCAGGTCATCAGCATTCTGGATAACCTCACGAAGCCCTTGGTAAGGGTCAGTGTTCAGCCGTTTGGCGCCCTGATTTCCTCCCTTGAGCAGGGTGGTCAGGATCTCGGGCTGCTCACGTTGAAGCTTTACAAACTCGGTGAGTGCAGCATTCGCATACGCTTTGCTGCGCAGCGTCGGCTCCTTGAAAGTGGAGGCCGAGTTAAAGCAGGCTGAAGCGTGTAAGCGTCCGAGTTGCTCGTCCATGATGGACTACTCCATAAAGGCATTTTGAGATCAGCCGATCATAGACTCGCTTCGGTGCCAGTTCCATGGATGGCTAGGGTTCGGAGCGCCGCCTGTATACCAGTTGGGTGGCGGATAAAGCAGATACGTCACGCCTTAGGTGGAGTTACGGGTTCCCGAGCTAAGGTGCACTTCGCAATCTGATGATCGTGCTTATCTGCTGGCGCCGGCTGCAGATCTTGCCCCTCCATACCCGCAACAGCAGTGGTTGCGCAGATCAACGGGCACTCGATAACATTGGCCATTACAGAAAAAAGGACTTTGGAAGCATGTATTCCCCACGTCAGCATTTCGCGCTACTGAGCCCCATCACCGATCGCCAATTGGAAGAGCTTCCTTCTAACCTTGCCAGCCTTTTTAGCAAAGCCGCCTTGGTAGAGGCCGGTTTAATGGCGGAACACGAAGAGCTTGAATTTGAGACCAGCGCTATTGAACGGGATGGCGGCTTATGGGCTTTTTTCACTGTCGCAGTCTCAGGTTGCGCCCCTACTGAGAATTTGCTGACTGCCTTGGTATCTGGTTTCGAGCGCAGTGCTAACAGTGGCTATATGATTGGTAAACCAGGTAGTGGATATGGCTTGCAACCAGGTGGGACACTACTGCCCGAGTGGGAATGACTATATCGGCTTTCGGTGGGCTCGACCGAGCGAGGCTGCGAGCTTAAAGGGAAGCGGTGCATTGCAAGGCAGCCAAACGGCTGAAATTGCTTGCCAGGGTGGCGCTCCTTCACCCTTGGGCCTAATCGTCACGTCCCAAACACTCGGGAGAGTAGGGTGCTCGTGTTGAGTAGAGTGCTACTGCTTCAAAACCTCAGAGATCCAACGCTCCATCTCCGCTTCAAACCCATCCGCGCAAAAGTCCAGGTTTGGCCAGTAGTTTTGGTACACCTCGTAATCGAGCGCGGCTGCGTTCGCGCGGTTCTCGGCATTCAGGGCATTCCAGGCCCGGTACATCCGGTGCTGCCAATCGGTCTCCATGACCAACTGGTACGACGTGTCCCATGACCAACTGTCTTTCATGAGCGTCGTCACGAAGAAATCCGCAGCCGCATTCGCACAGCTGGCGTTGTGGGCAATCATCCTGTCCACGATCGTATAGGAAATGCCAATGGCCTGGAAGATGGATTCCCCTTGACTGTCCAGCTTGTCACCGAGTTGTGGAGAATACGTGGTCTGAGGCTGCTGCGGGATGAAGATGAAAATTTCCGTGGTCGGGGAGGTCATAGGTCTGCCCTTATTGTTGTTTGATTTCATGATGCCCGTGGAGCAACCGTCGCTGCAACGCGTTGCATGGCGTCTGCTCTGCATTCCTCAATCAGTGAGCTCCAGCCTGATTCTCCAGCGGGAAGACACGCGTGGATCTTGTGGCTAAAATCAGTACGCCCGTACTGGCCATAGGCAATCATTGCGTTGATGATCCGCCACTTCAGGAATGCTTACAGGGGGATACATGGAGTCAGTTGTTCCAAGAGACCGGTCGATATCCGATCTCTTATCGCGTGCCGCAACAGCGGATCTGGAAGTCTTGGCCGACCTGATCACCGACAATGGCAAGGGCAGGGTAGCCCTCGACAGCGACGTGAAGGCAACCATCATGACCCGGAAGGTGCAGGGCCGCTTGCAATCTATTTCAGGCCTGCTTGAAAAGGAAATTCGTGCGTTCGGAAGCAACACCATTGCCTCCGCATTTCGAACGGAGAGCATCGACTACCTCGAGCTTGCGACAGATGTCGCCAAAAAGCTGGACGGAAAACCCTCCGCGCAAGATGACATTTTCGCCATTGAGGAAATCATCATCCGCCAGGCCATGGACAAATACATGGGAGACGAAGCGCTCAAGGACTATCTGAGCGGCGGCAATCTCGCTGGCTACATAAATGAAATGGTGAAAACGCTGATGTTGTCTGCCGGTAGCCTGGGCGGTATGGCTGCTACTGGTGGCGGGGCGGGCTTTGCCAGCGCATTAGGAGGCCGGGTGCTCTCAATGGTGGCAGCGCCACTTGCTATCGGAGCCGCAGGACTCGCGATTTACCAGGCTTCGTCGCCGGCGTTCCGGATCACCATTCCTGCCGTGCTGCAAATCGCCAAGCTGCGGCGCGCACGTTACGACCAGGACTTCGAAGCCTACACGGAGAAACTGAAAGCATGTTTGTAAACGTTGACGCGCTTGTACGCTCCTTGCCTGATATCCCAGATGTCCTGGCCAAACTGCATAGCGGAGATTACACGCTTTGGGGTGGCGTAGTCCGACACTCAAAGGGAACCGAGAAGGCTGGCCAGATCGTCGGGCACCTCCTTTTTCCGGGCGACTCAGGGCATGTCCAAGAGAGCCTACAGAGCCTGCAGTCCACCCTATCAAGTGGCCTGGGGTCGCTCCAAACCGGCATGGATCAGGTGCAGCAGAGCTTGAATGTGCTTCAGGGTCTGCAGTCGGCCAATCTCGTAATGAGCGGCCTCAACCTCGCAGTGACAACTGCAGGCTTTGTCATCGTTTGCAAAAAACTCGATAAAATCAGCCAAAAAATAGACGAGCAATCAAAAACGATCGCACATACATGGCAGTTGGTGAGTGAGGGGCACGAACGGAATCTACTCGCTGATGAGGCTCGCTTTCGGGGCCTGCTAGTCACCGCAATGCAGTTCTGCGAGGAAGGTGATGTTCCGCAGCTCAGGCCATTGATTGGATCGTTCAATGAACAGTATCAGTTCACCAGGCTTCTCCTGGAACGGCATTCGCGGAATGCCACCAGTAACGTCGTGCTCTTCGATCAGATTTCATTACTGCAAAACCGATTGGTAAACCTTGGCTTGATGATGTCCCACGTTCAGTTGAAGGCCGGTTCTCACAAGTACGCCCGACAAAGCCTGACGGAGCTTGCCACCGACATCGCCAGCCTCAACGCTTCACGGGTAAACGCTTTGTCCAACGATCGCAGTGTTGCGTCAACGGTCACTCATGAGCAATTCGCGGGTCTGACTCGTTTCCTGCAGGACGGAACACAGATGACGCCGTCTCTGACCTATCAAGCTGATCTCATTGAGCTTGAAGTGAAGCATCCTGGGCTGCTTCAGCATGCGACCGAGGCGCGGGAAATTTTGCTGATAGCCGCGTGAGCTATTAATCCGGTTGCCGTCAACGAAACGCGATGCTCGACGCTGCCATTAATGCCGGGGAGGGCAGTTGCAAGCGGAGCGCGCAGGCCTTTGGCCGTAGGCACGAGGATGGAAGCCCGCAGGGCCAAGACCCCGATTCAGTCGGGGCTTGGTTCACGACAGCCGTGCCGCAGGCCGTGCCCAGCTAGGTGTTCCTGGGTGTGATGTCACCGGTGGTGCATGATCGCCGTCAGAGCGACGGCCCACTTGCATGCTTGCGTAGCCACTGAGACGCCGGCAGATGCTTTCGGATTCCAATATCTGGCCAAATAGATTCATCTTGATGTAGCTCATCAATACGCACTGCGCTCGGCACCCATCCAGCCGCCTTCGCCGACTTCCTCAGCTCGAGGAACGTGATTGATGCACCGGGCTGAAACCGCGCGCAACCACGCCAATCGGCGTTCTCCGCGAGCGGACTTTGCTGCAGACGCATCAAAATGGCGGTCGTGAATCTGCTGAATAGCTCGAACATGGTAGGACTCGCGTAACCACCACTACCATCTATCAAAGGCAGAAGCAGGCTTTGCGGGGAAAGATCCGAATTCTGGCTGTGCCTGAACTTGGCATATCGGCGGAAATAGGCAGCGAACTCAGAAGCCAGCGGATAGCGCAGGCGAGGGTAGTGAGGACTCTCAAACCAGACCGGTGAGGTTTGCCCTGTGCTTGCCTTTGGGGAGCCGGCCTCGTCGGCTTTGAAGCTTGAAAACCGCAATTTAAGGGCCGATGTTGACCCCAGCGCACGCAGTGGAACGTCAGAGTAGATGGCCACGGCCGCGACGAGGAGCCATGGCTGCCACTGATTATCGTTCTGGGCCAATGACGTGGCTGTAGACATCAGATCAGCCAGTTGTGCCGGTGTGAAAGTCGGCCGGGCTATCCCTTGGCGAACCTCGAAATCTCTAGGCTTTAGGGCACCGAACGGATTAATTAGAGTTGTAATTCGCAGGGCGCATAGGTAGTCGAAAAAATCCCTCCCACCGTGCAGGAAGATACTGCGGTGCTGGTCAGTTCCGAGTGCGAAAGTCGACGCGGAATTGTCCGCCAGCTGCTTTCTGACTATCGGACGCCAATTGCCATTAATTGGCTTAACAGCGAATTCCGTCTTGGTCTTCAGCAGGTAACGCGTTCCGCCAGTCCTCGAAATCCATGACATAGGTAGGCGCATGACGAAGTGCATGAACTCCCTAGCATCCGTTTCTCGCCATTCTTGTATCGGCTTGTGCCGAACAGACCAGCTCCAATGCATCATCGTTTCGAGCACTGGACACATGATCTTGTAGTGCCTGGGGGTGAATTCCGGCCGTTGGCACTGCTTGGCCAGAAAGTCGATGCCGAGGCGCCAGGCTTGGAATGCTTCCAGTGCGGGGTCTAGGGTACCGAGCCGTACGCGGACGTCGTTATTGATTGGACGCTCCAGGCCTTGGTGGTCGGTTAGGAGCACAATGGGCGGAAACAACGGATACGGCACGAAGGAATCCGTGGGGTCGGCTGGCTCTGGCGATTCGCACGGCTGGCTCGACGCAGGCTTAGGACGTGGTTTGCGCGCTGGGTTCTTAATCGATGTCCGCGCTGACTTCATCATGGCGCAAAGCTCCTCATCCGTCGGTTGAGCGTCTGTTGAAGGACAGCCCTAATCGTGGCGGTGGCCGTAAACACGCTGCGGCCACTAGGCACGCAACGTGGTCGGGTCACCGGCTGCGGCTGCCTGCAAGCGATCTAATCTGGCAGCCTAGCCTAAGCTGCAGGGACGCCAGCACTCGGCCGTGGAGTGCCTGCGCATGGATGTAAATTGTAGACGCCGAGGGATGCTGGCGAATGCGGAATCACATTTAGGCCGCTGAGGCACAGGGATCAATTGTGGTTAGGCTTGGGGCTGACTTGAGTGCAGGTGCCGATTGTCGAGCAAACCACCGGTATGACAGTAGAAGACTAAACTCTGCCAATCGTCGGCGCAGTTCAGTGAAGCTTCAGTTTCAACCGTAGATCGAGAGCGTTGACTGAACTAGAGGATAGAATTTCGGATGGGATCTCTAGCTGCTGGATTATGGTTTTCAAACCGGGCGTTCAGGGGTGGTGGGGCCGGTGAAGCTGAGGAGGTACTGGAGAGATGGAACGTAACGGGTTGATTCGATGGGTGTATGGTCAATTCAAGCAAAGTCTGGTTTTCGGGGGCTGGTGACATGAACATTTCTGACATAGCACATAATTTAACATAATATACATTATGCGTAGTGTTATATGCTCCGATCAGGCGGGAGCCTTGCAGAATCCAAGACCCCATTCCGACCTCTGGACAACGTGGCTTCCTCTCCGGGACACTCCCTCCAATCGCATAACCTCGCAACCAAGGACGCTTCATGAAATGGATACTCGCTACGCTTATGCTGTTCGCCTGCTGCCCAGGATCCGCGCAATCCATCACGCAGCCTGTTGTCGCTCAAGTTCAGAAAACTGCTGACTCGATGCTCTGCGCAACCTACAAAGGTGAACACTCGGCATTTGGCAAAGCCATGAACAAACAATGCCGTGATCGTGCACGTGCCGAGTTCGATAGCCTGCCAGACGAAAAGTCACTCAAGGACTGCATCAAGCCTGGCAATGTGATCAACGATGACGTCAGAAAATGCATGAAAGGCCTTTGACGTGCCCAACGTTTGAGTCGATCGTCAACTGCTCATGCCAGATAGGCGTCCTATGAAATAACTCATCACGCCGTGATAAACGATACCAATTCCTTGCGTAAATTAGCCTGCGTCAAAATCGGTTGCAGGGTATGCAGAGTTAAAGCTTTATCGAACCCATGCTCAGGAGTGTCACGAACGATCGCAACAGCCCGGCGGTACTCGTCGCCCACAAGATGCGGTCCATTATTCCTTTGGTAGTCAGGATGCAACTTGGGTGCCTGCGCTACTGAATAGGCAAAAAGCCCTCCCCATATTTCATAAAGTGCGTTGAACGGTGGTCGATTCATGTCAAAGGGTTTGTAACCGGTCATGATCAGATACTGCTCCGCGCGTGGAATCTGGCCCATTGCATCAAGGTCTTTCTGGAGCTGGCCCGCATCCCAGGATAATGTCTGCCCGGAAAACGCAACGGCCATACCCTCAGAAAACCAGGTTGGTAACGCATAAATGTGGTTCTTGCGAAGTACCTGATGCTGGAAGATATGCACCAGTTCGTGATGGATCAGGCGTTTTGCTGCCTTGACCTGATAAGATTTCTCTTCATCTTGGGCGTTCAGGTCCAGCGTTGGCGATAGGCAAAGCTCCAGTTGATCTAGCCGCGCTTCCCCCCCATAGCCTTCCTTGACGACCGTTTTCGGTATCTGCCATTCGATAGCGCATCCCGAAAACTGTTTGATACAGAGCGCGAAGGCCCGCTCAAACTCTTCCTCGATCCACGTTTTGATGCTCGGAGTGAAGTCCCCCTCGAACTGGATATTGCTGGCCATCAACTAACCTTTCCTGTGTTTACACGTATATCAATCTAGATGGGGGCTTTCTACTGTAGAACAAGGACACACGCCAATTGTGCCATCTGTACCTTTAATGAACGAAGCCCGGCCTCAGGGCTCAGATGCTACGCTGAAGCCATCTGTTATCAGCAAGGCAACTGCCAATGATGTCCGCCGTGCTTGAGATACCTGCCATGAAACCGAAGCCGCGTCTATCGACTCGCCGTCCTGGAGTACTGGGGCTGTATTTGTCGTTCGCGCTGCTGGTGACACCGCCTGTGCATGCTACACCCTCGCCCCTCGATCTGTTCATCCTGGATGCGCCGCCGCTGACCTTCGTCGATGACGCCCTCGGGCATGGGATCGCCGGCGATATGGTCATGCAGGCGATCGTCAAGGCGGGTTACACCGCCCAAATAGAGGTACTGCCCTGGGCCCGGGCGCAGCGGCATGTCAGTGAAAAACAGGACTTGTTGATCGCACCGCTGACGCGTACCCCGGAACGCGAAGACCGTTTCACCTGGATCGCGCCGATCATGAGCATGCAGCGGGCATTTTTCACTCTTGATGCGCCGGTGACCAGTTTTGCACAAGCCCGGCAGTCCTACGGGTTGATTGGCGTCGGCCTGGGCAGCGCACAGGAAGAGATTCTGCGGGCCCAAGGCTTCGACGAAAAACAGATCTATCCGTTGACAATCGGCGATAATCCGGCGCAGATGTTGCTCATGGGCCGTATCGATGCCTGGTTCAATGGCGTGCCGGAGAGTCGTTACATCTGGCCGAAGGTGTCCGAGCGCAAGCTGTTCATGAGTCCGGTCATGAGCACTGCGGATCTTTATCTGGCCTGTTCCAAACAGTGTTCCCCGGAACTGGTCAAAGGCTTGCGTGATGCCATGGAAACCTTGCGCCACGACGGCACCCTGGAGCGGCTGCGGGCTCGCTATATTCCGTAATGATCCCCGGCCGATACGCGTTACGTTGGCCCTTCCCTACTCCACTCGTTACAGGCATTCCGTGGCGGCCTGCTTGAACGTCGAGGACTTGAAGGTCGACGCCAGTGGTTGACGCTCGTACAGGAAGATCTTCCCGCCCATTGGCGCCTTGTAGGCTTCCAGGACGTTGTTCGCGGCGAACCTGCTGGCCACCACGATCTTGTAATGCCGCTGGGTTTGCGACACGGTCGGGGTGATGGCGTTTTTCTGCAATTTCGGCACCACGCACTCGGTGTACTGCTCGGGCGTCTTGCTGGTCTGCAGGGTCAGGGTCGGATCGTTCGGGGCTGAGGCACAGCCTTGGAGCAACAACCCGGCGAAAGCCAGGACAGGGACAAGTAAGCGGCGCATGGGCGAATCCTGCAAGAAAAGACACGGTTCGTTGGAATGCGTGCAATTCTCCGGTTTTCCCGCGCAAACGGAACTTGCGATGCTCGATGGTCACTATTACCGGCACTGATAGTCAGCGCTTGACCGCAGCCCGTGCCTCGCACAGCCGGCTCACACAGACCGAGCCGACCACGGCCAGGATGATCGGCACCAGGAAGTCATGCTCGATGCGGGTGAACTCGGCCACCAGTACTATCGCGGTGAGCGGCATATTCATCGATGCACCGAGGAATGCGGCCGCGCCGACGATCGCGAACGCGCCCAGTGGGACTCCCGGCCAGGCCAGGCTCCACGCGCCGCCCAGGATGATCGCCATGAGTGCACCGATCGCCAGTCCCGGCGTCAGCAGGCCACCTTCGGCGCCCGCGCGCAGGCTGCTGCTGGTCACCAGGACCTTGACCACCAGCAGCAACGCCGCCAGGCCGATGCCCAGTTCACTGTCAAAGCCCAATTGTGCCGGGCCCTTGCCATTACCGAGCACCTGCGGCAGATAGACGGCGATGCAGCCGATCAGGATGAAGTTGAGCAATGACAGCACGGGCAGTTGCCAGCCCCGGGCGGCCGTGGCCCGGGCTCGGCTGGTCAGGCGTACGAACCCGTAGGCGGCCAGGCCGAACAGCGGCCCGGCGAGCAGCGCCCAGGTCAGCAGGCCGGTGCTCAGGGGCATCGCCGGGACTACGTACTGCATTTCTGCACCGAGGCCAATCCAGGCCACACAAGCGCCAATCGCCGAGGTCGCCAGCGCCATGATCGCCACCGGCCAACTGAAACTGCCGACCAGCACCTCCAGTACAAAGATCGCACCACCCAGCGGCACGTTGTACACCGCCGCCAAACCGGCGCCGGCGCCACAGGCGATTATCAGCCGATGAGTCGCGTCGGGCAGCCCGGCCTTGCGCGATAACCATGCGCCGACCAGTGCACCGACTTCCCGCGGCGCGACCTCTCGGCCCAGCGGAGAACCCAGCGCGACCGTGACGATTTGCAGCAAGGCATGGACCAGTGTGCTTTTCGCCGGCATGTCGGCTGCGCCTGGCATCACCGCTTTCTTGATGCTCACCAGAGGGCGGCCAAAGCGATAGAGCAGCCACCAGCCCAGGCCGGCCACCAGTCCGCACAACGTCAGCACCAGCACTCGGCGCTCGGGCGAGGCACTGCTGACGCCGATCAGGAAGCTGTCGTGAAGGGTCAGGCTGTCCTGGCCGTAGCCATAGGCCAGGTGCTGGATGCCATGCAACAGCATCGCCAGCAGCATGCCACCGAGTCCCGCCCCCATCCCGGTGAGCAGGACCACAGCGCCGAGCGTCAGCCATTGGCGTGTCCGTGAGTGGGTTTGCGGGTGGGTTAGCTGTTCCTGTGCTTCCTGTTGCGCCAAAGCCATTCGAAACCCTGTATTGTCGACCGCGTCAAATACGCCTGGCGGTCAGTATGTCGGGTTGGCGCGGGTCTGCAAATGCCAGGCAAGGGTCGAGTCAGGTTGGGTTCAGGAAAGCCTGGGAGGCTATGTCCCCTGGCGCTGCAGCGCGTTGCCCGCCAGTTCTTCGCGCAGTTCCTCGAGCAGGCGCAACGCATCTTCCCGCTTGCGCAGGCGACTCAGGGCAATGCCCGCGACCATCAGGTCGACCCGCCCGGTTTCCCGGTCGTAGACCCTGACGCTCAGCGAAGCATCGCCCAGCACGCACTCGCACGCCAGCGGCGCAAAGCCCTGTTCGAGGAGTGCTCGTATATCCATTAAATAAAACACCGGCAATGTCCTTGACCTGATGGGCGGCGAGCCGGACACAAGGTTCGCTCGCCATATCTCCATCCTGAAACGACAAGGCCGTCGAATAAACCCGAATATGAATTAGTGGCACTGGTGCATTTGCACTATCAGTCCTTGCTCCGGCCACTGAACAGACCCCGTTCACGGGCCCAGACAATCGCTTCGCTACGGCTGTGTACGGCAAGCTTGGAATAGACCGTTGCGACATGATTGCGCACGGTATTGGGCGCCAGCTTCAGCCGCGCGGCGATTTCCTTGTCGGCCAGGCCTTCGCAGATCAGCTCCAGCACGTCACGCTCGCGCGGCGTCAGGTCGGCGTAGGACAGACCGGGCAGTTTCTGCACACTGACGTTCTTCACCGTTGCCAGCTTCTCGATCAGTTTCTGGCTGAACCAGGAGGTATCCTGCATCGCCGCCTCGATCGCCGCGACCAACTCCATTTCGGAACGCTTGCGCTCGGTGATGTTCATCAGCACCAGCAGGTAACACGGCTCGCCCTGGATCTGCACACTGTCGGCGGACAACGCACAATCGATCAGTTCGCCGTCCTTGCGGCGGATTCTCAGGTCCAGGTTGCTCAGGCGACCGTTCGTTGCCAACACGCTGAAGATCCGTTCGCAGAGTTTATCGTCTTCGAAGACACCGATCGCCTCGACCCGCTGCCCCAGCAGTTCCTGAGCCGAGTAGCCGGTGCTGTCGAGAAACGCTTCGTTGATATCGAGCAGTTGCCGGTCGGCGGCGACGCAGAGCAAGGTCGGCGCCGGAGCCAGGCGAAAGGCCTTGGCGAAACGCTCCTCACTCTGGCGCAGCGCGGTCTCGATCCGCCGACGCGGCTCCAGGTCCATGAAGGTGAACAGCATGCAATCCTGTTCATTGATGTCCAGCGGCTGGCCGGCCACGATCACCAGTTTGCTGCCACCGTGTGCCAACTTCAGTTCAGCCTGCATCTGCGGAATGGTCGCGCCCTCCCCCAGGCGCTGGATTGCCAGCTCGCGGCGCTCGGCCTCTTCCAGCACATCCAGCTCGTAGACCGAGCGGCCGATCACCTCCTCGCGGCGGTAGCCGGTCATTTCCAGGAAGCCCTGGTTGACCTTGATGTAGCGCAGGTCACTGAGCCGGCAGATTACCGCCGGTGCCGGGTTGGCGCCGAAGGCCTTTTCAAAGCGTTGCTCGGCAACGGCCAGTTCGGTGGCGTCGCTGATGATCAGCACCAGCGATTCCGGCTCGCCGGCGCGGTCGGTCAGAATCATGCTGCGGATGTTGTGGACCCAGGTGCGCTCCGGCTCGGCCTGGGGCGTGACCTCGACGATCAGGTCGCTGAAGGTCTCGCCCTTGGCAACCCGGGCGATCGGGTAGCTGTCAGCGGTCAGGGCGTGGTGATTGCGATAACGCAGGGCAAACCGTTTGCGGTACTGCGCCGCATTCGCTCCCAGTTCGCCGACCTCACTGACCCCATGCATGGCCAGGGCGGCCTCGTTGGCCCAGAGAATGCTCTGGTCGATCTCGATCAGAATCACGCCGTCGGACAGCCCGGAGATGATCTGCTGCAGTTGGCGGCGGTTGGTTTCGGTGGCGAGGAAATCCTGGCTCATCGTTTCTCCCGAGGGGTCTGAGGACACGAGGGCCGGGATTTATCCGGCCATTGCGATATCTGACCCCTGCCGCGTGCGCAAGTGCCTCGAAAGACAAGCGCTTGTGGAGCGCGCGGCGAGCTTGGCCGCAAGAGCGTCCGTTGCTTCAGGGCTTGAGCGAGACGGCGATCCAGTTCGCCAGGTCGGTGACCTCGTTACCGCTGATGGTGTGCACGACACCGGGATAGGAATGAAAACCGGGCTCGATGGAGAGCGTCTGCAAGTAACTCAGCGCCTCTGTCGCGCCGGCATAAGGCACCTGTGGGTCGGCGGTGCCATGCCCGATGAAGACGCTCAACCCCCGGTAGCTCGACGGTGCCAGCACCTGCGTGCGAACCACTGGCAGCAGTCGCCCGCTCAACGCGGCAATACCGCGCAGCACTTCGGGGTGCCGCAAGGCTACCTCGTAGGTCATCATCGCGCCCTGGCTGAAACCGATCAGGAACACCTTGTCTGGCTGGGTGTGGTACTTCTCGGTGGCCCGCTGGATGAAATCGGTCACCGCTTCGGCGCTCTGGCTGAGGTCTTCGCGGTTGCCATCGTACTGCGCCGAATCGGTACGCCGGTGGAACCACTGGTAGCCTCCCGACGCCAGTTCCAGCCGGCCGCGCACCGAGAGCACGGTGTAGTCGGCCGGCAGGCTCTCGCGAATGCCGAACAGGTCGTCCTCGTTACTGCCATAGCCGTGGAGAAAGATCACCAGCGGCTTATCGTGGGTATCGGGGCTCGCCTGTTCGAGGTAGGTCAGCGGCATGTCCGCAAGCAACTCGGCAGGCTCGGCGGCCTGGGCCAACGAGCAGGACAGCAGCAAGGCCAGGGCCAGGGGTTTGAACATGGTCGATCCTTTCGGGTAATGGGGCCGTGATACCGGTTCGGCCTGGCCGGGGCATGTTGCAGCCGGCCGTGGTGGTGATATTGGCGTGGGAGTACCTCAGGCTTCTGGTACGCCCTGCTCCCAGGCGGCCCAGTTGCCCACGATTTCCTGCACCAGCGTATTCCCCACCCGATAAAGGTTTTCCAGGGCCGGCTCGAACCCACCCTGCTGCGCGTAGTTGAGCAGGTTGTCGGCATCGCTGTAGCCTGGATACGGTCGGTCGAAGTTCGATCCGGCCCGCACGACCGCCAGGCGGTCGATATCCAGCAGCCCGGCTCGCGCCGCTCGCGACAACGCTTCATAGGTCGAATTGTCTTCCTGCTGGGTGGTGCAGTAGATCCCTTCGCCATCCGTCAACAGGCGGGTCCAGGCCTCTGCCCGTTCGCCCAGGCGAGTGCCGGAGAACCAGGTGCAGCTTGCCGCAGTATCGCCACAGATCACCTGCGGTGGCTGGTTGGCCGGGGCATGGGGATACTTCGTGCGCCAGGCCGCCGACTCGGCGCTTTCGCTCAGGGTCACGTGGCGGGTCAAGGCATAGGCCCTGGCCTGCAGGCGCGGATTGAGTTCGAACAGCTCAGTGCGGTAATCCAGGCGCGGTTTTTCGTCCGGGCCACGGGTATTGACGCCGATATAACCGCTCGGCCAATCACTCGGTGCATCCCGCGAGTCGAGCGCCCACTGAGTGCCGAAGTCCACCAGATAGCGGGCCCAGGCCGCCGTACCGAGGGTGCCGCGGTGCGGGTTGATCCCGGCGATACCGGCAATCAGGAAATAGGACTGGCGCAGGTCGAATTGTGTCGACAGGGCCAACGCAAGGGTCGAGGCTGCCGCGTTGGTCTGGCCCATGCCGGTCACCAACAGGCAGACGCCCTGGTCGTTACAGAGGATGTTCGGGTAGTCGGCACTCAGCCCCGGCAGAGGGACCGGGTGATTGAGCGCCAGGCGCTCGATCCAGCTCTGTGCTTCGGGCGCGAACATGGCGATCAGCACCACTTTCGGCTTGATCGGTAAATCGAATGACATGAAACCTCCATGGACTGGGCTGCGGGCATGTAGACCCGCAGCACGGCTCGAACGGGTTGTTGCAATCAGTTCTGCTGCTCGAGCTGACGAACGATCTTGTCCTTCACCAATAGCCGTTTTTCCTTGAGCTTCCTCACGTCGTCATCCTCTGCCAGCGCTGCTTCAGCAGCCAGTACCTGTTTGTCGATGTCGTCAT
The DNA here is from genome assembly GCF_900105475.1 of Pseudomonas asplenii. NCBI lineage: Bacteria > Pseudomonadati > Pseudomonadota > Gammaproteobacteria > Pseudomonadales > Pseudomonadaceae > Pseudomonas > Pseudomonas asplenii. Next base: position 4,862,644 of record NZ_LT629777.1, on the reverse strand, counting down.
ATTCGTCAAGCAGGTGATTGAGTTTGCTGTCCTGTGCCCTGCGCTCCGTGACCTGTTCCCGGGTCAAATGCAAATCTGCGAACAAGTCGTGCTTAACCGGCATATCGTCACCTCGTAAATCTTGAAACAGATGGCTGTTCAGGGAGTTACTGTCTATCAATAACACGCCCCGCTGCCGATTGCCTCACTGCTTTGCCTGGCGCCGGCGAATCCAGCGCCAGCCGATAGCCCCCAGCAGCAGTGCGCTTGCCCCAAACACCATGGCCTTGTAGGGACGTAGCGTCGAACGCACAGTATCTATCGGCTGGATCAGGTAGCGCCGGTTGGCCTGGTCGAACCTCGGCTCCTGGCATTGCTGACCGAAATTGCCCGCCCAACTGACATACGGGCCCTGCTCGACATAACGCTGGTACAGCGCGATTTCCTCGTCAGTGCCGGCTACCCAGCCCGCCGCCTTGCACAAGACCGCAGCAAATGCCTGGCTGCTGTGGGGCAACTGGTCGGCGGCCTGGTTTGCCAGATCGGCGGCGATGTAACGGTAGTGATAACGCTGGTTCGGCTTGGCCTCGGTGCCCAGTTGGCGCTGCACTTCGGCGGCCTGCAGGAACGGTCCCGGTTTTATCTCGACACTGCCCAGGCTGTAGCTACCGCCGAGCAAGTGATAATCCGGCGACATCTCGTAGCCGAGCAGTTCCATCCCAGACTTGCGCGCCAGGGTCGCTGCGCCGAACAATGCCTCGGCACGGCCGGTGGCGGTCCAGCGTGAGTCCGCGTCCTGGCGATCCTGGCCGTATTCGAGGGCCTTGGCCTGCAGTTCGGGGGTGTCGAAGTAACCCGGCGCTTGCGCGTAACGGCCTTCGCGCAACAATCGCCGTCCCAGCAGTTCGCGCAATTGCGCGGCCACCGGGCGGTGCACATAGTTGTCCTTGTCGGCCTGGGTAGCTGCTGGTGGTGCCGTCACATGGGCATCGACATAGCCCTTCAACTCATCCAGGGTCAGGACCCGCTCGGCCACGGTCGCGGCATCCGGCCAGTAGATGTCCTGGCTGCGATAAAGCTGATCGAAGGCTTGCAGATAGTCGCCGCGATCGAGGGCCAGGATCGCGCTTTCGCCCTCGACCCTGCAGCCGGGCTGGACGCTTTCCCACGTCCAGTCCGGCGTACGCCGCGAGCCCCAGCTTTCATTTTTGGGAAACGCTGCAGCCGCCTTGGCGTAAGCGGCGGCAGCCTGAACCTTGTCGCCGTCGCGCAGCGCCAGCTTGGCCCGTACCCACCAGGCCAGGCCGCCATCGCCGGCGTGTGCGAGGAAAGCCTTGGCCGTGGCGAAGTCACCTTTCTGGTAACTCAGCGCCGCCAGTCGATCAGCGTATTCCAGATTGCCAGCGGCGCTGTCGAGCACCATCTGGGTCAAGCGCGGGGTTTGCGGCGGCTGGTCCTCGAAAGACCCGCCCACGCGACTCAACAGGTAGGCGGTCAGGAGCTTGTGCACCGTGGGATGTTGCAGTTGTTCCCGCAAGGCCTCATCCGGCAACGCCTGCAGCTCGCCAGCTACTTGCAGCAGCGAGCTGTAGCCACTGCTGGAGCCGAGCCGACTCTGGCTGGCATACAGTTGCACCGCACTCTCCCAGTCACCGCCGAGCTTGGCCAGCAGGGCCTCCTCGCCCAGGCTGGCGACTCCCAGCTCCAGCGGGTCGCTGAAATCGCCGGCACTGAGTTCCCGTACCTGCTGGAACGCCAAGCGTGCCTGGGCCTGCAGGGCGACAGGAGTCTGCTGCGGATCGTCGTTGGCCTCGCTGCTCAAGACCACCAGGGCCCGACCGAGGGAATAGGCCGCCCAGGTACTGCGCAGCTTGCGCTGCTCGGCAGGCAGCGCCAGGACCTTGCGAAAATACTCCACGGCCAGCGCCTGGTTGCCGGTATCGAAGGCTACGGCACCGGCGAGATAGAGGCGCATTTCCTCAGGCAGGTCGGCGCCCTCGGCTTCGACCTGTCGCGGGTCCTGGAGGGTGCGCAATTGCACCACCTTGGCCCGCAGGTTTTCCGGCAACTCGCTGGCCTCGACCTTGTCGCGTTGCGTGCGATAGGCACGAGCGTTGTCGTCGCTGTACCAATAGGGCGTCAGGGTCGCCTCGGTGGTCGGCTTGAGCCCCACCACCGGCGGGCCGAAGCGACTGATCTCAAAGGCGAAACTGGTTTCCGGCAACTCGGCCAGAGACTGCGCCCGATCGTCCAGCAGGCGCAACGGAAAGTCCGGGCCGCACGCCAGCGCCGTGCCGAACGGCAGGCCGAGGGACAGGCACAACAGGTGCCGGGACCAGTTACGGGTAGACATGCCACGCTCCTTGATCGATGCGAATACAGCGCGCCCAACCGAGGGCACGCCGGCCGCCAGCCGCGACACGGGCGCTGGACGGGCGGCTGAAAACGAGATGTTGCGCTGAGGATTGCACGTCATAGCCATTGAGCCCGTCGGCCGCTTCGCATTGCTCGGCATTCAGTTCAAACCGCTCGGGCAATGCCCGATCGAGATTGCCGACATTGGCCAGGCTGATGTCATAGAGGCCATCGTGCTCTGAGAGTTCGACCCGCCATTGGCTGGCAAGGGGCTCGCCACGGGCAACTGCGCCCAGGGTCGTCAGGCTCCAGGCGCGGCGATCGTCCGGCAACGGCAGGCGAAACCAGATCAAGCCGGCCAGGTGCGCGGGTGGTTTGTTGCGCAGTTGTCCGACCAGGGTCGCTACCTGTTGCGGATCCGCCAACAGCTCGCGGCGGGCGCCGCCACGGCTCAGGGGGGCTTCGCTTTCCACCACGGGAGCGCCGCCGGTATCTGGCAGCAAGGCCACGCCATAGGCCGGCAAGGCGAGGTAAAACGGTTTTTCGGTAACCCGCCCCCAGCGCTTGGCCCACTCCCTGGCCTGGGATGGATTGAACAGGCCCAGCTTCGGATTGCTCACCGCATGGACCTGCAACACGCTGCTGTCCACCGCCCGCAACAGCGCGGGCAACTGCGGGCTGCCGAGCCAGGCCGGCAAGGCGGTGATACTCAGTTTCAAGGTCGGCGGCAACTGCTCGCGCAGTTTCAGCAGGAACTCGGTATAACCGGGCAGGCGGGCACTGGCACTGTCGTGATCGATTTCCAGCCCGGCGAGGGTAATCCCTGCGGCCTGCCAGTCCGCCAACAGTTGCGCGATCTGCGACTGCGCCACCGCCAGGTCCAGGGCCGGAAGCTGGCCATCAAGGCGCACCACCGCGATCAGCGGGCGACCATCGGCCTTGAGTCGCGGCAGATCGACCTGCGCCCTGCTCCAACCGGCTTTGGGTTGAGCCTGCAGCGCCAGCACCCGCAGGGTCGAGAAGTCCGCCCGGCTCTCGGCCAGCGCCTGCTCGTGGGCCGCACGCCACTGGCGTTGCCAGATATAGACCTGCTGGTCGAGGGGCGTAGCCGGTTCCGGCTGGCAGCCGCCCAGCAGCCCCAGCACCAGACATGAACACAAGCGGCGAAAATACGACGTGACAGGCATACAGTCCTTGGCCGGGCGCTCAAGCGCCGTTTTGAGCGGCGATGTTACCTCAACACGCAAGCCGCCGACATGAAACGCGTGCCCACTGAAAGCAAGCGACGGATGGCCGGGGTAGAAAGCGGTGTCCGGCTTGCGCCTGGGGAATCGCGATCTAGTCTTTATCCATGCCTTTGCAGAAAAACCGATCCCCCCACGTAGTCGGGTCAGCCGTTTTGCCCAGTGACAACGACAGCGGAGTCCGCGTCATGGAAGAAACCCTCATCCTGGTCGATGAGGATGATTGCGAAACCGGCAGTGCGCAAAAGCTGTTCATCCACCAGCAGGGCCTGCGACACCGGGCCTTCTCGATCTTCATCTTCGATGAGCCAGGCCGTTTGCTGATGCAACAGCGGGCTCTGGGCAAATATCACTCGCAAGGCCTGTGGAGCAACACCTGCTGCGGACATCCGCGCGTGGGCGAACAGACCCACGCTGCCGCGCAACGGCGGCTGTTCGAGGAAATGGGCCTGGCCTGCCCGTTGCACAAGGTCGCCTCCCTGCTCTATCGGGAACAGGTCTCGAACCAGTTGATCGAGCATGAATTCGATCACCTGTTCGTCGGCCTCAGCGACGTCCCGCCGCTCGCCAATCCCGACGAGGCCATGGCCTGGTCCTGGCTGGCGCTGTCCGATATTCCCGGGTGTATCGCCGCCGAGCCGGAAAAATACACCGTGTGGCTGCGGCGGATTTTCGAGATCTACACACCTGCGGCCTTGCAGCGCTGGCACGAAATCGCCGTCACGCGCCCTTCCCCCAGTCATTTGGCTCTATAAGAGGCGCTTGTTCATGACGGCAGATGCGCCCCACGCGCTGGCGACCTTGTTGCCGGACGACAAGACCCGGCAGGCTTTCGACACCGGGTGTCGGGGCGTGCGGCCTGGCGGTCTGCGCTGAGTCCGGGAGACGTCGACACCATGTTCGAACTGCTCAATACCATCGACAGTCCCGCCCACCTCAGGGCCCTGCACCAGCAGGCACTGGCGCCACTTGCCGACGAATTGCGGGCGTTTATCCTGCACAGCGTGTCACGAACCGGCGGGCATCTGTCGGCGAACCTGGGCAGTGTCGAGATCGCCATCGCCCTGCACTATGTTTTCGATACCCCCCATGATCGAATCGTCTGGGATGTGGGGCACCAGGCCTATCCGCACAAGATACTCACCGGCCGCCGCCAGGCCATGGCCGGAATACGGCAATTGGGTGGGATATCCGGTTTTCCACGACGGCAAGAGTCCGAGTACGACAGCTTCGGCACCGCACATGCCGGCACCTCGATTTCCGCGATACTGGGCATGGCCCAGGGCGCGCGGTTAACGGGCAGCCCAAGGCATTGCGTTGCGGTGATCGGCGACGGGGCCTTGAGTGGCGGCATGGCCTACGAAGCGATGAACAACGCCGGCCGCTACGCGGATCTGCCCTTGCTGATCGTGCTCAACGACAACGACCTGTCGATCTCTCCGGCGGTCGGTGCTCTGCGCGAGCATCTGCTCAGGCTCTGCACCGCCGATGCGCCAGATGAGCCGAACAATCTGTTCGAGAGCCTTGGCCTGGACTACAACGGCCCGGTCGATGGACACGATCTGCAGGCGTTGATCCCGATCCTGCGGGCAGTGAAACACCGACGCGGTCCGCAACTGCTGCATGTCATCACGCAAAAGGGCCATGGCTACAGTCCCGCCGCCAGCGATCCGGTGCGTTATCACGCGACGGGAACATTCAATGCGCAGCAGGGCCTTCAGGCTTCTGCCCCCGGACCACAGAGTTTTACCCAGGTGTTCGGCAACTGGCTGTGCGACGAGGCCGAGCGGGACCCGCGGGTTGTCGCGATCACTCCGGCCATGCGTGAAGGTTCCGGCCTGGTGGAGTTCGAGCGGCGCTTTCCCGACCGCTACTTCGATGTCGGCATTGCCGAGCAGCATGCCCTGACCTTTGCCGCTGGCCTGGCGACCGAGGGCCTGAAGCCGGTGGTCGCGATTTACTCAACCTTCCTGCAACGGGCCTACGATCAGTTGATCCACGACATCGCCATCCAGAACCTGCCGGTGCTGTTGGCCATCGACCGTGCCGGTCTGGTCGGCGCCGACGGTGCCACGCATACCGGGGCCTTCGACATTGCTTACCTGCGTTGCATCCCCAATCTGGTGATCATGACGCCGGCGGATGAAAACGAATGCCGGCAGTTGCTGCATACCGGCCTGTTGCACGACGGGCCGGTGGCGGTGCGCTATCCCCGCGGGACCGGCTGCGGCGCCACGGTAGAGACACACTTGAGCGCGCTGCCGATCGGGCGCGGGGAAATACGTCGGCGTTCGGCGCAGCTCCCTGGCCACCGCGTGGCGATCCTGGCTTTCGGCCCCCTGCTGTCCGTCAGCCTGGAGGCCGCTCAGTACCTGGATGCAACCGTGGCCAACATGCGCTACGCCAAACCGCTTGACGTGGACCTGATCGAAAACCTGGCCAGCAGTCACGACCTGCTGGTGACGGTGGAGGAAGGCTGTGTGAAAGGCGGTGCTGGCGCCGCTTGCCTGGAACACCTGGCCGCCTCGCTGATGGGCAAGCCTCTTCTGCAATTGGGCTTGAGCGATCAGTTCATCGAGCACGCCACCGTCGAGCAGTTGCTGCACGCCTCGGGCCTTGACGTCGAGGGGATCGTTACCTCGATCCAGGTCTTTCGCGAGCAGGTCGGGTTTCGTAACGGCCAGCGGCGGCCAGACGATGGCAGCCCCATCATGAGCCCCCTCTCGAACTCATGACCGGGTCGCGGCATGGCGACCTCTGGAAGGTCTGTTTTCCCTGATCAGCGGTGCCGGCATTCAGACCTGCCACCAGCGCGGCAGAAGCCGGCGGATCGGCTCCTGGTCGAAACGATCGTCGATCAGTACCACCACACCACGATCCTGCTGACTGCGGATCACCCGGCCCGCCGCCTGTACCACCTTCTGCAAGCCCGGATACAGGTAGGTGTAGTCATATCCTGAACCGAATAGCGCGGCCATACGCTGCTTGATCTGCTCGTTGAGCGGGTTCAATTGCGGCAGGCCGAGGGTGGCAATGAAGGCACCGATCAGGCGCTGGCCGGGCAAGTCGATGCCCTCGCCAAAGGCTCCGCCCAGCACGGCGAAACCGATGCCCTGGCTGTGTTCGGTGAACTGGTCGAGAAACGCCTGGCGCTGGCCCTCCTCCATACGCCGCGATTGCAGCCACAGCGGGATGTCTGGGTGGGTATCGGCCAACAGTTGGGCCACTTGTTGTAGATAGTCGAAGCTGCTGAAGAACGCCAGATAGTTGCCGGGGCAGCGATTGAACTGCTCGGCGAGCAATTCGACGATCGGTGCCAGCGAGGCCTGGCGATGCACGTAGCGGGTGGAGATCCGGCTGACGATATGCAATTCCAGTTGCTCACGCTCAAAGGGCGACTCGACATCGATCCACGCGGTATCGGCCGGCAGGCCCAGCAGGTCGGCGTAGTAGTGCCGGGGGCTCAAGGTCGCGGAAAACAACACGCTGCTGCGGGCAGCACTCAGTCGCGGGCGAATGAAGGCCGCCGGTACCACATTGCGCAGACACAGCTGCGACAGGCGCCGTCGGCCCTGCTCACGTAAACGGATATCGAACAGGAAATGCTCGTCGAACAACTCGCCGACACGGGCAAACTGCAACAACTCGAAGTAGAACCCCTGGAGTTCGCCATCCAGCCCCTGCGGGTGGTCATTGAGGTAGTCGCCGATGGCCGAGGTGCACAGGGCAATGGCCGCCAGCAGTTTGCCCGGCGCCTGGTCGTAGGCCTGATAGCTGGCAAGCTGCTCCTTGTGCAGGGCATTCCATTCGCGATTGAGTCGCTGCAGCGCTTTCTTCAGCGGTTCCGGGGCGTTTTTGCGCAGTTGCCCGAGGACCTGCTGATCGAGGCTGGCGCTGTACATCTGCCGCCCCCGCTCCACCAGATTGTGGGCCTCGTCCACCAGGGTCGCCACCCGCCACTGGTTGGCCTGGGCCAGGCCGAACAACAGCGCGCTGAAATCGAAGTAATAGTTGTAGTCGGCCACCACCCAGTCGACCCAGCGGGCCATTTCCTGGCTCAGGTAGTACGGGCAGAGGTGATGGGCAAGCGCAATCTCCCGCAGCGCCTCGCGGTCGAGCAGAGCCACGGCAGCGGCAGCCTGACGCGCAGCGGGCAAGCGATCATAGAAACCCTGCGCCAGGGGACAGGCGTCGCCATGGCAGGCTTTGTCCGGATGCTCGCAGGCCTTGTCCCGGGCAACCAGTTCCAGCACCCGCAACGGCAATCCGGGCTGGCTGGCGTGCAGCACCCGCGCTGCATCGAGGGCGAGCTGGCGCCCCGGGGTCTTGGCGGTGAGGAAGAACACCTTGTCCAGTTGCTGCGGCGCCAGGGCCTTGAACATCGGAAACAGGGTGCCGAGGGTCTTGCCGATGCCGGTGGGCGCCTGGGCCATCAGGCAACGGCCGGTGCTGACCGCCTTGTACACTGTCTCGGCCAGGGACCGCTGGCCGGGGCGGAACTCGCCATGGGGAAAGGCCAGTTCCCGGGCCGCCTGGTCACGCGCATGGCGATGGGCCATTTCCTGCTCGGCCCAATGCAGGAACAACGTGCACTGCTGCTCGAAGAACACCTTGAGATCGTCAGCGCTCCAGGTTTCGCGTAGCAGGGTTTCCTTCTCGCTGACAATATCGAAGTACACCAGCGCCAGGTTGATCTGCGCCAGTTGCAGGCTCTCACAGGCCAACCAGCCATAAATGCGCGCCTGGGCCCAATGCAATTGGCGATGGTTGGCCGGTTGCCTGGCGAGGTCGCCGCGATAGGTCTTGATTTCCTCCAGCTGGTTTTGTGCCGGGTCATAGCCATCCGCCCTGCCCCGGACCCGCAGTTCGCGGTAATGCCCCTCCAGCGCCAGTTCGGCACGATAACCCTCGTTGCGACGCGCAGCCACGGTGCGGTGGCCGGTGATGCCCTCCAGGGCCGTCGGCGACGGCGTGAAGCGCAGATCGAGGTCGCCAGCCTTGGCGGTGAATTCACACAGGGCCCGCACGGCAACGCTATAGCTCAAGCGACCGGCTCCGCCCATTGCACGTAGCACACGGCAACCGGCATCTGGTGCTGGTGACAGAACTCCAGCCAGCGCAACTGGTTGTCTTGCAGGCGGTCGCCGGGGCCCTTGACCTCGATCATTCGATAGCTCTTGCGGGCTGGCCAGAACTGGATCAGGTCCGGCATGCCGGCGCGATTGGCCTTGATATCGAGCAGCAGGCGTTCGAACCAGTGTTTCAAATGGGCCGCCGGCAGGCATTCCAGGGCCTGCTCCAGCAGGGGCTCGGTCAGCACGGTCCAGTACACGAACGGTGATTGCAGCCCCCATTTGGCACGGTACGTTTGCCGTATGGTGTGCAGGTAGCGTTGATCCCCCAGTTGCTCCAAGCACTGGGCAAACAGCTCGGCGCGACGGGCATGGAAGTCTTCGCTGTGCAGATCGGCGGGGCCGCTCTGGAACGGATGGAAGAATGCCCCCGGCAACGGTGCGAAGATCGCCGGCCAGCACAGCAGGCCGAACAATGAGGTGATCAGGGTGTTCTCGACGAAATGCACCGGTCCCTGTTCTTCGTGCAGGTGCCGGGCCACTCGCTGCTCGACCGATTCGTCCGGTTCCAGGCTCAGGCTGAAATCCAGCCGGGTGACCGGCGTCGGTGTCTCACGGGCGACCGCCGGCAGACCGAGCCGCCGCCGCAAGCGCGGCAGGATACGCAGCAGATGCTGTTGCTCTTCGGCGTTCTGCGGCGCCGCCTCGGCGACACAGGCCAGGGCCATCGCCTGTTCAAAGCGTTCCAGGCGCTCCAGTACCCGGATGCTGCGCAAGCGAGCGCCGGGGTACTGGCAGTTGTCATAGATCGCCAACGCGTCAGCCAGCTCACCCAGCCGCTCGCCGTGCTGGCCCAGTTGAAACAGCAACTTGCCGCGGCGCCGTTCCAGCCAGGGGTTGTCGGTTTGCATCTGGCTGACCTGTTCCAGCACCGTGGTCAGCGCCTCGCCGGCCTCCAGCGCCTGCCGGGCCACCTGCAACTGCAGATAGCCGTCGATATCGGCCCGGCTGCGCAGGCCACGGGCGTCGGGATGAAACTCGACCTTTTCGTAGCTGAAAATCCCCAGGTCGGCCAACACGAACTCCGACCAATCCTGGTACAGGTTGCCGAAGAACATCAGCCGCAGGCGGTCACACAGCGCCATCAGTTGAATACTGTAGAGCCGGTCCGGCACCTGCGGGCACCACTGGGCGAAGGGCCGTGACTCGACGAACAACGGCGCCAGTTGTGCATACAGCTCGGTTTTCCTGGCCTTGGGCTGCTCGATGGCAGCCTGGAAGGTCTGGACGATCTCGGCCTTTTGCAATACCGCGAAGACGCTCTCCAGCGTCAGCGGCTGGTCGTCGCGGACCCAGCCGAGCGTCAGCAGTGGCTGCACCGCCGCGTCGCTATCGCCGATTTCCGCATAGCTCAGCTTGCTGGCGCGAAAGTGTTCGCCCTTGCGCATCACCATGCGCACCAGCAAGGCCCGCGACGCCTTGGGCAGACGGGTGAAATGCTCGATGAACGCCTGTTCCTCGGCATCCAGCAGGTCGGCATAACGCTGCGCCAACCAATCGAGCACACACTGGAAGTTGTTCAGGTAATAAAACGGATCGTCGAGAGGAGCGTTTGTCACGGGCAGGCAGGACCACGGTTGTCGAATGCTGGTTATGCATACAGATAACAGCCCTCCCCGCGTCTGGCAAACACAATTGGACAAAGGGTTGCCCGAGCGCCGTTTTCAGCTGCCGGACTCCAGCCGCAAGGCGTGGCCCAGCGCTCCCAGCGCCTGTTCCAGATGGCGGTGGCCGTTGGCCGTGCTGCTCAGGCGCAGGCAATCGCGATGCAACCCGTGCAGGCTGAACAGCTCGCCGGGGGCGATGACGATCCGCTGTTCGAGCAGGTGCTCGAATACGCTGCGCATATCCACCGCCCGCGTGGCCCGCGCCCAGACGGTCGCACCGCCCTGCGGCAGGCTGAAGTCCAGCCCGTCGGCCAGGCGCTCCTGCAGCAGTTGGCAGAACTGCAACATGCGCTCCTGCAACAGACGGCGCAGAGTGCACAGGTGCTGGTCGATGCGCCCGCTGCTGTAGAGTCGGGCGATGGCCTTCTGCCGGGTCGGCGACATGCGAAACGAACGCAACAGGAAATGCCGTTGCAGTTCCACCGCGAAATGTCGCGACAGCAGATAACCAAACGGCGCCTCACAGCCCATGAAACGCTCGAAGCCGGCCAGCACCAGCAGGCGGTCCGGGTCGACCAGGTCGCGCATGCGCATGCCGCCGGTCTGGAAGGCCAGTTCGCCGTGGCTGTCGTTTTCCAGTAGCCAGACGCCAAAGCGCTCCAGCAGCCGGGCAACCTGCCGGCGTTGTTCCAGGGGCATCAGGCTGCCATGGGGCATATTGATCCCGGAGGACATCAGCAGCAGCTTGACCGGCAGCGTCTGCAACAACTGTTCGAGCCGACCCAGGTCGAAAGCGCCGTCGCGGTCCAGCGGCAGCTCGACCACATTGACTCCGCCGGCCTGCAGCAGCCGCAGGATCACCCAGTCGCATGGCGATTCCACCAACACGGTGGTGTGCTTCAACGACAGCGCCGCCATCAGGGTTTCCAGCACGCCGCGCAGGTCAGCGCCGATATACACGTCGTCGGCATGCCAGTAACGCTGGGCCGAGGTGGTGTAGCGCACCGCGAGGGCGGCGCGCAGTTCCAGTTCGCCGAACGGCTGCAACTGCGGCTGCTGCTGTCGCGGGTACTGGCGCACCAGTTCGCGCTCCAGCAGCAACAGCGGGTTGTCCAGCGAGAGCAGCAAGGCCGGTTCGTCATTGCCCAGCAGCAACGTGCCGGGCCTGCGCGAATGGACATAGATCCGCTCCAGCAGGTCGGCGCTGCCACTGACGAACGAGCCACCGGGAACCGGCAACGCGTAGTAGCCCGATTTGGCCTGGGAGTACACCCGCCCTTCCTTTTCCAGCAGTGAATAGGCGTACTGGACGGTTGAAATCGATACGTCCAGGCGTTCGGCCAACTGGCGTAACGAGGGCAGCCTGACCCGGGCGTCGGTTTCCACCTCATTGATCAGGCTGACCAGGTAACGATACACCGCCTGGTAGGCAAAGCCCGGCTGCTTGCGTTCCCGCGAGGTTCTGGGTGTCCGGCCGCTCGGCCAGGCCGGAGTCGTGGTGGACTCGGGAGGTTCTGAAACAGTCAATCGCAATCCCTTTAGCGTCCCGACAGGACTTCTTTACGGACTTCGCCGCTGTCGGGATTGATGATGTCGACCCGGTGCTTGTCCGGATCGCTGGCCCGAACCCGGGCAATCAACGAAGCGGCAGTGCTGAAGTCGACCTGTTTTTTCTGATAGAGGTCCTGCAGTCGTTCGAGGGGCAAACCACTGATATCCGTCAGCCATTGCTCGACCTGTTCGCCGACCGGCATGGCTGACAAGGCCTTGTGCAGATCCGGCAAGGCCACCAGCATGCCCGGGTGGCAACGCCTGAGGAAAAGCTCCAGGCCACGCCCCTGGTTGACGAAGGGCGCGAACAGCAGGCAGATCAGTTGCCCTTCGCTCAGGCCATAGGCTTCCTGGGCGTAGGCCCTGGCCAGGGCTCGCCGGCCGAGGAGTTTTTCCGGTGTGTCATAGGCCGCCATGGACTGCTCGATCAGGCGTGCCGACATGCGTTTCTTGCGCATCATCACCACCGCCAGTTGCAGGTATTCGCTGATACCCACCTGGTAGCTCAGGCCTCTGACGTACTGCGCCTGCAAACCACGCATATGCGCCATCAACAAAGGGTTGGCGCAATCGGACTCGCTGAAGTGAAACGCCAGGTCGTCGAAACGAAAGCCGAGGAACTCGGTCAGCAACGGCCAGCGCTGCTCGATGTCGCTGCCCACCAGATCATGGATGCCGACCAGCATCGGTCCATGGCTGCGGTTCGAACGGCTGATGGCCGGGCCTTGCGGTTGCACCGGGGTATCGCCGTAGAGTTCGCGGTAGTACTCGAGGCTGAGTTCGTTGCAGGTCCTGACGGCCTCCTCGAACTCCAGCGGGCGGCCTGTCGGGCGGCTCTGCTCGAGCTTTTCGGTCGAGCGCAGCAACCACGTCAGGTACTGTTTCTGCTCGCGGGGAGGATCGCCGATGATCAGGGCGTCGATCCCCTGATCCCAGGAACTGGCGCGCTCGTGAAAATCAGCCATCGACAGGTAGCAACTGTTGCAGAACGTTGTCCGGCCGTCCCCGGCCGTCAGGTGGCCGTTCATGAGCAGGTTGCGCCGGTTGAGGTCACGGCCCGAATCGGACAGCGGCGTGCGGTGATGAAATGGCCGGACATGCTGGTTATCCACCATCAGCAACTCCACACGCGGATCGTCATAGACGAACAAGGCACTGTAGCCGTGGTGAATGTTGTTCATCACCGTGGACGTCAGGCCAGCATGGCGCGAGGTGGCGATGCGCAGGTTGAACGTCGCCGGCGAGCGCCCGGCGATGCTCAACTGCGCGGCACGCAGGAATGCCAGCGTATAACTGCTGTCCTTGCCGCCGCCGTGGGCCACCATGACCTTGAACTCACCGATGCGCTCGATGCCGCCAGCGGCGACAATCAAACGCTGGATCAACAACTGCAGGGCGATACGTTCGGCACGGGTGAAATAACTCATCAACCGTTGCAGGACCTGCTGATATACATAGTTCATTGCCTGCTCATGAATGGAGCTCATAGCCTTTACACCTGGGTTGGGTTCAGTGTCGGGCCAACGGCGCTCGTATTGTGCGTACTTGCCGGATTTTCACGTTCAGGAATATGTTTGCCGTCCGCCACCGGGACCTGTCGAGCAACAATTAAGAGTATGACCCTGAACCTGTAACATCCATAGCAGGATATACGAGAGTGCCCTGACCACTGAGTGCCGGTTAGCGTTGGGGGTTTCCGCAGAAAAACAACTTCCTAGGAATGTTCCTACATCTACTTACAAGCGCAACTTACATGGACATCCTTAATTGCAAACACCCCTCGACGCTAACATGCCATTACTTTGCCTAACCCCTGGCCACACGGCCGCAAAAGCTTGTGCAACTGGAGCGTGGCAGTACAACAATTGAAACTCGACCATGACTCGTTCCTTGAGCTGAAAGTTACCGGCTAATTATCAGTGCTTGCCGAACGATTAATAGATACAGAATTTCAAGAAAAACCAGTTCAGTTCGTATAAAACGAACATCGTCAGGCCGTTTTTCCGGGGCAAGGCGCCCTGAAATGTTGGACAAAATAAAAAGCCCCGTATCAGGCGACTGATACGGGGCTCGATAATGCGCGGTGACTTCAGACGGGATCGATCTGCAACACCACTCGTCCACGGCATGGACAAGCGTCCATGAAACGATGGGCCTCGACGAACTCGTCGAAAGGGAATGTGCGAATCTCCATCGGCGGCAACACCCGATCCGCCGTCAGTTGGTTGATATCGCGCAGTGCCCGTTGGAGCGCTGCCTGGTCCTGGACGATCCCCAGTTCCGGCTTGCCGGTGAAGTTGCCGATGCAGTGCACGAAGAACTGGATGTTCTTCTGGAACGCCGCACAGGCCGGGAACGGCGTCTGGTTGCCGCCCTGCAGGCCGTACAGCACCAGGCTGCCACGCGGCGCGAGCACATCCCCCAGCAGCGACATCTGCGGGCCACCGAGGCCATCGAAGACCATGTCGACCCCACGCCCGTCGGTGTACTTGTTGATCTGCATCAGCAGATCCTGTTCCTCGGTAACCACCACCTTCTCGGCACCCAGGGCCAGCAGGCACTCGCGTTCTTCGGCGGTCTTGGTTGCGGCGATCACCTTCACGCCCAGGGCCTTGCCCAATTGCACGAAGGCCGGGCCGGCGCAGTGGCTGGCGTCGGTGATCAGGGCGAACTGTCCCGGTTTGACCCGTGCCAGCTCGACATAGGCGAAATAGGCAATCAACAGCGGCGTGTAGTGAACACTGGCCTGAACCGGCGTCAGCACATCCGGATAACGGGTCAGGGCCGAGCGCGGCATGAGGATCAGCTCGCCATACACCGGGTAGTCGTTGGGGCTCTGGGCCGGAAAGCTGGCGACCTTGTCACCGACCGCCAGGTCCTCCACTCCATCACCGAGCGCCGTGACCACACCGGCCATTTCATGACCGATACCGGCCGGCAGGCGGGCATGGGAAGAAGCCAGGTTCTGCCGCCAGAGCACGTCGTACCAACTGATGCCAATCGCTTCGACACGGACCTGCACTTCACCGGGTGCAGGCAAGGTCGTCACATGCTCTTCGCATTTGAGCACCTCGGCCGAACCAAACTTGTGAAAACGGATCGTGCGGGACATCGCAAACCTCGCCAAATGAACTTCTAATGACACGAACTCTATCCGGGCTTTGGATTGAAGACCATCCGTGCCCATTAATAGTCGACATGCCTGTCATTGATTCCGGGGTATTGTACACAATGTCAGCCGCCGCAGACCGTGGCCGTGCGAAAAGCCGCTTTTGCCTGACGGGACAAACCTCAACCCTGCCCCCAGCCACGACGATGACCGGCTTAAACCGGAAAGTTCATTTTTCCAGTGCGAATCAGCTGCTTTTGCCCGTAAGATTCATCCCTTACGTTATTGACCGTCTTGTGAAGCGAGCCCGATGAACCGTAACGACCTGCGCCGCGTCGATCTGAACCTGCTGATTGTGTTCGAAACCTTGATGCACGAGCGCAGCGTGACCCGGGCGGCGGAAAAGCTGTTTCTCGGCCAGCCGGCGATCAGTGCGGCGCTGTCGCGCCTGCGCAGCTTGTTCGATGATCCGCTGTTCGTACGGACCGGGCGGAGCATGGAGCCCACGGCGCGGGCCGAAGAAATCTTCGGCCTGCTTTCGCCGGCCCTGGACTCGATTTCCACGGCGGTCAGCCGCGCGGCCGAATTCGACCCGGCCACCAGTACCCAGGTGTTCCGTATCGGTCTGTCCGACGACGTCGAGTTCGCCTTGCTGCCCCAGTTGCTCAAGCGCCTGCGGGCCGAGGCGCCAGGTATCGTGCTGGTGGTGCGTCGGGTCAATTACCTGCTGGTACCGGCCAAGCTCAGTTCCGGCGAGATTTCCATCGGTGTGTGCTACACCACTGATCTGCCTGCCAATGCCAAGCGCAAGGTCCTGCGGCGCAGCTCCCCCAAGCTGCTGCGGGCCGACACCATGCCCGGCCCGCTGACCCTGGACGACTTCTGCGCCCGCCCCCACGCCCTGGTGTCCTTCGCCGGCGACCTGAGCGGTTTTATCGACACCGAGCTGGAGAAGCTCGGGCGCAAGCGTCATGTGGTGCTGGCCGTGCCGCAGTTCAACGGCCTGAGCACCCTGCTCAGCGGCACCGACATCATCGCCAGCGTGCCCGACTACACCGCCGATGCCCTGACTGCGGCGGGTGGC
This sequence comes from Pseudomonas asplenii, assembly GCF_900105475.1. Classification (NCBI taxonomy): domain Bacteria; kingdom Pseudomonadati; phylum Pseudomonadota; class Gammaproteobacteria; order Pseudomonadales; family Pseudomonadaceae; genus Pseudomonas; species Pseudomonas asplenii. The sequence continues at coordinate 4,846,583 of NZ_LT629777.1, read as the reverse complement.
GTCCGTGCAGAGGATCCGCCGATTCCGGTGCAGAGTTTTGAACTGCACATGGCCTGGCGCGGATCGCAGGACAATGACCCCGGGGAGCGCTGGTTGCGCTCGCGGATTCAGATGTTTTGTGGGGACCCCGATAGCCTGTAACGGAATTCCACTAAATTCTATAAAACCATTTAATAACAACAAGTTATTGGATTTTTAAGACCATAGCCGTCTGTCTAAATCCAATGGATTCCACGACTCATGGGGGCATAATTGGGGGCAAATTTCGGTTCCTTAAAAAGGATGCCCCCACCGATGCCCCCAGATAATGCGGTTGTTTTCAAACGAAAACTCAGCGATGCCTTGATCCGCTCACTGACCGAACCTGGCAAACACGCCGATGGCGAAGTTCCTGGCCTCTACTTGGAGGTGAGGGCGTCGAGTAAGGTCGGCAAATCCCCTTCCAAGGTTTGGCGATTGAAGTATCGGCTGCATGGGAAGGAAAACCGCTTCTCCATCGGCGCTTACCCCGACATTAGCCTCAAGGAGGCACGCGACATTGCCCGCGGCGCACGCCGCGACGTGGCTAACCACACCGCTCCGCTCAGGGCCAAGACCGCCAAGATCGAGGCACAGTTGCTCAATGAAGAGCGCACCTTCGCTTACGTGGCCGAGCAATGGTTGGCATTCAAGTCTGCCGAACTGGTGACAAAATCCATCTCGGGCTTTACCGGAGCGCTGAACAACCACATCTTGCCTGCCATTGGCAAAAAACCGATCAGCGAGATCAAGTTGGAGCACATCACTACGATCATCACTGAGTTGCGCCGCCAGCGCACCATGGCCATGGCCCGGCGCGTGCGCACCATCATACGTGCCGTTCTGGGCTTTGCCGAAGGTCGCGGCTGGGTGGAGCGCAACGTGGCACTCAGCAACATTGAGGAGTTGAAGATTCGCCACATCGTGACCAGCAACCCGGCGATCGAAAGGCCATCCGACTTGGGCAGGTTTCTTCTACGCCTTGATGACTGCAACGACGGCAGCGTTGCCACCGCAATGCGCCTGCTGGTCATGTTGCCGGTCCGCCCAGGCGAACTGGTGCAGATGCGCTGGGAAGATGTCGACTTGGCGGGCGCCGATTGGCGTTATGTGGTGAGCAAGACCAAGCATCTGGACAAGAGCAAACACATCGTGCCGTTGCCTGAACAAGCCTTGGTTCTGTTACGCGAGCTACATAAAACCCGCGTGGTGGATGAAGAAGGCAAAGGCTGGGTGTTCGTCTCGCCGGTCTATCCGGGACGTCCCATAAACCCGACCTCCATGCTCAAGTCCTTTCAGCGTATTTGGCCGGAGTACAACATCACTGCTCACGGCTTTCGCGCGACCTACAGAACCATTGCACACGAGCACTTGGGCATCGATCCAATTGTGCTCGAACTATCGTTATCCCACAGAATGCCAGGTGCACTAGGGGCTGTTTATGCGCGTGCGCAACTGCTAGCGCAACGCCGGGAAGCGGCTCAACGATGGGCTGACTATTTAGATCATCTACGGCAAAACGCTTGGCGAGTGACCACAGATTGACGATATACGAAAATCAGGAGATTGGAGCAGGAAACGATACTCGCATCTAACGCCCGCCCCATTGAAATCTAAAGATTTTCTTTTCTTGCCTAAGCAGGGAAGGACTTAATTATAAATTTTATTGAGGTACATCAAGAGCCAAGTACAAGTGACTCCATGCTACGCCATTTAATTCTATTTATCGCCAATCGACGAACTCTCCGTAATTGACGCTCTTTTCGCATCACCACAGAGAGCTATGAATGAGAGAGCGCGGGGACCCTCTGACTGAAAAAAAGGATCAGGATGCGTAAAGATATTCACGGGCTTCTTGTTTACGTTATATCGACCTATGTTAGCTGAGCGCCCGCTTGAAGCGGGCCACCCATTAACAAGTATTAATTAAAAGGTCGGCATCCAGCCGTGACTAATAGCTAGTTAGACCTTGAATTGGGTGACTAACCTACACTGCTCAGCCGATAGAGCATTAAGGGTTGATCCCGACTCCAACGCCTTCTTCGCCGCTGTGGCGACTTGATCCGTAATTTGTCCCATTCCTGTTATTGTGAAGTTGATTTCTTCAGCCACCTGGCTTTGCTGTTCTGCAGCTGCAGCAATCTGATTATTCATCTCATTGATGATGTTTACGGACGCCGTGATACCCAAGAAGGTATGCGCGGCCATCTGCGCTTGCTGTAAACATGATTGAGTATGGGTATGACTTTCAAGCATTGATTGGGTCACCGACTGACTCCCGCCCTGCAAACGTTCGATGATTAATCTAACCTCCTCAGTCGCAAGCTGGGTTTTTTGCGCCAAGCTTCTAACTTCATCAGCCACAACAGCGAAACCACGGCCATGATCTCCGGCTCGAGCGGCTTCAATAGCGGCATTGAGTGCGAGCAAATTGGTTTGTTCTGCGATGGCACGGATCGCAGTTACAACAGCTCCGATATCATTGCTGCTTTCTTCGAGTACTCTCACCGTCTTGACAGAATCTTCCATGCGAATAGCGAGCGAGTGAATAGCGGCGACGGCGTCCTCCATCGCTACTTTCCCATCACTTACCGCTTGTTCCGCACGCCCTGTTGCTCTTGCAGCATTCATAGCGTTTGCTGCGACATCCTGCGAGGATGTAGTCATCTCGTTAATTGCTGTTGCAATCTGCTCAACGTCACTCTGCTGACTCTGCATCCCTTTATGAGTTTGCGCCGCCATAGCGGCGCCGTCGGACGTTGAGTCAGCAATCATTTTGGTCGAATCTACGACCTTAATAATTAACATCTGTAACTTCTCTAAAAATACGTTAAACTCTTGAGCAATAAGCCCTAATTCGTCAGCCCGCGAACTACTCAGTCGCCGAGTTAAATCCCCCTCCCCTTTAGCGATATTTTTTATCATCGCCAGCATACTGCGAAGTGGACGAACGATTCCGCGCGCCACGAATCCGACAATCAGAATTCCGAAGCCACTCACCAGTAAACCAACTAATCCCATTGAGCGCGCTTCAGAAATGTAGTGCTGCTCTAAGAGATTTTTTAGATCGCTAACGCTCTTGAAAACGACACTTTCTGGAAGTCGTACCAATAGTGTCCACTTCGTAGCTGTGTTGGCAACGGCAAAACGAATTGCCAGTTGAATCATACCTCGTTGATCAAGATTATACCTCTCATCTGAAGTGCTTAGCGTTGAAAATGAGCTAACCAGTTCTGTTCCAAACATATCGCTAGCAGATTTCCCTACTTTACTAGCGTCCCCAGTGTACGCTACGAAACGGCCGTTGCCGGAAACCAGGGCCATGTCACCCACCCCTCCATACAACTCACGATTTGCTTTTTCGAGGATTTTTTGGACAAACTCCAAATCTAGCGATGCACCAGCAATACCTTTGAATTTATCCTTTACGAGAATCGGAGCGGTAAACGCAGTCAACTGCACTGTTTTCCCGTTAATAGTATAAATTACAGGATCGGTTGCACAGGCAGAGCGACTTTCCTTTGGACACAAATAAAACTCGCCCTCTCTTACACCCGTAGGTAGCAGAGCCTCACTTTCCATAGCATATAGCTTTGATAGAGTGTATTTGCCGCCTTCAGCACGAAACCACAAGGGCAAGAAGCGCTCTAGCTCGCTCAAACCCCTATTAGCACTTTTTTCAAAAATACCTTCTGGTTCCCAGGCTATGTAGGTAGTCACTAGTTGTGGGTTTTGAACGAGCGCATCAAGGGCAAGATCACTGAGCAATTTCCCTTCTGCGTCACGATCACCATCAGGCTTGGATCCAGCCAAAACATTGGCTCTTGCAAGATTTTTTGCGACCGCAATTGGCTGATCCAACTGCCTCTGAATTTCGCTAACTTGATACTTTGAAAGGCCTACCAAGTGCTCTTTAACCTCGCCCCCCAAAACCTCTCGGGTTTTATCGCCGATCCAGTTCTGGGTTTTCTCTCCAGAGATTAGCGCATACAGCACTAATACCGCCACTACGGAGAGAATCGCAGCCCCTGCGTAAAACATAATGTTCAACTGAAGAGATTTTATTTTCATTATTTTCTCACTCTTGCTTACGAAGCTAAAGGCGATATTATTTTTCCACAACTACTAGAGCACATGACCTGAACATTAATTTTTTTCTGACGCCGCGCGCGTCTTCAGTGCACAGGCGTTAGGATGATGGCCATCCTTGGCCATTAGTTTCAATCGACTGCCTTAACCATATCTTCGATGACCTTCTTGGCATCACCGAAGACCATCATGGTCTTGTCCAGGTAGAACAATTCGTTATCCAGACCGGCGTAGCCGCTGGCCATCGAACGCTTGTTGACGATGATCGTCTTGGCCTTGAAGGCTTCGAGAATCGGCATGCCGGCTATCGGTGAGTTCGGGTCGTTCTTGGCGGCCGGGTTGACCACATCGTTCGCGCCCAGCACCAGCACCACGTCGGCTTGGCCGAACTCGGAGTTGATGTCTTCCATCTCGAACACTTGGTCGTAAGGCACTTCGGCCTCGGCGAGGAGGACGTTCATGTGGCCAGGCATACGGCCCGCGACCGGATGGATGGCGTATTTCACCGTGACGCCGTGGTGAGTCAGCTTCTCGGTCAGTTCCTTGAGCGCGTGTTGCGCCCGCGCCACCGCCAGGCCGTAGCCGGGGACGATGATCACGGTATCGGCGTTCGTCATCAGGAAGGTAGCGTCGTCAGCCGAGCCGGATTTGACCGGGCGTGCTTCTTTGGAGCCAGCCGCTGCACCGGCATCCGGCGCATTGCCGAAACCGCCCAGCAGTACATTAAAGAAGGAACGGTTCATCGCCTTGCACATGATGTACGACAGGATCGCGCCGCTGGAGCCTACCAGTGAGCCGGCAATGATCAGCATCGAGTTGTTCAGCGAGAAGCCGATGCCCGCCGCCGCCCAGCCGGAGTAGCTGTTGAGCATCGAGACGACCACGGGCATGTCCGCACCGCCGATCGGGATGATGATCAGCACGCCGAGCACGAAGGCCAGGGCCAGCAGCAGCGCGAAGGCGGTGAGGTTGCCGGTGAACATGAACGCAAGGCCCAGGCCCAGTGTTGCTAGACCAAGCACTAGGTTCAGCTTGTGCTGGCCGCCGAACTGTACCGGCGCGCCCTGGAACAGGCGGAACTTGTACTTGCCCGACAGTTTACCGAACGCAATCACCGAACCGGAGAAGGTGATGGCACCGATGGCTGCGCCGAGGAACAGCTCCAGGCGGTTGCCGGCAGGGATCGAGTCACCCAGGTGTTTGACGATGCCCAGGGATTGCGGCTCGACCACGGCGGCGATCGCAATGAACACCGCGGCCAGGCCGATCATGCTGTGCATGAACGCTACCAACTCCGGCATCTTGGTCATTTCTACGCGCTTGGCCATGATGGAGCCAGCGGTACCGCCGACCAGCAGGCCGACAATCACATAGCCAATGCCAGCGGTTGCCAGCTCGGCCCCCAACTTATAGATGAGGCCGACGGTGGTAAGGACGGCCAGCGCCATGCCGAGCATGCCGAACAGGTTGCCGCGCCGCGAAGTGGTTGGGTGCGACAGGCCCTTGAGCGCCTGGATGAAGCAGATCGACGCGATCAAGTAGAGCGTCGTGACGAGATTCATGCTCATTACTTAGGCGCCTCTTCTTTTGCTTTCGGGGCTTTCTTCTTGAACATCTCAAGCATCCTGCGGGTTACCAGGAAACCACCGAACACGTTGACCGCTGCAAGTGCCACGGCCAGGGTGCCCATGGTCTTGCCCAGTGGCGTGACGGTGAGGGCTGCGGCCAGCATGGCGCCGACGATCACGATCGCGGAAATGGCGTTGGTCACCGCCATCAACGGCGTGTGCAATGCTGGTGTCACGTTCCAGACCACGTGGTAACCGACATAAATCGCCAGCACGAAGATGATCAGGTTGTAGATACCGGGGGAGATAAGCTCTTCCATTGTCTGAATCCCTGCTTAGGCGTTTTTACGGATGACTTGGCCGTCGCGGCACATCAGGCACGCGGCGACGATGTCGTCTTCCAGGTTCACGTCGAACTGACCTTCCTTGGTGAAGACCAGCTTCAGGAAGTCCAGCAGGTTGCGTGCGTACAGCGCCGAAGCGTCAGCCGCGACTTCACCGGCCAGGTTGGTCGGGCCGCAAATGGTCACGCCATTCTCGATCACGACCTGATCGGCCACGGTCAGCGGACAGTTACCGCCCTGGGCTGCCGCGAGGTCGATGACCACCGAGCCAGGCTTCATCTGCGCAACGGTTTCGGCGCTCAGCAACGTCGGCGCCTTGCGGCCCGGGATCAACGCCGTGGTGATGACAATGTCGGCCTGTTTGGCGCGCTCGTGCACGGCTTGGGCCTGACGCTGCATCCAGCTCGCAGGCATGGGCCGGGCGTAACCGCCGACACCAACGGCGCACTCACGCTCCTCGTCGGTTTCGTAAGGCACGTCGACGAACTTGGCGCCGAGGGATTCGATTTGTTCCTTCACCGCCGGACGCACGTCCGAAGCCTCGATCACCGAACCCAGGCGCTTGGCCGTGGCAATCGCCTGCAGCCCGGCCACGCCGGCACCGAGTATCAGCACGCGCGCCGCTTTCACAGTACCCGCAGCGGTCATCAGCATCGGCATAAAGCGTGGGTAATGATGCGCAGCCAGCAACACGGCTTTATAGCCGGCGATGTTGGCCTGGGACGACAGCACGTCGAGGCTCTGGGCCCGTGAGGTGCGCGGCGCCGCTTCGAGGGCGAACGCGGTGATCCCGCACTCGGCCATTTTGGCGATGGTTTCGTTGTTGAACGGGTTGAGCATCCCCACCAGCACCGCGCCGCGCTTGATCAGCGTCAGTTCGGCGTCGCTGGGGGCGACCACTTTGAGAATCAGCTCGGCACCGAACGCATCGTTGGCACTGCCAATGGTTGCGCCTGCCGCTTCATAGGCACTGTCGACGACGCTGGCTTTTAGGCCTGCCCCGCTTTGTACAGTGACCTTATGGCCCTGGCCGATCAGCTTCTTGATGGTTTCCGGGGTGGCAGCCACCCGCGTTTCACCCGTCAGACTTTCGAGAGGAATACCGATTTTCACGTATATCTCCATACCAAGATAAGAACGCACCATGCGACTGGATGAGCAGCCACCGCGTAGATATCTTCTGGTTTAGGTGAACAGGACTAGAGAGGAAGCAGAGGCCTGGCTAGGCAAATATTTTCGAGGGCTTGCGGGGGCAGTTCGATCGACCTTTCGTGCGAAGTGCTGAGGTAATGCAACGCTGGCTCAGCGTTCCATAAAGCACAATACACAGTGGGGGACTTTACTAATGTCGTGAGTATGCAGCGAGCGTTGTGAGACGTCATCTGTAGACACCTTGTACGGCGCAGTTGGAGCGCTCTAGGTTCTCTCTGAAACGCATGAAAAGACGATCCACTCACAGGAGTTGTGTGGAGTGCTGAACCGAGTCCGTTGTCTCGCGAGTGAGACAATCTTTAGCTAAAGAGGATCAGAAACGGCACATCTCTCATACGATCTATTATTTTTATACGCCATGATGATGCACCACTAATATGCTAGCATGCAAGCACGCCATTAAGAAAAAATTGCGGCCGTCCGTCCTCCTCAGCTATCTGATCCAAGCCATTAGGGCGAAGGCATCCACCTCTATTTTGATCGCGTGTAGTGGTCAACAATTCCCGGACACAGAATTGAGTTTTTCTTCCGCAACCGCCGGCGGTACGAAACCGTTGTGCTGATGCGGCCTTGTCCAGTTGTACCGCTGCATGAGGTAGCGGCCGATGTCCTGCTCAGCCAACGCTGTCGTCATGTAACCCACCGTCGGCACCCACTCCGTTTTCAGGCTACGAAACAGCCGCTCCATGGGTGCGTTGTCGTAGCAATTTCCCCGTCGGCTCATGCTTTGGGTCATCCGATAGCGCCAGAGCCGCTGGCGGAAACTACGGCTTCCATATTGGCTGCCTTGGTCGCTGTGAAACAGGACGCCCCGTGGTCTACCGCGCATCTCGTAGGCCTTGTCGAGTGCCTTGATGACCAGCTCGGCATCAGGCTTGGCGGACATCGCCCAGCCCACTACTCTGCGGCTGTACAAGTCCAGCACAACGGCCAGGTAACTCCATCGCCCCTGTGCCCAGATATAGGTGATATCACCGCACCAGACCACATTCGGCGCGGCCACGGTGAACTGCCGATCAAGGACATTGGGAATGTCGGGGCGCTCAACCGTGGCCTTCTTGTACGCATGAGAACCAGGCTGTTTGCTGATCAAACCCTGCTCCTTCATCAATCTTCTGACTTTGAAGCGCCCGATCTCGACGCCTTTATCCCGGAGCATAGCCACGAGACTGCGGCTACCGGCTGAGCTACGACTTTGGCTGAACAGCTCGTTGACACGGCTGCGCAGACTCACTCGGCGCACATCGATACGACGCCGCCGGGCCAGATGGGCGTAGTAACAAGATCGGGGCAGCTCGAAGACCGAACACAACAATTGAACGGGGTAATGCTTGGCCAACTGCCGAATCGATCTCAACGTCTGCGCCCGTGTTCCTCGGCCATCAAGAGCGCAGTGGCCTCCTTTAGGATTTTCTTCTCAAGCTCCAGCCGGTTGATGCGGGCCTGAAGCTCCTGGATGGTCTGCTGCTCCGGCGTGAGCGCCTTGGCAGTGGGCGTAACGCCTCCGCGCTCCAGTTGCAACTGGGCAACCCAGCGGCGCAATAAGCTCTCACCCACGTCGAGGGATCTGGCGGCCTCGGGGCAGCTGTAGCTTTGGTCAAGCACGAGGCTGGCAGCCTCGCGCTTGAAGGTCGGGGTGAAAGTACGTCGTTGTCTGCTCATCGAACACCTCTGTATGGCGATCATTCTCGCCTAAAAAGGTGTCCGGGGTTAGTAGACCACTACATTGTAAAGCCTGCGGTTGACTGAAGCTAGCAACCTGCGCCTACGAACACGCTTGAGCTTAAGGCGCATGCTGATTCAGCACGACTAGACTCCGATTGAATCCTTAAGCTTTAACAAGTTTCGAAGCAAGCTTGGCAACGTATTCGCCTTGATGACGAGCGATTTCCAGCTCGCGTGTATCAGGCTGGCGCGAGCCGTCGCCGCCGGCAATGGTAGAAGCACCGTAAGGAGTGCCGCCGCCAACTTGCGACACATCGAACAGCGCAGGCGTGCTGTAGCCCAAGGGAACGATGATCATGCCGTGGTGAGCCAGAGTCGTCCAAGTGGACGTGATAGTCATTTCCTGGCCACCACCGGTACCGGTGGAGGTGAAGACGCTGGCAATTTTGCCAACCAGAGCACCTTTGGCCCACAGACCGCCTGTCTGATCCAGGAAAGTGCGCATCTGTCCGGACATGTTGCCGAAACGGGTCGGGGTGCCGAAGATGATCGCATCATAGTCGCTCAACTCGGATGGACTAGCCACCTGAGCTTGCTGATCGACTTTCCCGTAAGCAGCTTTGAACGCTTCCGGATCCATGGTTTCCGGCACACGCTTGATAGTGACCTCAACGCCGGGCACTCCTCGCGCTCCTTCGGCGACTTGTTGGGCCATGGTCTCAATATGACCGTACATGGAGTGATATAGTACCAGTACCTTTGCCATTTTTACTTCCTCTTGGTTTGGAACGGGGGAATTACCGCCAACAGTCTTGGCGAATAAATTGCTGAGCCAACCCATGCTGGAACCTCTGTCATAGAACTGATCGTGTATGACCTGATTTCGACGGTGGCCCGTCTTATGCGACGTCCACCATCACGATTTCACTGAGTTCAAGCGCGTTGAACTCCAGCAAATTTTCATCTCTTACGGCCGCGCCATCACCCACCTTCAAGGTTTTACCATTCAACTTGATGCTGCCTTGGGCCACGACCAGATACGCTTTGCGATGGTGTTCGATTGCGTAATGGGTGCTCTGGCCTTCTTGCAGTTTCGCCGCCACAAGACGTGCATTACAGCGGATAGGCAACGCATCCTCATCCCCTTCCATTCCGCTGGCCAAGGTAACAAAACGCCCTGCGGAGGCACCGCTGGGAAACGGACGGGTACCCCAGGATGGCGGCATACCGGTTTGGTCTGGCTGGATCCAGATCTGGAAGGTCTTGGTAATACCCGGCTCGAGGTTGTATTCGCTATGGGCGATACCAGTGCCGGCGCTCATGACCTGGACGTCACCAGCAACCGTACGCCCCTTGTTACCCAGGTTGTCCTGATGAGTGATTGCCCCTTGGCTAACGTAGGTGATGATTTCCATGTCTTTGTGGGGATGAGAAGGAAAGCCTGAGTTGGGAGCAATTATGTTGTCGTTCCAGACAAGCAGGCGCCCCCAGTTCATACGATCCGGATCGTAGTAGTTCGCGAACGAAAAGTGATGTTTCGCGTTCAGCCAACCGTGATGATCGCTACCAAGTTGTTCAAATGGGCGCAGCTCAATCATGTCTGTTTTCCAAGTTAAGGCAGGAATTGCCAGACATCATCCATTCAACAACGCATCGAAAAAAGCGCAAATTACTGTCCAATGCGTACAGTATTTTAGATAGTTGATGGGATCAGCAGTTCACTACCCATGCCATGCAGCTAGGCAACAGCTGAGACAGGCAGCCATCGCGTTGCTGACAAGCTGTCTCTGCCAGACACTTGCCGTTAATCACGGACTAGCTCAGTCCCTGAGCCCATGACCCACGGGATCGAAATCTACTTTTTAGATCGATTTGAGCGAAAAATTTCGCTTTTCCAGGCAGGGTTTTATGAAGATAATTTCATCTACAAATATTAGGATTAAAGGTAAGTGGGTATGGCAAAACTTCCAGGCTATACAAGCACAGCTAAGTGGCTTCATTGGGGCATGGCGTTAATTTGGATTTTTGCTTGGTGCGTAGGGATTCTCGCAACCCAATGGCGCGATGAACTCAACGCACATCATGAGTTGACCTTCCTGCATAAAGCGGTAGCCAGTACGATTATCATCCTGGTTGTCGTGAGACTTGGTTGGCGTTTGGCTAACCCTGCCCCAGCATTACCAGAAACCATGAGTCCGCTGATGAAGCGTGGCGCCTTTATAGGCCACGTCCTGCTTTACGTGATTGCTCTGATTGGCCTGCCGCTGTCGGGTTGGTACTGGAGCTCAGTTGCCGGCAAACCAATTATGGTAGCCAGTCTTTTTGCGCTGCCAGCACTTGTTGCTCCGGACCAAGGCCTTTATGACTTGGCCAAAGCGATCCACACCTATACCGCTTGGTTTTGCGGAGCTTTGGTGGGTGGACATGTCCTCATCGCACTCAAGCATCACTTCATAGAACGAGACGACGTGCTCAAAGGCATGTTGCCCAACACGAGAAAAGCATAAAAGAGTGATCGCGTCCGCTAAAGATAGGCGGACGCAATTGCCCTTAATGCTGAAGTTCGGAAGTCTAATCCTGCGTAGCCATTTGCTAAGCAAGCACGCCTGCTCCAGCCTGGCGGTAACAAGGGGGGCCGACAGTCAAACGATACCGAGCAACCTGCTCGCATATCAGTTGATATCTGGCGAAATCACGCAAGGTGACTTGGCTAAAAACTTACGCCTCTGCGGCACGCCAAGGGTGTAGGCGTACCTATAGAGTCAAAGTCTTAGCTTGTGGCAGATGACCACACGCCATCGACCAAACGATTTATGCCCAAGGGATTCGCGTTTTTTAGCGCGTCGGGCAATAGAGCATCTGGATAATTCTGATAGCACACTGGTCTCAGGAATCGATCTATGGCGGCCGTCCCTACTGAGGTTCCCCGAGCATCTGATGTAGCAGGGAATGGCCCGCCATGTACCATCGCATCGCATACCTCGACTCCCGTAGGATAGCCGTTAACAAGAATACGCCCCACCTTCTCTTCGAGCATTGGCACCAACCACTCATGCTCTGAAAGGTCAGAACCTTCGGCGATCAGGGTGGCTGTTAGTTGCCCCCGAATCGCTTTTAAGACAGATCGGAGTTCATGAGTATTTGCGGCTTCCACCAATATAGTGGTCGGCCCAAATACCTCTTCCTGAAGTAAGGAGTCGTCGTCTATCAACAGCGTCACATCGGCCTTGAAAAGTTGGGCTTCAGCCACACCGCCGGTTTGAGGTCTACCAGCAAGATGCGTGACTCCTGAGTGGGCGTGCAGCTTATGGACGCCTTGGCTATAGCTGCTTAATCCTCCAGCGTTAAGCATGGTCTGGGCGGGAGCTTGGCTAAGCCGATGTACTAAATACTCAATGAAGCGCGAGAACTCTGGCGATTTCAAACCGATAACCAAACCAGGATTAGTGCAGAACTGCCCTGCCCCCAGCGTCACTGAATCACCAAGCTCATTGGCGATTGCTGCGCCACGGACCTTAAGTGCCTCAGGAAGTACGAACACAGGGTTGATGCTGGACATCTCGGCGAACACCGGAATAGGCTGGGCACGTTCAGAGGCAATCTTGCAGAGTGCGGTACCACCTGACAGTGAGCCGGTAAATCCCACTGCTTGAACAGCCGGGTGCTTAACCAAGGCTTCTCCGACCCTTGAGCCGAAAATCATATTGAAAACGCCCAGGGGCATTCCCGTGCGCTTTGCAGCACGGTCGATCGCGCAACCCACAAGATCGGCGGTGGCCATATGTCCACTGTGAGCTTTTACGATTACCGGGCAACCTGCTGCTAATGCCGCGGCCGTATCTCCACCGGCTGTTGAAAATGCCAGCGGAAAGTTACTTGCTCCAAATACCGCAACGGGCCCGACCCCAATTCGGTATTGCCGAAGGTCAACTCGAGGGGCGGGCTTACGTTCTGGCAAGGCGTGATCGATACGAGCGCCGAGGTAGTCGCCTCTACCTAAAAGCTTCGCGAACATCCGCATTTGATTGCTCGTACGGGCTCGCTCGCCGTGGATTCGCGCTGCTGGCAATGCTGTTTCCCGGCTCACGAGGGAGATGAAGTCGTCGCCCAGCAAATCGAGCTCTTGTGCGATTGCTTCCAAAAACTCGGCCCTTCGAGATGGCAACAGGTTTCGAAAAATCGGAAAGGCGTCCTGTGCTGCACGTGCCGCTTCGTCCACCTCTTCAGGTGTTGCCTGGAAGAAAACGCAATCCAATTCCTGGCCGGTAGCGGCGTCGATACTGCGTAATGAAGCAGGGCCTTTACCACTCCGAGTTCCTGCGATGAAATTCTTACCAAGGATATGCTGCATACAATCGATTCCCTCACTGTCTCTAGCGATAGCTCTCAAGCATTAGGTCTGCGAAAAGCCGATAAAGGGGGCGCATCACCCCCCTTCAAAATCAGACTGTACCCAGGACTTTCGCCAAAGCATCCTGAAGTTGGGTAACCGCGCCCTCAACGCTCCAAACTGCCTCCGATTGGCGCCATGCAATGTAGCCATCAGGGCGGACAAGGATCGCTCCAGCCTCGTTGATCTCACGTATGCGCTGCCAATCGAAATAGGCGTCAGCAGTACCCTTTTCACCTGTCACGACTGTGCGTAGATAGGGAAGATTGAGTTCCTTCACCGCGCAGACCCAGGCCTGGCCTGAAAGACCGGTGACCAGAGAGAATTTGCCCTTACCTGTGACATCGAGCGTTGACGTTCTCAGTCCGTTTTTGTCGACGAGCCAAGCATGGGGAATCTTCGCACCAGGTCGGGTAGTCGCCTGTAGGAAGAGTTGCTTATCTTGAGCCCAAACTTCCTCGCCCGCGGCCTCGTCAACAACAACTGCATTGGACTCATAGCGCTGATTGAGCTCTACGCCCTGAGCGTTGAACTCGAAATCCTTGAGCTCGAGAGCCTTCTGAAGAAGCTCGCGTGTTTTCGCGCCTTCTGCAGTCGGTTCGCGCATACGCTTCAGCAACTTTTCGACTGTGTCCACACCTTGGTTCATTTTGAAGCATTCTTTGAAAGGCCCGTAATCCACTCGTGATTGGTTGGCCCGCGTTACGATTTGTTTTCCTACGGGCTGACGCTCGAGGGAGTAGGAATCCAACAGGGATTGGTTCGCATAGCCCTTGATAACGTAAGCCAGCTTCCAAGCAAGATTGAAGCCGTCCTGTACCGAAGTATTCGAACCCAAGCCGCTTGATGGCGGATGACGATGCACGGCATCACCGCCGCAATGCACCCGCCCGTTGGAGTAGTAAGAGGCGTATGCCTGATTAACGTACCAGGTACTGTTCCTGACTATCTCTACTTCGAGTTCAGGATCGCCCACAAGAGTACGAATACGCTGCAAAACATGTTCTGGTGAGAAATCAGGTTCGCCTTTCGCCATGTCGAAGCCCCAACCGGCGATCCACTGATTCCAAGGCTTGACCGCGCGAAGCAGGCCCATGCCAATCTCACCAAAGCCAGCAACAGGATTCGCAATCCACTGCAGCACACTCGGGCGGTGGGCAACGTAGCGGCTTAGATCAGCGTTAAAAACGACATAGGCAGTACCTGCCCGAGCCATTTCCCCTTCGATCGGCAGGCCAATTTGCTCGACTATCTTCGAGCGCGCACCATCTGCCCCAACCAGGTAACGTACACGCATCGTGTACTCGCGCTCTGTGAGCAGGTCTTTGAGGGTGACAGTAACGCCGTCCGCATCCTGGACGTGATTGAGGTACTCGGTGTTAAACGAGAATTGCGCGCCACGCTCAGCAGCGTGCTGAACCAAAATAGGCTCCATGAGCGGCTGGACGATATCAGCCATTGGGCATGGGCTGCCTTTGATGTAATCGCCTTTGCGTGCATCACCTGACCCCCAGGATCTCATCCGGGCGATTTCCTCACCAGCCAAACTGGTGGTGATCAGAGCATCTCCCATTTGCTCCCAAGGCGTTGCGTGTTTCTTCACTACATCTTCAACACCCAGGTCACGGAAGACCTCCATGGCGCGCTGATTTGTAATGTGCGCACGAGGGGAGTTGGCAAGGTAATTGAACATGGTGACAACTCGTACTCTGACTCCATATGTGGCGAGAGCGAGTGCCGTGGTAGCGCCGGCAGGCCCTGTACCCACAACCAAAACGTCAGTATCGAAGTGCTGGGAATTGTTCATTATTGTTGTCTCCATTACGACAGGCTTGTAGTTATTGTCTGATAAAGCATCTGGCCCATCCTAGAATCAGCTTCAGGATGGGCCGCGATCACTCTGCACCCTGATAACTGGAATGCTAGCATGCTAGTTATCGACGGTAAATCAGATTTAACTAGCCGGGCATCTGAGTTTTTAGTGAGTGAATAGGTTCTGCGTTCGGGCCCTGCGTCGCCAGTGCCGTACGATTTTTCACCGCCGACAGATAGCAAAGGGATACGGCCGCCACCACTATCCCTGGCGCACAGGAGAGCATCACTCCAGCAGTGCCAGTGCCAAGTGCAAGCATTTTACCAGCGACCAACGGGCCGCTCATTGCGCCTAGCCTGCCGATTGCCACGGCGGTGCCAACTCCGGTAGCCCTGCCCCGCGCGGGATAGAATAAGGGTGCCAGGGCATACAACACACTTTGGCCCCCCGTGGTAAAAATACCCGCAAGAAAACCAGCAACGAGCATTCCGAGCAATGTAGTCGATACGTACAGACCCATTAGCGCTACGAGAATGCCTATGTAGATAATGATTGACATTACCCAGGTCGGCACCCTATCCATCAGCACCCCGAGCATCAGCGTGCCGATTGTGGCCCCAAGCTGCATCGTGAGGACAACCCAACTCGCATTTTTGCCCGAAAAACCCTGAGCGACCAAAAGGCTCGGCAGCCAGTTGATCAAGATGTAAGTCACCATCAACGTAAAGAAGAAGCTCGCCCACAGCAGTAACGTAGGCTTAGCATTGCCTTCTGCAAACAGTAACGTCGAGACCGGTAACGTGTCCGGCATCGCTCCAGAAAAAGCTTTCGATTCAGGAAGGAAAACGCCTAGTAAGGGCACGATCAGCAGAGGAACGATACCGCCGACATAGAAGACCAATTGCCACCCCAGGCCGAAATCGTTAACGCCAATTAGCGCGGCTCCGGCTGCACCCAAAGGTACGCCGCAATACATCATGCTTACTGCAGTGCCACGAAACTTGGGGCCCGCGACCTCTGAGGTCAATGCGATGAGATTGGGCAGAGAAGCCCCTAGACCCGCGCCGGTGAGGAACCGCGCCGCAATGAGCGAGTTGTAGTCCCACGCCTGCGCTGTCACCAGAGAAAAAACGCCAAATAGGGCAACAGAGGCCATGAGCACATACTTGCGCCCATAACGATCAGCTAACCTTCCACCCAGAAAAGCACCTGGCAGCATTCCCAGCACACCCGCACTGAAAACCCAGCCCATATGGAGTTTGTCTATACCGAATGCAGACATCATTCCCTGGGCTGCAATCCCCGGAGCCTGAAGATCCAAACCCTCCATCAGAGCTACCATGAAGCACAGTGTGATAGTGATAACGAGCCCGCCACGGGCTGTGTTATTCGGTAGATTAGACATCACCTGCTCCCCGGTGTGGCGTCGCCAGTACAGCTGTTTTTACGAGGCAGAGATGCGGTCGGAATGAAACACGTTGACGGTCTTTATCAACAATGAATGGTTGGCAGGCGTTCATATCAGTAACCCAATTGTTATTGTTGTCATTGAGCAAAAGGCCGCTTTGAAAGCGGCCAATTCTTAACGTTTCAAGAGATCCAGAGCGACATCGACAATCATGTCTTCTTGACCACCGACCATACGGCGCTTGCCAAGCTCGACGAGGATGTCGATGGTCTTCAAACCATACTTTGCAGCTGCCACTTCGGCGTGTCGCAGGAAGCTGGAATAGACTCCGGCGTAGCCCAGAGCCAAGGTCTCACGGTCTACACGTACTGGTCGGTCTTGTAGAGGGCGGACGATATCGTCTGCAGCATCCATCAAGGTGTAAAGATCAGTGCCATGGTTCCAGCCCAATCGCTCAGCTGCCGCGATAAAAACTTCTAACGGCGCGTTGCCTGCGCCTGCACCCATACCAGCAAGACTGGCATCGACTCGGTCACACCCCTCTTCGACTGCGGTAATGGAGTTAGCTACACCCAGTGAGAGGTTATGGTGAGCATGCATCCCGGTGTGAGTCTCAGGTTTGAGCACTGCTTTGAAAGCACGGAACCGGTCGCGGATATCCTGCATATTCATGGCACCGCCGGAATCAGCCATGTAAACGCATGTCGCACCGTAGCTTTCCATCAGCTTTGCCTGCTCGGCCAATTTTTCCGGCTCGATCATGTGGCTCATCATAAGGAACCCAACGGTATCCATCCCTAGCTCACGCGCAAACTCGATATGCTGCTTGGATACATCCGCTTCGGTGCAATGGGTGGCCACGCGAACGACACGAGCGCCAGCGTTGTAGGCTGCTTTGAGATCATGGACAGTCCCGATGCCTGGTAGTAACAGGGTCGCGATCTTCGCGTGGGTGATGACGTCAGCTGCAGCCTCGATCCACTCAAGATCGGTGTACGCCGCAAAACCATAGTTAAAGCTTGAGCCCTGAAGACCATCACCGTGCGCCACCTCGATGGAGTCGACCTTGGCTTTATCCAGCGCCCGGGCAATGTCCTGAACATTCTGGATGCTGTACTGATGACGAATCGCATGACTGCCGTCGCGCAGAGTAACGTCAGATATGTAGAGTTTTTTATTCAGATCGATGCTCATTGAATATTCCTCAGACGCTCGTCATTGAATGGGCCATGCGCTCTGCAGTTGCCAACGCGGCGGATGTCATGATGTCGAGGTTGCCCGCGTAGGACGGCAGGTAATGCGCAGCGCCTTCGACTTCCAGAAAAATGGAAATCTTGAGGCCGTGAAATTTTCCTAGCCCAGGAATGTTCAACGGCGCCTGTTCCGAAATCTCATCGAACTGAACCTTCTGCTTCAAGCGATAGCCGGGAACGTATGCTTGTACCGCAGCGACCATCTCCTCAACCGACGCTTCGATCTGGGCTTTATCCGCGGCTTCCGAGAGAACGAACACTGTATCTCGCATCATCAAAGGCGGCTCTGCCGGGTTCATTACGATGATGGCCTTGCCGCGAGCGGCCCCACCGACAGCCTCGATAGCCTGAGAGGTGGTTTCAGTGAACTCATCAATGTTCGCACGCGTACCCGGCCCAGCGGACTTGCTAGCGATAGATGCGACGATCTCGGCGTAGTGAACCTTTGCCACTCGCGATACCGCCGCCACCATCGGGATGGTCGCCTGACCACCGCATGTCACCATGTTGACGTTGAGCGCATTGAGGTTCTGTTCAAGGTTCACTACGGGAATGCAATAGGGCCCGATGGCGGCAGGCGTCAGGTCGATCAAACGGATACCTGGCTTGATGCTACGCAGGAAAGCATCGTTCTTCACGTGAGCACCGGCACTCGTCGCATCAAAGACAAAGTCGATCTCGGAAAATATCGGAAGCTTAGTCAGGCCCTCTACGCCCTCGTGCGTAATGGCGACGCCTAGACGTGCCGCTCGAGCGAGGCCGTCAGAATTAGGGTCGATACCTACCATAGCGCCCATTTCCAGGTACTTCGCATTACGCATGATCTTAATCATCAGATCCGTGCCGATGTTGCCGGAGCCGACAATGGCTACTTTGAGCTTTTTCATGTTTTTTGCTCTCTCAGGTGCGCAATCAACCAGCGCTGAATTCCACCGCGACTTTTCCGATGCCGCTAATCGTTGCTTCAAACCGATCACCGGCAGTCACTTGCACCATCGGCCCTAGGGCACCCGTAAGAATGATGTCACCTGCTTTCAAAGGCTCACCAAGTCGAGCCATAGTGCGAGCTAGCCATACCGCAGCATTCAAAGGATGTCCGAGACATTGCGCGCCGCTACCTACTGAAACTGACTCACCATTTCTAGTCATTTCCATTTCTGCTTCACGCAAATCCAAACCGTCTAATCGCCGTGCTGGGCCGCCCAATACGAAACATCCACTTGAAGCGTTGTCAGCCACCGTGTCGACAAAGCGGATATTCCAGCCTTGAATACGACTACCTACAATTTCGAGCGCAGGAAGCACCCACCCGGTAGCGGCTAGGACATCCGCAAATGTGGTATCCACTCGAGGCAGGTCAGACTCCAAAACCAGAGCGATCTCAGCTTCAATTTTTGGTTGCAGTAGGCTTGCGTAGGGAACGACTTCGTTATCGCCATAACACATGTCGGCGAACAACGTGCCAAAGTCGGGTTGTTCGACCCCTAGCTGGGCCTGAACCTGTTTATTTGTTAAGCCGATCTTGCGACCGATGACCCGCCGACCAGCTGCAATGGCGTGGGCCACGTTCAATCGCTGAATGGCGTACGCCGCTTCCCGGTTATCAAGACCAATCTGATCACGTAGAGGCTCAATTGCCTCACCACTGCTTTCAGCCTGGCGCAAAGCTCCCGCTAATTGCTCTAGAGTCTGCTGGGTCACATTCATAAGACACCTCGTAATTGCGCGCTGTACGAATCACCCGATGCTGTGCGTGTGGGACATCGGGGTGTTGGGTGTCGGTACTGAAGGAACCATAGTCACCGACACCAGGTAAGCGATTAATGGGTGAGGAAGTCCAAAACCATGCGGTTGAACTTGTCAGCATGCTCCCACTGCGCCCAGTGCCCGCAGTTGTTGAAAACGTGCAATTCGGAGTTCGAAATACCCGCAATCAAGCGCAGTCCGGTATCCATCGGGACGAAGCGATCGTTACGCCCCCAAATGACGAAGGTCTCGGCTTTGATTTCACCAAGGCGATGGCCGAAGTCTGGAAATTGCTTAGGGTTTGCGTCGATACTTTTGACAAAGTTGTCCAAGTGCTCGCGCTGGCTCAGCATATTATCCAGGCGGCCTTGGAATAGTTCGTCAGTCAGCGCACTGCTGTCGTAGACGAACACCTTCATCATTTTTTTGAGGTTCTCGATATTGGGCTCGCGGTAGACGCTCTGGATCAGCTTGATGCCCTCTGTGGGCATTGGCACGAAGGAACTCGCTCCACCAGTACCACCGCCCATCAAGACCAACTTGCCCACCCGCTCAGGGTTGTCCAACGCAAAAGCGACTGCTGTGTGGCCACCCATCGAATTGCCTACCAGGTGGACGCGGTCAAGCCCAAGTGCGTTGACAAACCCTTTAAGCGCAGCAGCATTAAGATGGGAGCGTGAGCCAGTGCAGACCACGGGATCGCTTTTGCTCCAGCCCGGACAGTCCATCAAAATGACGCGAAAACCTGCGTCTACAAACGTGTCGATGTTGCGATTGAAATTTGCCCAACCGCTGGCGCCAGGACCCGAGCCGTGGAGCATGATGATTGTTTCAGCCCCGTCACCAGCATCGTTATAGTGCAGTTGAAACTCATGTTCGCCTTCTTTGACGCGAACCAGTTTGCTGGTGTTTTCATTGGTGAAGGCTTGCTTGGCAGACGTCATCTCTTCTTCCTCATATGATCAGGAGATGGGCTCTTGCGATAAGACGCAGGAGAGGAAAAAACTCAAATTCGCTTAATCCGCGATTGGACGAGCGCTCAAAGCACCGAAGCCCGCAATCCACTCTGGGATCGGACGGTAATAGCGGTTACTCGTTTGATAAGAGCCATAAGCCGTCATGGCGGCGAATGCAGCCACCCAGGCTTTGACCTCGTGAGTGGATTTGCCCGCTATGGCTGAGAGTTCGTCATCACCGATGCCATCAAGCTCATGCAAATCGCCGGCTTGAAGGGTGTCGAGAAAATAGCGATCCCATGTCGGGTTTAGCGGATGCAGGGAATTCTGATCATCGATAAACAGCAGGGCCGCGTTGATAACTCGCTGCGTGCGCGCCTCCCGCTCATCTAGCGGCAGGTTCCTGCCTCCACCTAACAAACGCTCTCGTAAGTGCGAGTTTGCACTTGCCAGCTCAGGTACCGGGGGCTGATGAGACAAACCCCCAGATCCCAGAAACAGAACACGCTTGTCGGTTTTGGCGGCATAAGCCCCCACTGCTTCACCGAACATTCGAACCCGCTGAAAACTCGGCATGGGGCGCGCAAGGCAATTGATGAAAATCGGAATCGTGGGATACCGATCTAAGCCGCCTAGCAGAAAATCGAGTGGTTGGGCGAAACCGTGATCGACCTGCATGCGATAAGAAATTGCAGCATCTACACCCGCAGCTAACACCGCAAAAGCGAGTTCCTCAGCTTCCCGAGCTGGCACTGAGATGACACCCGCAGCAGATCCAAAATCGCCGATGGCTTCTGCAGCAGTACCGATGCAAAAGGACGGCATGATGTCGTAAAAGAAACCGTTGTAATGGTCAGGAGCAAACAGGATTACAAGTTCAGGATCGAAAGCTTCGATCTGCTGACGGGCCGAATTAATCTCGGCATTAATTTCTGCCAGAACATCGGGGGAAGGGTCGACTAAGCCGACCAGAGGTGTGTGTGACAGACAGTGGAGGAAAACGCTCATAGCCATGCACCTTGTCATGCGCTAAAAAACCCGAAGGTTTTCGGCACACTAACGACGGCCCAAGTCGAATGCAGTGAAGGCTGCATCGATACCCTAAAAAGGGCGAGTAGCGCTCGTCGTCATGCGTACGCTTTTGTTGTTGGTGAAATCATCATGCCTACTCACATGCTAGCATGCAAGAACAATATTCACCTGAGGCGCTGGCATTTTCTCGTCAATGATTGTTCTGGAATCCCTGCGGCCGATGCTGAATTGGCCGCAGGGAGCGCACTTACGCTTGCGGGTTTATAACGAAATTAGTGAATCCACCATGTCGCCCGGCAATGGAATCCAAGGCTTCGTTGATGCGACTCAGCCCAAAACCAGTCGTCTCGAATACCGACAGATCGAGAACGCCTCGCTCCGCCATGTCAGCAATATCCTGTCCCTGGCCGGCTGTGAACCAGTTAGAACCCAGCCACTGAACCTGGGCTGCCATGAGCTTGAACAGATTCATCGGAACCAACTCAGACACACCACCCACATGCACCGCTTGCGCACCACGATGCAGGCAATCGATCGCATCAGTGACTGCGCTTGCAGGCGCTCCCGGCCCCAAGGTGTCGACAACGAGATCAACCCCTGCTCCGTTGGTATTAGAAAAGGCCCACTCTGACAAGGAGTTGCCGTCAGACGTTGAGAATGTTTCGATTCGCTGAGGGGCTAACTGACGAACTTGCTCCAGAAGCGCCTTATCCCTGGCGACAGCAAAGATACGAGTGACGCCAAGTGCTAGCGCCAATAGCACAGCGCCAAGACCAAGAGTCCCGCTTGCACCGTTGACCAACACAGTCATACCAGGGCCCGCTTTACCACGCTTAAGAGCAGCGTACGCCGTTCCTAGATACCCGAACCGCGCCGCCTGATCGAACGTTACATTATCTGGCAGCTTCACAAGGCTATATTGCGGAGCAGTCATAAACTGCGAGAAGCCACCGTAGGGGTAGTGCTTCAAAAGATCATTCGCCTCGGGCGAAAAACCGAAATAACCCGAGTAGCCGAAGCGCTCGCAGCTCAGGGGATCACCCTTGCGGCAGCAGCGGCATGTGCCACAGAACCGAGCCGGATTTACATAAACCCTATCGCCCTCTTTAAAGTTGAAAACGCGCTTTCCGACCCCGACAACGGTACCGGCAGGGTCCAAACCGAAAATGGCAGGTAACTTCGGCAGCGGCAGATCTGGAAACCAGGTTGGATAGTTCTTGATCACGTTCCCAAGGTTGGGCACGACACCACACGACTCTACTCGTACAAGCACTTCATCGCTGTCAGGAGTAGGAATATCGATTTCGTCCACACTCATCGGGGAACCGATATCGTGAAGTCGAGCGGCACGCATTTTATTAGTCATTTGAATTCTCCATTTTGTTATTGATAGCGGAGTTATTTTTTACTCATGCTGCACGCTGACACGGATCACTTTCGCGTCGCGTTGTACAACCCTTCAATTACGTTTACGTTGGCACGTGCACCATCTTGAGCGGCGGCCATCCTGATACGTCTAGCCTCTTCCTGGCCTTCTGGAGGCAGCCAGTTGCGGTCATGCCCCCAGAAACTGGGCCCGTGGACGACTTCATAGGGCTCCCACGTTTCGGGATCAATAACCAGCCCGCCCCAACCGCACTCAACCAGAAACCCGGATGGGCTCTTTGCATAGAATGAAACCACCTGATCGTTCGTATGCCTTCCTAACGTCGTTGCAATTCGCCCTTCATCCACCAACGCCAAGTCGTAGGCCTGTCCGACGTCATCAAGACTCAAGGTTTCAAACATGAGGTGGTGGATACCAACCTTGCCCGTTTCCAGAATTGCCAGACTATGGTGACGTTGGTTTAGATGCAGGAAGATCGCCTTGAACGGTCGCTCGAAATAGTCACTCAGATGAAAACCCAAAAGGTCACGGTAAAACGGCAAAATATCCTTGGCGCTTGGTACGGTGAGGACCACATGGCCAATGCCCATGTCCCCAGTCCGGAAACCTTGCATCGTACGTCCTGGAATGAAGGGCGTTCCTGCCTCAGCCAATCCGTGATAGACCTCAATGCGATTGCCAATGGGATCTGAAAAAACAATCAAGTCCCGAACCTGCCTTTGCTCACAAAGCGAGCGCGACCCGCGATTGACGCGTACCTGTGCCCGCTCCAAACGCACTGCAAATTGATCCAGAGCCGCAGCGTCGGCAACCTCCCACCCCATGAAGCCAAGACCGTTGCGGTTCGCTTCGTTGACGGTCAACCGTTGCTTACGGTCATCCATCCTGAAGGACATACCATCACTCACCGTTTCGGTGAGCTGGAGCCCAAGAAAGCGAGAGCCATAATCCTTCCAACCCGAGGAGTCGGTAGTATCGACTCCCAAATAACCCAGAGCTTTAAGCGTCATTACTGCATATCCTCTGTCGTCGCTGATGCACTTACCGCTATAGCGAGTCGCCTCGTTTAGAAATGAGATGGGGAAAATGCAGTGGGCAGCAGGATTTTGCTTTCTTGCTTCTGCATCACGCTGATGGTCGATTTGGATGGATCCGTCCACTCTGGATCAGACCAGAGCGCCTTACGACGGGCTTCACGATCAGCGTAATTTTCGTACGCCCAGAGCTGCACGATTTGATTAAGTTCACCCGTGTCAGTCGTGTAGTAACCCACCAGATTGCCTAAATGTTTTTTCTGAATTGGAAAGCGCTCTTTTTCAAAAAACGGTAACCATTCACGAAGTTTTCCGGGCAAAAGCGTGTAAGTCCGCATTTCTACGATCATTGGCTAAATCCTTGTTAAATTAGGTGTGATTAACTTTCACGATCCCGGCATCTCGCATCGCGGATGCGAGAACCGGCCTTGCCTTTTCAGAAAGCGGAACCAGCGGTAGTCGGCAGTGGGGCTTGATTAGGCCTAGCTCCCCAAGGGCCCATTTCGTCGGCGATGGGCTGCTCTCGATGAACAGTGCTTGGTGAAGAGGCATCAGTTGCAAGTTAAGCGCCGACGCTGCTTTTGCCTCTCCTGCCAATGCGCGCTCACAGAGCTGAGCCATTAGACGGGGGGCAACGTTCGCGGTAACGCTTATCGTCCCCTCCCCTCCAAGTAGCATTAGCGCCACAGCTGTAGGGTCATCACCTGAATACAAGCTAAAGCCGCTAGGTCTATAGCGAAGAATTTCAGAAGCCCTCTCGATACTGCCGGTAGCATCCTTGATACCAATAATGCTTGGCTCACATGCAAGCTTCAGAGTTAGCTCAACCCCAATATCTACCCCGGTTCGCGCAGGGACGTTGTAGAGCACAATAGGAAGGTCTACTGCCTGAGCGACGGCTCGAAAATGTTGAAACATGCCTTCCTGCGTAGGACGAACGTAGTAAGGAGCTACATGTAGCGCAGCGTCCGCACCAATCTTCTTAGCGAGCGCCGTCAACTCAATAGCTTCGCTGGTTGAGTTCGCACCTGCCCCTGCGATAACAGGTACGCGACTAGCCACCTGGCGAACCGCGAAGGCACATACCTCAATGTGCTCCTCGACGGAAAGCATGGCGGACTCGCCGGTAGTGCCCACGACGCAAAGGCCATGTGTTCCTTCGGCGATATGCCATTCGATAAGCCGCGCGAGGGACTCGTAGTCGACGCCTCCGTTCTCAAGCATCGGTGTAACAACAGCAACGATACTGCCTGCCAGGCTAACCATCACATACCTCTTCAGAACTGAATTGCACTGCAATCCGTCAAGTACACTTAGAGCTGCGGGGCGCCATATGCCCCGTTCCAAACGGGTGAAATCACCAACTCGTTAACACAGACATGGCGCGGCATATTGGCGACAAACCTAACGGCAGCGGCGATATCCTCAGGTTTGAGCATCTTCGACAAAGCGGCCTCGGTGGGTGGCACTTTGCGGCGCGACATGGCAGGTGTTGCGACCTCCGCAGGAGACAGCGCACAGGCTCGGATACCGTGTTGGTATTCGGAAGCATTGAGGCTTGTAGTCAATGCGATCACCGCGGCCTTGGCCGCGCTATAGGACGGCCCTGGCTTAGCCGATACAAACCGACCGGCCCACGAGGCGATGTTGATTACCAACCCGCTCTTAAGCGCTCGCATCGATGGGAGCACCGCGTCGATCGTGTAGTAGACGCCGTTCAAATTGATCTGCGTGACCTGATCGAAATCTGAACTAGAGAGCTCTCCCCATGCGCGAGCCGCCACGTTCATCCCAGCATTCGCCACTAGGATACTTACCGGCCCGTAGTCAGATTCGATTTGGGCTACAGCACTACGAACCGCATCGAAAGATGTCACATCAACGCTTACAGCAGCAGCGTTCGGACTTAGGGTGTGCAAGCGTTCTAGCGCTTGCGCAAGCGCAGCTTCACCCCTGGCAGAAATCACAACAAAATGCCCGTCTTGTACAAGTGCTTCCGCTATTGCAAGACCGATTCCGCTCGACGCCCCCGTTACCCAGCAAACAGTTCGATTCGTGCTGCTCATGACACACCCCCGACTTCCAGGAACTCATCGCTTCCTGGATTCACGTCACCGCAGAAAAGCGAGAGCGGCGGGAACGCGTGGGGATCAATCATGACGTCCAGCAAAGCAGGAACACCGGCGGCGAGTGCTCGCTCCAGTGCACCCGCCATTTCGGCAGGATCACTTACAGTTTCGGCCCAGCAGCCAACAGCCCGAGCAATACCCGCATGGTCTACCGCCTGGAATCTGCAGGCAGTACTGTGCACACCGTAATGCACATGCTCGGCATGAAGCTCATAGCCCAGAATGCTGTTATTCAAAACAATGAGAACCACAGGAATATTCATGCGCCGCGCTGTTTCAAGCTCCGACCAGCAGTGACCGAATCCACCATCGCCCTCAAGGGCGATCACTCGTGCATTCGGATGCGCTACCTTAGCCCCCAGCGCCATTGGATAACCCCAGCCCAAACCTGCGAGTCCTCGTGGAGTCAGAAAGCGAGATCCTGCACGGCGAGACGTGAGGAAGCTGGTGACCCAGTTGGTGGAGTAGCTCGCGTCTGCCACCACGATGTCATCTGGGCGCAGAATCTTGTCCAGTTCCGCCATCAGCGCCTCCGGTCGAAGCGCGCCATTGCGACCACTACCTATCGCAGCACGTGCTTCTCGCACTTGCGGTCGAGCAGCTTCGATTTCCGCTTTGACCGCTGCAGTCCGTTGAGCACCATGACTAAAGTCATGCGAAGCCAATGCCTGGATGAGCGAATCAACGGTGAGTCGCGCATCGCCTAATAAGCGCACGGAATCATAGTTGCGCCCGATTTCCATCGGGTCGATATCGATGTGGACGATCGTCGCGCCGTTTGGAACAATTTTCCAAGTGTCCGTCCCATTTTGATTGGTACGAGTACCAACCAGCAGAATCAGGTCGGCGTCAGTCAGATGGTGGCCGAGCTCATGACCGGGTGTGCCAGGCCCCATGCAGTTGCCAAAGACGCCCAGAGACAGCGGGCCGGTTTCGTCGACTGTCCCCTTGCCCATATTGGTTGTGGCAACGGGAATACCGCACAGCTCGCTCAAGCGATTGATACTAGCCGTCGCTCCAGAGAGATGCACACCACCACCGGCTACGATAATCGGTCGCTTGGCGCCTGCGATCAGCTTGGCAACGTGCTGTACAGCCTCCGACGATGGAGCGAAGCGATCCAGTGGGAAATGCCCAAGATTGGAGGTGCGCGCCGGGCTGGATGTAGCAGGCTTGCGCAGCAGATCCATTGGCAAAATAAGCACAGCTGGCCCTGGTCGGCCGCTGGATGCAGCAGTGAAAGCCTGGTCAATGTAATCGTCCAGTCTGCTGACCTCTGTCAGACGTCTAACCCATTTTGCACAAGACTGAAAAAGGCTGACGTGGTCAAACTCCTGAAACGCGTTGCGGTCAGTCATGCCCATAGGCACGTCCTGAACGATCGCCACCATTGGAACTGATGCCTTCAATGCTTCCGCCAATGGCGCGACCAATAGGGTCGCTGCCGGACCATTTTGCGCAGCCACTACACCCACTTTGCCACTCACACGAGCATAGGCATCAGCCATTGCACCGCCTGCGTTTTCGGTACGGTAACCAACCTGACGGATACCATATTCATGAGCAATAACGAAGAAAGCGGCAGGAATGGCTTGACCGAACACATGAGTGACATCATGACGACGCAGTGCAGCGGCAAGGACGTGAGCGGCAGTGGTGTTGGATTCTGTTGCGGCAGCTTGAGACTTATCCGCTTCTTGGGATTGTTTCACTTCGACCTCCTGAGTGCATTGCCCTAAGGCATTTGTGCGGTCCGCGTAGACGAACCTTTTTATTGGAATGCTAGCATGCAAGCTAAGCCTATACGGTTGGCGAGTCAATGCTTGGTACGTGCTAATAACTGAATACGTCGCCGCCAAAGCAATCGAATTATTCGATGTGAAATTCTAGCGTGACGATCAAACAGTAGACGGTGAGTCGATAGATTTTTTGATCTTTACCACTGCGGGGGATAGTGCAAATAGCGTAAGCACGGCGCCAGCCAGCCCTAACATCGCGATGCCGATAATTCCGAGGTTCAAGCTCCCGGTTACCGTCTTGATGTAGCCCAGGACCGGAGGGCTAACGAAGCCTGCAACGTTACCCAGCGTGCTGATAAATGCGATTCCCAATGGGGCCGATTTACGATCCAGATATCCAGGCGGTAGTGACCAAATCAAAGGCCCGCTTGCACCCGTACCAAAGCTCGCCACGGCAAAGAAGAACAGCATCCAGGGAAGCGTTTGAGCGATGGTTCCTGCCACTAAACCAAAGCTGATCAAACCGAAGCACAACACGAGATGCCACCGTCGCTCACGCAACACGTCTGAGCTCCAGCTTAATGCGATAGCCCCCACAAAACCGAAAAGCAGGGGAATCGCAGACAGGAAACCGACATCTACAAGGGAGTTCACACCAGAGTCCTTAACCATCGTGGGAAGCCAAAAAAACAACAGGTAGTTGCTGCACGCTGCGGTAAAAAACAGGTAAGCCACTAAATAGTTGACCGGGTTACAAAGAATGTTCCTCATAACGCCCTTGGAGTGCTGCTCCTCAGGAATTTCGTCCTTTGCCAGGTCTTCCTTCACCAGTCGTTTTTCGTCATCCGTCAACCAGGTCGCGTCGTCGGGGCGATCACGCAGTACGAAAAAACAAAGGATACCCAGCAAGCAAGCCGGCGCACCTTCCCCCGGTGTCAGGATAGTTGTCGCCTCTCCGAATTTTCCTGAAAACGCAGATCGGGGGCGGAAAGAGACTGTTCGTGCCGTACTATTCACCGGAACGCAAAGCCGCATTGCTCAAAATGCTGCTTCCCCCACTGAGCCTGTCGATGGCCGAGGTTGCTCGGCGCGAAGGGGTCAGCGACATGTCATTGGCCAACTGGCGCAGAAAGGCCCGCTCTGAAGGAAACGCAGTGTCCGAGAACATCCCATCGGCCCAGAACTGGACAGCCGAAGCCCAGTTTGCCGTCGTCCTTGAAACCGCCGGCTTGTCCGAAATTGAACTGGCTGAATACTGCCGTCGCAAAGGCCTGTACCCCGAGCAAATCAAGGCTTGGCGGCAAGCCTGCATCAACGGCCAGAAGGCAGACAAAGCCCAGCAAAAAGACGATCGCGAGCAAGCCCGCAAGGACAAGAAACGCATCCAGGAACTGGAGCGCGAGCTGCGCCGCAAAGACAAGGCGCTGGCTGAAACCGCCGCGTTGCTGGTGCTGCGAAAAAAGCTCAACGACTACTGGGGGATCGACAACGAGGACAACTGACCGCCTTGCCGGAACGGCAATTACTGGTGACCTGGTTGAGTGAAGCCCGGATGGCCGGCGCCCGGAAAATCAAGGCCTGCCAGGAAGTCGGTCTCTCGCTCAGAACCGTGCAGCGCTGGACTGAAACTGATGCGGTTCAGGCAGACGCCCGAACGACCACGGTACGATCCAGGCCGCGCAATGCGCTGAGCGAGGTCGAACGACAAGCGATCCTAAACGTGTGTAACAGCCCGGGCTACGGCCATTTGCCGCCGAGCCAGATCGTACCGAGGTTGGCTGATCAGCAGCTCTATCTGGCGTCGGAGTCGACGTTTTACCGGGTGCTGCGTGCGGCAGGCCAACAGCAGCATCGTGGTCGTAGCCAGCGCCCCAGGCGGCACGTGGCACCGACGACGTATGCCGCCAAAGGGCCGAACCAGGTGTGGTCGTGGGACATCACCTACCTGCCGTCTCCGGTGCGCGGAAAGTATTACTACCTGTACCTGATCGAGGATATTTACAGCCGCAAGGCCGTGGGCTGGGAGGTTTACGAAGAAGAAAGCGGTGAGAAGGCGGCTGCGCTACTGCAACGTAGCGTGATCGGCGAGCAGTGTTTGCACGAGCCACTGGTGCTGCACTCGGACAATGGAGCACCGATGAAATCGCTGACGCTGTTGAGCAAAATGCATGAGCTGGGCATCACGCCGTCACGTGGCCGACCGCGAGTGAGCAATGACAACCCGTACTCGGAATCACTGTTTCGGACGTTGAAATACTACCCGCAATGGCCGGCAGATGGCTTTGCCAGCCTGGACGCCGCACGCGCCTGGGTCAGGGACTTTATGCGTTGGTATAACCACGAGCACCGGCACAGCCGAATCCGCTTTGTGACCCCGGCCGAACGGCACCGTGGTCAGGATCATCAGATCCTGGCTCGGCGTCATGAGCTGTACGAGCAAGCCCGGGAGAGAAGCCCAGAACGCTGGTCTGGACAGACGCGAAACTGGGAGCCGATGGGTACGGTGCTGTTGAACCCTGATCGGGAGCAGCCAGTCGAGAAAAGAGCAGCATAGTTAGACGGTGACGCGACAACTACCTTGAAAAACGCCGTTGAAGGCGGGGCAAAATATCTGAAGGGGTGGCGGCGTCATCCATGAATAGCGACTCAATCATCAACAGTGGGCAGAACTGGTGCGGTGAGTCTGAATCATATTGTGGTGCTCATAAAGCTTGATTTGTTTCGTAGAGCATGTCCTTTCCAGCGATGCAGGTATCGATCCTTCCCGCCCACTTTTGGCCCCCTCCAACGGCCCTTATGGCACGGATCAGATGCATAAGTGCCACCCATTAACGCCAAGGTTTCAGCGCCTCCAAATCGCTATGCCTGTCGGCCGAGCTCCAGCAATTCAAGTCCGATCTTCCACAGCACAACATCCCGCGATGAAGGCCGACGGCAAGTGCCCCCTACTGCAACTACTGGTCAAATGGTCAGCCTGCTCCAGCCATAAGGTTGGCGAGGCTGCAAGGAAAACCGCGTGGACGTCAGACCAATTAGGCATTGTCGAACTCCCAGCATAGCTCTACTCTCCCGGCCGGCGTTCCACTCCAAGCCGAGCGCTTGATGCGCATGTCGAGAGCGTAGTGACCATTTTGGCTAGGCAGCCACGAAGCGGGGGGAGACGACATGAGCGATCAGATGATCCAAGACAACACTGAAATAACGTACTTCATTGACGAATCTGGCAATACGGGCGATCTAATTCTAGGGGGCGAAACCCTGAGTTACGGCGGGCAGCCCTACTTTGGACTGGGATGCCTTGGCATCAAAGATCTAACGCAGTTCGAGGCTGACATCAGCGCACTGAAGCTCAAGCATCGGATACAAAGCAATGATCTGAAATCGACGAAGATCTACAAAAGTAAGCCAGCCTTCATACTTGACCTAGTAAAGCTGATTGCGAACGACAAAACTCCATTTTTCATCGAGCTGGTGGAGAAGAAATTCTTTGTTGCGACAACCTAGCTCACTACTTTGTATGGCCACCTTATTTTTCCGGCCCTGACAGGCGAAATAGCAAGCCTTTCCGGACTCAAACGCGGGTTGCGTTGGAGACGACTATTACGATTTCGTGGTGCAGCCATTCGCCCAGTTGTAGAGTTTGGACAAAACATAATCCTGGGCAAGGTACTCTTGCTCCAAACGGATAATGCTTTGCTCAGATTTGATAAGACCTTCAAACAGCATACGCTCCTCCGCATGCAAACCAATAGCAGGAAGGCTCGTTGAGCGCGGCTCCTCCACGGCAAAATCCATGTGCGCCATTAAGGTCTCGTGATCCATCATCAAGGCCGTAATCCCTGGCAGTGCCTGCCGGGCGTGAGCAAGGATTGTGAGCCCCCAGCTGTCGATGTCTCCCCAATATGCTACATCCCGCTCGGCAAGCCATGGAGCGATACGCCATTGGGTGTTCCGCCCACCGCCAAAGATGGCGACTGTTTCGGGCAGTTCGGGCAAGGCGTAGCCTGGCTTGGTGTTCTCCACTACCAACACCCTGCGGCCAGGCAATGGTTGCTCAAGAAACTGTTCAAGAGGAATCTGTATTACAGAAAAGCCCCCCATTTGTTGCCTAACCTCTGGGCACAGGGGTCGAATATAGAGCCAGTTACTCGGGGTTGGCAGGCAGCCGAGCCAGGCATCCAGCCCACCGGCTTCACTCAGTTCCCCGCTGTGGATGACATCAAGCAAGGTGGTCAGCAGAGGGTTGTACGTTTCCAGAAATTTGGTATCAATCCCTTGCACAGGCACCCCCCGCAGGAAATACCCAGCCCCAATACCCTTACGCAACTGTGGCAGTACCTTAGCCATCTGCTGAGCAGTACGATGACTCATTTGCTCGACCACAAGAATCTGGCGAATAAGGGTGTCATACAGATTTCGATCCACTGCCAGCAGGGGTTCCATGAGAGCCGCCCAGATATGGGAACGCTTGACGGCTGCTGGCCCGATGGCTTCAATCAACTCTTTAACATTCCCAAGGTCAAGCCGCTCCGGTACCTCGACATCACCCACCACTCGATACCTGCGGGTTACCCACTTAACCTGACTTTGCTTGCTCCATTGCCGCCATGCATTGACCCAGTTGTGGAAGTGGTCAATGTCCATCAATGCATCGCCAGCCGCTGGTGGCTTAAGCGTCAAGCTGATCGGAAAGCGCCGCGTGCCCTGCAGTCGCCCCCGTAGATTAGTTGCGTTATCCCATTCAAGGCGCTCGACCTCGCGCATGACATCGGTTGGCAAACGCCCCCAACTGCGCATTAGAGTTGCTCCATCTGAATGCCCAGGCCTTCAGCGACCCCGGCCAATTGGGTTTGCTTAGCTTCCCGGCGTTCAGCGCTTTGCTGGTCAAGTTGATCCCAAGTGATCTGGCTCAGGCGACTTTCATGGCCATCGATCTTACGCTCGGCGATGATCAGAGAGCGGGCTGAATCACGAGCCAGGTTCAGGTTCTTGTAGGGTGTAATCAAATTGACGTGAATCTTAAGCTCACGAAATACCCGCAGCACGCGGCGACTCACCTTATCGGCAGTGTTGGAAAAGGCCTCATCCAGGAAAACGGTGCAGTACATCGGGTGCGGAGCACCATCCGGGGTCAACACATAGGCCAGACTGGCAGCCACGATGATGCCGGCAAACGACTCCTTCTCCCCACCGGACTTGCCTGAAGATGAGCGAAGCACATCACGCACGGCGCCGGTTTCCTTCACGATTTCGTTGGCATAGAACGTCATGCGGTAGCGCGAATCCAAGAGGCGTTGACTCTCCAGGTTAATGGCAGTGGCTGAATTGGTAGCCTTTTCCAGCTTGCTGATCAGACTGCAAAGCTCGAGGAACCTAGCCTCGTGATCAACGCTTGAGGCATGTTTAAGAACCGAGCCCAGTAAGGCTGTGAATTCTTTGACATGCGCGTAGTGTTCATCCTCATGTTTCAGCCGCAGGAACGTGCCGTGGTTGAACTCAGTACGCTCCAGCACTTCGTTGATAGTGGCGATACGATCCTGAATGTCCTCACGCTCGTCATCAATGGCCCGTTGCATGCGGCCCAGGGACTGGGTGGTATTGTTGTTTAGACGCTGCTGGAAGCGCTCAACCAGATCGGGCAGACCCTCGTTATTAAGCTTGTCGAGGTAGTCGATGTAATCCTGGCGCCCCTCGATAGTCGTCAACCAGTCATTGGCAACCAACGGCCACTTTGTCTTGAAACTGTTGATGATCGCGATCATGCGGCCGTTGTAGTGATTTGCTCGTTTGCCAATCGAGTTCAGTGCATCATCTAGGAACTCTCGCTGGGTTTTCTCCAGTTGATTGAGTTTATCCAGATGTTCCAAGGTAAGAATGCCAACACGCAGGGACAATGACTGGCGCACAGCGTCTGCCAAGCCTGCACTGGCAGCAAGGGCTGAGACCTGACGACTTTTGTTGGCCTGCCGGATCTCCAACTCGAACCCACCGACCGCTCTGGCATTTTGGTTTTGCGCAGTGCGGATTTCCTGGAGCTCTTTTTTAGCCAGTTCAAGCAGCGCCTTGGCCTTACTCAGATCGCTGTCCGGAGCATTGAGGGCCGCAAGGTCGTTCTTTAGGGTGTCCAGGTGTTGCTTTGCCAAGGTGACGTCAATTTGATCCCACAGGGTTTGAGCCACACGTTTCCAGATGGCCTCAGAGGCCACCAGGATGTCCATTTCCTGACGCTTTACAGATTCATCGGATCGGGCGGAATCGAGGCCTTCCCGCAGGCGCTCCCCCTCTTCCTGGAGTGCCGCCAGTCGGCTGAGGTTGTTGAATCCGAGGTACCAGTTCTTTTTATCGTCGACGCGTGTCCCGTCCTTCTTCTCAAAACGCCCCTTTTCCATGTGCACCAGGCCCTCGCGGGTCATGGAGTAAGGGGTATCATTGAGCACTTCTGTGGAATCCACACAGTGCAGGTCGAAACGCGCCAGATGGCGCTTTAGCCAGTCGCGATACGGATGTTCTTTCCATTTTAGTTTGCGTAGGAACCCGCCGCCGAGGAACTCCGGGTTGCGCTCGGTCTTGCTGACAACCTGGACACGAACATGCAGGCCGGTGTGTCGGCTGTTTACCCAGCCGGTAACCATGCGGAACTTGTCTTCGGGCACCAGCAACGTTGTCCGGTGGCCCCCAAGCGCCCGCTCAATAGCACCGCGCCAACGCGCTTCGGTACTGCGCACGTCGAGCAGCTCACCGATAAAGACGACGCCATCTTTGTTGAGTCGCAGGCTCTCAACCATTTCGTCCCGCAGGCGCTGAAACGCGGCGTCAATGTTGGAGTTGGGCCGCTTCTCAATTTCACTGATCTGGGCCTGCAGGTTCTTTATCTGTTGGGTAATGCCCGAGAGAGCGCCCCGCGACTCGCCGAAAGCATTCTTCGCATCGTCAATCTGAGCGGGTAAATCAACCAGGACAGCTTTGGCCGAAGCGATGTTGTCCCGCACGGCGCTCGCGGTAAGCGTTTCAGCAAGCCCAAGATCACGAGTGTCCTTCTGGTAGTCATGGGCCTTATTGGTCGTGGTCTGGAAGCCCCTCTCCGCATCCTCAACCTCACGCCGCAGGCTATCAAGGCGATCACCGCCCTGCTGCTGGTAGGCGTGTAAAAGCGAGGTTACACGCTCCTCATTCTGCGACACCGATTCAGCCAAACGCTTACCGTCCGACGTCAGGTCATCCAGCGAACGATCCAGATCTTCACAGCGCAGTCCCCAGAGTCGGTTGCCCTGCTCACCGAAGAATGCAGTCAACCCAGCGGCCTCTGAATTGACCTGCCCTTGCTCCTCCAAGGAACTCTCATAGTTCCGGTTATGGTCTGGCAGGATGCTCAGCACCTCCTTTTGCTGCTTAGCTGTATCCAGCTCATTGTGGACGGCGATCAGATCGTCGAATTCCTTAACAACCCCAGTAGCCAGATCGCGAACTTTGCTTGGCTCCAGCACCAGTTCACGGATCAGCGCTGTCAGGTCATCAATCTTCTTCAGACCCAATGCACGCTGCAGCAGCGCCGGCGCATTGGAGTTTTCCATGCGTAGCAGCCTAGTGAAATACTCTTGGTACGCAGAAAAACTGTTGTCGAAGTGCTTAAGCATTGGGTCGTCATCGACATACTGCTTGAGCTGGCGCACGTTGTTGGAACCAAACTGCTGCAGGAGCACTTCCAGACTGACATTCCGCTTACCTACCAGGTAGAAACGCTTGAGGTCAGTCATGGAGGCGCCGGCTTGGCGAATCCAGAACATGGAAACCAACGTTATCTCGGAGCCGTCGTCGGCCCGGTATAGGGCACGCAAGGCGGTCATGGTGGCGCCATCGCGCTTCATCAGGTTGAGGGTTTGAGAACCGTCGTGGGCTGTCCCGTAATTGCCGCGAATATAGGACATCAGGTTGCGATCTGAACGATCACCTTGCGAGGCTGCGATGTTGAATGACGTTTGCCCAGGTCGGTTGAGCAGTGCCATGTGCGCATCGATGAGCGTCGACTTACCCGCACCGTTATCACCGGTGATCAGGGTACCTTCAGGGTCGATCACTGCCGTGTGTAACCCGTGGAAGGAACCCCAGTTGTAAGCCGAGATCTCCGCTAGGCGGATCTGTCCTGTAGAGAATAGATCGCCAAAGCTGGTATTGGTCGTGTCAGACATCGTCTTCTACCTCCTGTTGACCCATCACACTCCCCCGTTCGGCCAGCAGCTGGTACTCGCTTAGCAGGGTATTCAGGAAGTCGGCATTGACCACGTACCGAATGACCGGGGTGATTTCCAATCGCTCACCGTCGCCGCGCACATTCGCCAGCAGGCGCTTTTCGCGCAGCTTAGCTATAGAGCCATTGAGGGTCTTGCGCTCAAGAGCGCTGCTGTTGGTGAGCTTCAAGAAAGGGGTCATGAGTTCGGCGATGGTGTCGACATCGATCATCACCTTGTTCTCACCAATGACTTCCCGCTCCTGGTAGTACTTGCGCAACACCAGCAGCACCAAGGTGTCGTAAAGCGGCATAGTGCGTTTTCCAACTAGGCTTGAGCCATCCTCGTCTGTCAGATCCTCGAACTCGGATTCGCTCAAGTCCTGCTCGATAAGGATAGCAATGCCTGCTTTCTGGTCTAGCGTCATACACAGCAACATGTTGGCCAGATGAGCGGCGATGAGTGCTCGGTGCTGGCAGAGCGCTTCAAAAGCCAAGCGTTTCTTTTCCGCCCGCACAACACCCGTGTTCAATAGCAGCCTCAGGGCCCGACGAGCCTCCGCTGGCATGATGTCGTGGACAACCTGTGATTCAGGTTGGACGGCCACTTCGTCAAGTTCGCCGGGCTCCTCCTGCTTTGCCAGTCCTTCTTCCCGGTGTCCTGTATCGGCCAGGGCAGTGACTGCCACCTGGCGGTAAGTGTCGAAGAGCGACGGTGCCAAAGCATCGTTGTTTTGGTCTTCACGGTTCATAGGGGAAGGCTCTCTAAATTCTCCGGGAACTGGTCGGCGCTCAGGAGTAGCACGGGAATTTTGGCACGTATGGTCTGACCTTGTCGGTCAGCGACCACCAGATGCTCGACGCCCTCGAGGGAAACCGCTTCAATGGCTTTAGCGATGCGGACAAGGGCGACCAACTCCTCAAGCCCGCCCTGAATAGGGCGCAACTCGGCGATCTGAGCCAAGCTCATCGGCCCTTGGCTTTTCAGCAGGTCGCGCATGGCTTCGGCCACCTCCTGAATCTGCACAGCCTCTAAACACTCAAGAATGGTGTCACTCACAGTGGTCTGGTTACTTTGCGGAACCACCTTGCTGGTATCCAGGCTGGCTTGCGGTTGCATCAGTCGAATGCTCGATGGCGAGCTAACCGAGAATGGCCCGCTGGCTACATATACCTTCAGTGAGGTGCGTGGGCCAATGTCTTGATCCTTAAAGGTGACTGCCAGTTTTTCCAGTTGGCGCAACACCTGCTCGACTGCCCTGCGTTCGCTCTGAGCACCAGCCTCGACAAATGCCCTGAGGCTTTCCTGGGTGCGGCGACGTATCGAAATTACCCGCTGACTTTCGCTACTCAGCTCACGCACCAGATGTGTGAGAAAACGGATTTCTTGTGCATTCAGGTGGGATCTGGCAGTCGGACGATTCAAAATTGACCGGATTTGCTCACGGAATTCTACGCTCCTGTTCTCGTCGCAGAGGAGCCTGAAAAAGCCGTCAAACGCCTGACCAGCATCGGTCTGCAAAAGTGCATCTTCATTATCGAGAAGGTTCTGGATGACCAGGCCACGACCGCCTTCCGATTCGATCATCTGAACACGGATGCTTTGGTCAAGTTGACGGATGTCATCCTCAACCCGGCGAAAATCACCGGTTAGCCCGGAGGCCATCTGGTAGACACCGCGTACTCGCTCACGCTGTTCGGCACTGGATAGCTCGGGCACGATGCCTGCTTCCAGCCGCATGACTTCTTCACTCAGTTCTGCCATCCGTTCACGCAGTACGAGCAAACGCTCTTCAGCACTCGGGTTGAGAGCGACTGCTAGGTCTCGTACAGCGTCTTGGACTCGGCGTAGGTGGGTGGCAGATGTCGTGGTATCCCTGCTCTCAAGACCCTCGACAAATCGCAGTGCCTGATGAAAGGCGTCAGTACGGGTCAGGTGGTCATCATGCTCACGCATCCAGCCGGCATGGATCCAGTTGCGCAGGTGCGAGTTGGCGTTGTCTTGCATGCCATACGCTCCCTGCCAGGTCGGCAACTCCGCCTCAAGGGCGGCTTTTGCACGTGCGAACAACACCTCTTGTTCGTCAGCAAACAGGCTGTCGATGAACGCCAGGATAATCGGTGCCGAATCTGCACGCAGCAAGCGCCAGGCAGACTGTTCACTATGCAAACGACGATAACGCGCTTGCTTCTCATACAAACTCATCGCGCCTCTCTAATAGTAGTGAGCTGCAGCATCTCTGCTCGTGGCGAGACGAACCTGGTATCCCATGCTGAGACCTCAATCCTAAAGGATTACAAACCCATCTCAATATGCCGTCCCCGGACGCTTACGTTCAGGGCCTCACCCCTAGGGCTGGTAGTCTGGTTCAGACCCTGCTGTACAAGGCCGCCGTCGCGTATTGCCGATCCTGACCTCCATCTAAGCCAATATAAGCCATGTCATGTCGTTCGGGTATTAAGGGGCTACGGGCGTCGTGAGCTTCATTTTTGAAGGGTGGCGACACGTCGAACCTACATGAAGACAGAAGAGGCTGACCAGGTTTCGGAATCCCCAAGGGCCCCCGTACCTGTTCAGAAACGGATAGAAACGCCAATCGGAAATTTCATTAAGGCGGAGAAACGTCTACGAGATTTGCTAAAAACTGTAGAAACACACCAGGCATATTCCAATAATTTGCAAATAGATGATTAGAAGTCTATATAAATCAATGGAGTAGACGATTCTATTCCTTTCGCAAACGTATCACCGCTTCTGGTGTAGCCGTCGCGAATCCCGGACACTCCTGCCCCTGATCCCCCCGCAGCCCCCAGCCCACAAGGCCTCCAGCGTCTCGGGGTTACTTCCAAACGCCAGCAAACCGTAGAAATGCGGACACTTATGCCTCCGAGCGCTTCCCGAAAACTCTTGATTCCATTGGGTCTCGTCAATAAACGCTCGTTTGAACCGTTGCTCCGGTTTTCTGCGCTATCTGGACACTCGAGTAATCTGGGGGATTTCCCAAACGCCCCCTGTAAGCCAGTAAATCCAACGCCTCCAGGTTTTTTGCATCTAATGCGGACACCTTCCTGTGCGCACGGCGAACCCCATAATCAGGACACTTTCCGTATTTTCAACGCTCAACGAGTCGCAGTTTCCATCGGAAATACACGCACCCTGAAGCCCCCAAAGACCTGCAACACCAAGCAGACAAATGCTCCAAGCCACGCGCCCCGGGCCTTACAGTAGCCCCCACAATTTCGACCCTGGAATTCAGCTCCCCGGATCCCCTTAGCGACACAGCTTTCGCACAAACGTTGAAATTAGACGCAAAGCAGACGCGAACCGAGCAGCCTGACGACGGCATGTGATACCGGAAAATCATGTGCAGGCTGATTGCTCGGCCGTGGCAGAAAGCCTCGCAAATAAACACAGCCAGCGACTCTCGGTGTACTTCAAAAGAACCGCCAGCGCAGTGTTCAGAGGCTCGCTTTAGCCGTTCGGTGCTTGTGCGACACTACTGCTGTCAGGGCGCAGACTCTTGAGCCCAGTCTGTTGCTCAACTTGGCCGCTCCCATCCAGGTAGCCAAACTTGCGCAGGTCAGGCATCAGGTGCGATGCCACCGCCGTGACGTCAACTTAGGAGACAGCCCGGGCTTTTGGCCCCGGCTGTGCGAAACACGCTCAGCCACTCAGGCGGGGCTCGCCGCTGTTTGTCTCATGCCAACGGCGCAACCGTCACATCCGTCTGGCCGTTATCATCCAGGGCTGCACGAACAAAACCCTCGGCCTTTTTGCGTTCGACGAAATCGCGCACATAGGCCGCCCCTGCTTCACGAACTCGAGGAACGGCCATTGCCTGCCGGATTGAAGTAAAAGCGCTTTCCAGTACGCGATAGGCGGGGTTGTTGGCGGCAACCTCCTCCAGCGGCTGCCTGACTCCTGCTGCCGCATCCAGAGACTGTTCGATGTACAGATCGACGGCAGCCGCCGATGTTGCCGCGCGTTCGAGCTGCGCATGCTTGAGTGTGCGAGATAGAAACAGGTCATACGCGGCGCCTTTGCCCACGGCAATGCTGACCCCGGATCGGTCGAGATCTCGAACATGCTGGTACGGCGAATCAGCGGCCACCAGATAAGTCCCCTCGATAATGACGTAAGGGGCACTGAACGCGATCTGCTCTTCGCGAACCGGTTCGATGGCTAGAAACGCCACGTTCCATACGCCCTCCTCCAGCGCGGCAAACACTTTGCCGGCGGCGTCGAAGGTGACCATTTCCAGCTGCACGTTCAGCTCCCGAGCCAACGCCTTGGCCAATTCCACCGATACGCCTTGAGGCGCACCTCCCTGCCCCTGTTGAGCCAAAACCGGGTTGCCGAAATTAATCGCGGCACGCAGCACGCCTTCTGGGGCCAGGTCTTCAAGCACTGCACGGTCGACTGAGGTCATGTATTTGCTCCGAGTACCAATTCATAAAACTTAACCCATTGGCAAGCCATGGGAAACCATCGGTCGATGCTGCTGCCTGTCATGTGGTCTAGCGAGCCTCGCGCGCAACGCCGGGCTGTTGATGCCAGCACCATCATCGGCGCCAATCTTTCCGGAATCACTACGCCGCTGGTCATCGGATTCATCATCGCGGGCACCGGTTCGTTCTATTACGCGCTGATCAACGCCGGTGCCTGGACTCACTACAGCTACGGCATCAGCGATGCCCTGGCGATTCTGACGGTGCCGGTAGTGGAACTGCACATGTCCAACATCCACGCTCGCGAAGCGTTCCGCCATCAGTCGGTGTTTGCCGAGATTGTCAAAGGCCAGATCTGCGGATTCGGAGTGGACAGTTATTTGCTGGGGATGCGTGCGGCCGCATCAGCGGTTAGCTCCTGAAATTGCAAATAGTGCTT
This sequence comes from Pseudomonas asplenii, assembly GCF_900105475.1. Classification (NCBI taxonomy): domain Bacteria; kingdom Pseudomonadati; phylum Pseudomonadota; class Gammaproteobacteria; order Pseudomonadales; family Pseudomonadaceae; genus Pseudomonas; species Pseudomonas asplenii. Next base: position 4,805,688 of record NZ_LT629777.1, on the reverse strand, counting down.
TAAAGGTTTTACCCATTTAAGTATTTTGCAGGGATATCGGGGCGACGCACGCCCTTCTTTTTACTCGTGAAAAAGGATCTCCTGTGAGCGGACTGCGCGAACGTCAAAAAGCCGAACGGCGCCAAGCGATCAGCAAGGCTGCGGTCGAGCTGTTTGAGCGCCAGGGTTTCCAGAACACCACCATCGAACAGATCGCCAGCCAGGCCGGCGTGTCGCCACCGACGGTGTTCAAGTACTTCGGCAACAAGCAGGAAATCATCCTGGAAATCCTGCACCACGCCGATCAACGCGCGATCACCGACGCCCGCAGCCGGATCCACGAAATAGACGACCCGGTTGAGGCGCTCTGCCACCTCGAACGTCTTCTTACCGGCTATGCATTAGAAGTCATGCACCCCAGCCTGTGGCGTGAACTGCTGCCGCTTATCCTGTTCGGCGGCAATAATGAACTGCCTGCTGGCTATCGCGCCATGAACGATGCGCTCAGGGCCGAAATCAGCGAGCTGCTGCGGGAATTGCAACGGGCCGGCAAGCTGCGCCCACAACTCGATGTGGAATTGGCCGCGTTCCTGTTGAACGACTATTCGCACCTGCAGCTGTTCAGGCTGGTGAACCAGGAACACCCGGATATCGACGCGCACTCCACTCAGGTCAGGCGTATCACCGAGCTGCTGTTCTACGGCATGCAGGCCTGACAGCTTGCAAGGTCGGGCCTCAATAAAAGCGATAGCAACGAATCACCACCTGGTCGGCGCACGGGTAATGCACCAGGCCGATAAAACTTGAACGGGTGAGCCAGTCCAACCGCCCCTGGGGCACGTGGAATATCGGCGTGCAGGTGCAACGGTACTCCTCCTCAGGAATCGGCCATTGGCCGTCGCGCTCCAGCTGGCGTCCGTACTCAGTCATGGTCAGCACACCCCTGTTACGGATGTTGATCACCTCGCCTGCGTCGGTCCTCAGGCTATAGCGGGCATCCAGTTGACCGATGCCGTCCTGGCGCAAAAGAAAACAATCTTCTCCGCCCGCCAGGACCTGGCCTCTGATACCGACGCCATCGAAATCCCCGCCCACAATCGGGTAGTTGCAACGCAGGCCTTCAACGCTGGCGCCCAGCATCAAACCTGGCCCTATCGCGACGCGAAGGGTCAGCACCCACTGCAAGTCGGGGACAATATCCATCCGTTCAGTCATGGCAAACTCCAAGCCCGGCGCGCATGCACCGGGCCCTACTGATCAACGGTTGCTCTTGATGGCCGTCCAGGTACGGGTCCGGATACGCTCCGCGGCGGCCGGGACCGGCTCCAGGGCGAACAGGGTCTTGCGCGCTTCGTCCGGCACATACATGTTGGGGTTGTTGCGGATGCTGGCGTCCACCAGCGCGGTGGCGTCCTTGTTCGGATTGGGATAGCCGATTTTGTTGCTGATGCGGGCAATCACATCCGGGCGCAGGATGTAATTGATGAACGCATGGGCCTCGGCATTATCGGGCGCATTGGCCGGGATCATCATCACGTCCGCCCACATCGGTGCGCCTTCCTTGGGCAGTGCCATCTCGACCTTGACGCCCTTGCCGGCGGCATCTGCCAGTCGCGTGGCCAGTGCGACACCACCGGACCAGCCCACGCCCAGGCAGATATCACCGTTGGCCAGGTCCATGCCGTAGCGCGACGAGTTGAAGTAGGTGATGTAAGGGCGAATCTTCATCATCAAGGCCTGGGCCTGCGCATAGTCCTCGCGCTTCTGGCTATTGGGGTCAAGACCCTTGTAGTGCAAGGCAATCGGCAGGATCTCGTTGCCGGCGTCGAGGAAGCCGACGCCGCAGCTGGCAAGCTTGGCGAGGTTTTCTTCTTTGAAGATGATGTCCCAGCTGTTCATCTGCACATCAGGGCCCAGGGCTTTGCGCACCTTGTCGACGTTGTAGCCGATCAGCGTGGTGCCCCACAGGTAAGGTGCGGCGTAGCGGTTGCCGGTGTCACCCACGGCTTCCAGGGATTGCATGAACTGCGGGTCCAGGTGCTGCCAGTTCGGCAACTGCTTACGGTCCAGCGGCTGCACGGCGCCGGCCGTAATCAAGTGCCCCAGGTTGGCGCTTCCGGGGAACACCACGTCATACCCGGAGTTGCCCGTCAGCAGCTTGGACTCCATGGTTTCGGCGCTATCGAACACGTCATAAATCGGACGAATGCCGGTTTCTTCCTGGAAACTCTTGAGCACCTCGGGTGGCAGGTATTCGATCCAGTTGTAGATGCGTACGGTGCGCTCTTCAGCCAGGCAAAAACCACTGATGAGCAACGATGCGAGACTACCCAGTAAGGTGTTACGCAAAAATCTGTTCATGATCAACACACTCCAGCGCGGCCGCGATGGCTCGCAGCACTTAATAGCGATAGGTGAAATACAGTTCCAGCGCACTGAACTTCTGGTCATTGCCGAAAACCTGTTTGGCGGCTGCCAGTGGCTTGACCCAGTTATAGGACAGCGAGGTGTAGAACGACGGTGTGGGTGTCCAGTCGAGGAAAACCACACTTTCGTCAGCAAAACGCCGATCGCTGACCGGTGCGCCCATGTAGTTTTTTTCGTCCAGCCAGAACTGGTAGTGAATCGCGCCGAGGGTCAGGGTTTCGTTGAGGTGGGTCTTGAGGGAGAACTGCTGGACGTTTTCGTTGCTGTTGAACAGCAGGTAGTTGCCGACCACGTCGCCGACCAGCCATGTGCTCCAGTCGACGAAGCCTTTACTCAGCGGGTCCCAGGCTTTCTGGCGGTTATCGGTGAGGTTGCTATCACCGGAAAAACTCGCGTAGCGGTAGCCGAGGACCGGCGTCAGCGGCACGCTGCCGAACGCATAGTCGGCCTGGGCGTACCAGGCGTTGGCATCGTAGTCGACGCCCTCGCCGCTGCCGCGCTCCAGCGCGTATTCGCCATTCAGCGTCAGCGCTTCCAAACCGGGAACCTTGGCGTTCAGCGCCCGCAGGTTGTACACCTGCATCCCGTCGCGGCGGCGCGGAAGCGTGCTGCCTCTGGGGCCGAGGGCGTTGACTTTCATGGCCATCGCCCCCAGCGTTACCTGGTCATCGAGGTTGTAATCCAGGTTGACGCCGGTCATGCGGAAATCGCCCAAGTCATCATCGGTGCGCAAGGTGAAGGCCTGAGACTTCAGCGCGCCATGATCCCAGGCCAGGATCGCCGAATCCTTGAAGGCAGTTCGCGGGCCGAGCCAGTAAGCCCCATCCTTGTGCTGGTCAAGGTTACCGTCCATGACGATGAACCCCGTACCGATCATGTAGTTCTGGCGGCCGGCGGTGAGTTTCCATTCGCCGGCGCGAAAACCGCCGTAGAGTTCTTCGGCTGCGGCCTTGCCGTCGGAGCTGCGAGTGAAGCCACCCGCATCGCCATCGCCGAACGTGCTCGCAGCCACCAGGGAGCCGCCCGCCAACAGGCTGAAATCCGGTTGCAGCGCGTACTCAAGTTTGACTCCCGGCTTCAGGTAGACCTCTTGCCAGTTGATCCTGGCGCCGCCGTTTTTACCGCTGCGTGCATCAACCTGGCCGCTGCCGAAGTTGACGCCACGGGTAAACAGCGTCGCCCCGCCCACCGTGAGATTGACTTCACCCTTGAGGTTGCCGTCCTCAAAGGTGTAGCCCGCCAGCGCCACGGGGGTGGTCAAGGGTAAGCCGAGCGCTAACAGCGCTCGGGGAAAACGCTTGCTGAAAACCATACGAAGCTCCTGTGAAATTATTGTTGTTACAGGGCAGTGAATGGCGACGCAGGGCGCCGCCAACACCTGGGCAAGCCAGGTGAATAGAACGCATGACTCTTGTTGTTGGGCGTGGCTCAGTCACTCAGGTGCGCGGCGATCGCGCGCAGCATGCGCACGCTGTCGTTATCGAACGGGCTGACCGCATCGGTGAGTGATGATTGCTTGACGATCACCACGTCGGACGGTTTGTCGATGAACAGGTACTGGCCGTGAATCCCACCGGCCATCAGGGCTTGGCTGTGGTCGTTGAACACGTACCACTGGCTGCAATAGGACGCCCCCGGTGTCCAGCTGGAGAACTCCGCGTTTTGCGCGTAGACAGCCGGGTCTGAACCTGCGGCGATACGGGCCACGGTATCGGGAGACAGCAACTCGACCCCGTCGTGACGACCGTCATTTGCCAGTAGGCGACCGAAACGCGCCATGTCTCTCAAGGTGGCACTGAAACCTGCCCCGGCAACGTTACGACCCCAAGGATCGGCCATGAAATAGCCGTCGCGGTCACAACCCAAGCGACCCCAGATCGCCTCGAGCATTTGGCTGCACGCCTTACCCGAGGCGCGCTCCATGACCCACGCCAATGCTTCGGTGGTGGCTGTCACATAATGGAAAAAACCACCGTGGCGGCCGCGCTTCTTGAGAGACGGCAAGTATTGGTACAACGAATCGAACTGGGCGTATTGCGCCGGGGCAGGTTGAAAACCACAGGCATAACCATACTGCGAGCTTTCTGAATTGGGATCGTCATACACCTCGCTGTAGTCGATACCCACCGCCATGTCGAACAACTGGCGCACGGTGGCATCGCCAAACGCGCTGCCCGCCAGTTCTGGAACGTAGTACGCCGCTGGCAGTTCGGGTTTGAGCACGCCATTGGAAACCAGTTGTTCGCCCAATGTACCGATCAACGACTTGGTCACCGAAAACATGATGTGCCGGTCGCTGGCGAGTTGGCCATTGAAGTAGCGTTCGAATAACACCGTGTCGCCCTGCATCACCAGGAAGGCGTCGGTCTGGCTGGCGACAAGGTGCTCGATAACGCTGATGCTCAGCCCACATTCGCTGTCGAAAAACAGCTGATCCAGCGCTGTGGGCGCCTCCTTGAGCGGACAGGCAGGCCCTGGACCCGCCGCCACATCAATACTGGGGCGCAAGCGAGCGAGGTGACGGAAGCCCCACTGATTGAAGGGCGCACGCATCCAGTTGTGCCACGTAACCCGATGTTTCGGCTCGGCGGGGAACCCCTGCATCAGCACAGGTGCCACTCCGGTGGAGATTGACGATTCGTTGGCCTCGACGTATAGCGTCGCGAGTGAGGACGGGGTTTTATGACTCATCGGGATAACCCTGGAAATGACTCTGCATGCGAGCAGATGCCCAGAAATAATTATCCGATAATATATTTTAGTCAATAAAGTATTTTACTTTATTTTTGATTCGCCCTGACTGGGTTGTCCGGTTGAGCAGACCAGCCCTCCTCGCTTGATATTTTTCCTTACCTCAACTGGTTTCCCGGAACAACCGTGGGGTCATGCCAAACGAGGCCTTGAACGCTCGACTGAAATGAGAGCTGCTGACAAAACCCCATGACAAGGCCACATCAGTAATCGACTGATCAGACAGATCAGGATTGCGAAGATCCTCTGCGCAGCGTGTGAGCCTTCGTTGCCAGATGTATTCGCTCAGACTGCAGCCCAGCTCATCTTCAAAAAGGCGATGGAGCGTGCGTATTGAGCACCCTTCAAATGTGGCTATTTGCTCAAGAGTCAATTCTGGCTCAGCCAGACGGTCTTCGATGAAGCTTTTGATCCGATGCTTCTTGAAGTATCGGAAATCGTGTTCGAGTTTCGGGGCCGCGACGCTTTTTTCTATCAGGTTTTCGACCAGCGCCGTAATACTCTGCCCGATAGAATGAGACGAGCGGGCGT